>NZ_JAUORH010000016.1 GCF_030547425.1 Tenacibaculum sp. 1_MG-2023 | reverse complement strand
ATAGTTTTAACTATAACAAAGAAAAAACACCCCATGCATAAGATAAAAGAAGAAGCATTAGATAAACAAATTACCATAGATGGTAACTTTGTAAAGAGTTATAAAACAATTACAATAAACCAATTCTTATACCAGCACCATACTTTTGAAGTTGTGGTAGATATAGAAACTGTAGAAGAAGCAGGAAGCTACACCTTAGAAAAATCAAAAGAATGGTTAGGAAAACAGCTTACCACCAATGTCTCAGGTAAAGCCTTTATAGGAGTTGTGTTAGACGTATCAATGCGCCATAATGAAATAGGATTACACGGCGAATTAATACTAAAAGGATTGTCTCAAACAGTTTTACTAGAAAATGGAAAACAACAGAAATCTTGGTTAGAAAAAGATCTAGCAAGTATTGTTTCAGAGATCATGGATACTACTGCCATAAAAAACAAGGTTAATCCAGCATATACTACAGTAATTCCTTACCAATGTCAATACGCAGAGAGTGACTACAAATACCTGCAAAGATTAGCATATCAATATAACGAATGGTTTTATTTTGATGGAGTAGATGTTGTTTTTGGAAAACCCGAATCTGAAGGTCAAAAGCCAATAGAGCTAGAATACAGTAAAGATTTAAAAGAACTACAAATAAAAACCAAAACGTATAATCCTACTTTAGCAACATATAGTTACGATTCGTTAAATGATCAATTCTTTGAAGGCGATTTAAAAGCAACTAATGAAGGGCTAAACGATTTAGCAAATACAGCACTTAAAGCATCAGAACAAGTTTATAAAGAAGTAAAAGACTTTGGAGTAAGCGATGTGTTTTTACAAGACAAATCATCATTAGATGAGTATTTACAAAAACGATTACAAGGATTAAGTGCAGGAGGCAATGTACTTAAGGCAAGTGGAGGAGCGAAAGGATTAAGTTTAGGAAGCATAATCAAAGTAAGTGCAGCAAAGTATGACGAAGGAAAATATACTGTAAAACAGTATGGAGAATATATTATAACTCAAATAAGCCACTTTGCAGATGTAGGAGGAGCATATTCTAATACTTTTGAAGCTATCCCTGCAAACACAAAAAGCTTACCATTAAACGAAAACATAGCACCAGCAGTAGCTAACAATCAAGTAGCAACGGTGGTAAGTAATAAAGACCCAGAAAGTAAAGGACGTGTACAAGTTCAGTTTTACTGGCAGGAAGCTATTGGAGCAAAAACAGATTTTATTCGTGTAATGACTCCCGATGCAGGAAGTAGTGAACTTACTAAAACCAATAGAGGATTTGTATTTATTCCAGAACTAGGAGATCAGGTAATGATTGGTTTTGAACATAACGATCCTAACCGTCCCTTTGTTATGGGAAGCATGTTTACAGGTAAAAACGGAGCAGGAGGTGATGAAGAAAATGTACGAAAGAGTATTATTACACGTGGTGGACACACTATTGAGTTAGATGACACAAAAGATAAAGAGAAAATAACCATAAAAGATAAAGATGGAAGTATCATAACCTTTGATACTAAAGAAAAGTCATTATTTGTTCAGTCAGCTGAAACTATGGAGTTTTCTGCAAAAAATGTAAAAATAATTGCAGAAGAGAACATTGAGCTACAAGCAAAAGGAGAGATTAAAACAGCATCAGAAAAAGATACTTCAATTTTGTCGAAAGGAGCAATTAACGCACAAGCCGACAAAGATGCTAGTATTACAAGTAGTGCGAATATAACTATAGAAGCAAGTAGTAATACTGATATAAAAGGACAAAACACTACAATTGAGGGGCAAGCAGCAGCCGAGTTAAAAGGTCAACAAACCAAAGTGCAAGGACAGATGACTGTTGTACAAGGAGCAAGTGGTAAGTTTGATATAATGTAATTTTAAAACATAATAATTATGCCAGGACCAGTTGCAACAGTAGGAAGCATGCACGTATGCCCTATGTGTAGTGGAACCGTACCTCATGTGGGCGGTCCTATTGCACAAGGAGAAGCAAATGTATTAGCCAACGGAAAACCTGTGGCCACTATAGGTAGTATATGTACCTGTGTAGGCCCACCAGATACCATAGCGCAAGGATTTCCTAATATTTTAATTAACGGAAAACCCGTAGCATGTTTGGGAGACTTGACAGCTCATGGAGGAACAATAACAGCAGGAGAAGCTAATATTATAGTAGGTAGTGCTGCACCAGTTCCTTCAGTTAATATGCCTGTAAACAAGATACCGTTTCCTAAAATTAGCATTGTAGATAGATTAGCCCATAATAGTAAAATAAAAGAAGCGGAAGAAAATCAAGAAAAGTTAAAAGAAGAAGAGCAAGGAGAACCACGAATTTATAACTTGCAATGGCTAAAAGAAAAGAATATAATACGTAAATCAAAAGTATTAAAAGAAGTAACACTACGAGCTTATGTGTACAATATACCTGACGGTGAAAGTATTACTTTTAAGGTGAAAAAACCTGTTGAAACTACCAATGAAAATGGTAGTACAACCACAAATGAAGAAGAAGTGGTAGAATTAACAGGAACAGTACAAGATAAAAAAGTAGAAGTTACTTGGGAGGTTGAAGATGCTACAGAAAAGGAAAAAGAATCTTCTAAAAATTAAAGAAACAAAAAATGGCTGACGATTTATTAGTAGAATATCAAGAAAAGGAATATCAAGAAGTAATTGCAGAATATTTTTTTGAATGTACAGGAGGTGGAGTTACAGAACCAGTAGCAAGTCCCAAAAAAGAAGCTTTGAAAAAAGGAATCAAACTTCACCTTTTTAGGTATGGTTTTTTTGAAAAAAAATCTACCGAAGATACTGCTATAGATATAGATGGTATATTGGAAGGAAAGAAAAAGTATAGTGTTGATGAGGTAAAAGTAGCTAATAATAAAATACCAGAAATTGAAAACTTTTACTTAGCTCGTACATTTTTAAGACTAGGATATATTTATATTATTAATAAGAGTGATAATAATAAATATAAAGAGTATCAAGTAAACGAATCAGGAAAATTAAAGGGTATTGTCTGGACTAAAGATAATAATGGAGATATAAGAAAAGCTACAGGTAATGCTAGATCCTTTATTACTATAAATACTCCAGGAGAATATTACATAGCTTATTCACCAGTTCAGTGGAGCAAGGCTTTTTTTAATGAAGTTAACGGTAGTGATGAAAAGAAGCAAAAGTTTATGCAAACTATTAATTGTGTAGGCATTGAA
This sequence comes from Tenacibaculum sp. 1_MG-2023, assembly GCF_030547425.1. Lineage (GTDB taxonomy): Bacteria > Bacteroidota > Bacteroidia > Flavobacteriales > Flavobacteriaceae > Polaribacter. The sequence goes on along the minus strand of NZ_JAUORH010000016.1, from coordinate 78,960 downwards.
GTAGGATGTAACCCCGAGTCAGACGAAGTAGTTTCGTATAAAGATGTAAAAGTAGTTTCGTTTAAAAATCATCTTCAAGGTGGAGAGTTTAGAGATGATTTAAGAGAAATTCATGTTGATGAAAAAGAACAAACAGATGAAGGAAATAATGACTTTTATGAAGATATGTTTGTTACATTAAATGACCCTATTGGTTGTGCTAATGATATTGGAAGTGTACTTGTTACAAAACATCAGAAACATGAAGCGATTATTGAATCTATACAAACAGGACAAAGTAAAGAAGACATTTTTACTAGAATAGAAAAAGGAGAAAATAGATCTAGCACTTTTTCTGATTACGAAGAACAAGTAAGTGGACTCTTTTCAACAGCATTAACCACCTATCAACTTATCTATAATGATGAGAAAATGAAAGAAGAGTATGCTGAAACTACAGATAAAGACAAGTTATTAAAAATTTTAGCTGTTAAGGAAAGAAAAGAGTTACGAAAAGTAATTTCAAACATAAGAGGAGACTTTGGAACTTTTTTGTCAAATGATTATTATAAATGTTACTTGCCACTGTATACTGAAGGAGGGAATCAAGCAGTATTTGAAGGTAATTATATTCTAGCTTCTCATTTAGAGGTCTTATCTGCACATCCGCATGATAAAGATAGACATTTAGACCTAAAAAAAGATTACACAGGAAAAGAAGATAGTTGGAAAGATTTTTATATTAAAACGTTGGAAAATGATGATGATGAAATTTCAAAGTTATTAAGTAAAAAAGTTAAATTAGAAGAATTACAGGAAACAATTTTAGATGTTAGTAAAGGTTTTTCGCTGTCTAAAAAATTTATAGATACTCTTAAAAGTATAACAGAGAGTTATGCAAAATATGCAACTTCAGAATCAAGTTTTGAGGTAGTTTTAGGATATATAAAATCTTTTGAGTACGAAAATGAAGTTGTTATTCAGATAAAAAGAAAAGAGCTTGAAAACAGTATTTCAAAAAAAGGTTTTTTTCTAAATATGTCAAAATGGGTAGAAGAAGATCAGTTAGCAAATTATAGAAGTGGACATAGGCATATAAGGATAAAGGCTTCAGCGTTACAGGGAACACCAGAAGAAATTGTAGCAAATAAACGTTTTGAAGTTCCTATTAAAGGGGCGGGTAATAAAGCTAGTGAATGGATAACGAAAGCTCTAGAACACCCTAAGTTTAGAGCCTTTATGGCAGGTTTAGAAGTAATAAGTACTGCTGTTAGTGTAAATAAATTAAGTTCTCAAGCTAATATTAAAAATGGAATAGATACTACAGGTGGAGTGTTAAGTTTAATATCTGCTTCAACCAGTTATGCTGAGGCTAAAATGCTAGCAAATAAAGGAGGGGGGAGTGTAAGTGCTTTGAGATCAATAGGTAACATATCTAAAATAACAGGGTTTGTTGGGTCTGGTGTAGGTGTTACTATGTGTGTATGGGATAGTATAGAAACCTACCAAGCGCGAGATTATGATGCCTCACTTACATGGGCAATCACTGGAGCATTAAGTGCGGTGTTATTGGCAGATAGTATTGTTGCTTTTGCAACTGGAGCTGCGTTTGGTTTTTTAACTTTTTGGCCATTAGCTATTTTATTTGTCTTAGTGTTGGTAGGAGTAGCACTAGCTATTTACTTTACTGATACACCTCTAGAAAAGTTTTTGAAAAATAATGTATTAGGAAGCGAACATCAATTAGTTGCAGGAAATGAAGCTCCTTCTGTTTATATACAGCAAATATATAATGAACGAGATCGTCTGGTGGAGAGCGATTTTAAAGAGTGGCGTGATTTTAAAAAGGCTTCACAATTATTATATGATTTATTAATTAGCTATCGTGTAAAAGAAAATGTTACACAATTTTTCTACGAAGATAAACCAGATAAATCTTGGGGAGATTATATAAGAGATGCAATTCAATTGAGTGCGGGAGTTAAGTATAAAAAAGTAAAAAAAGTAACTCTAAAAGTACACTTACGTAAATTCTTATACAATAAGAGTAGCTTTGATTTTGCGATGAGACTTTTTGTAAAAGGTACTAAAGAAGTTTCAAGTTCAGATGAAATGTTGATTGCTGATAAAGTAGAAGTTACTTCAGATGATAATGGAGCAGATGTGCTTGAAGTTTCGTATACTTTATCCAAGGCTATTCATAATAAAATTTCTTTAAGCTCAGAATTTGTATTTATAAGTAGAACCATTATAAACGAACAGTTAAATGAATATTGGCCACATAAAAATGGTAATGACCGTTATATGGGGTATAAATTATCAGCTACCGATTGGGTAGCTCCTACAGGTGATATGATTATAGCGGATAGGATTAATGATGTTTTAGATGAAGTGTGGGGAACAAATATTAGAATTGGAACTGAAGATGAAGTGTATAACCCTAATACTTGGAAAAGATAATGGAGTACTTATCAAAGACAATTAAAGAGAAACCGAAAGGTATTACGCAAGAAACAGTAGAAAGTAATAAGTATTTTATAGAGGAAGCCAACGATTTGTTTTACAAAGAAAAAAGAACAGCAAGAGGCTGGATGTCTTGGGGTATTGGTATAGTGTTAATAATTGTACCAATAATAATTTCTTTCTTTTTTAAGAGTGACGATTTTTGGCCAAAAATTATAATACTGACGATTTTTGGAATCCCAGGAGTTGTAACGGTTATCTATGGTTTTGTTGCACCTATTAAATACTTAGTCTTTGATAGGATGAATGGGGTTATAGTTATGCCTAGAAATTTTAGAAGTACAGTAACTATTCCTTTTAGTTCTGGTTTTGCAAGGGTTAAGCATATAAATTCTAGTCCAGGAGTTATTAGTGGTATGTTAGCTTTTGTATCAAGTAAAAGTAAAGATAGAGTTGGAGGTTTATTAACGGAATATAACATAAAGAACTATTGGGCATTTACTATTTGGTATATGGATAAAAATAGGCCTTTGCCTCCAGGAGATGCTTTTGATCCATATCGTCAACAAGATTTTGAACGTAGAAAGGCGGAAGGGTTTCCTAAACCTTTATATCCAAGTAAAATATCAACACCCGAAGCCACACCAGAACAGCAAGCAGAACGTAAACGTATAGGTGGATGGTAAAAGGAACTGTCATTTCTGTGTAGACAGAAATCTTATCAAAAAGAGTAAAGTTACTGCAGGGTAAAGAACGTTATTTAGGAGCTAAAATAAGGCTAAGAGCATTAAGTGCAGGGTTGTATATTACTGATTTAGACCAAAACGAAGAAGTTACGATGGCTCCGTTGCAAGAATTAAAAACTAACAAACCATGGTAAAAGATTTTACACGAAAAATAACCCATCAACGCTATAAAAACCCAGAGAAACTTAAAAAATATTACCATCGAGTAGAAAAGAAAATACATACCAAGTTTAAAATTTATAAAGAGACAAAATATACAAAAGCTGAAAAAATATTAAGAAATGATAACTTTATAGTTACAAAATCAGGTAGTAATGCTACTCCTCAAGTAGGGGGGGGGTGTCTTTGGTATTTTTATTGATGATTTTACATCATACATATAAAAATGGTTTGGACAATGAACTGTTATTTTTTATAGTCCTGTCTTCTCTTTCAACTTTATTCTTTGCCGTATATTTTTTCACGATGCCCAAAAAAGAACATATTTTAAACCGCAGAGATGGCTTAATAACTATGACTGGTTTTTTTTGGCAAAAAAACATTACTATGGCTTTTGAAAAAGCAGAATTTGCTTATAGTACAGGAGGAGAAGACCTTGTAGGAGGTTTTCAATTACAAATCATACGCCCTAATAAATGGCAAACATTCGAAACATTTATAGTTTTTGGTTCGGATTGTTATGAGGATATGTCTTTTATCACTTGGTATATGGATAAAAATCGTCCGTTACCTCCAGGAGAAGCTTTTGATCCATATCGTCAGCAAGACTTTGAACGAAGAAAAGCTGAGGGATTTCCTAAGCCTTTGTACCCAAGTAAAATATCAACGCCAGAGGCTACTAAAGAACAACAAGCAGAACGTAAACGTATTGGTGGATGGTAGGTTTTACTCGTAAAATAACCCATCAGGATTATAAAAATCCAGAAAAACTTAAAAAGTATTATCATAGAGTAGAAAAGAAAATATATGTAAAGCCAAGAAATTCTGTAAATAATAATTCACACAGACTGTTGAAGCATAACTATATGGGGAAAGACTTTGTTTACTACCATTCTAATGGAACAGTAATTCCTTTTCTAGGTGGTGGAATATCTTTAATTCTTGTTGTCTTTCTTCCTTTTTCTACAGATGCTTTTCAAAGTATAGGTAGTATTATATTTTATGCTTTAGTATGTGCAGCTTTTATTTTTTTCTTAATATATGGTCTAACGAAACCCAAAAAAGAACAAATTTTAAACCGTAGAGATGGTTTAATCACTATGACAGGTTTTTTTTGGCAAAAGAGTATTACAATGAGTTTTAAAAAGGTAGAATTTGCCTACAGTACAGGAGGAGAAAATATGATAGGAGCCTTCATGTTAGAAGCTATTCGTCCAAATAAATGGCAAACTTTTGACTCTTTTGGGTATGGAGGAGCAGAGTGTTATGAGAGTATGTCTTTTATCACTTGGTATATGGATAAAAACCGTCCGTTACCTCCAGGAGATGCTTTTGACCCATATCGTGAAGAAGATTTTGAACGTAGAAAAGCAGAAGGTTTTCCAAAACCTTTATATCCAAGTAAAATATCAACACCAGAGGCTACAAAAGAACAGCAAGCAGAACGTAAACGTATTGGTGGATGGTAGATTTTACACGAAAAATAACCCATCAACGCTATAAAAACCCAGAGAAACTTAAAAAGTATTATCATAGAGTAGAAAAGAAAATACATATAAAACCAAGCAAGTTTGACAAAGGCTATGTTGAAAGGAAACGTTCTGATTATATTTTATATAATGATGAATTTTTAGCAACAAAAATCCCCTACTATATAGTACCTTTATTAGGAGGAGGAGTATCTTTAATATTATTTTTAGGGACTTTAAAATATTCTTTGAGAGATGGAGTTACAAATGAAAATCTTTTCTTCTGCTATATTACTGTTTTTTGTTGTTTTTGGGTTAACGATGCCAAAAAAAGAACAAATATTAAATCGTAAAGATGGTTTAATTACTTTTCATGGTTTCCTTTGGCAACCTAATATAACGATGGAGTTTGAAAAAGCAGAATTTGCCTATAGTACAGGAGGAGAAGACCTTGTAGGAGGGTTTCAGTTACAAATCATACGTCCTAATAAATGGCAAACATTTGCTATTACTGGTTATGTAGGAAGTGAATGTTATGAAGATATGTCTTTTATTACTTGGTATATGGACAAAAATCGTCCGTTACCTCCAGGAGAAGCTTTTGATCCATATCGTCAACAAGATTTTGAGCGTAGAAAAGCAGCAGGTTTTCCTAAGCCTTTATATCCAAGCAAAATTTCAACACCTGAGGCTACAAAAGAACAACAAGCAGAACGAAAAAGTATTGGTGGATGGTAGGTTTTACTCGTAAAATAACCCATCAGGATTATAAAAACTCAGAGAAACTCAAAAAGTATTACCATCGAGTAGTTAAAAAAATTCACACAAAACCAAGAAAATTTAAAAAAAGAGATTACAAAAAATCACAATATAGATTAGTAGATGATAATTTTGTTGTTACTAAATCAGGAAGTAAAGCTACTCCTCAAATAGGTGGGGTTGTGTCTTTGTTATTACTATTAGGAACATTAAGGTATCTTATCAGAGATGGATTGAATAATGAAATTTTATTTTTTATGATATTATCCGCTTTTTTAACTATCTTTTTTGTAGTCTATGGTTTTACAATGCCTAAAAAGGAACATATTTTAAATCGTAAAGATGGTTTAATCACTATGACAGGCTTTTTTTGGCAAAAAAATATCACGATGATATTTAAAAAAGTAGAGTTTGCCTATAGCACTGGGGGTGAAGATGGTGTAGGTGGGTTTATGTTACAAACTATTCGTCCAAATAAGTGGAAAACATTTGATATCTATACAATATTTGGAGGAGATTGTTATGAGGATATGTCTTTTATAACCTGGTATATGGATAAAAATCGTCCGTTACCTCCAGGAGAAGCTTTTGATCCATATCGTCAACAAGATTTTGAACGTAGAAAAGCAGCAGGTTTTCCCAAGCCTTTATATCCAAGCAAAATTTCAACACCTGAGGCTACAAAAGAACAACAAGCAGAACGTAAACGTATTGGTGGTTGGTAATACTATACTTAAATAAATAACAGTTTTAATGCAATATTTATCAAAGATAATTAAAGAAAAACCACAAGAGACAACACAAAGAAGCGTAGAGAGTAATAAATATTTTACTGAAGAAGCTAATGATTTGTTTTATAAAGAAAAAAGAACAGCAAGAGGCTGGATGTCTTGGCCTATAGGCTTTTTATTATTAATAGCATGGTTATTTATGGTTTGGGGAGTAGATGATGAAGGTAGTTTTTGGCCGAAAATTATCTTTACAATAGTTTTTGGCTTACCAGGCATTTTTGCTATAATTTATGGTTTTGTAGCCCCTATTAAATACTTAGTTTTTGATAGGATGAATGGGGTTATAGTTCTTCCTAGAAATTTTAGAAGTGCTGTAACCATTCCTTTTAGTACAGGATATGCCAAAGTAAAATATATAAATTCTAGTCCAGGAGTAATTAGCGCTTTGCTAGGTTTTGAATCAAGTAAAAAAAAGGGTAAGGTTGGAGGTTTGTTGGCAGAATATAATATAAATAACTATTGGTCATTTACTGTTTGGTATATGGATAAAAACCGCCCATTACCTCCAGGAGATGCTTTTGATCCATATCGTCAACAAGATTTTGAACGTAGAAAAGCAGAAGGATTCCCAAAACCCCTATATCCAAGCAAAATTCCCACACCAGAGGCTACAAAAGAACAACAAGCAGAACGTAAACGTATTGGTGGATGGTAAAGAGATAAAATAGTAAAAGCCTAAGATTAGTAAAAAACAAAGTTTTAAAAATTTGTATCTTTGCAAGGCATGAAGAAACATTTTTCTAAAATAACAGCTATAACTTTAGCAATAACAGTGTTACTATCTACATTCTCATTTAATGTAGAAAAACATTTTTGCGGTGATTTTTTAGTGGCTGTTTCTTATGTAGGAAGTGTAGCTAGCTGTGATGATGTAGAAGAAGATAGCTGTGAGAGTAAAGTAATAGAAGCATCATGTTGTAAAGATGATGCAGAGCTTATAAAAGGGCAAACTCAAATTCAAAAATCTTCTGTAGAAAAGATAACTTTTATAAAGGTTGCTACAGCGGTTACTTCATATGTTTTTAACAGTCTGTTATTTCAAGACTTAGAGAAACAGTTTGTTCCACATAAATTTTATATACCACCCAAACTGTTTTTTAATATACAGGTACTTCACGAAGTCTTTATCATATGATTTACAATTCTTACTAAAAAAATAAGAATTGTATAATGTAGTATGATAAAATAAACAATGAGAAAAAACTTTATAATCAGTATTTTTTTACTGATTTCTCTATCACTTTTTGCTCAAGAAGAGTTACAGGGAGTGATAAAAGATAATAATAATTTAGAAATATTAGGAGCCAATGTGTATTGGTTAAATACAAGTGTAGGAACAACCACTAATGAAACAGGAACGTTTAGTATTCCGTATAAAAAAGAGTATCAAAAGTTGGTAATAAGCTTTGTTGGTTATAAAACAGATACAATAATAGTTAATAGCTTAACGCCTGTTCGTCATTATTTAACAGAAAGTAACACGTTAGAAGAGGTTGCAGTTTCTGCGAAAAGAAACTCTACCCAACGTTCGTATTTACAAACACAAAATTTAGTAACTATAAATAGTGATGAATTGTTAAAGGCGGCTTGCTGTAATCTGTCAGAAAGTTTCGAAACCAATCCGTCAATAGACGTTAACTTTTCTGATGCTTTAACAGGAACGAAACAAATTCAAATGTTAGGATTAACAAGTCCGTATTTGTTAATTACTCAAGAAAATATTCCGTCAATTAGAGGAGCAGCACAAGCATTCGGATTAACATTTACACCTGGAACCTGGGTAGAAAGTATTCAAATAACTAAAGGTGCTGGAAGTGTTGTAAATGGTTTTGAGAGTATTTCAGGTCAAATAAATACTGAGTTAGTAAAACCATCAACCAATCATAAATTTTACCTTAACGCTTATGGAGCAGTAGGAGGTAGATTAGAGTTTAATACGCATTTTAACCAAAAAGTGAGCGAAAAATGGCAAACAGGTTTGTATGTACATGGAGATTATAGAGGAGAGAAGTTTGATAAAAATAATGATAACTTTTTAGACAACCCATTAGCAGAACAAATTAATGTGATGAATCGTTGGCAATATACCGATGCCGAAAAAGGTTGGGTAAGTTTTATCAATTTTAGGTATTTAGACGATTCAAAACAAGTAGGAGAAGTTGGTTTTGACCCAGAAGAAGATAAAGGCTCAAGTACAGTTTGGGGAAGCGAAATTAAAACCAAACGTTTTGATACTTCTGTAAAAGTAGGTTATGTATTTCCTGATATGCCATTTCAAAATATGGGCTTTCAAGCAGCCTATAGTAACCACAAACAAGATTCGTATTTTGGATTGAGAGATTACAACATTCAGCATCAAAGTTTTTATAGCAGTTTTATGTTTAGCTCTATTATTGGAGATACTCGTAATAAGTTTAAAACAGGTGCTAGCTTTACGTATGATAACTACGAAGAGTTTATTAGTGAGATGTTGTCTCCGAATTTTAATAGAAAAGAAAACTCTGTAGGAGCTTTTTTTGAATATGCTTATGATAATGCAGATAATTTAAGTGTTACAGCAGGCGTTCGATTAGATCATCATAACCTATTAGGAACTTTTGTAACACCAAGATTGCACATGCGTTATGTTCCTTGGGGAAGAGCAGTGCTAAGAGCTTCTGTAGGAAGAGGAAAACGAAGCGCTAATATTTTTGCAGAGAATCAACAACTTTTTGCTTCATCACGAGCAATTACTATTGAAAATACAGGAGGGAATATTTATGGTTTAGATCCAGAAGAGGCTTGGAATTATGGAGTGTCATTTTTACAAGGATATAAATTATTTGGAAGAAAAGGAGATGTTACATTGGATTTTTATCAAACAAACTTTTCAAACCAAGTAGTAGTCGATTGGGAGAACCCGAAAGAAATTTCTTTTTCTAATTTAGAAGGACAAAGCATAGCGAATAGTTTCCAGATAGAAATGAATCAAAATATTATTCCATACTTCAATGCTCGATTCTCGTATAAGTTTTACGATGTATCTACAGATTATAAATCAGGAAACTTAGCGAAAGCTTTACAAGCAAAACATCGTTTTTTTGCCAACGTATCTTACGAAACTAAAACGGAGGAAAGAGATGCTAGCTGGAAATTTGACGTAACCTATAACTGGATAGGAGAGCAACGATTACCTAATACAAACAACCAGTTGCCAACATATTCAGATAGCTATAATTTGTTAAACACTCAAATAACAAAAGTGTTTTCAAAAAAGTTTGAAATGTATGCTGGAGCAGAAAACATTACAAATTACAAACAAAAAAATCCTATACTGGGAAGTGATAATCCTTTTGGAGCAAATTTTGATACCACTATTATATATGCACCAGTTTTTGGAAGTAACTTCTACGCAGGATTACGATTTAAAATAGATTAATTAATTCAATAAATAAAAACAAAGAACTTATGAAAAATATATTATTATTAGCAGTTGTTTTATTATTAAGCACATCAGCATTTGCTCAGAAAAAAAATGCAAAAGTATCTTTTGAAGTAGATGGTGTTTGTATGATGTGTAAACAACGTATAGAAAAAGCAGCATTAAAAACCAAAGGAGTAAAATTTGCAAAATGGGATGTAAACACTCATAAATTAAGCTTAATTATAGATGAACGTAAAACAACTGCAGAAACGGTTAAGAAAAGTGTGGCAGGTGTAGGGCATGATACGAAAGAGTTTAAAGCAACTAAAGAAGCCTATGATAATTTACATGAATGTTGTAAATATCGAGATGAGGAGGTACAGGAAGACCATAAAAAACCAAAAAAATAATCAAAAAGAAATCCCGAGCGTTAAACTCGGGATTTTTATTTTACAACATTTGTAATGTGTTAATTTCTTGTTGTGTTAATTCACGCCATCTACCACGAGGTAAATTCTTTTTGGTTAAACCAGCAAAGATAACTCTGTCTAGTTTTGTAACGGTATATCCGAAGTGTTCAAAAATCTTACGAACAATACGGTTTCTACCAGAGTGAATCTCAATACCAACCTCAGTTTTACGTTCGCCTTCAACATAAGAAACAGCATCAATAAACACTTTTCTGCCTTCTATAATTACATCACCACGTAATTTTTCTAAATCAGCAATGCTTAATTTTTTATCTAAAGAAGCATGGTATAATTTACGAACATTATGTTTAGGGTGCGTTAATTTTTTTGCTAATTCGCCATCGTTAGTAAATAACAATAATCCAGTAGTGTTTCTATCTAGTCTTCCAACAGGATATATACGTTCTTTTGTAGCGTTTCCAACTAGTTCCATTACAGTTTTACGACCACGGTCATCTTCCATAGTAGTAATGTAATTTTTAGGTTTGTTTAATAAAACGTAACGCTTCTGCTCCATAGAAATTAAAGTTCCGTCAAAACGAACTTCATCACCAGGCTGTACTTTATAACCCATTTCGGTAACTAATTCCCCGTTAACAGAAACACTTCCGTGCTCAATGTAAGTATCTGCTTCTCTACGAGAACAAATTCCTGAGTTAGAGATGAATTTGTTTAAGCGAACCCCAGTACTTTCAGCTTTTTTCTGAGTTGGTTTGTTGCTTTTAGGTTTTCTGAAATCTTTTTTGAATTGATTTTTTTCTTGAGGATTGCTGTTGCGTCCAGCTTGTCGTCCTCTCGACGAGTTTTTTGAATTCATAATTAAATTTTAAAAAGTGCGCAAAGTTACAGTAATTATTTGGTTTTTAATCTAAAACCTGAACGACTTTATCTACGATTAAAGATTTATCAATAAATAATAAGCTAAAAACACCTATTAATAATAATACTTTTAAAATATTATGAGCCAATCGATATTGGTTATTTTTTGTTGACTTCCATGTATAAAAACCAACAAATATTAAGGTAATAGCAGCTAAATAAAAATAGTACTTCATATACTCAATAGCAGGATAATTAAATAAAACTCCAATTGGAACTAAAGTCAATACCATTAGTAAAATGATTAGTTTTTTGGTGTTCTGTTCTCCATATTTTACAGGAAAAGTAGTGTAATTATTAACAATAGCTCCTTTAATATTTTCTAAATCTTTCATGAGTTCACGAATCATAATGACTAAAAAAAGAAATATAGCATGCACAAAAATTACTTTAGAAAAATTTTTGTAGTGTACAAATATCACAAAAAAAGGAAGTATGGTTAATGTTGTGGCAGTTATTAAGCCTATTAACGGATGTTTTTTTAGCTTATGAGAGTAGAACCAAATTCCAAAAATATATATTGAAAAAAACAAGGCTGCGCGCCATGATACCAACCATCCGAAGAAAAAACCAATAAAGTTTAGTGTGAAATATAAAGTCAATTTAGTTTCTTGTTTTACGTAAGAATCTAATCCTGTTTTTATAGGTCTGTTAATAATGTCGGCCTTTTTATCGTAAAAATTATTGATAATATACCCAGAAGCAACTACGCAAACGGTAGCAATAACTAAATAGAGTAAATGCCAGTCAAAAACTACAGGTTTAACTGATTTCGTATCAGAGAAAATAAAAATAGCAGCCAAATATTGGGCTGCTATTAATACTAAAATGTTGTAACCTCTTATAACAGATAAAAGGCTAAATATTTTTAAGAAAAATGTATTATTTTTAAATGTACTCATAGTAGCATTTTAAAAGCGATACACCAATTCTAATTTGTAATCTTTTAAACTGTTTTTTGCTTTTTCATAATCTTCAGTAAAACCCAAGATGTAACCTCCGCCACCTGAACCACAAAGTTTTAAGTAGTAGTCGTTGGTTTGTATGCCTTGTTCCCAAACTTTATGAAAAGCTGTTGGAATCATAGGTTTAAAGTTGGCTAAAACTACTTTTGATAATTTTTTCACATTGCCAAACAACGACTTAACATTCCCTTGTAAAAAGTCTTCAATACAAGCATCGGTATGTGTTGCAAACTCCTCACTAACCATTTTACGAAAACCTTCATTTTTCATCTTGTTCATAAAGATGTTAACCATAGGCTCAGTTTCACCAATTTGTTCAGAATCTAATAAGAACACAGCCCCTTTTCCTTCTTTTTGAGATGGAATTCCAGCAGGTTCAATATGTTCTTTTGAATTGATTAAAATAGGTAAGCTTAAATACGAGTTTAGAGGGTCTAACCCAGAGCTTTTTCCGTGGAAAAAAGATTCCATCAAAGAAAAAATTTGTTTTAACGTTAAAAGCTTATCTCTTGTTAAGTTCTCTAAAATTGTAATTTTATTATTAGCATACTTATCGTAAATAGAAGCTACTAAAGCACCCGAACTCCCTACACCATATCCTTGAGGTATTGAAGAGTCGAAATACATTCCGTCGTCAATATCATTTTTCAAAGAATCTAAATCAAAAGAAACTGTATTAGAGTTTAAGTTAGCTAAATATGTGTAGAAATTAGCCAAACTTTCATTTGATTTTTTGGCTTCTCCTGTTAAATTTCGTGCAGATTTTAACGCTCCTTTATAAGAACTAAAAGGTATTGCTAATCCTTTAGAATCTTTAATAATTCCGTACTCACCAAAGAGTAATATTTTTGCGTAAAATAAGGGTCCTTTCATAGGTGTTTTAATTACGATACAAACATACGAGTAAAACCACTAGTTTACAAACTAGTATACGTTTTTGTAAAAAGTTTTCCAAACACCAACTTTTTCATTATTACGGTATTTACCTTTTGTTTCTATTTTACCGTTTTTGTAAAAAGTTTTCCATACACCTTCTCTTTCACCTTCCTCATACTTTCCTTCCTCTTTTAACTCACCAGATTCATAATATACTTTTCGAATTCCGTGAAGTTTTCCTTTTTTGTAATTAGCTCTGTGAAAAGGCTTTCCATTTGCGTGATAATATAGTACTAAACCATCAAAGACTTCTTCGTTAGGAGTGTTCACTGTACTAAAACCTTCCATTTGAATCTGTCCATCTTTGTAGTAATCTACAATCCAAAATCCGTCGTTCATCCTTTTAGGAGCTGGTCTATAAAACTCATGCTCTCCTTTTGCTGTTTCGTGCCAATTTTTATCGAACCAAATAGTATCTTGTGCGGTAACTGAATTGGTTATAAAGCCAATAAAAATGGCTATTATTAATGTTGAAGTTTTCATAATAGTAGGGAATTTAGGTTAAAATAGGTCTCGCGCCAAAACCCACACTATCACAAATATAATGATTTTTTTGGCAGTATGCAGCTAAATTATTCTTAATAAACGCTTCAATTTCAGTCTTTTCCGATTCAGGGTATAATACATGTACGTTTGCGCCAGCATCTAAGGTAAAGCAAACATTGCTATCATTCTCTTGTCTGTATTCCCATATTTTATTGATAATTTCTAATGTGTTAGGTTTCATTAAAATAAAATATGGATTACTTGTTAGCATCATTGCATGTAATGTTAAAGCTTCGCTTTCAACAAGGTTGATAAATGTTTTGATGTCTCCGTTTTGAAGAATTTTTGAAATTTTTTCCAGGTTTTCATTAGCTTGGGTAAAACGATTTTCAGCATACGGATGATCGTGCATTAAATTGTGACCAACAGTACTCGAAACTTGTTTTTCTCCTTTGTCTACTAACAAAATAGCGTCTTGGTAATTTTCAAAAATAGGATGAATTTTATATGGGAATTTTATACCGAATAAATCTGAACTTCCTTTAATTTCAGGATGACTTCCCCAAACAACTAAAGGTCCTTCAATACTTCTACTAGCGCTTCCTGATCCTAAACGAGCTAAAAAAGAAGCCTTTTTGTTAATATATTCATCAGTTAAATTCGGGTTTAACTCTTTTTCTAAATTCATTAAACACATAGCGATAGCACTCATCCCGCTTGCAGAAGAAGCAATACCACTACTATGAGGAAAAGAGTTTTCAGAGGAAATAACCATGTTATACTCTAAAATATAGGTACAGTATTTTTGAATTCTTTCAAAGAACTTGGCTATTTTAGGTTTAAAATCATCTTTCTTTTTTCCTTCAAAGTACAACTCAAATTCTGCTTGGTTTTTTGGTAATGTCTTTGTGAATTCAATTTTTGTAGTTGTATGACAATTATTTAATGTAAAACTTATTGAGGCATTTTTAGGAATTTGAGGCTCACTTTTCCCCCAATATTTTACCAAAGCAATATTACTAGGTGTTTGCCATGTAACGGTTAGGCTATCTACTTTTTTATCTTGAGAAAGAAATAAGAAATCTGATGTATTCAACGTGTAAAAATTTTGCCGTAAAGATAGAATTTCGCTTACACTTGTGCTAATGAATTTTTAATTAGGTATTTTTGTTCTATGAGAAAAATTAAACTGATTTGGGATTTTAAAGGTCCTGATGGATTGGAAACAGCAAAACACCATTGCATACATTTAAAAGAATTTGCTCAGATGGATAGTTTGCCTTACCATGAAGTAAATTTTGTATCTTTAAACGAAATGCACACCATTGCCTATATTGTGGTTGATGAGGAATATATGAAAATATTTAGAGATGCATTAAAACCTCACAGAGGAGAATTAGCTTAATTAACAGTAAAAAAAAATAGACCTATGTTTTTAATTAATGCCTTAGCAAAACCTAAAAAATCTTCTGAACATTACGATGAAGTTATCGGAGCTTACGTAAGCTTATATATCGATTATAAAGATATTGAAGGAGCTATGCGATTAGCGAAATTTTACATCAAAAATGAAGACTGGAAAGTAGTTGAAATAGAAGACGAATATTTTACGTTAGATTCTGTGGATGATGTAGAAGATGATGAACAAAAAGAATTATATGAAGAAGCTGTAGAGTACGGATATTCTATCATTTTTAACTGTTACGAAGAAGAAGGAGAAGACGAAGACTAAAAAAGTAAAGTCATTTCGAACGAAGAACTTTTAAAACTTTGTTCGAAATGATTTTTTATTCAGCAATCGCATTTGCACAAATAAAACCACCTGTCCAAGCATTTTGAAAGTTGAAGCCACCAGTAACGGCATCAATATTTAATACTTCACCTACAAAAAACAAGTTTTTATGTTTTTTACTTTCAAAACGTTTAAAGTTAATTTCTTTTAAATCTACACCACCAGCAGTAACAAACTCTTCTTTAAAAGTAGTACGTCCATTTGCATTAAATAATCCCTTGTTTAGCTCGTTTGCTAAGTTTTGAAGCTGTTTGTTGCTTAAATCTGCCCAATTTTGGTTGTTTTTTATTTCTGAAGCCGTAACCAAACGTTCCCACAATCGGCGAGGAATATCACTAAAAGGAGATTTTAAACTAACTTGTTTTTTAGCTTGTGATTTCTTTAGTCCTTGTAACTCTTCGAAAACAGAATTTGTATCTTGTCCTAGCCAATTTACCAGTACGTTGTATTGATAGTTTTTGTCGGCTAAAATACGAGCGCCAAAAGCGGATAATTTTAAAATAGCAGGACCACTCAAGCCCCAGTGGGTAATTAGTAAGGGACCAGAGTTTTCTAAATTCGTTCCAACAAGTGTTACTTCAGCATTTGGCACAGAAATTCCACCTAAATCAATAATTCGTTTATCTTTAATATTAAAAGTAAATAAAGACGGAACAGGTTCTATAATTGTATGATCTAGCGTTTTACATAAATCCCATACTTTTTTACTGCTTCCTGCAGCAACCACTACGAAATCTGCTTCAAAATCTTGATTTTTTGTGTTGATAATCCATTTCTCATCTTGTTGATAAACAGAATTCACACCATGATTTTTTAACACTATGATTCCGAGGTTATCAACAGCGTTTTGAAAACAATCTATAATTGCTTGTGATGTATTAGCTTCTGGGAATACTCGATTATCTTCTTCAATTTTTAAAGGAACTCCGCGATTTTCAAACCATTCAAAAGTATCACCCGTCATGAATTTATGAAAAGGGCCCAATAACTCTTTTTCCCCTCTTGGGTAGAATTTTGTTAGTTCTTTGGGTTCAAAACAAGCATGCGTAACATTACAACGACCTCCACCAGAAATTTTTACTTTTTGTAAAACCTCTTTTCCTTTCTCAAGAATAGTAATGTCCAATTCAGGATTAAGTTCTTTTGCATTAATTGCTGTAAAATAACCTGCAGCTCCGCCACCAATAATAATAACTTTTTTCATCTTTTTTATGTCAGTTCGAGTAATTTTCGGTAGAAAATTGTATCGAGAACCTTTTTTAAATCATCTCGATACAAATTTATTTCATTCTTCAATAAATTCACTCGATGTGACAGACTTAATTTTATAAAATCATTTCTTTATAGGTGAGGATCGTATTGAATCCTTTTTGTTGAAAATAGCTTGTAGTATCTTCATTTCCTGTAGCTAAAATAAAATCACCACCCCAAGCGCCTAAACTTTTTACTTCACCAAAATAGTCAGAAAATAATCGTTGTTTTACAGTGTCTTGTTTTATAATTGAACTAATGATGTGCTCATGCTCAATAATGATTTTTTCTAAATCTTTAGAAGTGTTAGCTTTTAAAAATTCTTGAGTTAAATTGTCAATCTCAGGAATTAATGTTTTTCCTTCTTCTTTGTGTTTTTTATAGTGAGCAATCCCTTCTCTGCTATTCTGTTTTTGGTTCAAATGCACAAAAAACAATTCTTCAGAAAAACGTGGATTTAAATTTACTTCTTTGACTATTGGTTGGTGACGGAGCGTAGGCGAAGTCACTTTTAATTGATATAAAATTGGTGTATTGTGTTTTGCACAAGCAATATCGTAACCACTCCCAGAAAAAGCGTTCCAAAGCAAAGTAAACGGATTTACATTTGCCCATGTAGCAATATTGTTAATTAAGGTTGATGAACTCCCTAACCCCCAGTTTTGAGGGAATGTTAGATTCGTTTTTACAACAAAACCGTGTTCAGTATTTAAAAACTTTGGATTTAAACGTTTAGCTTCTTTTAAAATATCTCGTAAAGTCTCAGCAATAAGTTCAGCACTTCCTTCTTTGTCAGAATTAAACGTTGCTGAGGTTAAACGTAGTTTTGGCAAATCAAAAGAAGCCTCGAACCAACATTCTCCAGTATGCGTAAAACTTCCCCAGATAAGTTGTGGTTCTTTGATAAGTTCAACGATTAAATCTTGTCCAAACTTAGTTGGGACAGCTAACGATGTTGCACCATCTAAAACAGCATATTCTCCAGTGAGTAATAATTTTCCGTTAGAATAGCTTCGACTACGCTCAGCTACCCATTGGTTTGTGTCTTCTTCCATGTTTAAACTAAACCTTTTCTTTTTTTAATTCTATAATGACTTTCGTTTTGACATTCGGAAAGTTTAGGTAGTATTTCATAATTATTATCGATTAAAGCTATCTTTTTAGCTCTAGACCAACCTTGAATTTGTTTTTCTCTATAAAAAGCTTGATGTATTTGTAGGAACTCTTCAACATAAACTAAGCTAAGAGGTGATCTTTTTTGAGTGTGGCGAGCACCTTCACCATTTTGGTGTTCGCTAAGTCTTTTTTCTAGATTAATAGTACTACCGGTATAGAAACTTCCGTCTGAGCACTCTAGTATGTAAACAAAACCTTTAGGCATTTAATAATTTTGATGTTAACCCGTGACTGAGCGTAGTCGAAGTCACAATCCAAATTGTTTAAAATGATGTGTAAAGTGTTTTACTTGAAACTTTTTCCAGTATTCGTAATCTAGTTCTCCAAAAAAAGGATGTACAACTGTTCGGTTTGGGTTTTCATTAAAAACACTTTCGAAGTGCTGCACTTGCTCAATCAAATCATCAATAGCTTCTTCCATTGAATTAAACTTCAAAGGAGTTGGGTCTTCAGATAAAAATGGAGCTTTAAACCCGATTTGTAATTCGCTATCAGAGTTTAAAAACGGCTTTCTTCGAGCCGCTTTATCGTCTGGAACATAAATATCAACATTCCAATTTCCGTTAGCAATTTGAGTAACTATGC
Source organism: Tenacibaculum sp. 1_MG-2023 (assembly GCF_030547425.1). GTDB lineage: Bacteria > Bacteroidota > Bacteroidia > Flavobacteriales > Flavobacteriaceae > Polaribacter. The sequence continues at coordinate 60,651 of NZ_JAUORH010000016.1, read as the reverse complement.
TTAAATGCTCTACCATGTGTTGTCCTTTCATTTTTCCAAATAAAGGTTTAGCATCAGTTTTTAAATTAGCAAGTGTACTACGTACTCCTTCCTCACTTAAAAAATCTACCCATTGTACTTTGGGCTTACGTAACTCGTTGAGCTTTTCAACCACAGCACTATGTGAGGCTGTTCTGTCTTCAAAATAGGTAGCTACAACTTCTTTTTCTTCATTAGTAGCTTTGTGTTGATTTAAAATATTCATCAAGTGCATTTTCATATGCCCATGTTGAATTCCTTTAGTAGTTAAGGCACGTAAAGCAGCAAAATTCTGAGCTAAACCAGCGGAAGCAATAATTTGCATTAAGATGCGTGCGCTTGGTTTTTGCATCATGTCTAACGATAATTTTGCCATTGGGTGTAAGGCAGTTAAACCACCCACAGTTCCTAATGCTAAAGGGATTTCAATCCAAAACCTAAAAATACCGTCTTTTACTTCACAGTGTGTTAGGCTTTTATATTGTCCGTCTTTTGAAGCATACGCATGTGCACCCGCTTCAATCGCTCTAAAATCGTTACCTGTAGCCAATACAACAGCATCGATTCCGTTCATAATACCTTTGTTGTGCGTAACTGCACGATAGGGTTCTACTTCTGCGATTTTAACAGCCTGTTCAAACTTTTGAGCAAACTTCTCAGGATTCTTTCCGCCTAATTCGGTTACTTTACAGCTTACTTCCGCTCTAACTAAACATTCAGGAACGTAGTTAGAAAGAATGCTCATAACTATTTCAATATCGTCTTTTCTAAAAGTTCTTGCAATAGCTTCTAAACAAGAGTTGATGAAATTGGCTCCCATACTATCTTTCGTTTCAAAAGTAACATGTAATTGATAGTAATTTGCAAGCTTATCTGTTTTATCAACTAGTTGAATATCTAATATTCCGCCACCACGTTTTTCCATGTTTTTGGTAATGGATTCGGTAGCTGCGTATAATTCTGTTTTTTTTTGATTAAAATAGGTTTCTAACTCTTTTTTGTTACCAGCATACATAAAATGCACTTGACCAATTTTGGTAGTAGAAATCACCTCGGTTTTAAACCCACCACGAGTATTCCAAAATTTAGCAACTAAAGAAGCAGCAGCAACTACAGAGCTTTCTTCAACTACCATTGGTATTACGTAACTGCGTCCGTTAATAATAAAATTAGGAGCAATACCGTAAGGCATATAAAAGTTAGAAATTGTATTTTCAATAAAATCATCATGCAATTGTTGTAGCTTATCATCTACATTCCAATATTGCTTAATAGTTTGTGTAATTTCTGGTTGATTGTTAAAGTAAGTTTTTGCCAACCAGTCTATTTTTTCTTCTTTGGTAAGTTTAGAAAAACCAGAGATCGTTTTAGACATTCTCAATTCTTTTTTGATGGCTCAAAGATACGTGAATCATGTTAAAATGGTTGTGTTATTTGGTTTTTATGATTTTTTTGAGGGGATTTTTGGCTATTTTTCCGTAAACTTGGCAAACTTTTTAGATAAACAACAACTTAACATGAAGAAATTATTACTATTGTTTATAGGAATATCTTCGCTGGTACAAGCTCAAAAAAAAGATATTTCTTTAGAGGATATATGGCGAAAAGGCACGTTTAGAGCCGATTATATGAACTCTTTAAATTCTATGAATGGAGATTTTTATTCGCTATTGAATTATGGAGAAGGTAGTTCTACTGTAGATAAATATAGCTACGAAACTTTAGAAAAAGTAGCAACTATAGTTGATAGTAAAGATTTAGCTGGATTAGAATATTTTCAATCATATAGCTTTAACAACGATGAGACTAAATTAATTTTAGGAACAAACTTCAAACAAATTTTTCGTCATTCATATTTAGGTACATTCTATGTGTATGATATAGCTACAAAATCATTAGACTTAATAGGAGAAGATATTCAGGAGCCAACTTTTTCTCCTGACAGTAAAAAAATAGCGTACGCTAAAGACAACAATTTATTTATTAAAGATTATTCAGACGCCAATATTGTAATTCAAATTACCAATAGTGGTAAAAAGAATGAAATCATTAACGGTATTACTGATTGGGTTTATGAAGAGGAATTTGGTTTCGTAAAAGCATTTGAATGGAGTAAAGACAGTAAAAATTTAGCATATTTACGTTTTGATGAAAGTAAAGTTAAAACTTTTTCAATGGACGTATATGGAAAAGAAAAGTATCCAACACAGCATGTGTTTAAATATCCAAAGGCTGGTGAAGAAAATGCTAAAGTAGCTTTGCGTATATTTTCATTAGCAACTAATAAAACGGCTGAAATTAGAGTTGGAGATTATGAATATATTCCAAGAATAAATTGGACAAACAATCCAAATATTTTAGCAGTTAGAACATTAAACCGTAATCAAAACGATTTAAAAATGTATTTTGTTGACGCAACTACTTTTAATAGTTCAGTTGTTTTAAATGAAACTGATAAAGCTTATGTAGATATTACAGATGATTTAACTTTCTTAGATGATAATAGTTTTATTTGGACAAGTGAAAAAGATGGATACAACCATATTTATCACTATGATAAGGACGGTAAGTTATTGAATCAAGTAACTAAAGGAAACTGGGAAGTTACTTCCTATTATGGATACAATGCTGATAAGAAAACTATTTATTATCAGTCAGTAGAAAATGGTTCTATTAATAGAGGAGTATATAGTATTTCTTTAAATGGTAAAAACAAAAAGTTATTAAGTAATCCTAAAGGAACAAACAACGGTTCTTTTAGCAAAAACATGCACTACTTTATTAATACTTTTTCTGACGTAAATACACCACCAGTGTATACGTTAAGAAATGATGAAGGAAAGGTGTTAAAAACTATAAAAGATAATGCCGTCTTAAAAGAAACTATTGCAGGATATAATTTAAGTAAAAAAGAGTTTTCTACAATTAATGTAAATGGAAACGAATTAAATATGTACACTATCAAACCTGCAAATTTTGACACAAGTAAAAAATATCCAGTGTTAATGTATCAATACTCAGGACCAGGTTCTCAAAATGTAAAAAACAGCTGGAACGGTTCTAACGATTATTGGCATCAAATGTTAGCACAAGACGGTTATATAGTTGTTTGTGTTGATGGTAGAGGAACAGGCTTTAAAGGTCGTGATTTTAAGAAAGTTACTTACATGAACTTGGTAAAGCATGAAACTGAAGACCAAATCTCTGTGGCTAAAGAGTTAGCAAAATTACCGTATGTTGACGCGAATAGAATTGGTATTTGGGGATGGTCTTTTGGAGGACATATGAGTACTAACTGTTTATTGAAAGGAAATGATGTTTTTGCTGCAGCAATTGCAGTAGCTCCAGTTACTACATGGCGTTTTTACGACACAATTTATACAGAGCGTTACATGCGTACACCAGAGGAAAATCCAACAGGATATGATGATAACTCACCATTAAATTATCCAGAGTTATTAAAAGGAAAATATTTACTAATTCACGGAACTGGTGATGACAATGTACATGTTCAAAATGCTTATAGAATGGCAGAGGCTTTAATTCAAGCAAATAAGCAATTTGAATGGGGAATGTATCCAGATAAGAATCATGGTATTTATGGAGGCAACAATCGTTTACACCTGTATACCAAAATGACCAACTTTATTAAAAACAACTTATAAACTAAAACAATATATTATGGCTAAAAATATAGCAACCGAACGGGAAATATTTGGACACCCAGTAGGATTATTTATGTTGTTCTTTACAGAAATGTGGGAACGTTTTTCATACTACGGTATGAGAGCTTTACTGGTTTTATATTTAATTAGCGAAGTAGCAAGTGATAATCCAGGTTTAGGATGGACTAAAAGCGACGCTAGTAGTTTATACGGTTGGTATACAATGCTTGTTTATATTACTCCAATTATTGGAGGAATTATAGCCGATAAAATTTTAGGATTTAGAAAAGCAATTATCATAGGTGCTATATTAATGACTTTAGGGCACCTATCGTTAGCTTTTGAACCGATGCCAGCGTTTTACCTAGGACTTGGTTTATTAATTATAGGAAATGGTTTTTTTAAGCCAAATATTTCTTCAATTGTAGGGCAATTATACCCAGAAGGAAGTGATAAAAAAGATTCAGGATATACTATTTTTTATCAAGGAATTAACGTAGGAGCTTTCTTGGGATCAATTTTATGTGGTTATTTAGGAGAAACCCTAGGTTGGCATTATGGTTTTGGATTAGCAGGTATATTTATGTTTATAGGATTAATCCAGTTTCATTTAGCACAAAAAATGTTTGGAGAAATTGGATTAGCACCAAAGAAAGAAGTTTCTAAAGAAACTACAGAAACAGAAAAAAAGCCATTAACAAAAGTTGAAACTCAGAGGTTAATAGTTGTTGGTGTTTTAGCATTTTTCTCTATCTTTTTCTGGGCAGCTTTTGAGCAAGCAGGTTCAAGTATGAATATTTTTGCAAGTGAATATACCGATAGAAGTTTAGAAGGAACAGGAGTAATTATTTTTAAAATTTTCGGAGCTTTACTATCAGCTTTACCAGTAATAATTTTAACATGGTTATTTATAGGAATGTTTAAAGCAATTGGTAAAATGTATGCTACAGCAATGATGTTTATGGCACTAAGTGTTGTTATTTTGTGGGGAATTATTGGGTATATGATTTATAATCAGTTTTTTAACGAAAACCCTGAGGTGCCAGCAACATGGTTTCAAAGTTTAAATGCGTTATTTATCTTCACTTTAGCGCCATTATTTTCTTGGGTTTGGCAAAAATTAGCAAAAACAAAATACAACCCTAACGGACCTCAAAAGTTTGCTATTGGATTAATATTACTTGGATTAGGTTTTATACCAATGGTGTTTGGAGCAGCAAATGTTGGAGGAGATTCCATACAAAAGGCTAGTATGATCTTTTTAGTTTTAGCTTACCTATTACATACTATGGGAGAGTTAAGTTTATCACCAGTTGGACTTTCTTATGTAAATAAATTATCACCAAAAAGATTATTAGGTATTATGTTTGGTATTTGGTTTTTTGCCTCTGCCATGGGTAATATGATTGCAGGTACTTTTTCAAGTTATATGGAAAAGATAGCTCAAGAATCTTCTATGTCTGATTTCTTTAACATCTTAGTTTGGATTCCAATAGGAGGAGGTATAGTACTATTCCTTTTAAGTTTCCCACTTAAAAAGTTAATGCACGGAGTAAAATAATAAGGAACATTTAACCTCATGATAGTTTTTATCATGAGGTTTGTTATATATAAACGATAAATAAATATGAGTTCAGTTACATCAAATGATTTTTTTAAATCTAAGGTATTAGGGCATCCATCTGGGTTATTTGTCCTGTTTTTTACAGAAATGTGGGAGCGTTTTTCGTTTTATGGAATGCGTGTATTATTAATAAACTTTTTAACAGCAGCAGCAGTTGGAGCTAACCCAGGTTGGGAATGGTCTGCAGAAAACGCAGGGGCATTATTTGGGACCTATGCAATGTTGTTGTACTTAACACCAATTTTAGGAGGTATTATAGCTGATAAATTAACAGGATATCGTTGGGCAGTGGTTATAGGGTCGATAATTATGACTTTAGGGCATGCTGCTATGGCAATTGAAACAGAGTTTTGGCTATACGTAGGGTTGGCTTTATTAGTAATAGGTACAGGTTTCTTTAAACCTAATATGACTTCTATTATTTCTGAAATGTATAAAGATTTACCAGAAAAGAAAGATGGTGCTTATACCATTTTCTATATGGGAGTTAATGCGGGAGCATTTTTCGGAATGATGTTATGCGGATATTTAGCTGAAAAAGTAGGTTGGTCTTGGGGATTCGGTTTAGCAGGAATTTTTATGTTATTTGGGACTCTACAATTTTGGTTAGCGAAACCATTATTTGGTACTATTGGCGATGTTCCTTCTACAGAAGAAAAGGAAGAAAGTAGTGAAGTGTCTGTTGTAGAAACGACTAATGAAAGTGACAAAGCAAACCCTTTTACAAGCTTAGATAAAATTTTAATCGTTATTTCTTCAGTAATTGGTTTAGGGTATGCAATTAATGATCCATTATCAAAAATTGGAGGAATAGATGTTTTTGGTGCGTTAAAAGTAGGAGATTTTGATGGACAGTATGTAGCAGTGTTGTTTGGTTTAGCTGTCTTTTTGTTTTTAACAATTTCTCGTATATCTCGATATACAAAAGTTGTTAGAGACAGGATGATAGCAGTAATTATTTTCGCATTTTTCACAGTTTTCTTTTGGATGAGTTTCGAGCAAGGGGCAACTTCATTAATACTTTTTGCTCGTGATAATGTTGACAGAGTTTTAACAGGAAATGCACAAACAATTTTTAACATCGTAAATACATTATTAACAGTAATTCCTTTAGTAATTATTACATGGGTGTTGTATTTATTAGGAAAAGAGACAGGTAAAAGAATTCCAGTATCAAACTTTGTTTTGGCTATATGTTTCTTAGGAGTTTGGGTGTTAGTAGGATGGATGTTATATGCTGAGTTTTCTGCAGAAGCTTCAGAAATTACAGTATCATGGTTCTCAATCTTAAACTCATTTTTTATCATAGCCTTTGCTAATTTATTCTCTAAGTGGTGGGATTCAAAATACAATCCGTCTGCAGCTGTTAAATATGGCTTAGGTTTAATTATTATGGCTGTCGGATTCGGTTTGTTAGCTTTTGGAGCTTATGGAATTACCGATGGAGTAAAAGTAAGTATGGTGTGGTTAATCTTAGCATATCTATTCCATACATTAGGTGAATTATGCTTATCACCAGTAGGACTTTCTTATGTTTCTAAATTAGTACCAGCACGTATGATTGCATTTATGTTTGGTATGTGGTACTTAGCTATTGCAATAGGAAACAAGTTAGCAGCAGTATTTGGAGGTCAAATCGAAAATATTACTAAAGAATACAGTTTATCAACGTTCTTTTTAATTTTTACGATAGTACCAACAATAGCAGGTTTATTAGTTATAGCTTTAAATCCAGTAATTAAAAAATTAATGCATGGAGTTAAATAACTCTAAATAAACGTTAAAAGAATATTTTACAACCTGTCAACTTTAAATATTGGCAGGTTTTTTTGTAAATTTGGAACACTTATTGAGACTTAAGAAGTATGAAAAAAATAATATTAGTAGTAGTTTTAACCGTTATTTCACTAGGGGTAAAGGCACAGGATAAAGTAAATTGGTTAAGCTTTGAAAAGGCAATGGAAATGAGCAAGAAAGATCCAAAACCAATTTTAGTAGATATTTATACCGATTGGTGTGGTTGGTGTAAAAAAATGGATAAAACCACTTATAAAAATAAAACAATTGTTGAGTATATCAATACGCATTATTACCCAGTAAAATTAAACGGAGAAGCAAAACATGATATTACTTTTCAGGGAAAAACTTTTAAGTTTGAAGCTCAAGGGAGAAGAGGATATCATCAATTAGCAGCAGCGATTATGAAAGGGCAGTTAAGCTACCCGTCAACAGCTTTTTTTAATGCTGAAAGACAATTGTTACAAAATGTACCTGGGTACTTAGAAGAAAAAAGATTTGAAAAAATACTAGCATATTTTAATAAGGATAATTACAAGAATACACCATGGAAAGAGTTTGAAAAAAGCTTTAAAAGCGCCATGTAAAATCTAATCTTTAAAAATATAAGCACCATTTTGGCCAGTATACCAAAATGGTGTTTTTTGTTTATAACAAGTTTCTTTCCATCTAATAACATACGATTTGTAGTTACTGCCATCAGCAATAATTTGTTGAGGTTTTAGCGTAGAAATAAGTCTAGTTAAATTTATTTTGGGACTGTTTTGTAGAATAACTATTGGATTTTGAACGCCATTTATTTGATACACTCCTAAACTATCCACAATCAAAATTTGTTTGTTTTTGTATGGGATGATGTTAAAAACTGAATCAATACTTTTTGAGGAAACATCTTCACCAACCCTGTAAGATTGTAATAGTTTTTGCTGCAGAAGAACAGAGTCATTTAAAGAACTAAAAATTGATAATTCCTTACCACTTCTTTTTCCTAAAACAGACTGGCGGCTTTTATGAAATACAATGAACTCATCTTTGTTACTAATTTGATGTTTTTCATAAAAATAGACTCCTTGTAGAACTATAATTGAAGTCAATAAGAGAGTGATCCTTTTTAATGTTTTATGTACACAAGCTTTATATAAGAGAATAATAAAAATATACCAAGCTACCATAGTAGTTAAAGACATGGGGATCTCTTTCAATAAAAATACTTCCTGATGCGAAACCCAGTTGACAAAATAATTCATCAAAGAAATAATGAATCCATATATATCCGCCATGAATTGAGGTAATATACTAAACGTTGCTAGTAGAATAATTACAATTCCACCAAACAAAATTGCACTCAAAAAAGGAATAATAATTAAGTTAGACAGAATAAACAACCCTGGAAACTGATGAAAATAGTACAAGCTAACTGGTAAAATTCCTATTTGAGCTGCTACCGAAACAGTAAATAGTTGCCAACCCTTGTCGAGAAATCGTAATTTAGGTGTCCAAAGATTATAAAGTAAAGGTTGTACCCAAACAATACCAAAAACAGCTAAATAACTCAATTGAAATCCAACATCGAATAAAAACATCGGTTTTATTAAAAGTAAAAATAGCATGGAGCTTATTAAAGAAAACTCAATAACCTTTTTTCGTTTAAAGGATAACCCGAAAGCTACAAAAGTAAACATAGTTACTGCTCTAACTACTGAGGCAGATAAGCCAGCTATAAAAGCAAATGACCAAAGTAAGAAGATAAGACAGACGGTTTTAATGATTGTTCCATACGGAAGTTTTTCTAAAGGTTTAAATAGATAGGATAGTAGCCATAATAAAATACCAATATGCAACCCAGAAATGGCAAGAATATGAATAGCACCTGCGTTGGTATAACTTTCTAATAATTCTTTTGAAATTTCTTGACGTTGACCAAGCAATAGAGCATTAATCACAGCAAATTCATCGTTTGTAAAATGATACTTTTTTAAGGAAGCTTGTATTTTACCTCTAATATGAGCAGATAAATTGATTAAAGAAAGTTTTGAGTTTTCAAGTTTTTTGAATTGATGATCATCTATAAATACTTGATGATATACATACTGTTTTGCTAAATACTGTTTGTAGTTAAATTGATGTGGATTTAAAGGCGGAATTAATTCTTTAAAAGGAGTTTTGATAAATATTCGATTACCCACCTTTAATATAGGTGATAAACTGTCCTTTTGAATATTTAGAAGAATATATCCAGTGGTTTTAGTAGAATCTACTTGTGAAACTTTAACTACATATTTTGTATAGTAGTTCCCTGGTTTTAATACTTTTTGTACATCAAGTATATAAGTAGAATTCTTAGTTAATTGATGTTTATAATGGCTTACATAATTCTTCGGATTGTGAATATATGTGGTGCTAATTCCGATAAAAACAAAGAAAAGTAATGTAGCTATACTAAAAGTTTTTCGTGCTTGAGTTCTTTTTAAAAAATAAAGAATAACGAGAAATCCTATTAAAGAATAGAACAAGTATATAAAATTAAATTGCCAAATTTGTGTGTAAAACTGAAGTGCTATGCCAAGAATAAGGCACAACAAAAAGTGAAAAAGAGGATATTCTAACAGTTTTTTCATAGCTCTCTAAAGTTATGAAAAAAATCACTAACTATTTAACAAATATATTTAATCAATAGAATTCCCCGATGCTTGTGCGTCGGGTGTAGCGTAAAGATATGTAATTTGGGGTTTATGAGTGAGCATATTCATAAAAGCCATAATAAGAGTTTGCTGTTGTATCATTTGGTTTGTCCAATTAGATATAGAAGAAAAGTTTTGAGCGAAGAAGTCTCTGAGACCTTACGAGAAGTTTGTTTAGAAATATCACATCGTTACGAGGCTCATTTTTTGGAGATAGGTTGTGATTAAGATCACGTACATTTTTTGATTCAAAGTGTACCGATGTTATCACCTCAAAAGATAGTTAATACCATAAAAAGCATAACAGGGCGTGAGATTTTCAGATTACATCCAGAAGTAAAGCGATTTTTATGGGGCGGTAAATTTTGGACAAGTGGTTATTACATCAATACTATTGGTCAATATGCGAATGAAGAGGTTATAAAGAAGTACGTTCAAGGTCAAGGAAAAGGACAAGAGTATCAAAAGATACACAAGTCACAGCTTAAATTGTTTTGATACCTCGTACCCTTGGGTCGAGGTAGTTCATTTTACAAGTCTTATGTTTCTATATTATATTTTTTAAGCTTTTAATTTTATTAATACCCCATGCTATTATAATAGAAATGAATAATGTTACGCAAAATTTAACTGGAATTCCAACTACAGGATTGTTTAAAGTGTTTATATTCATTGTTTTCAATCCATGAACGAATACATATAGAACCCCTGCATGTATTAGATATATGCCAAATGTTAGATGAGCAATTTTTGAAAATAAATTTTCTTTCAAGTTTAATTGGAGGAAAATTTTGTAGAAGCTCAAGGATGCTATTATTACTAAAGGTGTAAGATAACCATAAAAATATAAGTTGTCATATACTTTGATAGTATAAAGAGATAGAACAGCAATTAAAAGGCTTGAGACAGTATAGATTAATAATAATAATAATAATGAAAAATTTCTTTTGTAGTCTTTAATTAAATATCCCAAAATAAAATACCCTAAGTAATCAATAAACCATAATAAAAATAAACTCTGATTATTGAATACTATATTTACACCATTATTAAGCGTTCCAAAGCATAGTAAAATTATAGCGACTATCCATAATGATTTTCTTGAAATTAAAGGGATAATATTGTTTATAACGGGAGTAATTAGGTATAGACCAATTAACATATATAAATACCACATATGATAAAAAGGTTTCCCTAAAAATATACTAAGGAATAACGATTTAATTTCAATTGGTTTATTTAATAATAAAAATAATGAAACTTTAAATAGTGTATATAGAATAGTCCAAAATATTAATGGAGTTAAAATTCTATTAGCTCTTTTTTCATATGATTGTTTAAATGTTTCATTTCTACCTATTAAGAACATTCCACTAATTAAGACAAAGAGAGGTACACATATTCTAGTAAAAGAATCAACAATATTACCAATCCAAAAAGCTTTATCAAAAGTAAGATTGTTTTTACCGGAGATAACATATTCTGCTGATACATGTAGTAAAATCACAAAAAGTGTTGCAGTTGTTCTTAAAGTATCAACTGTATAATTTCTTTTCATATATATATTATCATAAAATTAAAAAAGTAATTCCAAAGAAATCACTTTTTTAATTTTCTTGTGTTATTTGAGGAAGTTTATACGATTTCTACAAACAAACCTTCCTCTGTTTTTTCAACTTTAGCAAGACTGTTTTTTGTTAAGCCTTTAATAGTTTTGTCCCATTTTTTATTAGACAAACCACTTTGTGCTTTTAATTCGTTTAAATCTATTTTTTCTGCTTTTTCTAATAAGGTTAACAACGCTTTTTCATCATCGTTTAATTCAACTGTTGGAGCTTGTTTCTCAGGCTTCATCTGTGGGAAAAATAATACTTCTTGAATTGACGGATTGTTCGTTAAATACATAATTAAACGATCCATTCCAATTCCTAATCCAGAAGTAGGAGGCATACCATACTCTAAGGCACGTAAGAAATCTTGATCGATAAACTCACCAGCTTCATCATCTCCACGTGCTGCTAATTTTAACTGTGCTTCAAAACGCTCACGTTGGTCGATCGGGTCGTTTAACTCAGAATATGCGTTGGCAATTTCTTTACCACATACCATTAACTCAAAACGTTCTGTTAATTCAGGGTTGTCACGGTGCTCTTTACATAATGGAGACATTTCCTTTGGGTAATCAGTAATAAAAGTAGGATGTATGTAGTTCCCTTCACATTTTTCACCAAAAATTTCATCAATTAACTTTCCTTTACCCATGGTTTCATCCACTTCAATACCCATATCTTGAGCCGCTTTACGAATTTCATCTTCCGACTTTCCGTTGATGTCAAAACCAGTAAAGTGCTTAATAGAATCAGCCATAGTAACACGTGCATATGGAGCTTTAAAGTCAACTTTATGTTCTCCAAAAGTAGCTTCTGTAGTTCCATTAACCGCCAAAGCACAATGCTCTAGTAATTTTTCAGTGAACTCCATCATCCAGTTGTAGTCTTTGTAAGCTACATAAATTTCCATTGCGGTAAATTCAGGATTGTGTGTTCTATCCATTCCTTCGTTACGGAAGTTTTTAGAAAACTCATATACACCATCAAAACCACCAACAATCAAACGCTTTAAGTATAACTCATTCGCAATACGCATGTATAACGGAATATCTAAAGCATTGTGATGTGTAACAAAAGGTCTTGCAGCTGCACCACCAGGAATAGGTTGTAAAATAGGAGTCTCTACTTCAAAATATCCAGCATCGTTGAAAAACTGACGCATGGCATTGAATAACTTCGTACGTTTTACAAATACTTCTTTTACTTGCGGATTCACCACCAAATCAGCATAACGCTGACGGTAACGCATTTCAGGATCAGTAAAACCGTCAAAGGTATTTCCTTCAGCATCTATTTTTGGTAACGGTAACGGTTTTAAAGACTTACTTAATAATTTAAAGTCTTTTACCATTACAGTGATTTCTCCAACTTGAGTTTTAAATAACTCACCTTCAATACCTACAAAATCACCAATATCTAATAATTTCTTGTATATATCATTGTATAAAGTTTTGTCTTCTCCTGTACAGATTTCATCTCTGTTAAAGTAAACTTGAATGCGTCCTTCACTATCTTGCAATTCAGCAAAAGAAGCTTTTCCTTGAATACGACGAGACATTAATCTACCAGCAATAACTACCTTTTTACCTTCTTCAAACCCCTGTTTAATCTGTTTGGAATTTGAATTGAATGGAAATAAATCTGCTGGATATGGATTGATACCCAGTTCACGTAATTTTGATAGTTTTTCTCTACGTACAACTTCTTGTTCTGATAATTGCATTGACTTAATTTTTAAGTAATTTTAATTTAAAGGTGCAAAGATACAATCAATTACAAAATTAGACAATGGTAGTATCACATAGATTTTATAAAAAAAGTGAATTTTTATTTGTGGTTTTCTAAAAAGGATTTATATTTGCAGGCTGTCTAATTTTAAAAGGACAGCATTTAGTTGTGTTGTTAGATACTTTAAATAGTATCATGGTTTTGTTAACCAATGGAAAGCTTCCCTTAGATGGGTTGCTTTTTTTTTGCAGTTTAGTTACGTGTTTTATTGGTTATTTCCCACTTTCCGTACTCTCTCTTTTTGAGGAACTTAAATAAATGCTCCAATCGGGGCTAAGTGTATTTGCTAACTTTTTAAATTATGAATACCTGTCATTCCGAACGAGGTACGAGGAGGAATCTCATGATTGGAAGTAAAAAGCTAAATATAACGAGCTTATTCCTAAAAGAAAGCGGCTTTATACTCCCAGAACTTAACAAAAAACAGTACTAAGAATACTATAGATATAGAAAACTTAATAGTTGCAGAAGCTAAAAAACCTAAAAAGGCACCAAATGACGCCTTGATAGCTCTGTTAGTATCTTTATTATCATAAATTAATTCACCAACCAAAGCACCTACGAAAGCGCCAATTAAAATCCCGAAAGGAATAGGAGAGAGTAATCCAATAATTAAACCAATAGTAGTACCGTATACTCCATATTTCGTACCTCCAAAACGTTTGGTCCCCATAGCTGGAATAAAATAATCAAGAAAAAATATAATGACAGCAATGGCTAAAGTGATTCCTAAAAATGTCCAATTTTGAGGGATAGCTTCTGTTAAGTGTAATAATAACAAACCTACCCAGCTAGTAATAGGGCCAGGTAACACTGGTAAAAATGAACCAATAATCCCTAAACAAGCAAATACAAAACCGAGTATAACTAAAAATATATCCATTAACTTTTTTATAGATAAGACGAAGATAAGAAAGCTTTGTTACATATTTATTAACTAAAAAATTAGTTTAAACTAATTTTTTAGTTATATTTGTTTCAGAACATTTCATAAAAATATATAATGAGTAAACAATTAACGAAGGCAGAAGAGCAAATAATGCAGGTGTTATGGGAGTTGAAAAAAGCTTCAGTAAAAGAAGTTATAATAGAATTACCAGAACCAAAACCAGCATACAATACAGTTTCAACTATTATAAGAATTTTGGAGACTAAAGAATTTGTAGGGCATGAGCCAAAGGGTAGAGGTTATGTGTATTATCCGTTAGTGGAAAAGTCAGAGTATAGCAATGAGAGTTTGCACAAGTTAATGAATGGTTATTTTGGAGGGTCATTTAAGAGTATGGTATCATTTTTTATGAAAGAAAACAAAATGGATATTCAAGAATTAGAAAGTATTTTAAAAGAGGTGAATAAAAACAAGAAGCCATGATTAATTATATCATTCAAGTCATATTATTTCAAGTACTTTTTGTAGCAGTGTATGATTTCTTTTTAAGTAAAGAAACCTTTTTTGTAAAAAACAGATGGTATTTGTTAGGTACAGCAATACTTTCTTTCATATTACCATTGTTAAAAATTTCTACAGTTCAAAAAGCGGTGCCGCAAGAGTACTATATTTTATTACCAGAAGTAGTTTTATCTCCACAAAAAGTGATTGAAAAAGCTGCTTGGTATCAATCCTTCAATTATTTAGAGATATTGTTTTGGAGTGGTTGTATCTTCTTTTTTGTAGTGTTTTTAGTAAAGCTGGAGCGCATCGTCCGATTAGTTTTACAATATGGCGTTGCAAGAAAAGAAAATTATAAGTTGGTTTTATTGCCAAAAGAAACGAAGGCGTTTTCATTCTTCAATTATATTTTTTTAGGAAATGACATTTCTTCTCCAAAAAGAGAAAAAATCATTCAGCATGAGTTAGTGCATAGTGACCAAAAGCATACGATAGATTTATTGTTTTTTGAGTTTTTGAAAATAGTTATGTGGTTTAATCCTATGGTGTATGTGTATCAGAGTCGTATATCGTTAGTTCATGAATATATTTCAGATGCTGTTGCTAGTAAATCTGACCAAAAAGAAAATTATATCAACCATTTACTCTCTGATATTTTTCAGGTCGAGCATATTTCATTCATTAATCAATTTTATAAACATTCATTAATCAAAAAACGAATTATTATGATGACGAAAACACAATCAAAAAAAGTAAAACAACTAAAGTATTTGTTGTTAATTCCACTCTTAGGAAGCATGATTTTATATACGGCTTGCTCAGACGAGAATAAAAGTAGTGAAGCTATTGCGAAAAAAGAATTAGTAACAATTTATAACAGTAAAGATGGAGAAATTACTTCAGTTAAAGGAGAAAAAAGTACGTATTTAGATCGTTACTTTGGAGAGAAGATAGACTTAGGTAAAGAATTGTCAATTAATGATTTGTCTGAAGAAGAGAAGAATGAGTTTTTAGCTCTTAAAGAGAGTTTAGAGGACGAGGGTTCAGTGTTGGGAGTTAAAGTATATAAAGGAACAAGTAATAGGAAGATTATAGCTTATGACTTAGTTAAAATAAAAATAAAGGAAATGGTTGATAAAGGTGGAAGTATACCTTTTTCACTTTTAGAAAAAGTACCAACTTTCCCAGGATGTGCTGAAGGCGATAAAGATTGTTTTAATAGAAGTTTACAGGAGTTTGTAAAAGAGAATTTTGATACATCTATAGCAAATGAATTAGGTTTAGATTCAGGTAAGAAAAGACTTTATGTTCAATTTAAAATTGATAAAGAAGGTAACGTAATTGATGTAAAGGCAAGAGCACCACATCCAATACTACAACAGTATGCCGAAGAATTGGTACAAAAATTGCCACAAATGCAGCCAGGAGAGCAAAGAGGGAAAAAGGTACGAGTAGGCTATACATTACCCATCACATTTAACATAGAATAAAATAAGTATCTTGGTCACCAACAACCAACGAACAACACCAAAAATAGAAACGTGAGAAATAAAATTTTACTTATTGTTTTCGTAATAGTATTTCTAAAAGTCGAAGCACAAGTTTCGACTTTTAAAACTATTGATAGTTTAGTGAATATAGGACGTTACCAAACAGCATTAACAAAGTTACATGAGTTAGGTACTACTTTTCAATCAACTTCAAAAGTAGCATCTATTTACGCTTCAATTGATGATTATAAAAAAGCTTCTATATACTACGAAAAGGCATTGGAGTTAAAAGATGATTATTCAGTAAAAATAAAGTTAGCAAAAGCTTATAAAAAAGAGAAAAAACTACAAAAAGCTATTGATGTTTATGAAGGTGTTATAAATAATGATGCTGAAAACTTACTTATTAAGTATCAGCTAGGGAAATTGTACGCACAAACAAAACAACCAGCCAAAGCAATAGATACTTTTAAGAACGTCATTCAACAAGATAGTACAAATGCAAATTACCATTACCGGTTAGGAGTTGCTTATGGAATGTTAAAAAAGAGAAATCTAAAAATAAATAGTTTTTTAGAAGCCTATAAAAATGATACAACCCACATTAAATCTATTCACCACTTAGCATTAGCCTATACTTTATTACACGATAAAGATTCAGCAAATATTTTTATAAATAGAGGTTTGGCGGTAGATCCGAATCATATTAATTTGAATAAGTTAAAAATCAATAATTTATATAGAGAAGAAAAGTTTACAGAAGCTATTCAATTTTTACAACGATTAGATACTTTGGAACCCAACGAACATTACACGCAAAAAATGCTAGGGCGTAGTTATTTTAATCTAAAGAAATACGAAGAGGCAAAAAAGTATTTTAATAAGGCCATAAGAATAGATAAATCAGATTTTAAAGCATATACCTATCTAGGTGATATTAATTTTGAAAAGAAAAAATTTTACAAAGCCCAGTTAGACTATATGGTGGCAACTTTTGCTGGTAAAGAACCCAGAGATGTTGAATATTATCAATTAGCAAGAGTTTATAAAGAATTAGGTAACCCTAAAGAAGAACTTAAATCATATAAAAAAGCTTTTGAGGAAAATAGGAAAAATTATAAGGCTTTATATCAATTAGCTAAAACTAGCGAGGATTATTATAAAGATAAAAGAATAGCTTATAAACACTATAAGAATTATATAAATCGTTTTGAAAGAAAAGATTCAGTTTTAACGAAATATGCAAAAACGCGACTAAAAGAAATTAAAAAGTACTATTTTTTACAAGGAGAGATTTTACAATAGTATTTAATTTTGTATATTCATCTTAAAATCAATAAGATGAGTTTTCGCTATGTGACTTTTTTAGTTTGTGCTTTGCTATGTTTTTCTTGCGACTTTTTTTCATACTCAAAAAAGGATAGCGCTCAAGTTGTAGATACAGTAGTTGATTTTACAAAAGTAGATGAGTCTCCTTCTTTTAGTAAATGCAAAAACTTACTTAAAGAAGATAGAGTTAGTTGTTTTAGGGATGAAATTCATAAAAGAGTAACAGCGAGTTTAAAGGAATATAACTTTGTCATTAAAAATAGCCTAGATGAAGAAGTTTTAATTGATATTCTGATTAATAAAGAGGGAAAGTTTGTTTTAGGAAAGGTCACTACTTCTGATGTTGTTATCAATCAATTACCAGAATTAGATAGCATAATAAAGTTGGCAATAGAAAAATTACCAATTATAAGTCCAGCTACAAAAAGAGGGATTCTTGTAGTGACGAAATATCAGTTACCTATTAAAATTAAAACAGAATAGAGCGCTTATAATTTTAAAAGTTCCTCAACAAAATCACGATTATTTGATAAACGAGGAATTTTATGTTGTCCACCAAGTTTTCCTTTTTCTTTCATCCAATCGTAAAATAAGTCTTCACGAGCTTGATGTATTTTAGGCATTGCTAAAGTCATATTATTATAGCGTTTAGCTTCATAGTCAGAATTATAGTTTTTTAAAGCATTATCTAACTCTTCAGTAAAAGAGGTAAGGTTTTCAGGAGCTTTTTTAAACTCAATAATCCATTCATGGGCACCATTCTCTTTACCATTCATAAAAATAGGGCCAACAGTATATTCTTTAATTTCACAGTTGGTTTTATCACTCGCTACTTTTAAAGCATCTTCAGCATTTTCAATAATTAACTCTTCACCGAAAACATTGATATGGTGTTTAGTACGTCCTGTAATTTTTACACGATAAGGTTTGGTTGAGGTAAACTTAACAGTATCACCAATCAAATAACGCCATAAACCACCATTAGTGGTAATAATAATGGCGTAATTAACATCTTTTTTTACTTCTGAAAGAGGAATCGCTACAGAGTTTTCTCCATTGTATTCACTCATAGGAATAAACTCATAAAAAATCCCATAGTCTAGCATGAGTAACATTTCATCGGAATTGTTTCTATCTTGAATAGCAAAAAAACCTTCGGAAGCATTATAAGTTTCGTAATATTTAAAATCGTCTCTTGGAATGAGTTTCTTATACTGTTCTCTGTATGGGTTGAAGTTTATTCCTCCGTGAAAGTAAACCTCCAAATTAGGCCATACTTCCAAAATATTATCCTTACCAGTTTTTTCTAATACTCTATTCAATAAAACCAACATCCATGAAG
This sequence comes from Tenacibaculum sp. 1_MG-2023, assembly GCF_030547425.1. Taxonomy (GTDB): domain Bacteria; phylum Bacteroidota; class Bacteroidia; order Flavobacteriales; family Flavobacteriaceae; genus Polaribacter. The sequence continues at coordinate 41,917 of NZ_JAUORH010000016.1, read as the reverse complement.
GAACACCAACTAAGCTTGTAATATTTTCATGAATGGTTTCGTTAATAATAGCTTCCATTTTTGCCTCCCATTCACCCATCAATGCAGTTTCTTGCCTTGGAGCAGAGCTAAAATCTGCCCAAAAAGGCATGTTCTCAATGATTATGGCCGATAAATCACCAAAGTAAGTATTGTTATCTTCATATACAGCTGAGCTTCCACCTAAACGTAGTCCCTTACCAGTAAAAAGCTTTGCGTTTTCGTTATTGTTTATATATAAACATAACATGTCTTTTCCTGCTTTAAAATGACAATACTCAATGGCTTCATCACTTACAGGGATAAACTTACTTTTTGCATTAGTAGTACCACTTGATTTTGCAAACCAACGTATAGGCGTAGGCCAAAATAAGTTTTGCTCTCCTTTTCTACAACGTTCAATAAGCGGTTCAATACTTTCATAACGTTGAATGGGAACACTGTTAGCGAAGTCAGTATAATTTTTAATAGAAGAGAAATCTTGTTGTTTCCCAAACTCAGTATTTTTAGCAGCACTTACAAGCTTTAGTAATAGCTCATTTTGAACATCAATGGGGTATTTTAAAAATAGCTCTACTTGATGTTTGCGCTTTTTTAGGAACCAAGAAATGATTGAATTTATAAATGGAAACGTCATAGATTAACTATTAATTCAATTTTTTTACTGTAATTTTGTGAAGCTAAATGTAACAAAATTTAAGACATGCAATACCAAGGAGTTTTAAAAAAAATGCCCACTGAAAATTTAAGCACAGTTCAATATTATTTAAACATGGGGGCTGATTTTTTGAATATGAACCAGTTATTGAATAAAGAGTTAACCTTAAGTTTTGTTACTTACGAGTGTTTAAATTGCCATTTAGAAAAAAAAATATATCGTCAAGGATTTTGTAAAAAATGCTTTTTTGAAATTCCAACTGCAGGAGATTGGATTATGCGTCCTGAATTGAGTAAAGCGCATTTAGGAGAGGAAGATAGGGATTTAGAATATGAAAAAAAGGTACAGTTACAACCGCATATTGTGTATTTAGCAAACTCCAGCAATGTAAAGGTAGGGGTGACGAGAAAGCAACAAGTTCCGACTCGTTGGATAGATCAAGGAGCACATGAAGCTATTGAGATTGTAGAAGTACCTAATCGTTATTTAGCAGGAATTATCGAGGTAGCTTTAAAAGAACATGTAGCTGATAAAACAAATTGGAGAACCATGTTGAAAAATGATATTAAGGATGAAAACTTGGTGGAGTGGCGAGAAAAACTAAAAGAATTTATTCCTGATGAAGCAAAAGAATATTATATAGCCAATAATACTGAAACTAATATTCAGTTTCCTGTTGAAAAATTTCCTAAAAAACCTAAAAGTTTAAATTTAGAAAAAGAAGAAACATATACAGGGAAATTAGTAGGTGTTAAAGGGCAGTACTTAATTTTTGAGGATGAAACGGTATTTAATGTTCGTTCTAATGAAGGATTGGTAGTTAAAATTGAATTATTATAATAACTCAATTTCTCGTTGAATATTTTTGCGTGTAGTTTCTTCGAACTTTTGATAAAAATATTCGGTTTTGAATATGTTTTCCATTGTTAAAAAATGTTGTAATGCTTTTTTTCGTCCTGAATTATAAACCAAATTAGGATAAATAGCATATTCTTTTCGTACATTTTTATAATATTGAGTATATACTTCCCAGTCTTGACCTAAAATAGATAAATCAGCATCAGTAAAATAGTTAGTATCTGAATCTTTAGCTATTTTATGAGACTTAGTGGCTAAAATCTGAGAATAGCAATTCTCTATAATTTCTTTAGGAACAGAAAGTTGTTTCATTCTTTTAGTAGCTAATTCTGCACTTTTTTCTTCGTTGTTGCTTTTTAAAGAGCTATAGATAATATCATGATAAAATAGCGTGAATAAAACAGTGTTCCAATGACTTATTTTCTCTTTTATTGGTGTTAGTTGAAAAAGTAAATTCTTAAGATGTTCTAATGTGTGATAGTGTCTTTTTTTATCAGAATGATTTTTTTCTATCTCTTGCCATAACAAGGTGTTGAGACTGTTATCGTTTGAGTAAGTAGCCAACAAGTTTAAAAAAGTGTTCTTTAACATAAAATGAGTAAAAAAGAAAAAGGGTTCGAAAGAACCCTTTTTTTAATGTTTTACAGCAACATGATTGTTGTTCATTTTTAATTCGCTTAGTACGTTTAGCGCTTCATTTACATAAATATCTTTCTGAAGATTTTTATGCCATGCAACTCGTTTTCCTTCTAAAACAGTATCCTTTTTAAATAAATTTAATTCGTATTTAGGAGATACAAATGTTAAGTTAGAATCAAACTTAAAAATATCTTTAAACTGTTTTCCTTCTTTAGTTTTTGTTTCACTTTCTTTTTTAAAGGTGTCGTAGTTTAAAGAATACACTCTTTCATCTTGGTTTTTCTTTAACCACTTAGCGTAGTCGTTTATTTTATTAAACCTATTGTTATTCATAACACGTTGCTTACTGTTGTAAACTACATCAGCAAAATTACTGTAAGAATTAGTAGCGGTATATTTTGCTTGTTGTACCTTATCCCAAGGTAAAGCGCCATCTAAATCACGCTCCCCAAAATCCATATAACTATATCGGGTAGGTAAAGAAATATCAGAATAAACTCCTTCAATTTGAGTAGAACCACCATTAATTCTATAAAACTTTTGAATCGTCATTTTTAAAGCCCCTAAATCGTTAGGATACTGTTCGTAAAAGCGGTTTATAGGTAACACGTTTTGTACAGTTCCTTTACCATAAGTTTGTTTACCTCCAATTATAACACCACGCTTATAGTCTTGCATAGCAGCAGCAAAAATTTCAGAAGCAGAAGCAGAAAATTCATTTACCATTACTACCAAAGGTCCTTCCCATTGAATTTTTGGATCAGTATCAGCTTTTACCAAAGGATCTTCACCACGATATTTTACTTGAACAATTGGTCCTTTGTTAATGAATAAACCACCAATTTCAATAGCTGTTTTTAATGACCCACCACCATTGTCACGTAAATCAACAATTAAACCTTGAACATCTTCTTCTTTTAAACGTTCAATTTCTTTTTCCATGTCTTTGGCAGCATCTCTACGGCTCAAGTCATTAAAATCTATATAGAATCTCGGAAGGTTGATAACTCCGTATTTTTTACCATTCTTTTCAACAATACTCGACTTCACAAAAGTTTCTTCAAGCTCAACCACATCTCTAATAATTGGAATAATTTTAATAGATCCATCAATTTTTTTCTTTACGGTTAAACGAACTTCTGTCCCTTTTTTTCCTTTGATAAATTTTATGGCATCATCTAAACGCATTCCAACAATATCTAAAGGCTCCTCATCACCTTGTGCAACTTTTAAAATAATATCGTCAGCTTCTAATTCACCTTGTTTCCAAGCAGGTCCCCCAGAAATTAACTCAACAACATGAGTGTAAATTCCTTTTTTTTGTAAACGAGCTCCAATACCCTCTAGTTTACCAGACATTTCTTGGTCGAAACGTGTTTTAATACGAGGAGACATGTAGGTTGTATGCGGATCAAAACCACTAACAACACTGTTTAAAAAAGTAGAATACCAATCAGAATTCTCAAGTTCACCAATACGCATGTACAAGTCATCCATATTTTTTAAGACCTTTTTTCTTGCTTCAGATTCTAATTCTTTAAAGCTTTTCTTTTTAAAGGTTTTATCTTTTTTGAATTTTTCGTTCTGTTGATTTTCAGCATCTTCAATATTACTTAAAATCGATAATTTTAATTGTTTTCTCCAATAATTGATCAATTCAGTTTCGTTTTTAGCATACGGAACCTTATCATAATCAACATCAATAACCTCTTTCTTTTTATAATTGAAAGGTTGTTTTAATAAAGAACGATAGGTCTTTTTACCTGACTCCATCTTTTCTAGAAAACGTTTATACACCAATTTGTAAAAATCAATGTTAGATTCTTTTAATTGATTGTCGATTTGATATTTGTATTGAGAAAACTCTTTTAAATCTTCTTGAGTAAAATAACGTTTACTAGGATCTAATCCATCAATAAATGTAGTATATACATGCTCAGAAAAATCATCATTTAAGTTTTTTTGAACGTAATGATATCTACTTAAAATATTTTTTAAAACGTAAACAATTACACGATCTTTTTCTGGATCGCTGTTAGGAACTGTATTTGAACTAACAGAATTAGAAAATAAAAGTGTGATTGCTAAAAATGGTATAATAAACTTCGTCTTCATAAAACCTTCTGTCTTTTTAATTTGTGTTGAGTCGTTGTGTTGCTAAGCTACTAAAATAATGCCAATTTTTTAACATTATTACTTTTTATAAATGCCTCTAAAAACTTCTTTAATCTTTTTATCATCTTTATTAAGAAAACTCTAAACTTGAGTTACAGAACCATCTTAATTTTTTGTCCATGTAAATTTATTGTAATAATTGTAACTAATTCCTTTTCTTTTAAATGTTTTTGAGTTCCAATTTTTTTGAACAGCACAAGCATTTGGCATTTTTATAACGTTGTTATTACCAATTAATTCTCCTTCAGTGTTATAAATATTCCCATTTTCGACCCAAAAATCAAATTGGGTATAATCTATTTCGTTACATGGTATTGTGGGGACGTTTTGTGCTGAAATGATTGAAAAAAAAGAAGAAATTATAAAAATAGTTATATAAACAATAATCCGTACCATAATGCTTGGGTTTGATTACCACAATTTTACACATAAAATGAACCAATTTGTCTTTACAAAATGTTAAAAAAAGAATCCAATTTTTATGTTACATTTGTTGTAAAACTTACTTACTATGCAAGATAGACCTTTGATTTTAGTTACGAACGATGACGGAATTACAGCTCCTGGTATTCGTATGTTGATTGAAATTATGAATAAAATAGGGGATGTAGTAGTGGTAGCTCCTGATAGTCCACAAAGTGGAATGGGGCATGCTATTACGGTAAATAATGTGTTACATTGTAATCCTATTACCATTGATGAAGGTCCACAAATAGAGTACAGTTGTTCTGGTACACCGGCAGATTGTGTTAAAATGGCAAAGAATGAGATTTTAAACCGTACACCCGATTTATGTGTTTCAGGAATTAATCATGGAGCAAACTCATCAATTAATGTTATTTATTCAGGGACAATGAGTGCTGCAGTAGAGGCAGGAATTGAAGGAATTCCTGCAATAGGTTTTTCGTTGTTAGATTTTGATTGGCATGCTGATTTTAGAGCTGCACGTAAGTTTATAGAAAAAATAGCGTTGAATGTTTTATTAAACGGATTACCAGATGGTGTAATTTTAAATGTAAACATTCCGAAGTTAAAAGAAGACGAAATTAAAGGAGTTCGTATTTGTAGACAAGCGAATGGTTACTGGAAGGAAACGTTTGATAAGCGCAAAAGTCCATTTGGTAAAGAGTACTATTGGCTTTCTGGAGAGTTTATTAATAGAGATAAAGGACAAGATACTGATATTTGGGCGCTAGAAAATGGATTTATATCCTTAGTGCCAGTTCAATTTGATATGACAGCTCACCATGCAATTCAAAAATTACACACATGGGACATATAAAAAAAGAATTATTGATTGGGATTTTAGTCTCATTATTGGCAACTACTTGTGGTTTTTTTATCTACTTAGAGTATATTTCTGAACTAAGTATTTCAGAAACGATAGCAAAAATAAGAGAAGGAGGAGTATTAGGGTCTGTAATAGCACTAGCAGCAATACCTAACTTATTTGTTTTTTGGGTATTTTTAAAGAAGAAACAAGATTACAGGGCAAGAGGAGTATTAATAACTACAATAGCTGTGGCTTTATTAACAGCATATTTAAAGTTTTTTTAATTCTAATCACATGAAATATTACATTCTTGTTGGTGAAGCTTCGGGTGATTTACACGGGGCTAATTTGATGAAGGCTTTGTTAAAAGAAGACCCGAAAGCTGATATTCGTTTTTGGGGAGGTGACTTAATGCAAGAAGTTGGCGGTACACTTGTTAAGCATTACAAAGAGCGTGCTTTTATGGGCTTTGTTGAGGTGTTGATGAATTTACGAAAGATTTTAGGAATGATTTCTTTTTGTAAAAAAGATATTACTCAATTTAACCCTGATGTAATAATTTTTATTGATAACTCAGGTTTTAACCTTCGTATAGCTAAGTGGGCAAAAAAACAAGGTTTTAGAACCAATTATTATATTTCACCTCAAGTTTGGGCAAGTAGAGTGGGCAGAGTAAAAGATATTAAGCGAGACATTGATCAAATGTTTGTTATTCTTCCGTTTGAAAAAGAGTTTTACAAAAAACATGGTTATAATGTTCGTTTTGTAGGGCATCCTTTAATTGATGGAATTGCAGGAAGGGAACAAGTTTCTATCGAAAAGTTTAGAAAAGAACACAACTTGGGTCATAAAGAGGTGATAGCACTGTTACCAGGAAGTAGAAAGCAGGAAATAACAAAAATGCTATCGGTAATGCTTTCATTGGTAAAAGATTTTCCACAGTATCAGTTTGTAGTGGCAGGAGCACCAAGTCAATCGTATGAGTTTTACAAAGAAATTATTGGAGATATGAATGTGAAATTCATCAATAATAAGACTTATGATTTGTTAAGTGTTTCACATGCTGCTTTAGTGGCTTCAGGTACAGCAACTTTAGAAACAGCTTTGTTTAAAGTGCCTCAGGTAGTGTGCTATAAAGGAAGTAATATTTCTTATCAAATAGCTAAGCGAATAATAACATTAAAATATATATCGTTAGTAAATTTAATAATGGATAGAGAAGTGGTAAAAGAGTTGATACAAAATGATTTTACCAAAGAGAATTTAGAGCACGAATTAACACGTATTTTAGAATCAGAGCATCGTCAGAAATTATTTTTGTCATACTTTGATTTGGAGCAAAAATTAGGAGGTAAAGGAGCCTCCGAAAAAACAGCGAAGTCGATTGTTGCTGGATTAAAAAGTAAAGAATAGCATGATAAAAAAAATCTTATTTATATGTATAGTATCATTTTTAATGATTTCTTGTGGGTCATCAAAAAATGTAAGTAATACATACCAAACAAGAACAAAAAAAGTAGCAAAAGTTAAGAAAAAGACACATTTAGCAACAACTAAATCGTCAAGTAAAGTTACAGTTGCAGATAAAATAGTATGGACAGCAGTTACTTATAAAGGTGTGCCATATCGTTTTGGAGGAATGACAAAAAGAGGAATGGATTGTTCAGGATTGATTTTTACTTCGTTTAAGCAACGAAACATGCCTATCGCAAGAACGTCTCATCAAATGTATGTACAAGGAGAAAATATTTCTTTACGAGAAGTTCAAAGAGGAGATTTGTTATTTTTTAAAACCTCAAGAAAAAGAGGAAGAGTAAATCATGTAGGGTTGGTAACTTCTGTAGATAATGGAGATATTCGTTTTATACACTCAACTACATCACGAGGGGTAATTGTAACTTCACTACACGAAAACTATTGGAAACGTGCTTTTATTAAAGCAAAGCGAGTGTTGTAATTTATCTTTTATAACTGTACTACTACTCTTTAAAAATATAACTATATCATTTTTAAAGCTTCATTCTTTTTTGGACAGTGTTATGTGTTGTAGTAAAATATTTTAGTTTCGTACATAATCTGGTATTTTTACTTTATGAAATTTACAGAATTTTAAAACTTTTTGATTAAAATCTTCGTATTTGTTCATCATTTCTAAAAAATCGTCAATCAATATTTTGGATTCAGAGAAACTTTCACCTAGCTTGTTAATTTCTGTGTTAATACTGTCTGTATTGACATCAGACATAGATTCATTATTCTGTTGTTCTATTTTCGAAATCAATAGCTGACTTTCTTTTACAAATTTTTTAAAAGATAAAAGTATTTGAATGCTTTTATGCTTAAGACCAAAATCATTTTTTATATCCTCTAGGCTTTCAAGTTCTTTTAAGCTTTTGTCTATAGTGCTATTGATTTTATTAAATGAAGTAGAAGTTTTTTGTTCTTGAATTATAGTATTTAAAAAATTAGTATCAAAATTATTTATAAGACTAACAGTTATAACATTTAAATATTCTTCTTTAGTTAGTTTTTGTTGTGACATGCAGGACACAAAACAAATTGATAAGAGTAAATTAATAATTTTCATAGTATTTATTTAGTTTTTATGGTTGACTCAACCATACTTAATGGTTTTATATAGTAAATTTAATTTTTAATTAGAGCTGGTAGAACCATCACTATACATAATAAAATCTAAATTAGATAATTCTCCAAATGATATATGTATATTCTCTAAAGGAGACTCAATAGATAAATATTCCCTTTCTACGGCAGGAACTCCTTCAAACTTTTGTGTAAACGTTCTTTTTTTTGCCTTTGCCAGTATTCTGTTAAAAACTTCAATATCGGTGTCTTTATTAAGAGGTACACCGTCAATTAACATATAATCGTTATCTAAAATTTTAGGAGGAAACCCCCACGTTTCATTATCTGATTTATGATTAAGCATTTCTTGGTTGTAATAATACAGTTCAATATGAATGTTGTCTATTATGTCATCGGCACCTTTATTCATAGAAATGGGGAGGTTTTTGTAACGAATAATTGTTCCGTATCTCTTTGTATCATAATCTTTCCCAAAAATAGCTTCGTAATATGCCATATTTTGGTCTAGTTTTACATGCTGGTTGTTGTAAAAAAGTTTTTCTTCTTTAAACTCTAAACGATGTTGTTGGTTGTTAAAGTGTTTAAGTTGATTTTTTATACTGTTAGCTTCTTTGTTTTGTCCGTTGCACTGGGTGCACATAATGGCGCAAAATAATATAAAAATTTTTTTCATAACAAAATGTTTTCTAATCAGAAGTTGTCGCACCATCACTATACATAATAAAGTCTAAAATAGATAATTCTCCAAATGATATGTATATGTTTTTATCTCCTAAATAACCTCTTTGAACAGAATTTGCTCCTTCAAACTTTTGTGTAAACGTTCTTTTTTTTGCCTTTGCCAGTAGTCTGTTAAAAGCTTCAATATCGGTTTCTTTATTAAGAGGTACACCGTCAATTAACATATAATCGTTATCTAAAATTTTAGGAGGAAACCCCCACGTTTCATTATCTGATTTATGATTAAGCATTTCTTGGTTGTAATAATACAGTTCAATACGAATGTTGTCTATTATGTCATCGGCACCTTTATTCATAGAAATGGGGAGGTTTTTGTAACGAATAATTGTTCCGTATCTCTTTGTATCATAATCTTTCCCAAAAATAGCTTCGTAATATGCCATATTTTGGTCTAGTTTTACATGCTGGTTGTTGTAAAAAAGTTTTTCCTCTCTAAATTCTAAACGATGTTGTTGGTTGTTAAAATGTTTAAGTTGATTTTTTATACTGTTAGCTTCTTTGTTTTGTCCGTTGCACTGGGTGCACATAATGGCGCAAAATAATATAAAAATTTTTTTCATAACAAAATGTTTTCTAATCAGAAGTTGTCGCACCATCACTATACATAATAAAATCTAAATTAGATAATTCTCCAAATGATATGTATATGTTTTTATCTCCTAAATAACCTCTTTGAACAGAATTTGCTCCTTCAAACTTTTGTGTAAACGTTCTTTTTTTAGCATCAATAAGTAGTCTGTTAAAAGCTTCAATATCGGTGTCTTTATTAAGAGGTACACCGTCAATTAACATATAATCGTTACCTAAAATTTTAGGAGGAAACCCCCACGTTTCATTATCTGATTTATGATTGAGCATTTTTTGATTGTAATAATACAGTTCAATACGAATGTTGTCTATTATGTCATCGGCACCTTTGTTTATGGAAATGGGAATGTTGTTGTATTTAATTATATCTCCGTATGAATCACCAAGAATATAATCTTTCCCAAAAATAGCTTCATAATATGCCATGTTTTGGTCTAGTTTTACATGTGTATCATTATAAAATAGTTTTTCTTCCTTAAACTCTAAACGATGTTGTTGGTTGTTAAAGTGCTTAAGTTGATTTTTTATAGTGTTAGCTTCCATATTATTTTTTTTTGCTTGCCCATTGCACTGGGCGCAGACAATGACACAAAAGAGAATAAAAAGTTTTTTCATAGCGATACTATTTAATTTTTAATTAGAGCTGGTAGAACCATCACTGTATGATATATAACAAAGAGAACTTAATTGACCTCTGTTAATATATATACCTTCTTGAAACCCTTTTTCAATAGTAACGATAACTCTTTGAACAGAATTTGCTCCTTCAAACTTTTGTGTAAACGTTCTTTTTTTAGCATCAATAAGTAGTCTGTTAAAAGCTTCAATATCGGTGTCTTTATTAAGAGGTACACCGTCAATTAACATATAATCGTTATCTAAAATTTTAGGAGGAAACCCCCACGTTTCATTATCTGATTTATGATTAAGCATTTCTTGGTTGTAATAATACAGTTCAATACGAATGTTGTCAATAATGTCATCGGCACCTTTGTTTATGGAAATGGGAATGTTGTTGTATTTAATTATATCTCCGTATGAATCACCAAGAATATAATCTTTACCAAAAATAGCTTCGTAGTACGCCATATTTTGGTCTAATTTTACATGCGTGTCATTATAAAATAGTTTTTCTTCTTTAAACTCTAAACGATGTTGTTGGTTGTTAAAATGTTTAAGTTGATTTTTTATAGTGTTAGCTTTCATATTATTTTTTTTTGTTTGTCCGTTGCATTGAGTAAGTAGCCCAATGACACAAAAGAAAATAAAAAGTTTTTTCATAGTACTAATAGCTGTTTTTTAATCAGAAGTTGTTGCACCATCACTATACATAATAAAGTCTAAATTAGATAATTCTCCAAATGATATATGTATATTCTCTAAAGGAGACTCAATAGATAAATATTCCCTTTCTACGGCAGGAACTCCTTCAAATTTTTGTGTAAACGTTCTTTTTTTTGTTTTGGCAAGTATTTTGTTAAAGATTTCAATATCAGTATCTTTATTAAGAGGCACACCATCAATCAAAATATAATCGTTACCTAAAATTTTAGGAGGAAACCCCCACGTTTCATTATCTGATTTATGATTAAGCATTTCTTGGTTGTAATAATACAGTTCTATACGAATGTTGTCTACTTGATCGTCAATACCTTTATTCATAGAAATGGGGAGGTTTTTATAATCTATAATTCTACCTCGATCGTTAACCAAATAATCTTTTCCAAATATGGCTTCGTAGTACGCCATGTTTTGGTCTAGTTTTACAAGTGTATCATTATAAAATAGTTTTTCTTCTTTAAATTCTAAACGATGTTGTTGATTGTGAAAGTGTTTAAGTTGATTTTTTATACTGTTGACTTCTTTGGTTTGTCCTTTGCACTGGGCGCAGACAATGACACAAAAGAAAATAAAAAGTTTTTTCATAGCGATACTATTTAATTTTTAATCAGAACTGGTAGAACCATCACTGTATGATATATAACAAAGAGAACTTAATTGACCTCTGTTAATATATATACCTTCTTGAAACCCTTTTTCAATAGTAACGATAACTCTTTGAACAGAATTTGCTCCTTCAAACTTTTGTGTAAACGTTCTTTTTTTTGCCTTTGCCAGTATTCTGTTAAAAACTTCAATATCGGTGTCTTTATTAAGAGGTACACCGTCAATTAACATATAATCGTTATCTAAAATTTTAGGAGGAAACCCCCACGTTTCATTATCTGATTTATGATTAAGCATTTCTTGGTTGTAATAATACAGTTCTATACGAATGTTGTCTACTTGATCGTCAATACCTTTATTCATAGAAATGGGGAGGTTTTTATAATCTATAATTCTACCTCGATCGTTAACCAAATAATCTTTACCAAAAATAGCTTCATAGTACGCCATATTTTGGTCTAGTTTTACATGTGTGTTATTATAAAATAGTTTTTCCTCCTTAAATTCTAAACGATGTTGTTGGTTGTTAAAGTGTTTAAGTTGATTTTTTATACTGTTGACTTCTTTGGTTTGTCCGTTGCACTGGGTGCATATAATGGCGCAAAAGAAAATAAAAAGTTTTTTCATAGGGATACTATTTAATTTTTAATCAGAACTGGTAGAACCATCACTATAGGATACGTAGTCTAAAGAAGATAGTTCTCCAAAGGATATTGAAATGGTTTCACCATAACTATCAGGTTTGTAGTATTGTCTAACAACTGCATTAACCCCCTCAAACTTTTGTGTAAACGTTCTTTTTTTAGCATCAATAAGTAGTCTGTTAAAGGTTTCAATATCGGTGTCTTTATTAAGAGGTACACCATCAATTAACATATAATCGTTATCTAAAATTTTAGGAGGAAACCCCCAAGTTTCGTTATCTGATTTATGATTAAGCATCTCTTGGTTGTAATAATACAGTTCTATACGAATGTTGTCTACTTGATCGTCAATACCTTTATTCATAGAAATGGGGAGGTTATTATAAACTACAATGTCAATTGAGTTAATTGTATAATCTTTACCAAAAACAGCTTCGTAGTACGCCATATTTTGGTCTAATTTTACATGCGTGTCATTATAAAATAGTTTTTCTTCTTTAAACTCTAAACGATGTTGTTGGTTGTTAAAGTGTTTAAGTTTATTTTTTATGTTGTTGTCTTTCATATTATTTTTTTTTGTTTGTCCGTTGCATTGGGTAAACAGTCCAATAATTAAGAGGTACGATAAATATTTGTACATAGTTACTTAAATAATTTTTTAATGTTGTTTAATTGTTCGTCTATGGTTTTTGATATTTCTAAATCTTCTTCCATATCCTTTGCTTTTTCATACAATTTTTTTAACTCTTCTATTCCTTCTGAAATTTCTTCTAAAATTTTGTGGTTAACTTCTTTTAATTTTTTAATATGTTCGTGGTGCTTTTTTTGAAAGGCATCAAGATAGCCTTTGTTTTCTGAGTTTTTTATGTTACCTATATGGCTGCTTGCCCATTTCATAGTGGTTACATTCATCCAGTCTACATCAGCAGGATGTGATAAATATTCTTGAGAAAGGTTAATGAAATTATCTAAGTCAGTTTTGCCTTTTTTTAGATTATCATACTGCCTTCCAATATCAGCAACTGCAATTCGCGCCAAATTCCCTGCTAATAGATGTAGGGGGTGATCCATTTCGTCTTTGGCAATTTGTGTATGGGTAGGGTTGGTGTCTAATTTTTGTAAGTTTTGTGTTTCTCTTATGCCAATGGCTATACCGTGAATAACATTCTGTATTGTTTTTTTAACTACATTTAGTAACGCTTTTTCTACGGAATTGATCATAAAAATTAACGCCCAAGCACCTACTGCTCCCCAACCTTTTCCTCTTTTCGCCTTTTCTAGTACTCCTAATACAACGCCCCTAAAGGTAATAACGTACTCATAAAACTCTATAATGGTAGCATAACTTACTCCTTTGTGTTTTTTGTTTTTAGGATCTTCTGTTTCTTGTGCGTATTTTAAATCAGTTAAAACAGTAAGTACCAATAAATCTACAATTCGTACTACGGGTTTTCCTTCCCATTCAGACGATATAGCATCTTTCCAAGAGAAAGATTTGGTTTTAAACATGCCTTCTATTTTGTCAGAGAGTGAGTGAATCATGTCTAAAGGACCAAATTTACCCGTAACTATAGGTAAATGGTTTATATAATCACCTGCGCGTTTTTTATCTTTTATATAGGTAGCTCCTCTTAAAATATGCAATTCGCCACTAAGAGGAATTGTGAGTTTTTTGTAGATAAACTCATATGCTGCGCCTCCTTTTTCAAACAAAAAAGAATGTTTATTTTTTAAAATAGGTTTTTTGGCCTCTGGGTACGTAGTATATAGCGTATCAAGATTGTAGTCGCCAATTTTTGTTTTACTATCAAAATAGTTCTCTAAGGGAGCCCTATCATCAAAAGTATCTACCGTACGTGGTGTTTTATTAAAAGTTTTCGCTTTGGGGTCGTTACGGTTTACCCAAGGAATCACCTCACTATACCCTAATTTAATTAAAGATAGTTCTACAAAATTAGAGTGCGCAAAATAATCTTCAATGGTATGCATAGCGTTACCAAAATGTAGTAAGGATAGTTTTTTATTTCCTTGTTTATGTGCTGCAAAGCTTTTTTGTAACTGTGTTGTTAAATAAGCACTAGCAGTTGTTAGTTTTTGTGTTTGGGGTTTTACACCGTTTTCAGTAGTTTTAAAAGCTTCGTTCTTATTTTTTTCAGGATCGTAATTACGAATGTAATTTTTCATCCCAAAATGATTGTTAATACCAGGGTCCACGTTAGTAGGCCAATAGAGAAACTCGTTTTTTTCTAGGTCAACAACACAGGCACCCATGGGGTTGTCAATATGTTCTTCAGGGCGATATACCCCAATTAAGTCTGAGGTAATTTTAGGAAAATATTTATTGAAGATATAATATTCTGCAGAAAACTTAATTGCTTTTATACCTAAGTCTTCACTTTTACTTACAATCCACTGTTTAATGGAAGCGCTATCGCTAGTTGCTTCAGCAACGGTGTCTGTAACTTTTTTAGGGTTTACATCAATCCATTTATCACCACTACCCGAGCCAATTTGTTCTTTTTTTAACTCATCACCAACCAATTCGTGGCAGGCAATAAGCTCTATAACAAAAGACAGGTGTTTTCTAGAAAGTTTAATGGGGTTTAAAAATTCTAACCCAAAAAAGGTTTTCTTTTCTTCGTTTGTAAGCCCAAGCGATTCGGCGATACAGTCTTTTTGGTCTTTTGTATAACGTTCGGTACTAGGAGTAATTAATTGCGACCAATCTCTTAATAAATTTCCTAAGTAGATGTAGTTTAAATCTGTTTCGTTTTTAACTATTTGATTTTCAAAAAGTATTCGTTCAATACCATAATGCGTAAACCCACCTGCTTGTTTTAGTGTTTTTTTACCTGCCGAGAAGTATTCTTCGTCATCTTGTTGTTCATCTCTTTTAATGCGTTCTTGGGTTACAAGCTCGTTTATTTGTTGCTTAATTTCGGTAAGTTCTATTTTTAACTTATAGGTAGTACCATCAACAGTAGCAGTACCAAAATTAATGGTATCTTCTTCAAAAATATTAAATGTGGTTAAACAGTAGCCAAAAATGGCACCTTCATCCAGCTTTGCATCGCCCCCAAGTGTAGTGTAATGATTTCGTAATTGCCAATCAATAAAATGGCCAAACTCTTCCATTATAGCATGAAACAGTTTTCCCATGGCTTCAATATCTTTTTCTTCTGTAGCTTTTATAATAAGGTATTGAGCAATCCATATTGTATTTTCACTAGACTTGTATTTTGCTTCTGGGTGTTTACCGGTATGTATTTTTATTTCAGGCATTTCTACCTTTTGCTCACTTAAATCTCTATATAAATAATCAAAAGCATGCAAAGGGAGGTCTTTTCCTTGTGCAGATTCTCCAAAAATAGCTTGCATAGCATACATAAAAAAAGAAGCTCCAAATTGTTTGGCATATTCATTTAATTCATCAAGAGGATAGGTTGTTGTAAGGGTAATTTCTCTTTTTTCTTCTTGAGTTTCTTCTGCTAGTTTTTTTATCTTTTCTTGATTTTTTTCAGCTTCTTTTAGTTTTTTACTATTCCCAGTAACGGAAGCTCCTAAACGATCTTTAATGGTAATTGTAGGAAAAGGAATATGTTCAATTGAAGCAGCTACTTTAGGTGGTGTAATTGTACCGCTGCTAATAATAACATTGGTTTCTCCAGAAATTATAACTCCACCATGTGCTGTCATATCTCCAACAGCAGCTACGGGTTTTCCATTAACAAGAATGTTAGGAGCTCCTGTAACAACTACATCTGGAGGGCCAGAACAGGTACAAGCACTTCCTATGGTTGCCACAGGTTTTCCGTTTACTAAAACATTTGATTCTCCTTTGGTAATAGGGCCTCCAACATGTGGTGTTGATCCACTACACATTGGGCATTGATGATTACTTCCTAAAACAGCGACTGGTTTTCCTGACATACTATTTTTCTTTTTCAATACTCATAACAAAGGTGTTTACCTAAGTGTAGGTATTACTTTTCGTAGCTAAATTAATAAAATACAATGTGATAGTCAAACAAAAAAAAACGCTATTTGTTTTATAAATTAACATAAACATAACCTTTAGTTAAAGATAAAAATAATTTAATACTTTTGGAGAACCCTCTTAAATCTCTATAAAGTAAATGAAAATATTAGATGTAGTAATAATTGAAGATGAAGATTTAGCAGCAACTTCTTTAGAAAACTTATTGCTGAAAAGTCCTTATCCAATTTCTGTAAAAAAGCGATTGGAAAGTGTTGAAGATTCAATTCTTTGGCTTAAAGAAAACACTTGTGATTTAATTTTAAGTGATATTCACCTTGGTGATGGTTATAGTTTTGAGATTTTTGAGAATTTAAAAATTTCAATTCCTATTATTTTTACAACAGCTTTTGACGAGTATGCAATCAAGTCTTTTCAGTTTTTTGCTATAGACTACTTATTAAAGCCTTATAGTGAAGAGTTACTTAACAAAGCGATAGAAAAATATATAAATCTTAATGAGAATAAAGGGTACACTGACAAACTAGAGCAATTACTATTGCAAATGAATAGCAAAATACAGCATCAAAAAGAAAAAGAACGCTTTTTGGTGTCAAAAGGAAATTTATCTATTTCTATAAAACGAGAAGATGTAGCTTATTTTATGGCACAGGGAAAATACTTGTTCTTATTTACTTTTGATAACGAAAGTTATCTTTATGACGGAACAATTTCTAGTTTAGAAGAAGAGCTATCTGAAAAATACTTTTTCAAGATTAATAGGAAATATATTTTACAGCATTCAGCGATTAATAACATATCAAAATACAGTAATAATCGTATAAAAATAGAATTACAACCAAACTTAAATGTAGAAGAGATGCTTTTAGTGAGTGCTCAAAGAATTAAAGAGTTTAAAAAATGGTTGGATAATTAGTTCTTATGAAGTTTCCATTAAAAAAAAGAAAACATCAATACTACCTGCTGGTAAGTGTATCGTTAATAATGTTATTTTTTATTGGATACGAATTAATAACAAATAAAATTACGTCAGAAGCAGAGAGGTTAGTAGAAGAAGCAACAACCCAAAACCTAAGAGAGAAGAGAGGGGTACTGCAATTTGATTTTAACGAGTTTGATAAGTTTATTTCAGGAGCAAAAAATATTTTAGAAAATAGTACTGTTTTAAAGAGAGATCAACTTAAAAATAGGTTGATTTTTAATAGTGAGCTAGCTTTTTCTGAGGAAATGATTGATGTAAGTTTTATTTATTTTTTTAAAGAAAATGAGATTATATATACTTCTTTTTTAGGAGAAAAAAAATTTGAAGAAGAAACGCTACATAGAATTAGAAAATTAAAAAAAGAGAGTCAAGTCTTTGAGGTTGTTTTAACATTAAACAATACTACATACTATCAAAAAATTATTATAAGCAAACAACCAGATGATACTACAATAGTATATGGCTACAGTATTAATTTGTTAAAATATTGGAGTTATTTTTCACAAAAATATAGTGTTTATGGAGGGTATGTTATTGTAACAGATAAAACAGGTGTTTGTGTGTTGCATCCAGATACTAATTACATAGGAAAATATGAAAAGACATTTTTTAATACTATTTCACCCCAAAACATAATTAAAAAAACGAAGAGTAGTGAATTTAAAAATAATAAGCCAATAAAAGTAACAGTAAAATCAGAGTATTTAAACCTAGAAGTGGTAAGATATTATGATGTGTTACAAGTAGGTAACTCTGAGTTAATTTTAATAACAAGTTTCCCTTTAAATATTTCAATTAGAGAATCTGTTAACGATATTAAACAATATTTACTGTGGATGAGTTTGTTAGCATTGTTAACCTTTATGTTGATATTTGCTTTTTCTAGAAATCAGCTAAGGAATCAATATTTAAAAACGCTTCAGTACGAGCAAGAAAGAAAACGATTGGCTATAAGTAACGAACAATATCAACAAAAAAATGCACGATTACAGTTAAGTCAGTTGCGAAAAAAATTAAACCCTCATTTTCTATTCAACACGTTAAATTCTTTACATGTTCTAATAGGTTTAGATAAAACAACATCTCAACAGTTTGTACTAAAACTATCTGAAGTTTATAGGTACTTATTAAAAGAAAGAGAAGCTAATTTAGCAACGGTAAAAGAAGAGTTATATTTTTTAGAGCAATATTTCTTTTTGCAAAAAATCAGATTTAGTAATAGTATAAATCTATCTGTTGTAGATCATAGTGGAGGAAAAGCTTTATCAAAAAAAATTCCTTTTTTAGCATTAGAAACATTGGTTGAGAATGCTATTAAACATAATGAAATAACAAAAAAAAATCCTCTTTTTATTAAAGTTTTAATTGAAGAAGACCAGATAATAGTAAGTAACAATTATAATCCAAGAAAAAATAAGAAAGAAGCAAGTTATAGCGTAGGCTTAGGGTATTTAAGTAATTTCTACGCATTTTATAACGTAAAATCATTTAAGACAGAGGTTTTTAATGAAGATTTTAAATGTTATATGCCTTTGTTGTCAAAATAATAAAATTCACTCCTTTATAAAGTAACTTCACTCTCATTTAGTTTTAATCAAACATCTTCATTTCTACATTTGGTTTCTTCTTAATAACAACATAATTTATGAAGGGGCATTCTCAAATGAAGAACATTAATTTAAAAGTACTTAGTTTATTCTTGGTGTTTTTTACCACAATGGTAGCAGCACAAAAGAAAGAAGAAGAAAAAACAGATACTATTAAAAGTACTAGTAAAGTTTCGTACAAGAAATTACAAAAAGAGGGAAACAAAAAAGAGGGACTGTTTAATATTTACAGATTAAAAGAAGACATCTACTTTGAAATCCCAGATTCATTGCTTTCAAAAGATTTTTTAATAGTAAATAAAATATCTCAAGTTCCTTATGAATTTAATGGGTACGGATTGAACAAGGGTATGGCCTATGAAACTAAATTAATTAGGTTTTATAAAGATACCTTATTAAATAAAGTGTGGGTAAAAACAATTAATCCAAGAGTAACTTCTCCAAAAAATAATGCAATAACTCGTTCAGTACGTAATAATTTTGGAGAGTCTATTATAGAAGGTTTTAAAATAGAGTCGGAAAATGAGAAAAAAACATCTGCGTTTATAAAGGTAAATAGAATTTTTAATGGCGAAGATAAGAGCTTTAATGATTTATTTTCTAATCTAGGTTTACTACTAAGTGTAAAAACAAAACTATCTAAAATAGATGAGTTAAAAACTTTTTCTAAAAATATTGTAGTAAAATCGCTTTTTACTACTTCTGTAAAAGAAGGTAACAGACCAGTTTTACAGCAATCAATTGGAGTTACAACCAATATAGTTTTGTTACCAACAAATATAATGAAACCACGTTTTGGAGATAAAAGAATAGGGTATTTTAGTAAACCTATGGATTATTATTCTGATAGTCAGCATGAAGTAGAACATCGAGAATTAATTACGCGCTGGAGGCTTGAACCCAAAAAAGAAGATATCGAAAGATATAAAAAAGGAGAGTTAGTGATTCCTAAAAAACAAATAGTATATTATATAGATCCTGCAACTCCAAAAAAATGGATATCATATATTGAAAATGGAGTTTATGATTGGAATAAAGCTTTCGAACAGGCTGGTTTTAAAAACGCAGTAGTTGTCAAACAAGTTACCAAAGAAGATAAAGATTTTGATATTGACGATGTTCGTTATTCGGTAATTACCTACGTGGCTTCAGAAAGGCAAAATGCTATGGGACCTTCAATAGTAGACCCTAGAAGTGGAGAGATTTTAGAGTCAGATATCATTTGGTGGCATAATTTAATGAAAGGTCTACACCAATGGATTCGTGTTCAAACAGGACCTATAAACCTAGAAGCAAGAGCTAATGTTTTTTCAGATGAAATAATGGGGGAGTCTATTAAATTTGTATCATCTCATGAAGTAGGGCACACTTTTGGATTAAAACATAACATGGGAGCATCATTTAGTTACCCCGTAGATTCATTAAGATCAGCTAGTTTTACTAAGAAAATGGGAGGGACTGCACCATCTATAATGGATTACGCTCGTTATAATTATGTAGCTCAACCAGGTGATAATGTAACCGAAATTAGTCCGAAAATTGGAGTGTATGACAAGTATGCTATTAATTGGGGGTACCGTTGGTTAGAAGGAAAAACACCTCATGAAGAATTACCAATACTAAACCAGTGGATAAGAAAACATGAAAATGATCCATTATATTTCTATGGTCCTCAACAAAGAAATATTATAGATCCAAGGTCTCAAAGTGAAGATTTAGGTGATAACGCTGTGAAAGCAAGTGAGTATGGATTAGAGAACTTAAGAAGAATAGTTCCAAACATTATTAAATGGACGTATGAAGAAGGAGAAGATTATTATAAGGCAGCAAAGCTTTATAAAGCGGTGATTGATCAATGGCAACTATACAGCGGACATGTAATGGCAAACATAGGGGGTATATATATAAATAACACAATACATGGAGATGGTAAAAACACTTTCGTTCCAGTACCAACCAAAATACAAAAAGAAGCACTCGATTATATCATAAAAGAAACAATTTTACCACAAAAATGGTTGTTTGCTCCAGATCTTATACACAAAGTATATCCAGTAAGAGACGCTCCTGATGGTGAACGTTTTTACTCTCCAATTTCCATGCACCGTGCTTATCAAACAAATATGATTTATCGTTTAATCGAAACAGATAGATTAATGCGAATTATTGAGAACAAAGTACTGGCTTCAGACAAAAATGATGTGTTTACAGAAGAGTACTTATTCAATGAACTTTTCGAGGCTATTTTTAAGAAAACGATTAATAACAAACCTATAGATATGTTTGATCGTATGACCCAGAAAAATTACGTGGATGTATTAACAGTAGATAGAAATATATTATTAAAGAAAACTAAAGAAACAAACTTAAAAAGTAAGAACTTCAAAAATGTACATTTCTCTTATATACCAAGGGTATCAGACGTAGGTTCAAACAAGAGAGCTGAATTAGAAAGAATCTTAAAATTATTAAAAAGAAAAAGAAAGAAAGGGGACAAGGCTACTCAAAATCACTACAATGATTTAATAGCTAGAATTGAATATAATTTGAATAATTAAGATGATGAACAAAAAAATAATTTACTTACTGCTTCTTATACCATTTTCGGTTTTTGCACAAAACACAAAAACGATTAGTGGAACGGTAATAGACGAAGCTAGAAATGAAACTTTACCGGGGGTTAGTATCTACGCTTCAACCAAAGTAATTGGTAACAAAACGAATATAGAAGGAGTTATTCAAGCTTCAATGATTGGAACAACTACTGATTTCGACGGAAATTTCTCTTTTAAAGCACCAAAGGAAACAAAATATATTATAATATCATATATAGGTTTTGAAACAGAGAAAATAAATGTAGAAAATAGAAGTACAGATATGATAATAACACTAAAAGAAAAGGAAGAGCTTTTAGGGGAAGTTATCGTAACAGGTTATCAAAAAATAGAGAAACGTAAAATTACGTCGTCGTTTGCAAAAATTAAAACAGATGATGTTAAAAGAGCAGGAACAGCTAATATTGATCAGATGCTTTCTGGAGAAATTTCAGGAGTACTTGTTCAACCAACTAGTGGTGCTCCTGGTGCACCCGCTAAAATTCAAATTAGAGGTACTTCAACTTTAAACGGTTCTTCTGATCCTTTGTGGGTGTTAGATGGAATTCCTTTACAAGGAAATGATATCCCTAAAGATTTTAGAGATAAAGATAATATTGATAACTTAAAATCTTTTCCAATTGCAGGAATCAATCCTGAAGATATTGAAGAAATAACAGTTTTAAAAGACGCCTCTGCAACCTCTATTTATGGAGCAAGAGCTGCAAACGGAGTAATTGTAATTACGACTAAAAAAGGTAAAGAGGGGAATATGAGGATAAACTTTAATGCGAGCACATTCTTAACTTTACGTCCTGATTTTGATAGGTTAAACTTGATGAATGCTTCTGAGAAAGTAGATTTTGAATTAGGTTTAGCTCGTAGATCAGACTTAACTTATCAAAGTGAAAGAGGAGAAGTTTCTCGTATTTTACAGGCCTATGGAGAATATAATAATTTCCAAAATAATGGTTTTTCAAGTATAAATCCGCTAGCTCAGAATGCAATTAATAGCTTAAGAAACAAAGATACTAATTGGGGGAATGAGTTGTATCAAGCAGCAATAAATCAACAATACGGATTAACACTTTCAGGTGGAAGTGAAAAATCAAGATATTACTTCTCTTTAGGATATTTTGATGAAGAAGGAACAACAAAAGGTACTGGTTTAAACAGGTATAATCTTACGTTTAAAAATGACTATGATGTAAATGATAAATTAAATGTAGGGGTGTCTGTTTTTGCAAGTAGAAATAAAAGCACATCATATATTACTGGTGCAGATGCATACACTAACCCAGCAAATTACTCAAGAAGAGTAAACCCTTATTTCACTCCATACAACGCAGATGGAGGTTATAATTATGACCCAGACTTGATTGAAAGATCAGATTTAAATTTAAAATACAATCCATTAGAAGAAAGACAAAATACAAATCAAGAGTTAACATCGTATTCTATTAAACCAATAATTGATCTTACATATAAGTTTGATAATGCTTTAACATTATATACTCAATTAGGTATGCAGTTTGACTTTGATCAAACTGAAAAATTTGGAGATAAAAACAGTTACTACACTAGAAAATATAGATTTGGCTCTAGATACCAAGATGAAGACGGTAACGATGCCTTTTTTATGCCAGAAGGAGGTATTAATCAAAACTGGAATAGTGATGCTTTTCAATATAATTGGAAAACAACATTAAATTATAACACTTCTATAAATAATATTCATGAAGTTGATGTAATGTTAGGTACCGAGTTTAGAGAGGATAAACGAACTGAAATTCATACAAAAGGATTTGGTTTTAATACAAATACTTTAAGAACTATACCTATAACAGACGAAAGAGCTTTAGGAAATGAATTGTTTAACCCATATAAGAAAACAATTAATGAAAATGCTTACGCTTCTTTCTTCGGAACAGCTTCTTACACTTATGATAGAAAGTATACAGTATTTGGAAGTTTACGATATGATGGATCAAACTTATTTGGAGTAAATCCAGAGTTTAGGTACTTACCATTATGGTCTGTTGCAGGTTCTTGGAATGTAGCTAGAGAAAGCTTTTTTGATATAGATGCTGTTAATGAGTTTAAAATAAGAGGTTCATACGGGGTACAAGGAAATATAGACAAATCAACATCTCCCTTTGTAGTAGGGAATTATAAAGATGAAATTATTTTACCAGGGAATTCTGAACAAGGAATTAATGTAATATCTGCCCCTAACAAAGATTTACGTTGGGAAAAAACAATCTCATCAAATGTAGGGTTTGACTTAGGTTTATTTAATAATAGATTATACGTTTCAGCAGATTATTATTATCGTAAAAGCTCTGATTTAATAGGATTACAAGCAATACCACTAGAATCTGGCTTTAATTTTATTAATACCAATTGGGCAACATTAAATAATAAAGGTGTTGAATTAGCAATAAACTCTAGAAATATTGTCAAAGAAGATTTTAAGTGGAGTACAAGCTTTAATATATCACATAACAAAAATACAGTAGAAAGAATTCAAACCAAAGAAAACGATTTTAAACCTTCTTTATTAGGATACGGAGTAAATGCAGTTTTTGCAATAAAAACAGCAGGTTTAGATAGTAATGGTTTGCCTCTTTTTTGGAAAGATGGAAAAAAAGTAACAGCAGTAGATTTTTATAATCTATCAGAGGGGGTTGATGGAAGCCAGTTAACAAGAGAAGAGCATAGAGATTTATATACTTATGTGGGTAATGGAGATCCTGAATTTAGTGGAGGTTTCATAAATAAATTCCAGTACAAAGATTTTAGTTTAAGTGTTGCAACCAATTTTAACATAAACCAAACTATAAAGCGAACACCTTCGTATCATCCAACGCAAATAAGCCCAACACATAATTATAATAAAGAAGTTTTAAAGGCAGGTACAGGGAATTATCCAGCTTTTATAGGAAGTGCAACACCAGGTTTTGAAACAGATTTAGTGTATAGTTGGTATCATACTTACGATACAGGTAATACATACAGAGATTTAGATATTTGGGTAGATAAAATTTCATACATAAGAATTAATAGTATAAAGTTTGGATACAATGTACCAAGCAGATATTTAGAAAGTATGAATGTTTCAAGATTAAGCTTTAACCTAGAAGGAAGAAACTTATTTGTTTTCGGAACAGATTATGACGGATATTTTGATCCAGAAACCTTTGGTAGTCCATATTCTCAACCAATACCAAAAATTATTTCTTTTGGATTTAATCTTTCTTTTTAAAAAATACAGTAATGAAAAAACATATATACATATTATTAATTAGCATAGTAAGCATCTTTTCTTGTGATGATTACTTAGATATAGAACCGGTAGGACAAGTAATACCAAAATCGGTTGAAGATTACAGAAGCTTTTTAACAACAGCTTATGCAACAGAAAAAAACAACCATATATTAACTACTTATAGAGCAGATGAGCTTCAATTAACTAAAGCATCTTTTGCGTCTGAACTGTACGAAGATCTTTTTATTTGGAATGATGCCAATGCGTCACCACTAACAACACCTTTTTCGTATGCTAGTTTCTATAAAATAATTTTTCATGCAAACCATGTTATAGAAAAAGAAACAGAAATTACTGGAGATGCAGCAGCAATTACCCAATTAGTAGGAGAAGCTTACGCTTTACGAGCACTACAATATTTTCAGTTAATTAATTTGTATGCAAAGGCATATGATACAACAACGGCAGGGAATGATAATGGAGTCCCTATAGTTACTGAATATAACTTAGACCAAAAGTATGACATTCAATCAGTAGAAGAAGTATATACGCAAATATTAAGTGATCTTTCTAATGCCGAAGCACGTTTAAATATAGAACAGCAAGCTTCTGGTTTTAACTATAGATTTTCAAAAATTGCCTTAAAAAGTCTAAAAGCTAGAGTGTATTTGTATAAAAAGGAGTGGCAAAAAGCTATTGACGCAAGTAAAGAAGCTTTAGCTATAAAAAATACAATACAAGACTTAAATTCAGATAGTTCTATGATGCCTTCAGAGTTTAATTCAATAGAATCTATTTTGGCATTAGACATAGTATCTTCTAATAATATCACTACCGATGCTTCTATTTCTGATCAATTTTTAAATAAATATGATAGAATAAACGATTTAAGATTTAATATTTACTTTAAGAAAGACGGAACAGTATACAGAGCTGCTAAAACAGCTGATATTAAATATAAATCAACCTTCAGAGTAGCTGAACTATATTTAACCTTAGCAGAAGCATATACACAATTAAACGAATTAACATTTGCAAAAGAGCAACTGTTAGTATTAATAAAGAAAAGATATACACCAGCTAAAGTTGCAACTTATACTACTTATATTAATTCATTAACAAAGCAACAGTTATATGAAGAAATATTAGACGAGCGTGCACGTGAATTTGCAATTGAGGGGCAACGTTGGAATGACTTAAAAAGAACTACACAACCTGAAATAACAAAGTGGTACGAAGGAAAAAATTATACCCTAAATAAAAATGACAGTAGGTATGTCGTTCAGTTTCCAAACGATGCTAAGATAAATAACCCAAATTTTTAAGATAAAAATATCCGGCAAGTATCAAACGGATAAAAATAAATTGATACTTAATTACTAATTATTTAAATATTTACATTATGAAAAAAGTTTTCCCTTTTTTGTCTTTAATTATTGCACTTGTAATAGTAAGCTGCTCTAGTGATGATAACGATAAAGTAGTACAATCATCTTTAAACAGTATTACAAGTTTTAAAATAAACTTTGAAGGCTTAAGTGAAGATGATGTTATATACGATTTAGGAAATAACATTACAATAAGTGTTCCTTTTAAAACAGATATTACAGGTTTAGTTCCTAATATTACTATATCAGATAAAGCTACTATTTCACCAGCCTCAGGAGAAGCGGTAAATTTTGTTGACGGTGAAGCAATGCCTTTTACTGTTACTGCAGAAAATGGTGATGAGAAAGTATACAATGTTACTATTAATATTCGTGGAGAAGTAGGTAGTGGTTCTAAAATAAAGACTTTCCTTTTTAAAGACGATTATAGCGAGAGTTTAACTACTTATACATATGATGATGTATCTAACTTTATTAAGTCATATGAAATTGAAGAAGGTGGAGCAACTACAACGTACACATTGGTATATGATGATAAAAACCAAGTAATAGAAGTTAAAACTGATACGAAAAGTACAATTTACACTTACAATGATGCAGGTTTAATTGCAAGCGCTATTGAAAAAAAAGATGGTAAAGAGGTTTATACTTATACCTACACTTATGATTCTGATAATAGATTAGAAAAGAAGGTAAGGGTAAACAAAGAAAATGATAAAATAACTAATACAAGTTATGTATACAACAAAGAAGGAAATGTAAAGTCTCAAACTATTGGAGCTGAAACATTGGAAAACACTTATGATGATAAAAATAATCCTTTTAAAGGTGTTTATCCATCAGCTTTTTCAAAGATAAATATAGGAATAGGGTTAGATGCAGTAAACGTAAACAACCCAACACAAGGTAGTTTTTCAAGTGATACACCTGTAACGTACACATATAACACAGATAACTATCCTGTAACAGCGTCATATGTAGTATTTGGATTCATTAACACTGACATTACGTACACTTATTTTGATTAATTGATTATTCCCCTAGTTAAGCACTCTTAGAATTTATTTTAAGGGTGTTTTTTTATGCAAATTTATAATGAATAAAGTAACCATATTATTAATAGCCATTTTACTAGTAACTTGTAAAACAAGTGCTATAAAAAATGAAGACATAGTTCTAGAATTAACTAAAGAAGAACAGCTAAATAAACTGTATCAAGAAAGAATAAAACCTTTATTTAGTTCGTACAAAGACATACAAATACCTAATGAGTTTAGGATAGATAAAAATGACAACTCTATTAATGCTGGAGCAGCAGATAATTATATTGAAGTAAGTCAGGGATTAGTAGATTATGATAAAGATTATATAAAAGTTTATGTACTATCTCACGAGATAGGTCACATCGTAACACTTAATCAAGCAAAAAAGTTTAAATTTGGTTTACAAATACCTTCTGGGATTGAAACAAATGATTATAAAAAAGCAGAGTATTTAGCAGATTTAATTGCGATACATTTAATGCTAACCAAAGAGAAAACTTTAGGAGAAGAATTAAAACAGAATTTAGAAGTAGTTCAATCTTTATTAGGGCCAGAAATATTTACACATCCAAGTGCTGTAGATAGAGTAGAACTAATGAATTTGTATATTGAAAAAAGCTCTAAAGAAGATCCTAACGTAGCTTTTAAAGAAATTTTTGAAAAGGTATGGAATATGGATTAAAACAAAAGCGCCCCATAGGGCGCCTTTGTTTTTTATAAGAGATTATAGAGCTTTTAGAAAACAACAGATAAGACAGCTATCTGTGTTTTAACTATTTTAATCCTATAAAATCTGTAACACTTTTTTAAGAAGACACATATAGTTATAGTTATTAACAGTTGTTACTCCTTAAAATCATATGTAATGTGCTTTCTTTTACAATGTTATAATCACTTAAGGTTCTTCCGTCCTCAAGTTGTCTACCTACATACAAAATTCTCATACATTCAGGGGGGACTCCAGTTTTGTCTTGTAGTTTTAATTTAACATTCTCAATTGTATCGCTAGATTCAACTTCTATAGTATAAGTTTTACCAGTTAAAGTTTTGACGAAAATTTGCATCGAGAAAGCATTAAAAGAAATAGTTAAAAAAAGTAGTGTAATAAATATTTTTTTCATTTTAATGTTTTTTTAGTTTATTGATAATGAATGGGGTGGTTTTTTAAAACTTGTTTAATTTAATAAGGTTCCTCCTGAACCTTCATATGTAAGTCTATGTTGTTCATAATTATATACACTCCATTCGAGATGTTCCTCTGTGTAAACAGTGCCAATTCCTTCAACTACAATGTTGTAGTGGATTAACCCTCTGGTAAATAATTCTATTTCTCTAGAATTTCTAGCATAACCTCTGATGTTTAAATGATCGTAAGAAACCCCTAAAGTAAAACCTGTAAAATAAGAAGTTTGATTACCCCATACAACAGGTCCTTGAGAACCACCAGACTTAACTGTACATCTACTTACTATTTGTAAGTTAATAGCTGCTTGAGGATATTCTATTACGACAAGTTGTTGACCAAATCTTTCATTTATTTTTTTGTTTAAGCCCGATTTGTCTTTCAAATCGAGTGAATTTAATTTCTTTTTGAGGAACTCATAATTATTAGATTTTTTCTTTTCTAAAAAAGTTTTAAATTCATCTATTGTTTTGAATATCATAGGGCTACTTTCTTTTTGTGCCTCTGATTCTTTAATAGAGTAATTTGATCCCTGAGATAGAATTAATTCATGAATAGCTTTTTTTGTTAAAGTGTCTTGTTCTATTTCATCATTTTTAGAACATGATAGAATGGTTAAGATTGTAACCAGTAGAAATGTTTTTTTCATTTTTTTTTAAATTTATCGTAAATATAAAAAAAAAAGGAAATTTAATATCAGTATTAAAAATATTTTACGTTTTTAATTTAAAATAATTTGTTATTACAAAGACATGTAAAGATAAATTAATAAAAGTTTATGTACTATCTCACGAGATAGGTCACATCGTAACACTTAATCAAGCAAAAAAGTTTAAATTGGGTTCACAAATACCTTCTGGGATTGAAACAAATGATTATAAAAAAGCAGAGTATTTAGCAGATTTAATTGCGATACATTTAATGCTAACCCAAGAGAAAACTTTAGGAGAAGAATTAAAACAGAATTTAGAAGTAGTTCAATCTTTATTAGGGCCAGAAATATTTACACATCCAAGTGCTGTAGATAGAGTAGAGCTAATGAATTTGTATATTGAAAAAAGCTCTAAAGAAGATCCTAAAGTAGCTTTTAAAGAAATTTTTGAAAAGGTATGGAATATGGATTAAAACAAAAGCGCCCCATAGGGCGCTTTTGTTACTTTCTTATTAACTCAATTCCTTAATTCAACATTTGCCACAATTTATCCTTGAGCTCCATTAAGCCTTGTTGAGCTACAGATGAAATAAATAACGCTTCAATGCCTTCTGGTAATTCTTGTTTAATTTCTTCTTTCAATTCGTCGTCTAGCATATCTGATTTTGATATAGCTAATAAACGGTCTTTATCCAATAATTCAGGATTGTGTTTGCGAAGCTCATTCAATAAAATTTCATACTCCTTTTTTATATCCTCGCTATCAGCAGGAATTAAAAAGAGTAGGGTAGAGTTACGTTCTATATGACGTAAAAAGTGATGCCCTAAACCTTTTCCCTCAGCAGCTCCTTCAATAATTCCAGGAATATCTGCCATTACAAAACTTTGATGATTTCTGTATTCTACAATTCCTAAGTTAGGTTTTAAGGTTGTAAAAGCGTAATCAGCAATTTTTGGTTTTGCTGCAGTTATTACCGATAATAAAGTAGACTTTCCAGCATTTGGGAAACCTACTAAACCAACATCAGCTAAAACTTTCAATTCGATACGATACCAACCTTCTTGGCCGTCAATACCTGGTTGCGCATAACGAGGTGTTTGATTAGTTGACGATTTAAAGTGCCAGTTACCACGACCACCTTTACCACCTTCTAATAAGATAATTTCTTGTCCGTCTTCAACAACTTCGTGTAAAACTTCATCGGTATCTGCATTACGGATAATAGTTCCTAAAGGAACAGGAACAATAACATCGGAACCATCCTGTCCGGTACTTCTACTACTACTACCATCGCCACCGTGTTCTGCTCTAAAATGACGTTTAAATTTTAAATGGAAAAGCGTCCACATATTTTTATCGCCACGTAATATAATATGACCACCACGACCACCATCACCGCCATCAGGACCACCTTTCGTGATGTACTTTTCGCGATGTAAGTGTGCAGATCCACGACCACCTTTACCCGATGATGCGTAGATTTTAATATAGTCGACAAAATTTCCTTCAGTCATCTCTTCTATAATGTTATTCCTACGAAAGCAGGAATTTTGTTAATATTATATTATTTATACAATGAAATTCCTGTTCTAGTCGGGAATAACAAAGTACTGTAATTTATAACGTATCAAATACGTCAGATAAACGCTGTGTAATCTCTTCAATAGAACCAACACCGTTTACACCATAATAATTACCTTGCGCTTGATAATAGTCTTTTAAAATAGCTGTTTTAGTGTTATATTCATTAAAACGATTACGAATTTTACTTTCATCCATATCGTCAGAACGACCACTAGTTTTTCCTCTTTCTAACAAACGTTCAACTAATAAATCTTCTGGTACTTCTAAAGCAACCATTCCGTTAATACGTTCACCTTTCTCAGCTAAAAAAGTATCTAACGCTTCTGCTTGTGATTCTGTACGGGGGAAGCCATCGAAAATAAACCCAGCAGCATCAGCATTTTTATTTACCTCCTCTTTTAACATGTTAATGGTAACTTCATCAGGAACTAAATCTCCAGCATCAATATATTTTTTTGCTAATACACCTAGTTCAGTTTCATTTTTGATATTAAATCGGAAAACTTCTCCAGTTGAAATGTGTACTAAATTATATTTTTCTTTTAAAACTTCTGCTTGAGTACCTTTTCCTGCACCAGGAGGGCCGAATAATACGACATTTTTCATATTGGGTTGTGTTGTTAATTGATAAATAGCAGGCAAATTTCTACCATACCCTTTGTAATCTAATCCATAACCTACAATAAATTTATCGTCAATACTTTTTCCGATATAGTCTATATGTAACTCTTTACGGTAAACATCAGGTTTGTAAAAAAGTGTTACTATTTTTAATTCTTTTATGTTTTTTGTTTTAAAGATTTCATAAATCTCTTGAAGGGTTGTACCAGTATCAATAATATCTTCTAAAATTACAACGGTACGACCAGATAAATCTTCGTTAAGACCAATTAAACTCTTTACGTTTTCTGTTGAAGATGTGCCTTGGTAAGAAGACAGCTTAACAAAACTAATTTCACAATTACCTTTATACTGACGTAAAAAATCAGCAGTAAAAACAAAGCATCCATTTAAAATACCTATAAAGACAGGAACTTCATTTGGAGGTAAATCGTTTTTTAACTGTTCAGCCAAAGAGCTTACAGTAGTAGAAATTTCATCAGCTGAAATAAATTCTTTAAAGTATAAATCGTGGAGTTTTGTAATTTTCATCAGATTGCAAAGATAGTTGCTTGATATTAAATGAAAAAACCGTTTTGAATAAACTTCAAAACGGTTTTATGTATGTTTTTATATGAGTTACTTGTTTTCCTCTTTTTTAGAAACGTCAAACATAATTGGCGTTGCAACAAATAAAGAAGAGTAAGTACCTACTACTACACCTACGATTAATGCGAACATAAATCCTTTAATACTATCTCCCCCAAAGAAGAAAATAGCTAACATTACTAATAATGTTGTTAAAGAGGTATTGATAGTTCTTCCTAACGTACTGTTTAGTGCTTTGTTTACTAAACTAGCAGTAACTGTATTTTTACCTTCTGTAAATTCTCTAATTCTATCAAAAATTACCACGGTATCATTTAACGAGTATCCTACAACTGTTAAGATAGCAGCAATGAATGATTGACCGATTTCCATATCAAATGGCATGAATTTGTATAATAAAGAGAACACACCTAATACAACTAATACATCGTGGAAAACAGCTACTACCGCACCGATAGAATATGCCATTTTTCTAAAACGTAATAAGATGTATAAGAAAACCACAATTAATGAACCTAAAACTGCCCATAAAGCTGATTGCTTAATGTCATCAGCAATAGTAGGTTCTACTTTCATGTAGCTCATAATTCCATTTCCTGCTTTTTCAAAACCAGGTTTAAAGTCTTCGTATGAAGTATTACCTAAATGAGGCTTTAATCCTTTATACAGAGCTGTTTGTACAGCTTCATCAACTTCCGTGCCTTCTTCGTCAATTTTGAACGCAGTAGTAATTTTTAATTGGTGATCAGATCCATAAGTTTTTACTTCTGGAGCTGTACCAAATACATCTTTCAATTGTTCAGCTACTTCGTTTCCTTTCATAGCTTCATCAAAACGTACAACATAAGAACGACCTCCTTTAAAATCTACTCCCTGTTTTAATCCTACAGTAAAAATAGAAACTAAACCAATTACAATGAAGAATCCTGAAATGATATAAGCAATTTTACGTTTTTGTAAGAATTCAACACTAATATTTCTGAACCAGTTTTTAGAGAACCCAGTATTGAAAGGTAAACTAGTTCCTTTAGCAACTGCACCGTCAATAAATAAACGAGTAATAAATACAGCTGTAAATAAAGAAGTAGCAATACCAATCATTAAGGTTAAAGCGAAACCTTTAATAGGTCCTGTACCAAAAGTATATAATATAATACCTGTTAGTAAAGTAGTAATATTGGCATCAATAATTGCAGATAACGCCCCCTTAATACTAAATCCTTCATCTACAGATTCACCTAAGTTTTTCCCTCCGTATAAGGCTTCTTTAATTCTTTCGAAAATAATTACGTTTGCATCTACTGACATACCTATGGTTAAGATAATACCTGCAATACCGGGTAATGTCAATACAGAGTTAAATGAAGCTAAAATCCCGAAAATAAATAAGATGTTTACTACTAAAGCAATGTTAGCATATATACCAGCTCTTCCATAGTATAAGAACATCCAAACTAATACTAAAATAATAGCTAATCCGAATGACCACATACTCGCATCAATAGATTCCTTACCTAATGATGGTCCAACAACCTGCGCTTGGATAATACGAGCCGGAGCAGGTAATTTACCAGCTTTTAATACAGTTGAAATATCCTGTGCTTCAGCTACGGTCATTGTACCTCCTGAAATTTGAGTGCTACCATTAGGAATTACTCCATTTACTACAGGTGCAGTATATACGTAGTTATCTAACACTACGGCAACAAATTTACCAACATTTTCGCTAGTCATTTTCGCCCACTGCTTAGTTCCTGAGCCATTCATTAACATAGACACAACAGGTTTACTTAACTGGTCGTATTCTTGTTTTGCGTCAGCAATTACATCTCCATCAATAGGAGCTTTGTCTTTTCTGTTAGATTTAATAGCATATAAACCAATAATCTCCGTTCCATCAGCTCCAGCTTGAGATTTGTAATCCCATAAAAACTTAGTGTATTTTAAGTTATTAGGTAATAAAGCTCTTACCTCTTTGTTGTGTAAGAAACTATTTACTTTCGCTGTATCTTGAACCCTAGCTTGTGCAACTAAAGAGCTTACTTGTTGTTGATTTTGAGCTACATTTGGAAATAAATAAGTAAATAAGTTCTTTTGAGTTTTAACATTTGTTGAATCAGCTGACTCACCTAGTAAGTCATCAATATCGTTGTCTGCTTTAGCAGTATCTTTAACTTGCTCAGTAGCTGAATCATCTTTTAACATTTCAGCAACTTTAGCATTGGCTGTAAAGAAAAAGTTTTGAACGTCAGCATTTGTGTATACTTCCCAAAATTGTAATTCAGCAGTACTTTGTAATAATTTTTCTACACGATCAATGTCTTTCGCTCCTGGTAATTCTACTTGAATTCTCCCAGAGTTTCCAATTCGTTGAATATTTGGTTGTACAACTCCAAATTTATCAATACGGCTACGTAATACTTCAAAAGCAGTGTTGATAGAAGTGTTGATTTCTTCTTGTAAAGTCGATTTAACCTGCTCGTTTGTTTTGTTGAAGTCTATTTTATCACGTAAAGCCTTTGTTCCAAAAATGCTTGGGTCGCTTAATTTAAGGCTACCATTACTTAATTTTTCGAACTCGTTATAGAATAAATCTAAGTAGTTCTCTTGACTGTCTTTTTGAGCTTCATCAGCATTAACTAATGCTTGCTTAAAAGTTGTGTTTTGAGAATCGTTAGATAATCCGATTAAGATATCTTTTACTGATACTTGTAAAATTGCATTAATACCCCCTTTTAAATCAAGACCAAGGTTCATTTCCTTGTTTCTGATGTCATTGTAAGTGTATTGTGTAAACCACAAATCTACTACCTCTTTGTTAGCTACGCTATCTAAGTATTTTCTTTCATATCTAGCCAAAGCCCTACCATTGTTATCACTAACATTAGCCTTAGCATACTGTTTCGCACTATCTTCTACCTTATTGGCAAAGAACGTAAACGATAATTGATAAATACTTACTAAACCAAAAAGTATAGCAAATAATTTAATTAATCCTTTGTTTTGCATTGTAAATAATTTAAATCGACTTTATTTTAAAAACGTGCAAATATAGCGTTTCATTAAAAGAAAAGCGAATTCTTTTACCATATTTATGTGATTAGATAATAATTAGGGAATATTTGCTAACAAATGTCAGTTTTTACAGGGATTATATTACGTATATTTACCTACTTTTTAGCAAAACAAATAACTTAAAATTTTAAATAATTTGCCATGGCGCATTTAACCGATATAGAGATTGCTCAAGCAAAAGAATTACAACATATTAAGCATATTGCAAGTAAGTTACAAATAGAAGAAGATGATTTAGAAATGTATGGGAAATACAAAGCTAAATTACCCCTAAGCTTAATAGATGAAGAGAAAATAAAAGAAAATAACTTAGTATTGGTAACAGCATTAACTCCAACGCCAGCTGGCGAAGGAAAAACTACTGTTTCTATAGGTTTAACAGAAGGGTTGAATAAAGTAGGAAAACAGGCAACAGTAGTATTGAGAGAGCCTTCATTAGGGCCAGTTTTTGGAATCAAAGGAGGAGCAGCTGGAGGTGGATATTCTCAAGTTGTACCTATGGAGGACATCAACCTACATTTTACAGGAGATTTCAATGCTATTGAGAAAGCAAATAATTTACTCTCAGCTTTAATAGATAACAATTTACAGAGCAGAACTAATAATTTAAATATCGATCCTCGTACTATTTTATGGAAACGTGTGATTGATATGAACGATCGTTCGTTACGCCAAATCACAATAGGTTTAGGAGGTACAGCTAACGGAATTCCACGTGAAGATGGGTTTAATATTACGCCAGCCTCTGAAGTAATGGCCATTCTTTGTATGGCAACTTCTTTTGATGATTTAAAAGAACGTTTAGGAAATATCTTTATAGGGTTCACTTTTGATAAAAAGCCAGTTTTTGCACGTGACTTAAAAGCACAAGATGCCATGGCTATTTTGTTGAAAGATGCTGTAAAACCAAACTTGGTACAAACGTTAGAAGAAAATCCAGCAATAATTCATGGAGGACCTTTTGCCAATATAGCACAAGGGACAAATACAATTATTGCGACTAAAATGGGATTATCTTTATCAAATTATGTGGTAACAGAAGCTGGTTTTGGGGCTGATTTAGGAGCAGAAAAATTCTTAAATATCAAATCACAATATGCAGGGTTAAATCCTAAATGTGTAGTATTAGTTGCTACTATTAGAGCATTGCGTCACCATGGAGGTTCTCCAAAAGAAGAATATAATACGCCAAGTTTAGAACGTGTACAAAACGGATTTAAAAATTTAGAGAAGCATATTGAAAATATTAGAAAGTTCAATATTGAGCCTGTCGTAGCAATAAATTCTTTCATTTCTGATTCTGATGAAGAAGTACAGTTTGTAATTGATGCTTGTGATAAGTTAAGAGTACAAGCTGTCGTTTCTGAAGGATGGACGAAAGGAGGAGAAGGAACTAAAGATTTAGCAAAAGCTGTAGTTGACGTAGTTGAAAATAAAGCAACACAGTACAAACCACTGTACGACTGGAAGAGTCCAGTAAAAGAAAAGATAGAAATTATAGCTAAAGAAGTTTATGGCGCAGACGGAGTAACTTATGATAAAAAGGCAGAGCTAAACCTACGTAGAATTGACCGTTTAGGGTTTAACGACTTTGCTATTTGTATGGCAAAAACGCAAAAATCATTTTCTGATGATGATAAGTTAATTGGAAAACCTGAAGGGTTTACGATTACGGTTAGAGAAATTGAGATTGCGGCAGGAGCACAGTTCATCATTCCAATTTTAGGAAAAATGATGCGTATGCCAGGGTTGCCTGCAACACCAGCATCTGAAAATATGACAATTGATAACAACGGAGTAATTTCAGGGTTGTCATAAGAAATACAATGCTAGATAATGGTAGTTTTAACAAAAGTCCCGAGTGATAAACTCGGGATTTTTATTAAAAAAAATTGAAACTAAAACTTATTCGCTGATAAGATTGTTTAGTTCTGTGTCTTTTAAAGTTTTTAAACTTCCTTTTATAGAGTTTAAATTTCCTTTTAAATCGTAATTCTTACCATTTACAGTAACAAGTATACCAATGTTATTAACTTTGTTTTCTTTACTTTTTTGATAGATTTGGTAAGTTGCATTCCTGTTTTTAAAGGTTAATGTATTATCTGTTTTATTGAGGTTGAAATTATAATTTTCTTGCATCATTTCAAGAGGAAATGAAAACTCTACAACTCCGTTAGGTTTTATCAAGGCATAATTAAGTACTTGATTATCGATGCTGAATAGAACAACTTGTTTTTGGTTTCTAATAAGTTTGAATGATAATATTTCAGAAACACCATCATATTTAAGGTTTAATGTTTTAATAATTTTTGTATTCTTTTTATTACCATTCCACTGTGTTGTAGTTGTAGAGAAAAAAGGAGCAAATGTAGCGTTTTCTTCTATAATTAAAGTAGGAGTAGGTACGTCGTTAACAACTTTAAAAGTTGAATATTGATGCCAGCAACAACCACTTTTTGTGATAGTGTGAATAGTTTTTGTTTTGGCGTTCGTTTGAAACATACCACAATATTCTTGCGCTAATCGAGTAAACTCAGGGCTAAATGTTAGTTTGTTGTTAATTTCTAGATAAACGTTAAAAGATGGTCCATGATAGCAGCTAAACTGTCCATTCATAATGGCTAAATCTTTAATACCATCAAAATTGAAATCTTTAGATATTAAAATATTTTGTTTTCCATATGGAAGTTCTAAAATATTAGTTTTAACATGTTTTGTAGTTTCTAAATCAAAAGTTAATTCGTCGGATTGAATTTCTATTATTTTTGTATTTGTTTTAGATTCAAAAATAGCAATACACCCTTTTTTAAAAATTTCATTTTCATAACCTTTCTCAATAGTCAACAATCCTTTATACTTATTTGAGAAACCTTTAATTTCATATTTGTTTTGGCAATAAATGCTGAAAGAAATCAAAATAAATAATAGAGTAAAATTCTTTTTCATTGATGTATTTGTTAGGTGTAGTAACTTTAAATAGCTTTTTTCTAATGACAAAACTATCTTAAAAAGGGAAGAATACAAATATAAAAAACAACCCTTAGGTTACTAAAGTAGCCGAACAAGAGTTGCTTTTTTATGTAAATTAGGGATGGAATATTAATTCACACCACGTTGTTTATTAATTTCGTCTTGTAACTGTCTACGTAGTTTTTGTTCTTTTTCAATAGACTTTCTCTTATACTGCTCAAACTCCTCTTCAGTATCAGTTAGTAAACTTTTAGTCTCTTTAGTAATTACATTACTGTTTTTAAACCTGTAGATAAAAAAAGTTAACCCAGCAAGTAAAACAAAAATAATCCCCCATACGATAGAATTGTAAGTGGATTTGTTTAGAGGAATACCAATAAAAGAAATAGCATCCTCCTTGTCAATAGAAGTGGTCAAGTCTTTATTTAATGTATCTATTTTAGTTTGTAATTCAGTAATACTTTTTTGCTGCTCATTTATTTTTACTTGTTTAGCAGCTGCATCAGTTTTAATAACTTTTATACTATCTAAAATACTATTCTGTAGTCTTAAGTATTCATTTTTTTTTACAACCTTATAAATTTGATAGTTGTTTGATTTTTTGTAAAGCTCTTTAAATTGGTTTTCAACAGTATTGGGCTGCTCAATAGAGCTGTCTTGAGCAATAATACTTTGAGTAAAAATAAAGATGAATACTATTTTAAAAAATTTCATAGGATTGATATTTTAGTTCAATTGATGAATATAGATGGTTTAAAAAAACCCAAACGTTAAGGTTTGGGTTTTTAGTATAAGCAAGGTTATGAAACTTATTTTACTTTTTCTACAATGGCCTTAAAAGCTTCTGGGTTGTTCATAGCTAAATCAGCTAAAACCTTACGGTTTAACTCAATGTTATTAGCTTTAACTTTCCCCATAAACTGTGAGTAAGACATTCCGAATTGACGGGCTCCAGCGTTAATACGTTGAATCCATAATGAACGGAAGTTTCTCTTATTGTTTTTACGGTCACGGTATGCATATAGCATTCCTTTTTCAACCGCATTCTTTGCTACTGTATAAACGTTTTTACGACGTCCAAAGTAACCTTTTGCTTGCTTCAAGATTTTTTTTCTTCTATTTCTTGAAGCTACTGAATTTACTGATCTTGGCATAATTCAAATGTGTTTTTGTAGTAGGCGACTATTAAAAAATGAATTGATAATTACGAATTAATATAACTCTTAATTTAAAATTCATAGTTCATAATTCTTAAATGAGCCTAACTCCATGGTTAATAATTAAATTCCCTGTGCTAACAATTATTTTAAAACTAATTGTTGCTTAATGTTAGCTTCATCTGACTTGTGTACTAAAGTCGAATGAGTTAATGCAAGCTTACGTTTTTTAGACTTCTTTGTTAAAATGTGACTTTTAAACGCGTGCTTTCTTTTGATTTTCCCAGAACCAGTTAACTTGAAACGTTTTTTGGCACTAGACTTTGTTTTAATTTTAGGCATCTTTGTTCTTAGTTTTATCTTGCTTATATTATCGTTGTATTTGTTTATTTAACCTTTTTAGGGGCAATAAACATAATCATACGTTTTCCTTCCAATTTAGGCATTTGTTCTACCTTACCGTATTCTTCTAATTCTTGAGCTAATTTTAGTAGTAAAATTTGTCCTTGTTCTTTAAATACAATCGAACGCCCTTTGAAGAATACAAAAGCCTTTAATTTAGCTCCGTCTTTCAAGAACTTAATAGCGTGCTTCTTTTTAAATTCGTAATCATGTTCGTCAGTCTGAGGTCCAAAACGAATCTCCTTAACGGTAACCTTAGTCGCTTTTGACTTTAAGGCTTTTTCACGTTTCTTTTGCTCATATAAGAACTTTTTGTAATCAATAACTTTACATACAGGAGGAACAGCTTTAGGTGAAATTTCAACTAAATCTAATTCTAACTCTCGTGCAATCTCTCTAGCTTTAGCTAATGGATATACACCAACTTCAAGGTTATCGCCTACAAGACGAACTTCTTCAACATGTCTAATTTTTTCATTAATTCTATGTTGATCTTCTTTAATTACTCTTGCGGGTCTTCTACCGCCTTTTCTTCTAATTGCTATGACTTATAAATTTTAAATTACTATTTATTTTTAACTTCCAAAAGGAACTAATGTTTTACTAATTTCTTTCTGTATTAGAGAAACGAACTCTTCTATAGTAAATGTTCCTAAATCACCTTCACCATGTTTTCTTACAGATACTGTGCCGTCTTTTTCTTCCTGTTCTCCAACAATAACCATAAAAGGTATTTTGCTAACTTCTGCATCGCGTATCTTTCTTCCTGTCTTCTCGTTACGGTTATCAACGAGGGCGCGAATTTCGGAATTTTCTAACAAAGTTAAAACTTTTTCTGTATAATTTTGATATTTCTCACTGATTGGCAGTACAATAACTTGCTCAGGGGTTAGCCAAAGCGGGAAATTACCTCCTGTATGCTCCAGTAGAACTGCAATGAAACGCTCCATAGAACCAAATGGCGCACGGTGAATCATTACAGGTCTGTGTAATTGGTTGTCAGCGCCCTTATACTGTAAATCAAAACGTTCAGGTAAATTATAATCTACTTGAATAGTCCCTAATTGCCAACTTCTGCCTAAAGCATCTTTAACCATAAAGTCTAATTTGGGACCATAAAAGGCAGCTTCGCCTTCTTCAATCACATAATCTAAACCTTTATCTTTTGCTGCATTGATAATTGCTTGTTCTGCTTTTTCCCAGTTTTCAACTGAACCAATATACTTGTCAAGATCATCCATGTCTCTAATAGATACTTGTGCAGTAAATTTTTCAAAACCTAAAGAACCAAATACATATAGTACTAAATCAATTACATTTTTAAACTCTTCATCTAATTGTTCAGGGGTACAAAAAATATGAGCATCATCTTGAGTAAAACCACGTACACGAGTTAAACCGTGTAATTCACCACTTTGCTCATATCTATATACAGTACCAAATTCAGCAAAACGTTTTGGTAAATCTTTGTACGAATAAGGTTTGTGATTATAGACCTCACAGTGATGCGGACAGTTCATCGGTTTTAATAAAAAC
Organism: Tenacibaculum sp. 1_MG-2023; assembly: GCF_030547425.1. GTDB lineage: Bacteria > Bacteroidota > Bacteroidia > Flavobacteriales > Flavobacteriaceae > Polaribacter. The sequence continues at coordinate 1,121 of NZ_JAUORH010000016.1, read as the reverse complement.
TCTTCGTCAGCCTTCGGAGTAGTAATCGGCTGAAAACTATCTTCACCGTATTTAGCATAGTGTCCTGAAGTTACATATAGTTCTTTCTGACCAATATGTGGTGTCATTACCATTTCGTAACCAGCTTTCTTCTGAGCAGCTTTTAAGAAATCTTCTAAACGTCCACGTAAAGCAGCGCCTTTAGGTAACCATAAAGGTAAACCTTGTCCAACTTTTTGAGAAAACGTAAATAACTCCAACTCTTTCCCAAGTTTTCTATGGTCACGTTTTTTAGCCTCTTCAAGTAGTTCTAAATATTGCTTTAACTCTTTTTGTTTAGGGAAAGAAATTCCATACACACGAGTTAACTGATTGTTCTTTTCATCACCACGCCAATAAGCACCAGCAACATTCATAATTTTTACAGCCTTAATAATTCCTGTATTAGGAATGTGCCCACCACGACATAAATCAGTAAAATCACTGTGATCACAAAAAGTAATGTCACCATCTTCTAACCCTTCAATAAGCTCTACCTTATATTGATTATCTTGGGCTTTATAATAAGCTAAAGCATCAGCTTTAGAAATAGAACGTAGTTTAAATTCTGCTTTTTCACGAGTACGTTCTAAAAACTTCTTTTCTATTTTGTCAAAGTCTTTTTCTGAAATAGACTCGTCTCCAAAATCAATATCGTAATAAAACCCATTTTCAATAGCGGGACCAATAGTTAATTTTACATTAGGATAAAAATCTAAAATAGCTTGAGCCAATACGTGAGCAGAAGAATGCCAGAAAGCTTTTTTTCCTTCAGGGTTGTTAAATGTGTATAAAACTAACGAGCCATCTGTGGTTAGAGGAGTAGAGGTTTCAACGGTAGTTCCATTAAAGCTCGCAGAAATAACATTTCTAGCTAAACCTTCACTAATACTTCTAGCAACATCCATTGGAGTGCTGTTCATTTCAAATTCTTTGATGCTCCCGTCGGGTAATGTAATCTTTATCATTATATAATATAGTTGTTATAAATAATTTCCTTACAAGTGGAAATTTTGAATCGCAAAGATATTGTAAAAGCATTTTTCCTACAATATATATATAATGTATTTCACATAAGATGATTTGTTGGTGTTGGTTTTTCA
>NZ_JAUORH010000015.1 GCF_030547425.1 Tenacibaculum sp. 1_MG-2023 | reverse complement strand
ACGTATTTTTAGAACTAAAGGTTTAATTTTAGAACGTTCTGATCTTCGAGCGTTCTCTCGCTTAATGCTTTGATAGAATCCTTGTCTTGATATCTCAAACAATCGACAACAACGAGATAAACTTATCCTTTGTTCTTGTCTGATGCTTTGGAGTGTTGAGATAAATACTTTTTTCTAATAGAAGTCCCATATTGACTATCAGAGATATCAATCATTTTATTGAGAATTATGTTTTTTAACTTCTGATCTTCTAACTCCCGTTCTAATCGCTTTATTTTTTGGGCAGGTGTTTCTTTGGATTTTGATTTCATTAGTAAGGCAGGTTTGCTCCAGTCTAAGGTACCATGTCTTCTTAACCAAACCAAAACAGTACTCCTACCTTGAATACCATACTTCTTTTGAGCTTGTTTATAGGTTAACTCGCCCTTTTCTACTTGAGAAACTACAGCTAATTTAAAGCCTAAGTTGTAATCACATTGTGTGCGCTTATTCTTGGATACATTGTTTTTCATAAAATAAGTCTAAATTGTGTAAACTTATTTCAGGACGAGACATACATATAAAAAAAGTCTTGCTATAGCAAGACTTTTTTAGTGATTTTAAATTTATATAAAACTAGAGTTCAGCAGCTAACCTGCTTCCTTGGTTTATGGCTCTCTTAGCATCTAATTCAGCCGCAACATCTGCTCCTCCAATTACATGAACTTTCATTCCTTTAGCTTCTAACGGTTCTAATAATATTTTAAATGGAACTTGACCTGCACAAATAATTACATTATCAACCGGTAATACTTTTTGTTCTTCATTTTGAACATAGTGTAAACCTTCATCATCTATCTTTTTGTATTGTACTTCTCCTATAAATTGTACTTTCTTCTTCTTTAGTACTGCACGGTGTATCCAACCTGTTGTTTTTCCTAAGTTTCCTCCAAACTTTCCTTTACTACGTTTAAACATAAAGATTTCTCTTGGAGATGGGTCAAATTCTGGTGTAATTCCCTCAATTCCTGCACGAGCTTCTAAAGTTTTGTCGATTCCCCATTCTGCTAACCAAGCATCTACATTTAGAGAAGTACTTTCCCCTTCATGAGCCAAGTACTCTGAAACATCAAAACCAATTCCTCCTGCCCCAATAACAGCAACACGTTTACCTACAAGTTTCTTTAGTTTTACAACGTCAATATAACTCAATACTTTTTCATGTTCTATTCCCTTTATCCTCGGAGTCCTTGGAGTAATCCCTGTGGCTAAAATAACCTCATCAAAATTGCCGTTGTATAAATCTTCTGCAGAAACTCTTGTATTTAGTTTTACAGCTACTTTGTGTAATTCTAATTGCTTGTTAAAATAACGAATGGTTTCATAAAATTCCTCTTTTCCTGGGATTTGCTTTGCTATATTAAACTGTCCTCCAGTTTCTTTATCAGCATCAAATAAGGTTACATTATGACCTCTTTGAGCTGCTACTGTTGAAGCTGCCAACCCTGCTGGTCCTGCACCTACAACTGCTATTTTCTTCTTTTTTGAAGTTGGATTGTAATTTAACTCTGTTTCATGACATGCTCTTGGATTTACCAAACAACTTGCTACTTTCTTTTGAAATGCATGGTCTAAACAAGCTTGATTACAAGCTATACAAGTGTTTATTTCATTTATTCTTTCTTCTTTAGCTTTGTTTACCCATTCTGGATCTGCTAAAAATGGACGCGCCATCGAAATCATATCTGCATGTCCTTCTGCTAATACTTTTTCAGCAGTATCTGGCATGTTAATTCGGTTAGAAGTAATTAATGGAATAGATAGTTCTTCTTTCATTTTTTTGGTTACCCAAGTAAACGCTGCTCTAGGAACTGAGGTTGCAATGGTAGGGATTCGTGCTTCATGCCAACCAATTCCTGTATTAATAATAGTTGCTCCTGCTTTTTCTATTTCTTTTCCTAATTGCACTACTTCTTCCCAAGAACTTCCTTGTTCTACCAAATCTAACATTGATAAACGATAGATTATAATAAAATTCTCACCAACAACTTCTCTAATTTTACGGACTAGCTCTACTGCTAAACGGATTCTGTTTTCATATTTTCCTCCGTAATCATCAGTTCGTTTATTTGTTCTTGTTACTATAAATTGGTTGATTAAATATCCTTCAGATCCCATTATTTCTACTCCATCATATCCTGCTTCTTGAGATAATTTAGCACAGTTTACAAAGTCCTTTACAGTTCTTCGTATTCCTGATTGTTTTAAAGCAAAAGGTTTAAAAGGGGTTATTGGTGATTTAATTTTTGAAGGTGCTACATTGAATGGATGATATCCGTAACGACCTGAGTGTAAAATTTGCATACAAATTTTACCTCCTTCTTTATGAACTGCTTCTGTGATTACTTTATGTTCACGTGCGTGTTTTTTTGTACTCATACGAGCAGAAAAAGGGGCTGTCCATCCTTGGATATTAGGAGAAATTCCTCCAGTAACAATCAAACCTACACCTCCTCTTGCACGTTCTGCATAATATGTAGCAATACGCTCAATCCCATTTTTCTCTTCTTCTAAACCTGTGTGCATTGACCCCATTAAAATTCTATTTTTTAAAGTGGTAAAACCTAGATCTAAGGGTTCAAAAATATGTTTGTATTTCATTGTCGTGTTTTTATCAAAGTATTATGCGTGCATAATAAATTGCAAGATACATATTTTTTATAATATGTTTATCACATAAAAAAAAGACCCTACACTAAGTATAAGGTCTTTTTAGAACTATTCAGTTATTTTATTACCACCAAATGATTATAATTAAACCATTTGAACATATTATAATTATTATAATTCTAACTTTTGTTCCGTCATTTAATTCCGCTTCAAATCTATAAACTGGCTGCCTTTGAAACTCATGTGGTACTTGTATTACATTACCATCGTCCATTCTATGTTCAGCCAAACCTATACCAGAAAATTCATCTTTTACAATACGATAGCTTTTTAATTCTTCTTTTTTAAGATTTCCTTTTTCTAAAAATAAGTCTAAAGTAGGTTCTTTAACTCCTTCTGGATTCATTGGGTATTCATCCGCTTTGACTACTCCGTAATCTTCATGATAATCTAATTTAAGATCATCTCTGGATTTTGCAGCCTTAGCATCTACTGCTTCTGTTTGGCTTTCACCTGGCAGTACAGTTTCTTCATTTTGACATGATGTAAATACCATAAAAAAGATACTTACAAACATTAGGGTTTTTAAAGTCTTCATAAAATTTAGTTTGGGTTAATTAATCAACCCAAATATATCTTAACCCTATTTAGAAACTCATAGGTAAAAGGTTATTTATTATATAAGGAAAACACCTTAATTTGATAAGGAGAATAACTCTTTTTTATTATCGTACTATTTTCAATTTTTGAATCATTTCTGGAGAAAGAGAGTTAGCATACACTCCATAAGCATCAACTAAAACTCCTTTAATACCTGTTTTTGTTTGAATTGCATACACAACAGAATTGTCTCCTGCGCTACTCATTCCTTCAAATCGATATATCTCAACTACTTCAAAGAAATCCGGAGAGAAAATTTCTCGAGTATTTTTACTCTCTATTTCATTTTCTCTCAGGTTAAAATCAAGAGTAAATCCTCTTTTTTGTAAATCTTTTAATGCTTCCGAAAGTGTATCGTATGTATACATAATTTCTATCTGTTTCACTTTCTTAAAAGATACAATATTTAAACTAGATTTCCTAGTTGTTTTATAGATAATACTAAAGTTTACTGCCTTATTTTATCTAATAAATCACTAAGTTGAGTGGCTTCTTCTTCTGTTAAATTATCAATAAAGTCTAAATGTAAATTATCATCTATTACTTTTAATAGCTTTTTTCCTTGCTGGGTAATACTTATATAGACTACTCTTCTATCATGTTCACACCTTACACGGTCTATTAATTTTTTTTCACACAGTTTATCCATTAGCCTTGTAGCATTAGGAGCTCGTTCTATCATTCTATCTTTTATTGTTTGAACTTTTATAGCTTCTTTAGCTCCTCTTAAAATACGAAGAATATTAAATTGTTGTGATGAAATACTGTACTGTTTAAAAAACTCATTTTCTTTACTGCTTATCCAATTAGCAGTGTATTTAATATTGATAAAAGCTTTGATTTTATCATTTTGAAACTTTGAATTGATGTCTTTTGAAATATCTCCCATTGTTCTGGTTATTAGCCTTAGCTACTAGCCTTGTTTTGTTGTTTAACTAAAAAAAGATTATCCTTTTAATTTTAAGTCTTGCATTAACTTATTGAATGTATCTGATGAGGGTGTTAAATACACTTCGCCATCAACAAATAAAGTTGGGTACTTTACTTGCCCTTCATACAATTCTTTACTGTGTTCTTTCGCTTCTTCATCTATAGAAACGTCTTTGTACTCAAATGGTACTTCTGCAGATTTTAGAAAATTTTTATATGCAACTGTATGTGCATGTCCTTTTCTTCCGTATAAAACTATCTTCATTTTAACTTCCTTATTTTTAGAATACAAAAATACAAAAACAACATTTATATACCAAGGAAAATAAATTCTTTACAAATACTTAAAAAAGAATTTTTATTACGCTAAAACATCTGAGTATTCAGGCTTTTTATCAAAAACTGATTTAGCAAATGGGCACAATGGGAGAATTTTAATATTTTGAGTTCTAGCAAACTCTACAGAAGCTGCTACTAACTTATAGCCTACTCCTTTTCCTCGTAAACTATCTCCTACTTCAGTATGATCGATAATTAGTTTATCATCTCCTGCCCATGTATATGTCATTAATCCGTCTCTATTTCCATCAATTTCGATAAAGAACTCTCCTTTCTTGCCGTTATCTTCTTGTTGTATTTTCATAATTATCCTTTAAACTCAACTTTTACATGTGTACCGTCACAATATGGTTTGTTATGAGAAGCTCCGCACCTGCAAAAAGCTGTTGTTTTATTTTTCTTTTCTGTTCTACCATCTGGATTCGTAACATGCAGAGTTCCGTAGATTAATAAAGGGCCGTTTTCTAATGCTTCTACTTTAGTTTCTGTGTGAGCTGCAGCTTGATTACCTTCCTCTTTTGAAATGTACGACAGCGCTCCTGAAGGGCATTCTTCTACTTGTTTTTTTATTCTTTCAGTAGTTGACCCATCCATATTAATCCACGGTCTATTTTGCGGATTAAAAACTTGTAACAAGCCTTTCCAACATTTTTTTGAGTGGATACACTTATTGGGTTTCCATACTACAGTAATATCATTATTACTGTAGTTCTTTACAATCTCCTTTGCTTCCGACATACTATTATATTTTATGTTTATACTGCTTTCAGGAAAGTTGCAACTGCTTCTTTTATTTTTATATCAAACTCTTCATTTACAATCTTTCCACTTTTAAAGTTATCATAAAATTTTGGTAAAGAAAAATCGGCTATAACATTTGCACCCATATGTGGAAATCCATTTTTTGCAATTTCCATAGAAGATGACCCTCCTCTAGCTCCTGGAGAGGTTGATAACAACAACATAGGTTTGTTGTGCCATACTTTTTGCTCTATACGCGACATCCAATCTATTATATTTTTCAATGCTACAGTAAAATTCCCATTATGTTCTGCTAACGATACAATTATACCGTCTGCTTCTTTAATTTTTTCTAGAAATTTTACTGCATTTTCTGGTATACCATTCTCCATTTCTTCATCAATTCCATATATAGGTAATGGATAATCATTTAAATCTAATACAGAAGCCTCAGCCTTTTGTTGTAAAACTGATGCGTATATTACTAATTGTTTATTAATTGATTTTTTACTGTTACTGCCCGCAAAAGCGATTATTTTCTTCATTTATGTTGTTATTTTTGTATTAATTTCTGTTGCACCTTTTACCATTTTAGCTACGGGACATTTACCAGCTATTTCTACTAGTTTAGTACGCTGCTCATCTGTAACTTCTTTTTCGAATGAAATTTCTTCTACTAATGATTTTTTTATTCCCTCTGGAGTTAATTGTTCCTTTTGACTAACATTTACTATTACTCTTCCTAAGTCCCAGCCTTTTCTTTCTGCATACATACGTAAAGTGATAGAAACACATCCTCCAATTGCAGTAAGTAAATATTCTACTGGGGTGGGTCCGTTATCATCTCCTCCTTTATCTAAAGGTTCATCAATAACAGCAAAATGATTTCTCATTTTTGCTTCTGCTAAGTAATTTCGGTTAGTTAAAGTAACTGTTGCTGTTGGGTTATTGCTCATTATATTTTTTTACTATAAATATACGAAACTATTAATAGTACTAGTGCAATTGCAGCCCCTATTTGTTCTCCATCTCCAATCATAAGGTGAGCAAAAAAAGCTAGAATAAATGCAAAGAAAAAGCCAGCATACGCCCATTCATTTAAAAACTTCCCTCTTAAAAACCACAAGGCTATTACCCCTAATAATTTAGCTATTGCATACGGGTAAATAATATATGTTGGATACCCAAATGCTGTAAACATTTTAGCTACTTCTGCATGATTAAAAAAATACATTCCTGCTGAAAAAAACATTAATAATGTTAATAATCCTGTAGCTACATAAAAAATAATTTTGTCTTTTTTCATTTTACTTGTTGTTAAATTTCTGTACAAATATATAAAAAATATTTAATTATTTTCCATGGTATATATTATCTAGGTATTTATTTGATTACAGAGGGTTTGTTTTAAATCAAGAAAACATATATATTTGTGTTTATATAAGTGCTTATGTTTTTATTATGGATGCTTTAAAAGGATTAGGAGAAATTGGTTTAGGTTCTAGGTTAAAAAGAACTAGTGATTACATGATGCGTGAAACACAATTGGTATATAATGAATTTAATATTGATTTTGATCCTTATTTATTTCCAACTTTTAAAATTATTAAAAATAAAGATGGTGTCACAAATACTGAGATTACCAGCAACTTAAAAACCTCACAACCTGCTACAACACAAGCTATTAATAAACTTTACAAAAAGGGACTTATCACCCTAAAAGAAGACAAGCTCGACAAGCGAAAAAAAGTTGTTTTTGTTTCTGATAAAGGAAAAAAACTTGTAGAGAGTATCACCCCTATTTGGAACGGTATTGAACATATTTTAAAAGAATATACAAGTATAAAATCTGATTCACTAACTGAACTTATAAATAAGTTAGATACTAAGTTTAATAAAAAATCTTTCAGCGAAGCTATTATAGAACACATAAAAATGAATACAACACAAAATACTATAGCAATTACCACATTTAAGGAAGAATACAGCTCATCTTTTTATAACCTGAACATAGAGTGGTTACAAACATTTTTTTTTGTAGAGCCTTATGATGAGGAGGTTTTAAGTAATCCTCACAAGTATATTATTGACAAAGGAGGACATATTTTCTTTGCTAAATTAAATAATGAAGTTGTAGGTACTGTTGCTTTAATGCCTATGAGTGAACCTAATGTTTATGAATTAACAAAAATGGCTGTTTCACCAAAACACAGGGGTTACAAAATAGGACAACAACTCATGCAACATTGTATTGATTTTTCAAAAGATAAACAGTTTGATAAATTAGTTTTATACTCAAACACGAAACTTGAAAACGCTATTTATATTTATAGAAAATTTGGCTTTTTAGAAATTCCTGTGGAAGAAGGTTGTCCTTATGAGCGCTGTAATATTAAAATGGAACTAAAAACAAAGTTTTAATAATGTGTGATATGGATACAACTCAAACAATTAACATCCTACAGGAAGCTGAAAAGTTAAAAGAGAACTTTTCTCCTAAAATAGTTTCTGAAGTTAACAATGAATATGTCAAAATAGCTAAAATTAACGGACAGGATATTCCGTGGCATAATCACGAAAATGAGGATGATCTTTTTTATATTATTGATGGAAACCTTTTAATGGAGCTAGAAGATCAACCTAGTTTTACAATGAAAAAAGGGGATTTATTTGTAGTTCCTAAGGACATTAATCATAGAGTTAGTTCTTCTATAGACTGTTTAATTATGCTTATTGAAACAAAATCTACCAAACATACTGGAAAGGTAATAACTCCTATTACTAAATCTATTGAGAATCAAAGACATTAATGTATCACCATAAATACTACATACATTCATCTTTATTAAAAAACTATTACAATAAAAAAAGGTAGTTAGTCAAAAACTACTACCTTTCCTTTAAAATATACTACTTATTCCAATAAACTGAAGTTTGTCCGTATTGAAAATGAATAGGCACTAGCGAAGGATCTCTTTGGAACATATACAGCTCATGAGGTGGTTTTTCAAATAACATAATAATATCTGAACCTCCAAATCTAAATTTACCAAACTCTTGACCTTTCACTACTGTTTGTCCTTGTAGTTCAGTATACATATCTACACCAGAAACCTGACACATTCCTATTGGTAAAATAGCAACCTTTCCTACTTCAGTACCCGCATCCATAATTACTAATCCTCTAGCTTGTGAAAACTCATATCCGTTTTCTCCACCATCAGGAGCATCAAACTGCCCATCAGCTGCTGTTTCAACATTCAAATACACTTTTCCTTCCACAGGAAGAATCTCTAAAATTTTTCCACTAACTGGTGTATGAAAGCGATGATAATCAAAAGGACTTAAGAAGTAATGAATAAATGTACCTCCATAAAAACTTTCTCCATACTTACTAAACTCCAACAACTCATCTACACTCCCAATAGTATGTGTTCCTTTCAACGTAATTTTATCTACATTTCCATTTTTATCAATTGGATAATATGCTTTAAAAGTACAATCTGCAGGAGAAACAATAGTCGTATTGTCATTTGGATCCGCTATAGGACGTAAAGGAGAAATTCCCGTTTTAGGATCTGCATGATTAAATTCTCTATAAAAAAACTGATTGAACGTTTTCCAACTGCTTTCATTATCAGAATACAAAGGAAAATTATAAACACTTTCACCTTGATCATTTTTATCATCTTTAAACGATTGTAAGGTTTCATCTGTTAAAGAAGCTTCCGTATCTAAGAAAGTTCCCCAAGCATTTGCAAAGCTCACTAACCAATTAGCAAACTCAGGATAACTTTGCATCGTTTTTCCTTCTGAATCTGTTTGATCAATCAACCAATAAGATTGACAAAGTAAGTCGTATACTTTTTGATTGTATCCGTTTTTAGTTCCATCACTCGTCCAAGCATTAGGGTATTCTGGATCTCTACTTTCATTGGGAATCATCTGTACATAAATGTCTAAGTAATCATAATATGCAGCGACGGTTTCTGGCCATCCTTTTCCTTTAAATTCTTTATCAATTGCTTTGTAAAGGTCTTTATTTAAAGGTGGTATCGTTTTATCAGCGCTTCCGTTTTTTGATAATTCTACCGCCTTTTTTAATGAATCTCCAAGACTTTTTGCCATTGCTGGGTTACCATCTAAAATACTTTTCAGTTGTTCAACAACTGCTTTATGAGTTTTAATAGTTGTACCTGTTTCCATAATTAGTTAAATTATTACATAACTCCTACTCTTTTATTAGAGGTTTTTCGGATACCACCTGTCCAAATAAAAATTGATAATAGCTCATTAAATATCATATCGTTACACTACAAATATTTAATCCCCCTAAAAATTATGATATAGTAACCATCATTAATCATACTATCAGATTATTCAAATTTGAAGATTTTATCCATTAATCTTAGAGAAAAGCCCATAAGCCGATGATTTTCAAACACAAAAGCAGTAATTCAAGTAATAAAAAAACAGGTTAATTATGTTTTACAACAATATAAATGGTATTTGAAGTAGTTATCTCTATAAAAACTCCACTTGTACAAGTGGAGTTCTACTTCAAAACAGCATAAAACTATGTAACTAAAAAAGAAGAAAAATTAAAATTTTTATACAGTTAAAAAACAGCTGCATTACATAAAATTAAGCAATAACTGATGCTTTTTGTAATTCTACTTTATTTTCATTTTTAACTTCAAACTGATTAGATGTATTTTTTCCTCCTCCCGCTTTTAATGCCATCTCTCCTGCAAAAAATGTTTTGTGATCATCACCTAAATCAGAACCAGCCATTCGCTGATGTTTTACACACGATACACCTTTTCTAATTTCTTGTCGTTGCACCCCTCTAACATATGCTAACATACCATCTTCTCCAAAGTAACCTTGAGTTAAGTCGTTCATATGCAGTGCTGTCGTATGGTATGTTGGTAAGGTTATTAAATGATGGAAAATTCCTGCTTCTCTTGCTCCATCTATTTGGAAAGTACGGATTTTATCATCTGCTCTGTGACACAATTCCGTACCATCATAAGCTGCATTCATTAAATTATTTCTGTCGTATCCTGTCATGTTTTCGCCTTCAGCAACCATTTCGTCGTATACTTGGCTACGGAAGTTTAACGTCCAATTAAATGATGGTGAGTTGTTGTATACTAATTTTGCATTTGGTACTACTGCTCTCACTCTATTTACCATGTTTGCTATTTGTCCCACATGAGGTGTAGGTGTTTCAATCCATAATAAATCTGCTCCGTTTTGTAAGCTTGTTATGCAATCTAACACAACCCTGTCTATATTCGTTCCTTCTCTAAACTTATACAATCCGTTAGCCAAACGTACAGGACGTACTAGCTTTCCATCGCGTTTTAATAACACATCATCTTCTCTTGCTTCATCAATCGTAATTTCTTCTGCTTCTACAAACGCTAAATACTGAGAGGCTAAATCTCCTGGTTCTTGACTTACGGGTAATTTTTGAGTTAACCCTGCTCCTTCCGAATCTGTTCTTGCAACAATAACTCCATCTTCAACTCCTAACTCTAAAAAGGCATATCGAATTGCATTTAGTTTTGCTATGAAATCTTCATGTGGTACAGTTACTTTTCCATCTTGATGTCCGCATTGTTTCGCATCTGAAACTTGGTTTTCTATCTGAATAGCACAAGCACCAGCTTGAATCATTTTTTTAGCTAACAAATACGTTGCTTCTTCATTTCCAAAACCTGCATCAATATCTGCAATAATTGGTACAATGTGCGTTTCAAAATTATCGATTTCACTCTGTACGTCTTCTCCGTTTTCTAACCTTCGGAATAAATCGTTTAATTCAATAGCGTCTGCCTGACGTAGAAAGTCATAAATTTCTTCAATCAATGATGGTACTGCTGTTTTTTCATGCATTGATTGATCTGGTAATGGTCCAAACTCTGAACGCAAAGCTGCTACCATCCATCCTGAAAGATATAAATAACGTTTACTTGTTGTTTTGTGATGTTTTTTTACTGCAATCATTTTTTGTTGTGCTACGAATCCGTGCCAGCACCCCAATGATTGCGTATAATTAGATGAGTCTGCATCATAAGCTGCCATATCTTCTCTCATGATAGCAGCGGTATACCTAGCAATATCTAAACCTGTTTTAAAACGGTTTTGCGCTACCATTCTAGCGGCGTTTTCAGGAGAAACTGAGTTCCATGTCGTTCCGTACTTTTCTTTTAACTCTTTCACAGTTTGTAAAGCAGAACTATAATTAGCGTGTGCTAAATTTTTCATAATTTTGTAATTGATAAGGTTATTAATTTTATTGATAGCTTGCCCTCTTAAATGTTGCCGCATTTTTGAGGGCTTTTTCTCGATAATCGAGATTTAAATATTTTAAGTTTAGTCTTTAATTTAAATTGCTTTTCTCTACAAGTATCTTTTAAGCATACACCTAAACGGCTTACTCTATAAATATTTATACGCTGGTAAGGTTAAGAATTCAACAAATTCTTTGTTTAAAATCAACTTATCAAACAATTGAATAGCTAAGTCAAATTTTCCTTTGTTATATCTGTCCTCACCTACATAACTTTTTATTTTTGTAATCTCTTCTTTTTTAAATTGCTCATACATTCCTTCAGTAAATGTTCGACCGTCTTCTAACATCACACTTTTATGCAACCATTGCCATACTTGCGTTCTAGAGATTTCAGCAGTTGCTGCATCTTCCATCAAATTATACAAAGCAGCAGCTCCCTGCCCCATTAACCAAGATTCTATATATAAAATTCCAACATTTATGTTGTCTCGTATTCCTTTTTCAGTGATAGTACCTTCTGGTAATTCAACTAAATCTTTTTCAGTAATTATTAAGTTCTCTAACTTTTTATCTATCTGATTCGCATTTGGCATTGTTATATTAAAAACATCCATTGCAACCTCTACAAGTCCTGGATGTGCAACCCAAGTTCCGTCATGTCCATTTTTTACTTCTTGCTCTTTATCGTTCTTCACTTTTACAAAGGCTTCTTTATTTAGCTCATCGTTGTTCTTTACTGGAATTTGTGCTGCCATTCCTCCCATAGCATGTACACCTCGTTTATGACACGACTGAATAACTCGTAACGAATACGCTTTCATAAACGGACTACTCATCGTTACTTGTGAGCGATTTGGTACTATAAAATTGGTATGGTTTCTAAACTTTTTAATGTATGAGAAAATATAATCCCAACGTCCACAGTTTAAGCCCGCCATGTGATTTTTTAACTCATGAATAATTTCATCTAACTGAAAACTTGCAGTGATTGTTTCGATTAATACTGTTGCTTTAATTGTTTTTTGTGGTACGCCCAAATACTCTTGTGCAAATATAAAAACATCATTCCACCAACGTGCTTCTTTATAGTGTTCTAGTTTAGGTAAATAAAAATAGGTTGCACTTCCCTGCTCTTGTAACGTTTTGATATTATGGAAGAAATACAACCCAAAATCAACCAAAGAACCTGACATTTCTACGCCATCAATCAACAAATGTTTTTCGTTTAAGTGTAACCCTCTTGGTCTTACTAACAAAGTAGCTACTTTGTCTTTTAACTCATAAGTTTTATCTTTTGCAGCGTTGTAAAATGAAATTGTTTTAGTTACTGCGTCTCGTAAGTTTACCTGACCATCTAAAATGTTTTGAATTGTTGGTGAATTGCTATCTTCAAAATCTGCCATAAACGTTTTTGCACCAGAATTTAATGCATTGATAATCATTTTACGTTCTACTGGCCCTGTGATTTCTACTCTTCTATCCAACAAGTCTTCTGGCAACGTAGCACACACCCAATCACTTTCTCTAATTTCTTTAGTTTCTAAAGGAAAGGCTGGACTATTTCCTGCATCAAAATAAGCTTGTTCAATTTCTCTTTCAGCTAATAATTGAAGTCTTTGAGTATTAAATTTTTCTTGAAGTTGAATTAAAAATGCTTTGGCTTCATTGGTCAAAACACTTTTATACTCGGTTTGATCAAAACCTACACATTGAATTTCTTTTGCTAAAACATCTTGATTCATATCTATTTATTTTTTTTTATTGATTTACAGTTCAATATTAAAAAAAAGAACCTAAATAAAAAAGCGAACGTTCGCTAAAAATATTAAAAACACTAATTTTTATTAATTCGCTAATTTTTATACCTTTGAATTACGAATCTTTTAATAAAAACACCTTGGAAGAAGAATATATCAGATTAGTTTTTGGATTAAAACTGAAACAAATACGCACAGATAAAAACCTATCACTCTTTGGATTATCCAAACTAACAGGTTTATCAAAATCGTATTTAAACGAAATTGAAAAGGGAAAAAAGTACCCAAAAACTGATAAAATTGTTATTCTTTCCGAGAAACTAGAAGTACCTTATGACCATTTAGTTTCCTTAAAGTTAGATAAAAACTTAGCACCAATTGGTGAAATTTTACAATCTAAAATTTTAAAAGAGATTCCTCTTGACCTATTTGGTATTAAAGAAAATAATCTAATTGACATCATTGCCAACGCTCCTGCAAAGGTTAATGCGTTTATTAGTACTATTATTAAGATTTCTCAAAACTATAATTTAACAAGAGAGAGCTTTTTTCTTGCTGCATTGCGTTCGTACCAAGAAGCACATAACAACTATTTTGAGGATATTGAAACGAAGGTTACCAACTTTATCAAAGCATATCAAATTAATCCAAATGCTCCTATTACTTCAAAAGATTTAAAAGAGATTTTAATTGAGGAATATAGTTACACTATTGATAGTGAAGAACTATCTAAACATCAAAAGTTATCTGAACTCAGAAACATCTATATTCCAAAAAACAAAACACTTCTTATATATAACGATATAAACGAAGCACAAAAAACATTCATTTTCGCTAAAGAAATAGCTTATAATTATTTACAGATAGAAAACAGGTTATATACATTTCCATGGATTAAATTTGACAGTTTTGATGAAGTATTAAATAATTTTGTAGCTTCTTACTTTGCAGGTGCTTTAATTATTCCGAAAGATGATTTAATTCAAAAACTAACACAACTTTTTTCTTTAGAAACCTGGCAACCTTTACAGTTGCATAAAATTATTAGAAGTTATAATTGTTCTGACGAAACGTTTTATCAACGTTTAACTAACATTTTACCAAAATATTTTAACATTAAAAACCTATTCTTTTTACGTTTTACACATAAAGAAGGTTCTCCAGCACATAGACTTTCAAAAGAACTACATATTACACAACAACAGTCACCCCACGCCAATCGTAATAACGAACATTATTGTAGAAGGTGGATTGCCATTAAAACGATACAAGATTTAGAAGTTTCAGAAGAAAAAAATTCGGCTTACGGAATTCAAATATCATCGTACGAAAACTCTCAAAAGGAATATTTAGTACTATCTGCAGCTACTGCTGATCCTTTTAAGAATAAGATTAATCGCAGTGTGAGTATAGGCATGTTACTTTCTCCACATTTAAAACGCAAGCTTCATTTTTTTAATGAAGATACTTTCACTAAAAAAACAGTTGGTATTACCTGTGAAACTTGTGCTGTACAAAACTGTAATGAACGTGTAGCTGAACCGTATATTTTACTAAAACAATCTAGAAACAAAGAAATAGAAAAAACTGTTGAAAACATCATTCAATCGTATAGGTAAACACCTTGTTTTATACGTCCTTTTTCTTATTTTAGCACACGCAAACAAATAACTTACCATGGATCTTAACTTCAACAAAAACGAAGACCACAATAAACTTTTAGTATCAGATTTACGTAGACGCTTTGCCAAAGTTAAATTAGGTGGCGGACAAAAACGTATTGACAAACATCATGAGAAAGGAAAATTAACCGCTCGTGAACGTATTGATTATTTATTAGACAACAAATCTAACTCTATTGAAATCGCTGCTTTTGCAGGTGAAGACATGTATCAAGAACACGGTGGATGTCCTTCTGGTGGTGTGGTTGTAAAAATGGGATATGTTAGTGGTAAGCAATGTATTGTTGTTGCTAATGACGCTACGGTAAAAGCGGGTGCTTGGTTCCCTATTACAGGAAAGAAAAACTTAAGAGCTCAAGAAATAGCTATTGAAAATAAATTGCCTATTATTTATTTGGTAGATTCTGCTGGAGTTTATTTACCAATGCAGGATGAGATTTTTCCTGATAAAGAACACTTCGGAAGAATTTTTAGAAACAATGCTGTAATGAGTAGCATGGGAATTACCCAAATTGCTGCCGTTATGGGAAGTTGTGTTGCTGGTGGTGCTTACTTACCTATTATGAGTGATGAAGCGCTTATCGTAGATAAAACAGGAAGTATTTTCTTAGCTGGTAGTTATTTAGTTAAGGCTGCTATTGGTGAAACTATTGATAATGAAACATTGGGTGGGGCAACTACACATTGTGAAGTATCTGGGGTTACCGATTATAAAGCAAAAGATGATAAAGATGCTTTAGACACCATTAAAAACCTAATGGATAAAATTGGAGATTATGACAAAGCTGGATTTAATCGTAAAGAAGCGTTTCCTCCAAAAGAAAATGAAGATGATATTTTCGGGATTTTACCAAAAGCTCGTAATGAGCAATACGATATGATGGAAATCATCAAGCGTTTGGTAGATAATTCTGAATTTGAAGAATACAAAGCAGGCTATGGTCAAACCATTATTACAGGATATGCTCGTATTGATGGATGGGCTGTTGGTATTGTTGCCAACCAACGTAAAATTGTAAAATCGAAAGGAGTAAAAACTAAACCTAGCGAAATGCAATTTGGTGGGGTAATTTATAACGATTCAGCCGATAAATCTACACGATTTATTGCCAACTGTAACCAAAAGAAAATTCCGTTAGTTTTCTTACAAGATGTTACTGGATTTATGGTAGGAAGTAAATCTGAACACAGCGGTATTATTAAAGACGGAGCTAAAATGGTGAATGCAGTAAGCAACTCTGTAGTTCCTAAGTTTACGGTAGTTATAGGTAACTCTTATGGAGCAGGGAACTATGCTATGTGTGGTAAAGCGTATGATCCGCGTCTTATTTTTGCGTGGCCAAGTGCTGAGTTAGCAGTAATGAGTGGAGCTTCTGCTGCAAAAGTATTGTTACAAATTGAAACAGCTGCTTTAAAGAAAAAAGGCGAAAAAATTACTCCTGAAAAAGAAGCGGAATTATTCGATAAAATAAAATCGAGATACGATAATCAAATATCTCCATACTATGCTGCTGCAAGAATCTGGACAGATGCAGTTATCAACCCACTAGATACTAGAACTTGGATTTCTATGGGAATTGAAGCTGCTGACCACGCACCTATTGAAAAGAAATTCAATTTGGGAGTTTTACAGGTTTAAAAGCACAGGAGGTAGCATGAAAAAAAGAGTGTTTTGGGGCATTATTGCCCTTGTTATTGGCTTTGTTATCTATCAAGTTTATATTTTCACCTTATCTGAGAATGATAATATCAAGTCTATTTATTTAGTTCCTGATGATGCTGTTTTTATAGTTGATACTGAAAGACCTATTGATACTTGGGATGAAATAAGCTCAAGTGAAATTTGGACGCATCTTCAAACAAATCAACAAATCAATAAACTATCTGAAGGGCTCAATAGTTTAGATGAAACCTTTAAAGCAAAAAAGGAAATTTTTGACTTTATAGGGGAACGTAATCTGGTTATTTCAGTACATGTATTTAGTCCCAGAAAATATGGGTTACTATACGTTGCTGATTTACAAAAGTTCTCTAAACTCATCTTTTTAAAAAGAGCTATTAGCAATTTAGCTGGTGAAGATTATAAAGTAACCAAACGCGTATACAAAAAGCATGAAATTATAGAACTCTATAATAAGAAAACAAGAGAAACCTTACATCTTTCCTTTATTAAAAATCAGGTTATAGCTTCTTATACTCACCTTTTGGTTGAACAATCAATAGACCAATACTTAAATCCTGTTATTGGACGTGATCTTAACTTTTTAGAAATAAAAAAGAAAACAGATACTGATGGTTTTTTCAATGTTTATTTACAACATAAATATCTAAAAAACTATTTAAATTGTTTTACCAGTTCTAGCAATTTAGATTTCTTAAATAAAGAAGCATTCTTCTACTCTGGTTTAGATATATCCATTGTGGAAGGAGTTATCGTTCAAGCTACTGGTTACACAAACGTTGACACTAATTCACAAACATATTTAAAGGTATTACAAAAGTCTGGAGTTGGTAAACGTAGTGTTGCTAAAATAGCCCCAAAGAACACCTCTTTATATCTTAGTTTTGCTTTTGATGATTTTAAAACATTTAATAGTAATCTAGAAAAACTCCAACAAGAAAATCCTACTGATTTTAAGATGTATTCTGATCAACTTTCGATGATTGAGGATAAATTAGACATTAATGTTTCTGAAAACATTTATAGTTGGATTGGTAGTGAAATAGCTTTAATTCATTTTAACACTGAACTTTCAAAAAACAAAAAAGATATCGCTGCTATTATTAAAGCTGACGATATTGATGACGCTAAAGAAAATCTTCAGCTTGTCCTTTCAAAAATTAAAGAAAATACTCCTTTAAAATACAAGCAAATCGATTACAGAGGCTATCCTATTAACTTTTTTGATTTAAAAGGATTCTTTAAAATGTTAGCAGGAAACATGTTTTCTAAAATGGAAAAGCCTTACTTTACCATTATTGATGATTATGTTGTTTTTAGTACTAGCCCAAATACAATTAAAGAAATCATTAATAATCACTTAATAGGATACACACTTGAAAGTTCTGAAAAATTTGACGATTTTAATTATCATTTTGAAAAAAAATCTAGTGTCTTTGCTTATGTAAACACTCCAAATTCCTATAAAGACCTTTTAAGTTTGGTTGATAACAAAACTCGACATAAACTCCAAAAAAACAAACCATATATCACTTGTTTTTCTCAAATTGGCATGCAACTAATTGCTTCTGATGAGTTGTTTGAAAGTAATATTTCTCTTGTTTTTGAAGACCCTAAAAACATTGATATAAACACTAAAAAAGATAAAGAGTTAAGAGAGAAACTATTATTAGAATTAGCTCCCTACAAAGACTCAACAAATACTCGAAATTCTATATCATTTTTTAAGCTTTCGCCAATACACCCTTCTGATTTAAGTGCTAAGTCGTACAAAGAGTATTATAAAAACGGACAATTAAAATTTGAAGTTGATTTAGAAGATGGTTTAAAAGATGGCTCTTATAAGTCTTATTATGAAAACGGAAATGTAAAAGTTAAAGGGCATTATAAAAAAGATAAGCAAAGTGGAACTTGGAAAGCATACGATGAACAAAAAGGTGATGTAATTTTCAAAAAACATTTTTAATTGCTATATTTTATAGCATTAGTTACATTTGCCAAGCAAAATTAAAACAGCATACACATGGGAAGAGCATTCGAATTTAGGAAAGCAAGAAAAATGAAACGTTGGTCAGCCATGGCTAAAACCTTTACTCGTATTGGTAAAGATATCGTTATGGCAGTTAAAGAAGGTGGGCCAAACCCTGAAACCAACTCTCGTTTACGTGTAGTAATTCAAAATGCGAAGGCTGCCAACATGCCGAAAGATAATGTTGAGCGCGCTATTAAAAAAGCTTCTGATAAAAGTACTGAAAACTATAAAGAAGTATTATTTGAAGGATATGCGCCTCATGGAATTGCTGTTTTGGTAGAAACTGCTACTGATAATAATAACCGTACAGTAGCTAATGTACGTGCTGCTTTTAACAAGTGTAACGGAAATTTAGGAACTTCTGGATCAGTTGCTTTTATGTTTGACCACGTGGTTAACTTTAAAGTAAAAGAAGATTCATTAGGAATGGATTTAGAAGAGTTTGAAATGGAAATGATTGACTTTGAAGTGGAAGAAGTTTTTGCCGACGAAGAAGATAGTTCAGTTATGTTGTACGCTCCTTTTGAACAATTTGGTGCTATTCAAAAATATTTAGAAGAAAATAATATTGAAATTCTTTCTTCTGAATTTGAACGTATTCCAACAACCACTACTGCGATTTCAAACGAACAAAAAGAAGAGGTAAACAAACTTTTAGAAAGGCTGGAAGAAGATGATGACGTAAATAACGTATATCACTCAATGGAAGAATAAGCCTTTTCTTTCTTTATAAAACTTAAAAATCCAACGATAAAGATCGTTGGATTTTTTTATATATTTATCCAAAACAAACTTCTTACTATTAAGATTTTCTACAAAAAAAAGGATCGAATCAATATAAATAAGCAGAAAAAGCAAGCTTTACAAAATAGATAAAGAAGAAAACTACAATGCTAAACGATTCGGAATGAGTTTAATTGATTATAAAAAAGCTTTTGACACTAAAGGTTTTTTAGATGTTGACAGGTAAAAAACAGGGCATTTAACCCTGTTTTTTTATTCTTAATTATACGTTTTCACTAATCTAACAAACTCTGCTTTATAACCATCCTTGTCCTCTCCTATTTCTCCCTCTATCAAGCTAAGTATATCTTCAACTTTTGCCTTGTTTTTAAATTTTGATTTGCTTAATTGCATTCCAAATAAAGCTACCACTGAAATAAAATTCATATCATTCGTTGGTGCCAATACTTCATTTTTTACAGTTTTCACTAACTCTATGCTCTTAGTCCCTTTTGGTAATTTATACCTAAACTTCACAGTTAATAATTCATCATTAAAATTATTCAGTTGTTTATTTTGAGTATACTTTAATTTAGGTAGTTTTTTTAGAAATTTACTTTTTACTCCTACAGGAATTACCTCATACAATGCTGTTACTGTATGACCACTACCTAACTCACCAGCATCTTTTGTATCATCTACAAAATCTTCATCATTCAACAATCTGTTTTCATATCCTATTAAACGATACGCTTGTACTTTTTCTGGGTTAAATTCTACCTGAATTTTTACATCCTTTGCAATAGTATATAAAGTACCTCCAAATTCTTTACCAAATACTTTTTGTGCTTCTTGCATCGTGTCGATATACGCATGGTTTCCATTTCCTTTATCTGCTAAAATTTCTAATTTATCATCTTGATAGTTGCCATAACCAAAACCCAATACAGATAGAAATACTCCTGATTTTCTTTTTTCTTCTATTAACTCTTCCATTTCAACATTGCTTGAAGCTCCTACATTAAAATCACCGTCTGTAGCTAAAATAACTCGGTTATTTCCATCTTTTATATAATTATCCTTTGCTAGTTTGTAAGCTAACTCAATTCCTTCGCCTCCTGCTGTTGAACCTCCTGCTTCTAGTTGATTCAAAGCCTCTAATATTGTTTCTTTTTCATTTCCTGATGTAGGCTTTAAAACAACTCCTGCTGCTCCTGCATATACAACAATTGCTACTTTATCTCTTTCTCTTAACTGATTTACCAATAATTTAAAAGCAGATTTTAATAAAGGTAATTTATTATGATCTGACATAGAGCCTGAAACATCTATCAAAAAAGTTAAGTTTGATGCTGGTAAATTTTCTTGTTTATACTCTTTTCCTTTTAATCCAATTCTTATCAACTGA
This sequence comes from Tenacibaculum sp. 1_MG-2023, assembly GCF_030547425.1. Lineage (GTDB taxonomy): Bacteria > Bacteroidota > Bacteroidia > Flavobacteriales > Flavobacteriaceae > Polaribacter. The sequence goes on along the minus strand of NZ_JAUORH010000015.1, from coordinate 62,415 downwards.
GTATCTTTATTCCATGGAGTCGTAACAATTTCTGTAGTGATTGAAAAAGGATATTTTCCTTTAGGTTGCGGATAGTTATAATCAAAGTAATTAATCATTTCTTCAATCTTGACTGCTTCCTTTGGTATTTTTTGACCGCTATTAATCATTCTTCTTATATTACTGTAAGAAGCTTTATTAACATCAATAGAAAATGTAGACAAGGGAGCGTTTACAGGGCTTTTGAAAATATTTTCACTTCTTCCTGCATACGAATCTCTATTTTCAATTTGATTATATCCTCTAATGCTAATAGCTTTTGAGACCGATGATTTTCTCCTTTTTGAAATACCGTAGGCTTCTACTACAACTTCTTCTAAAAGATCATCATTCTTCATTATTATATTAATTACAGAACTTTCTTTTACCTTTTCTTCTGCGGTTTTCATCCCTACAAAAGAAAACACTAAAACGTCTCCCTCACTTGCAGTGATAGAGTATCTTCCATCAAAATCAGTTTCAGTTCCAATAGTAGTTCCTTTTACCACAATAGTAACTCCTGGTAACGGACCTGATTCATCTGAAACTACACCTGTTATTGTTCTTTGTTGTGCTGCAAGTGCTATTGAACTCAACAATATCATTGCATAAAATAGTTTTTTTAACATAGTTTTTCGTTTTAAAGTTTATATAAAACTAGCTAACACTATATTTTTATAAAACCTTAAATGAGTAAACAAGTTTATTAGAAAAGTGAACGATACTTTTTAGTGAGGTAAAGTTTTAGTGAGTGTTTTTTTACGTTGGATTTTTTTTGTTTCAGTTTCTATAAATTTATCCACAAAATAAACTACTTTCGGAATTTCATACTTAGTAAGACCCAATAAATTTCTCACTTCGTTCAAAATGACGTCATTTTTCTCTCCTTCTACAATCAAAACTAGCTTCTCTCCTAGCTTTTTATCATTGATACCTGTAACAAAAAAACGATTCGGAATAACTTTCGATAGCTTCTCTTCTATTTTCTCTGGATGTAGTTTAACTCCTCCAGAATTAATCACGTTGTCATAACGCCCTAACCATTCAAATTCTGTTTTTGAAATCAAGTGAACTACATCATTTGTTACAACTTTTTCTTCAGAAACTTTAGACGCGTCAATAATTAAACAATTTCGATTGTCTTGAGATAATTGTACGTTTGGTAATGTTTTATAATGAGATTTCTCACTATCATTAGAAATGACATTGTTTAACTTTTTAACGGCAATATGCGTAATTGTTTCTGTCATTCCGTAAGTAGCAAAAATTTCGGTTGATTTATCTTGAATGGCTTCAATTAAATCATTTGCTACAACTCCTCCACCTACAATAAGCTTCTTTATTTTATGTATACTAGCCAAAGAGCTTCTTAACTGTAAAGGTACCATCGCGGAAAAATCATACTCTTTTATAATTTCAACTTTAGAAGTTAGGGCGACCACATCAATACTCCACCCTAAAGTCAGTGCACGCACTAGCATCATCTTTCCTGCAATATAATCAGTTGATAAACACAATAAAGCTGTAGTATTTTCTTCTAAGTCAAAAAAAACTCCTGTAGCTTTTGCTGAGTTTATCATAAACTCTTTTTTTAACGAAATTGGTTTAGGTTTTCCCGTAGAACCTGATGTTTGCACTACTACAAAATCTTCCGTATTAAACCAATCTGATAAAAATTGATATACAGAATCGTTTATAGTCTTCGAAAAAGTCAATAATTCATCTTCATTAGAAAAAGACTTTCCGTTTAACTGAAAACTATTATGAAAGTTTAGATTGCCCACTTTGTTTGGAGTGCTATTTTGTTGTTATTACTGGTTTTTCTATGTTACCAAATAGTTTTTCTTTCCAGTTTCTCCAGCCATATTTTTTTGAAAACAGTAGCAACATTAAAGGATACAAAACAAATACAGGCAAAAACATTTCTATACCTACCGAAGGGTCTGAAGTGTCTACGAATAAAGCATCTGTTTGAAAAACAGTCCAATCGGTTGTTACTAAGAATGCTGCTACAATATTGTTAATAGCATGCAAACCTAATGCTAACTCTGTTCCTTCATCCATTAAGGTTGTAATTCCAAAGAAGAAACCTGTTCCTATATAAAATACCATTGAAATATATCCTAGCTTCTCTACTTCTGGATTTGCTCCATGTAGTAATCCAAAAGCTACTGAGGTTACTATTAATGGAACCCATTTGTTTTTAAACCAAGTTCCTAATCCTTGCATAAAATATCCTCTGAAAAGTAATTCTTCAAAACTTGTTTGAATCGGTAAAAACAAAAATGATACTGTTACTAAAGTGAAAAAAGGAAGAGCTTTAAAATTCCAAGTATAATTTTCTGGAGATAAAAGAATATCAGAAGACACTACTATTATAGATAGTATTCCCCATACAAAAAAACCAAACCAAAAACGACTCCAGTCTATTTTTGCTCTGCTTGTTATAACTGTTTTAATTGCCCTTTTATGAATGTATTTTACTCCTAAAAACAATGAAACTAATCCAAAAGCAAACATTGCAACCATCATAAATAAAAACAAGTTCTTATTTATTCCTAAACTCATAAAGCTATCATCCGAAGCTCTTAAAAACTCATTTGTACTTTCAGAATGTAAAACCGCTGTAACAGCTAAAGGAATTACACCTATAAATTGCCATCCAAATAAAACTATAAAAATAACTAGTAGGTATAAGTACCACTGATTTTGCCCTTTATATGCTTGTTGTATAAAATTCATTGTTAAATATTAAAGTTCCAATTTCTATCAACATTATATCCTAAACTGCCGTCTGAAACTTCTAACGGACTTTCAAAATTATTGGTAAACAAACTTCCTGTTCCTAACCCTTGTGGTAATGGATTGTTTAACGTGTACGTCCATTGTGCGATTGCATTTAACCCTATATTACTTTCTAAAGCACTAGTTATCCAATTACCTGCGTTATGGTTAGATGCTATTTGAATCCATTCGCTACTTCCTTTAAATCCTCCTACCAAACTAGGTTTTAAAATAATGTATTCTGGTTGAATTGTAGCAATACATTTTTCTTTTTCTTCGAAAGAAAATACTCCTATCAACTCTTCATCTAAGGCTATTGGTAATGGAGTTTTTTCACATAAACTTGCCATTTCCTGCCATTGTCCTTGCTTTATAGGTTGTTCAATAGAATGTAATTCCAATTCAGATAGCCTTTGTAATTTCTCTAAAGCGTTTTTAGGTAAAAATGCTCCATTGGCATCTACTCGTAACTCTATTTCTTTTACTGAAAATTCTTTTCGGATAGATTGTAATAATTCAATTTCTGTATTAAAATCTATCGCTCCAATTTTCATCTTTATAGTAGTAAAACCTTGTTGCAACTTATCTTTTATTTGCTGCTGCATAAAAGCTTTATCTCCCATCCAGATTAATCCGTTTATGGAAATTTGCTGTTTTCCTTTGGTGAAATCTGATGGAAATAATTCAAATGGTGTTTTACTTTCTAAGGATAAGAATGCTTGTTCTAATCCAAATTGTATCGAAGGGAACTCAATGAGTTCAATTAACAATTTTTCTAAACCAAAATTAATGTTGTTACACACCCACTGTAATTTCTCTTCATAATCAGGTCTATCATCAGCACTTAATCCGCGAAATAAACCACATTCTCCAAAGCCTTTCTTTCCTTCTTTTTCTAAAATTAAAAACCAGGTTTCTTTGGTTCTTAAAACTCCACGAGAAGTTCCGCTGGCTTGTTTAAAGTTCAGTAAGTATTTATGGTAGTAAGCTTTTATCAATTGTAAGTTTTTTAATTATGAGCTTCAGAAGCTTTTTTAAAATTATCTAAATATTGTTGACTCATTTTTTTTAGTGCTCCTTTAAAATATGGAAACAAGCAACTCATTACATAAGAATCACTAGTACAAGTAGTAGTTTGTAGTATCTTGGTTTTATTTCCTTCTGAAATAAACTCATAATCATCAGTTTTTAGCATATTCTCTGCATCATAACCTATAGTAAATCTTTTATTATTTTCATATTCCAAAACTTGCTGAGTTATTGTGATTAGTCTCCCTTTATTTTCAATCTTCACCTTATAAGTACTTCCTATTTTATTAGGTTTTTCTTCTAAGGTTTCTAGTGATTTTACTTCTGGCATCCATTGTTTCATTAACTCTACATTTTGAAAATCAACAAACACTTCGTTTACAGGTTTATCAACACTCACTTCGTTAGTGTATACAACTTCTTGTATAACTAAACCTGTTAAAAAAAATGCAAGAATTAAAACTGTTATAATTCCTAAAATTATCTTGATTGCTTTCATATATAATACCTAAATAAAAGGTTTACTTAAATAGTTATTGTTTGTCCAATTTCTAAAATCATCAATTCTTTTTTAGCTTGATTGAATTTTTCTTTGGCTTCATCTATATTAATTTCTATTGGAGGAAAGGTATTAAAATGACATCCTATTACCTTATCACAAATTACTAGGTCACTAGCTATAATAGCGTCATCAACTCCCATTGTAAAATTATCTCCTATTGGAAATATAGAGGCTGTTAAATTGGTTGACATCGGTATTAATTGCATATCCATTGTTACCGCTGTATCTCCTGATATGTATAATGATTTTTCTCCTGCGGTAATTACGAATCCTCCGGGTTGACCTCCATAGCTTCCATCAGCAAACGAAGAAGTATGAATTGCGTTTACATATTTGGCTGAAAAGGTATCATTAGTATAAGTACCTCCATGATTTACTGGGTGTCCTTTAAGTTTTTTTACTTCATAATATGTTACAATCTCATAATTTGAAACGATTATAGCGTCTGTTCTTTCTGCAATACGTTCTACATCTAACACATGGTCTTGATGCGCATGTGTAAGTAAAATATAATCTGCTTTTACTTGATCTACATCTATATTTGAAGCTAGAGGGTTTCCTGTAATAAAAGGGTCAATTAATACGTGCGTTCCGTTAATTTCAATACCAAAACATGCATGACCGTAAAAAGTGATTTTCATAAATTGTTTTTTTTGGGTTAATAAAATTACAATATTTGACCTAATCCAAATAAAATCGAAAATAAAAAGGTACTCAGTGCTACTTTTTTAAGTTCAGCATCTAACAACGCTTCTTCTTTGTTTTTATATACAAAAACTACGTGTTTTACTAAAGGGATATAAGCTATAACAAACAAAAATTGATATGGTGATTGAAACTTGATAACCGTATACAATAGTGCAACTATAAAAGACACTACAATAAGGAAGTAATGATACAATTTTCCTGACTCTGCTCCCATTTTTACAACTAGTGTGTTTTTTCCTGATTTAGCATCGTTTTCTCTATCTCGCATATTGTTTAAATTTAATACAGCAGTACTTAATAGTCCAACAGTGATTGCTGGCAAGAAAACAATAAAATTTAGTTGTTTAGTGTATAAAAAGTAGGTTCCAACTACTGCTAACAAACCAAAGAAAATAAAAACGAAAATGTCTCCAAATCCGCTATAACCATAAGCTGATTTTCCTACGGTATATTTTATAGCAGCAACAATTGAAGCTATTCCTAGTCCAAAGAAAATTACGGAGTATAAAAAGTTATCTTTTCCAAAGGATACGTAAATCAATAACAGTGCAACAACTAATGTAATGATTCCAGTTACTAACATCGCATTTTTCATTTGCCTTGGGGTAATAACTCCAGACGAAACCATGCGTGCTTCTCCATCTCTATTATCGTCAGTTCCTTTTATACCGTCTCCATAATCATTCGCAAAATTAGATAATACCTGAAAACCGATTGTTGTGAGTATTGCTAACCAAAAAATCGGAGATTCTAATAAGTTTATCGTACTGTCTGCATACAATACGCTATTAAATCCTAAAAATGCTCCAACAATAATGCCTGATACGGACAACGGTAAGGTGCGTAAACGTGCTGCTCTTATATAGTTTTTCATTGAAATAATATGATTTTCAAAGATAAGTTTTTTAGACATAAAAAAAGGAAAGCTGAGCTTTCCTTTTTTCTTAAAGTATATGAGTAGTTTACTTATTTACTACAGCATTAAAACCTACTTTTGTTCCAGGTTTATCTATAAAATATTCTCTTTTGTCCACCAAAATGTTATCTCTAAGGATTTCCATTGTTATCGTATAAACACTAAAATTATCTGTAGCTTTATCTTCGTATTCAAAAGCTACGTTTGCAGCAAAGTTGATTTCATCTGTATAAGATTTCTTGTAAGGAAAAACATTAGTTGTTCTAGTGTTATCATACTTAAAGAAACCTGATTCTAGAAAAACAGTTTTAATCTTTCCATTGTTGTTATTACTTGTAATATTAAACATTATTGTTGAAACCGCTCTATTTCCGTCAAGAGAAAAATCGGCATCCTCACATGATGTTAATAAAACCAAACATAAAAAGGTATCTCATTCTTTTATTTTTTTGAATTATTTTTCACAAACTTACTACAAAGAAAAAAGTGTACTACTCTCGTAATACACTTTTAAGAACACTTTATATTTATAGGTATCAAATCTGTTTTTTCTAAGAAAAATTTAGAGATAGAATTAAAGGAAAGTATTAGTCTTCAAAGTATTCTTTAAAATCAAATGAAATACTTGCTGTATCATCTGGTTTAGCTATTGCTTTAGTAGTCTCTACTTTTAACTCCCCCTCTACAAACATTTTTAAGGTAACATCATATGTTACAAAAGATTCATATTCTGCTATTGATTCTGAAACTGTTCTATCTTGATAAGAAAAAGTAGCCTTTGTATAATAGCTCACCTCCTGATTTATAGTTTTATCATAAGGTAAATTAGCATTTCCTTCACTTTTACTATAAAAACTTATTTCTCCAATAGAACCATCATTTATTTCTTTTATTAAAATGGAGTTGTGTTGTTCTTCAGTTGCTACTACAAACCTTACATCGAGATTTAATGGTTCTTTTTCCCAAGGTTCTATGTTTTTTGTACAAGAGTTTAATACTAAAGTTGCCACAACTAAATAAAGTAGTTTTTTCATCATAATTATTTTTTGAGTTAGACTTTATCTTTTTCAATTTTTATGCCAAAAAAAGCGTGTTACAAAATGTAACACGCTTTTTTACCACTAAATATTTTATTTAACTTATAGGTTATTAGCTTCCGCAATTAACTCGGCAATATCTTTTACTTGTATTTGCGATTCTTTTTCTTTGAATTTTACACCATCAGTCATCATTGTATTACAGTAAGGACATCCAGTAGCTATAATTTGTGGGTTTGTTTCTAAGGCATCTTCTGTTCTTAACACATTAATATCTTTATCTCCTTTTTCAGGTTCTTTAAACATTTGTGCTCCTCCTGCTCCACAACATAATGCCGTTGATTTATGACGTTTCATTTCCGTCATTTTCACCCCTAAACGACGAATTAATTCACGTGGACTTTCGTACACATCATTTGCACGTCCTAAATAACATGGATCGTGATATGTTAAACGCTTACCGTTTAAATTTTCGTCTTCAATGGTTAAACGTCCTTCTTTGATTAATTTGCTTATATATTGTGTATGATGATACACTTTATACTTCCCTCCTAATCCAGGGTATTCATTTTTTAATGTATTGAATGAATGCGGATCACACGTAACAATTGTTTTTACTTCGTAAGCATTTAAAACTTCTATATTAGTAACAGCCTGCATTTGGAATAAAAACTCATTTCCTGCACGTTTTGCTGCATCTCCTGTTGAGCTTTCTTCTGTACCTAATACTGCAAAATCAACTCCTGCTTGTTGTAATATTTTTACGAAGGCTCTTGTTATTTTTTTTACTCTATCATCGTAACTTCCTGCAGCTCCTACCCAAAACAACACTTCTGGTTGTTTTCCTTGAGCCATCATTTCTGCCATTGTTGGTACTACCATAAATTGTGATTTTTTGAATTATAACTTACGATTTATTACTTATTCGTAGTTCATAATTAGTCATTAAAAAATTATTCTTCGTCTTTCCAGTTTAATCTATCCATTTGACTGTACTGCCATGGCGCTCCGTTATTTTCAATATTGGTCATCATCATATTTAACTCTTGCGGAGCTGCTGATTCTTCCATTACTAAATAACGACGCATATCCATAATAATGGATAATGGATCGATACCGATAGGACATTCTTGTACACAAGCATTACAACTTGTACATGCCCATAATTCTTCTGGAGTAATATAATCGTTTAACAACTGCTTACCGTCATCTTTAAACTCTCCTCCATTAGCATCAATATTTTTTCCTACTTCTTCTAAACGATCACGTGTTTTCATCATGATAGCACGTGGAGACAATTCTTTTCCTGTTAAGTTTGCAGGACAAGATGATGTACAACGCCCACACTCAGTACACGTATAAGCATTCATCAACTGTACCCAATTTAAATCGGTTACATCCGATGCTCCAAATTTCTCTGGTTCTCCTTCGTCCTCTCCTTCTTCAGGCATTGCATACGGGTCAGCATCAGGATCCATCATCATTTTTACTTCTTTTGTTACTGCTTCAAGGTTGTTAAACTGTCCTTTTGGTTTTAAGCTTGCAAAAAACGTATTTGGAAAAGCTAACAAGATATGCAAGTGCTTAGAATAGTATAAATAATTTAAGAAAATTAAAATTCCTACAATATGTAACCACCAAGCTGTTTTTTCGATAGTATGTAATGCTTCTGGCGAATATCCGTCGAACCAAGGCGCTATAAACTGTGATACTACATTTCCTACTCCTGCTTCTTGAAAAGGAATATCTGTTGCATTCATTACTAAAAATAAGGTCATTAACACCATTTCGAAGTATAAAATGATATTACCATCATTTTTAGGCCAGCCCTCCATTTCTTTATTCCAAAAACGTTTTACTTTTTCAATATTTCTACGGAACCAAAAAATTGTTACTGCCACAAACACCAACAACGCTAACACTTCAAAATTACCAATTAGGAATCCGTATAAAGCATTTCCTATAATTGGTTGAAAAACGCGGTGTGTACCAAATAGTCCATCAATAACAATTTCTAACATTTCGATATTGATTAAGATAAACCCAACATACACAACAATATGTAAAATACCTGAAACTGGACGGCGTACCATTTTATATTGTCCTAAAGCTATTTTCGCCATGTTTTTCCATCGCTCAGGTTTTCTGTCTGTTCTATCTACGTCTTTTCCTAATTTGATGTTTCGTATTAGCTTACGAACATTCATTACAAAATACCCTATACCTGCAATTAAAATAATTGCAAAAAAGAGGTTTGGCAAGTAATTCTCCATTGTCTTTAATTATTTTTACTCTGTTATACCTATTACTTCTTCAGTTTTTAAGAGATTATAGAATATTTTAGTTGTTGTTTTGTTTAGTTGTTGCTGTTACTTTTATTATTTTCCTCGTTATATGGTTTTGGTTTTTTACCAAATAACGAAAAATGTACAAATCGTTTTGGGTTCAACTTCATTTCTCTTAACAGTTCTTCTAATTCTTTAGATGCATTTGTTAAATTAGTGTACATCTTTTCATCAGTCATTAACTTTCCTAAAGTTCCTTTTCCTGATTTCATATTCGCTAATAGACCATTAACATTTACCAAAGTTGCTTCGAGTTTTTTAACCGATTCACCTAAATTAGCTTTTGCTAAATCTTCAGATACTTTTGAAAAATTATCTGTAATTTTTTTTGTGTTTGCAAAGGTCGTATTTAAGTTTTCTTTATTATCTACCAACAATGTATTTACTGAGGCTAATGTCTTACGCACATCGTATATAGTACCCTCTAACCCTAAAATACTTCTATTTAAACTTTTACGAGATTTTTCATCTAATACTTGATTAAAGCCTATTAATAAAGAGTCTGCTCCAACCAGAACATTCTCTAGTTTTGCCTGAATAGGATTTAATTTTTCGCCTACTGATGAAAATATATCTGATTCAACTTCTCCTTTTAAAAAGTCTCCTGATTTGGCTATTTCTCCGTCATATTTAGGAACAATTGCTAAACTTTGACCTCCCATTAAACTTGCTGAATAAATTTTAGCAATACTGTTTTTGGAAAAATTAAAGTCAGTATCTAATGAAATCTTTACAATTAAGTTCCCCTTTTTATCTGGTTTTCCATTAAAGCGAATTTCATCTACCTTACCAACCTTTAATCCATTAATAGTTACCGAACTTGCCTCGTTAAGACCATTAATATTGTTGTACTCTACAAAAAAGTGTCTTGCATTAGCACTGAACAAATCTTGTCCTTTTAAGAAGTTATACCCCCAAATAAACAGTGCAATAATAACTACAGCAACAATTCCTGTTTTTAGTTCTTTAGACATAAAATATATTTATACGAGCGAAAATAATAATAATTTTGCGAGTATAAATATAGAATACCTCTAAATTAACGGTTTTTCAATGCTTCTTTAATTGAAATTCTTTTTCCATTTTTAAAAGCTACCACCCAAGCATCTTTATATCCTTTGCTTCTTACTTTTGGTAAAACCTTTTTTATTCCTACTAAACTTGATGAGTTTCCATAGTAATATTTATAGTAATTATCTATAAATAAAGACTCAACATTTTCTAACCCTTTGAAACTGTTTATTGAAAGTTTTTTTCTTGATGCAGCTATTTGTACTCTAAACACAACACCTGTTGACACTAATGTTGGTGATATATTTTCTTTTTTGACAATTTGCTTAAGTTTCTCTTTTTTTATAACTGGGGTAGAAACTTCCTCTTCCACTAACGGTGCATTAACTGTTAAGGTTTCGCTAATCGTATTTAACTTTAATCGTTCAAAGTACTTTCTTATTGCTTGAGCTATTGACTTTGCCATTCTAATTTGCCCTTTTCTAGAATTTAGAAATTTACCTTCATTTTTATTAGTCAAAAAACCTAACTCTATTAAAACACTAGGCATAACTGTTTCTCTTAATACTAAAAAATTTGCTTGTTTTACCTTTCTATTATTTCTTTTAATTGCTACAAAATTATTTTGAACTAAACCTGCAATACCTAAACTATTTTCTAAGTTTTCTTCTTGAAGTACTGACAAACCAATTACTGATTCTGGTGAGTTCGGGTCATAATCATAATTTTGCTTATAATTATCCTCTAATAAAATTACAGAGTTCTCTTTTTTAGCAATCTCTAGGTTTTCTTTATTTCCACTTAATCCTAAAACAAAAGTACTTGCTCCATGCGGATCTGATCTCCTAAAAGCATCACAATGTATAGACACAAATAAGTCCGCTTTTTTATCATTCGCTATTTTAGCTCGGTTGTGCAACTCTACAAAAACATCTTTTTTACGGGTATAAACTACTTGTATATCTTTTGAAGTTAACAACTCCTTACCTACATCTAATGCTACTTTTAAGGCTATGTTTTTTTCTCTAAAACCATTTCCTAAATTTCCTGGATCTTTTCCTCCATGACCAGCATCTAAAACAACAGTATATTTTTTTTGAGCCGAAACCGATAATATACCCCCATACAAAACAGTAAAAAAGGTTAGAATGATTAAGCTTGTTTTTGAGATATTATATTTACGGAAATTTAAGAATTGCATCAATAAAATTTAACTATTTTTGGTTTTTAAAATATAGGCATTCAAATAGCACGCCAAAGTTTTTAAATATAACACAAAAATAGTATTAATAATATTGCGAGCAAATCCAACTTACATACTTTTAACTTTCTATCTTTTTTGTTTTCAATTAAGTACTGCACAAGAATTTGGCAAGAAAGGCATTACTCCTCAAAAAACTAGCAAAGACTCTATATTTACTAGTCCTAAAGACACTTTAATAGGTTTAAAAAGCAATGCTCTTATTAATAAAAAAAGAGATACTATTGTTAACGATTCTATTAAACCAAAAGAAGTAATTGACGGTATTATTACTCATGATGCTGAAGATTATACCATACAAAACGCCAAAGAAAAAACAATTACCTTATATAATAAAGCCCAAGTAACATATACTGACATTGACTTAAAAGCTGGAATTATTATTCTGGATTATAAAAACAATATGGTATATGCTAAAGGTATAAAAGATAGCACAGGGTATCATCAAAGACCTCAATTTAAGCAAGGAGGACAAGAATCTGAACAAGACTCTATTCTTTTTAACTTTAAAACTAAGAAAGCTTTAGTTTATGGTGTTAAAACAAATCAAGCAGGAATTATTACTTATGGAGAAAAAACAAAACGGGTAAATGACTCTACTATTTATATGCGTCGATTGCGTTTTACTACTTCAAAAAAGAAAATTCCAGATTATTATATTCAAACAAATAAAGCAAAACTAGTTCCTGGTAAAAAGATTATTGTTGGTGGTAGCAATTTAGTATTGGCAGACGTTCCTACTCCTGTATATTTACCGTTTGCATATTTTCCTTTAACAGATAAAAGAACTTCAGGGTTTATTATTCCTTCTTGGGGGGAAAGTAATAACCAAGGTTTTTTTATGCAAAATGGAGGATACTATTTTGCTTTAAGTGACTACTTTGATTTAACTGTATTAGGAGACTTATACACCAATGGTAGTTGGGGATTAAATGCTTCCTCTAACTATTATGTTCGTTATAAATTTAGCGGAAGTTTTAGTGTTCGTTTTGAAAATATTATTAGAGGTATACGTGGTTTAAGCGATTATCAAAAGTCCACCAATTTCAACCTTAGATGGAGCCATAGTCAAGATTCTAAGGCGAGTCCAAACTCTCGTTTTTCTGCTTCTGTTAACTTAGGAAGTAGTAAGTATTATCGTCAATCTTTAAACGAATTTAATAGTTCTCAGTTCTTAAACAACACGTTGAGCTCGTCTGTTTCATACTATAAAAATTTTGTAGGTACTCCTTTTAATGTGAGCGTAACTGCTACTCATTCGCAAAATACCAATACAGAATCCATTACTATGACGCTTCCATCATTACAACTTAATATGGATCGTATTTATCCTTTTGCAGGAAAAGGAGGAATTAAAAAGAACCCTATTCAAAAAATGGGTATTAATTATAGTATGCAAGGTCAATATCAAATTAATACTACAGATGACGAGTTTTTTACCGCTAAAATGTTTCAAACGGCAAAAAAAGGTATACAACATAACTTGAGTACCAATACCAGTTTAAAAGCTTTTAAATACTTTACATTATCACCTAGTGTAAACTATAAAGATGTTTGGTATTTTGATCAAATTAAAAAGCGATACGACCCTACTGCTATAAACAGTGATGGTAATTTTGGTGCTGCTGTTAATGATACTATCAGTGGCTTTACTCGTTATAATGAATATAACTTTGGAGTTTCTTTATCTACAAACATCTACGGTACATTTAACTTTAAAAAAGGACGTTTAAAGGCTATTCGACATACAATTAGACCCTCTATTTCATACGGATATCGTCCAAATTTTGCTGATGATTACGATTTAACAGTTCGTCAGAGTTCTGACCCAAGTGACTTACTAACCTATTCTCCCTTTGAGGGTGGCATTTATGGAACACCTGGAAGTGGAGTTTCAAATTCTATCGGTATTTCCGTAAACAATGTTTTAGAGGCTAAAGTAGCACCGAAAGATCCTGACAGTGATGAAGAGGATAAAAAAATCACGATTCTTAACAACTTGAATTTTAGTACAAGTTATAACATAGCTGCTGATAGTTTACGCTGGTCTCCTGTGAGAGCAAATGCTGGTACACGTCTTTTTAAAGACAAGCTAGCTTTAAACATGAATGCTACTTTTGATCCGTATCAAGTGAACAGCAAAGGACAAAGAATAAATAAGTTTAACGGTAGTCTTCTTAGAATGACTAATTTGGGGGTAACAGCTAATTATTCCATTTCTAGTAAAGATTTTGAAAAGAATAAAGATGGTGAAGATGACGCTGACAACAAAAATGGAAATGGCGCACAGGATACACCAGATGTTTTTGGAGAAGGTATAGGCTCTACTAATGGGTTTCCTAACAACACCAATAACAAAAATAAAGAAGGCGAAACAAAAGAAACAGAACTCTACAAAGCCAAAATACCTTGGACTCTTAATTTAGCTTACTCTATGAGTTACACTAATAACGGATTAACAAGCCAAATAGGTAATAATACGTTAATGTTTAGTGGTGATGTAGAACTCTCCCCTAAATGGAAAGTTGGTTTTTCTTCTGGTTATGATGTTAAAGACAATGCTTTTACTTATACTAGATTAAATTTTTCAAGAGATTTAGATAGTTGGAGATTTAATTTTAACTGGACTCCTTTTGGTGTTAACTCTTCTTATAATTTCTTTATTGGGGTGAAGTCTTCAGTATTGAGCGATTTAAAATGGGATAAAAACAAACCACCAGATAGAGTATTATTCTAGGAATTAGAAAAATCTAACTTCCCCTTTTTAACAAAACAAACAACTTTATAAACTCAAACAAAAATGAAAAAAATAATCACAACAGATAAAGCTCCTGCCCCAATTGGTCCATATAATCAAGCGGTACTTAGTGGGAATACTTTATACACTTCTGGACAAATAGCAATTAACCCTGAAACTGGTGAATTAGTTTTAGATTCTATTGAAGCAGAAACCAAACAAGTAATGCAAAACATGAAAGAAGTATTAGCTTCTGCTGGCATGACATTTGAAAATGTTATTAAAACATCTATTTTTATTTCAGACATGCATAACTTTTCAAAAATTAATGCTGTTTATGGTGAATATTTTAACGATGCTACTGCTCCCGCTCGTGAAACAGTAGAAGTTGCTAACTTACCTAAGTTTGTAAATGTTGAAATTAGTATGATTGCTGTTAAATAGTTTTTTTAAAAAACATTTTTTTATCTGACGGTATCACTTCTTTAAAACGACAGATACCTTAACCTTTATAAGTAATATAAAGCAAATGAAAAGAATTTTAATTCTAGTAGTATTGACAATCTTTACTGTCAATCTTCAAGCCCAGAAAAAGGAAAATATGAAAACAGCCTTAATATTAATTGACATTCAAAATGATTACTTTCCAAATGGAAAAATGGAGCTCTCACAACCTGAAAAAGCAAGTTTAAATGCTAAGAAAATTTTGAATGAGTTTAGAAATAATAAACTTCCTGTTATCCATATTCAACATAAATCAACTCGCTCTGGTTCTTCTTTTTTTATTCCAAAAACTCAAGGTGTGGGGATTCACAAAAACGTGAAACCAATAGACGGGGAAAATATAATAACCAAACACTTTCCAAACAGTTTTAGAGAAACCGAATTACTAAAAACTTTAAATGAAATAGGAGTGAAAAAGTTGGTGATTTGTGGAATGATGACACATATGTGTGTGGACGCAACAACAAGAGCAGCCAAAGACTTTGGTTTTGAATGCATTGTTATTGGAGATGCTTGTGCAACCAAAGATTTAGAAGTAAATGGAGAAAATGTAAAAGCTAGCGAAGTTCAAAAATCTTTTCTAGCCGCCTTAGATTATTATTATTCAGACGTATTGACAACTGAAAAATTTCTTAAAAACCATAAATAAGCGTTATACACAAGACAAGGAGCGAAACGTTTTAATAAATTACCATAAAAAGAGAAGCAATTATTGTTTCTCTTTTTATTTATAATCTTTTAAATTGCTTTAATTAACAGTTCTGCTGTTGCAGGATTCGTTGCTAACGGAACATCATGTACATCGCATAAACGCATTAACATAGATATATCTGGTTCATGTGGGTGTTTTGCTAAAGGATCTCTGAAAAACAATACCATTTGACATTTCCCTTCTGCTACTCTACCAGCAATTTGTGCATCGCCTCCAATAGGTCCTGATAAATATTTTGTTACTTCAAAACCTGCTTTTTCAGCTTTTTCTCCTGTTGTTCCTGTTGAGATTAACTGGATGCTTTTTTGACGTAAAACTTCTTTATGTTCATTTAAAAACTGAACCATTTCAGCTTTCATTCCATCATGTGCTATAATTGCTATTTCCATAAAATAGTGTTTAAAAAAAATCCCGCTAAAAGCGGGAATACAATATTACAAAATATTTTATGTTTTTATAAAGATGCTGAATACTCTAATAAATCTACAATTTTTGTAGCGTATCCAAACTCATTATCGTACCAAGAAATTACTTTAAAAAAGTTTTCATTTAACTCTAAACAAGCGTCTGCATCTATTACAGATGTTCTTGTTTCAGAAACAAAATCTTGTGATACTACTTCATCTTCTGTATATCCAATAATTCCTTTTAACTCACCTTCCGAAGCTTCTTTTAAAGCTGATAAAACTTCTTTTAATGAAGTTGCTTTTTCTGTTCTAAATGTTAAATCTACTAAAGAAACATCCGCTACAGGAACTCTAACTGCCATTCCTGTTAATTTCCCTTCTAATTCAGGAATAACTTTAGTTACCGCTTTTGCTGCACCTGTTGACGTAGGAATGATGTTATTTACTACTGAACGTCCTCTTCGCCATTTTTTATTAGGGCCATCAACTGTGTTTTGTGTTGATGTTGCTGCATGAACTGTAGTCATTAACCCTTCTTTCATCCCAAAATTATCGTGAATTACTTTTGTTAACGGGCCTAAACAGTTTGTGGTACACGAAGCATTAGAAAAAACTACTTCATCACCTTTCAAATCTTTATGATTTACTCCCATTACATACATATTAGCATCTTTAGAAGGTGCTGAAATAATTACTTTTTTCGCCCCTCCAGTAATATGCAGTGCTGCCTTATCTTTATCTGTAAAAAAACCAGTAGATTCAATTACATATTCTGCCCCTGCTTCATTCCATCTCAAGTTTTCAGGATTTCTTTCCGCAGTAATTCTTATTGTTTGTCCATTTACAACTAAGTTTCCTTCTTTAACTTCAATATCTCCTTCAAAACGTCCATGAACAGAATCATACTTCAATAAATAGGCTAAATAATCTACCTCTAACAAATCGTTAATAGCCACAACTTGGATGTTGTCTCTTTTTATTGCAGAACGGAACGCTAATCGACCAATTCTTCCAAATCCGTTAATTCCTATTTTTATCATTATTAATAAATTTTATATTCGTGTTTAAGTGGTCATTATATCTGATACCCTTAGTAACTCAGTATCGATTTTATGTTGACCTTTGATTGCTTTTTCTAAATTGGTAGCAACTACTTTATTATCTTTTAAGCCCACCATCAAATTGGTTTTTCCGTCAAGTAATAACTCAACAGCGCTTACTCCTAACCTACTTGCTAAAACCCTATCAAAACAAGTTGGTGATCCTCCGCGTTGCATGTGACCTAATACAGATACTCTTACTTCGTATTCAGGTAGGTTTTTCTCAACATAATCTGCTAATTCAAATACATTTTTTCCTGTTTTATCTCCTTCGGAAACAACTACAATACTTGATGATTTTCCTGACCTTCTACTTTTCTTTAATGACTCTAATAGCCTTTCCAACCCTAAATCTTCTTCAGGAATCAAAATTTCTTCTGCTCCAGCTCCTACACCAGCATTTAATGCTATAAACCCTGCATCACGCCCCATAACCTCAACAAAGAATAGTCTGTCATGAGAAGATGCTGTATCTCTTATTTTATCAATTGCTTCTACGGCTGTGTTTAAAGCAGTATCATAACCAAGTGTATGACTTGTTCCTGAAATATCATTATCTATCGTACCAGGAATACCTATTATAGGAAAGTTGAATTCTTTATTAAAAATTACTCCTCCTGTAAAAGAACCGTCTCCTCCAATTACCACTAAAGCATCCACCTTGTTCTTTTGTAAACTTTCATAGGCTTTTTGCCTTCCTTCTTTAGTTCTAAAATCTTTTGAACGAGCCGATTTTAATATGGTTCCTCCTTTGTTGATAATATTATTTACACTTCGTGCGGTTAACGGAGTTAGGTCTCCTTCTATCAACCCTTGATATCCTCTATAAATCCCCATACAATCTATATGGTAATAGGCACTGGCCCTTACTACAGATCGTATCGCTGCGTTCATTCCAGGAGAATCTCCCCCAGAAGTCATTACTGCTATTTTTTTAATTTTCTTCATAAATATCGAATATCAAATTTACTCAATTAAAGTTATTCTTCCATAAAAATTAAGAAAATGATTTTTCCAATAGCTTAGGGTTATTTTGTATTTTTTGTATGAACATTGTAAGTGGTCTTCTTATAAATAAAGTTACTGGTTTTAAATTATTTTTTGCCAATTCGTCATTTATTATTTTTTTAGCATGGTATGCTACCGAACCAATAAAATACAGAGGTTTTTTTTCTAATTCTTCTTTGTAAGTTATTAATTGTTTATTAATAAATTCTGAAACACAAGATGCTACCAACTCTTGTACATAACTGTTTTCTATATTGGTAAATAAAAATCGAGCGTATTTTGCTAGGTACTTATTAGGTGTTTTTGAATTGTATAATTTAGATAATACTTTATCTGAGTTTAAGTTAAACTCTTTTTCAAAAGAAAACTTTAAATCGCTAGGTAATTCATTAAAATAGTAAGCTTTTAACAGCTGTTTCCCTAAATGATTACCACTACCCTCATCCATTAATAAATATCCCATTGATGTTATGCGTTTTTGTATTTTATTTCCATCAAAAAAGCAACAGTTTGAACCTGTTCCTAAAATACAAACTACTGATGGTTCTAAAGACGCTGATAACACTGCTAGCATTATATCTTCTTGTATTTCTATTTTTTTTGCATTGCTATAATAATGTAACAAAACACTTTGTATTTTTTCTTTACTTTTTTCATTGTTACATCCTGCTCCAAAAAAATATATAGAACTAATTTCTTCTTTACAAACTATCAATTCTTTTGAACTTCTAATAGTTTTATGAATTGCTTTCTTTTTTAAGATCGACGGATTTATTCCTTTTGTTCTAATTCTAGACTGAATGCTACTTTCGTTGACATTAAGAACAATCCAATCACATTTTGTAGAACCACTATCTGCAATTAAAATCATTTATGAGGTTTTTGATTTTATTCGGAAAATTAAATCGTTAATTACTTTTTTTCCCAAGGTTAACCCTTCTATTTGGTTTACTTTTAACAAGCTGGCTTCATTTTTACTATCTTTCTTACGGACTATTGTAAAAAGTGTACCTTTTAGTTGTTTGGTATAGTCACTAATTGAAATATTATGAGTGTAAACTATGAGTCCATCTATTAAATCGTCTGATAGTAATTTTATGTATTTGCTTTCTCTTTGCAGGCTATTACATGTTTGATATAGCATTACTCTGTGTTCTTTACTACTGGTTTCCTCTATGATTGCATTGATAAAATTATATATAAAATCGTCTTTAAAATTTGGTACAATTACTCCTATAATATAATTCTTTCTTTTTTTTAAGTTCTTTGCAAAAAAATTAGGCTTGTAGCATAAAGACTTTGCAACATCATTTATATTTTTCTTTGTTACATTGCTTATTTCATAACTGTTATTTAGTGCTTTTGAAACTGTAGATATTGAGAAACCAGTTTTTATTGCTATTTCTTTTAATGTAACATTACTCTTCATTATTAATACTTTTATGAAGAGTTAACAATGAATAGTTATATAGTTTTTCTATGCTTTTTATAACCATTAACTCTGTATCTTCTAATGGTGTTTTTAAAAATTCTATTTGTTCTTTCAATTCTTTTCTATCTTTCTCTGATAACTCTGAGCTTTGTAAGATCTCTATACAAAATAATGCTGTTTTATGTAATGATTTGTAGTGTTTCTTATACTTCTTTAAAATAGGGTTGTTTGGTAACTTTAAAAAATCTGTATAACCTTTTTCCCACTTAATAAAATATTTAATTATTTCTGATTTTTTTGCTTCGTTGGGTGTTTTAATAAAATCACTTACTAAAGTATTAAAGGTATATGCATCTGCTGCATCTGCTGTACAAGCATCTGCAAAAAGTATAAAAGGTGAAAACGTTTTATACTCTGTACCTTCTTTATTTCTGGTATAGACTTTTAAAGGTTCGTATATCCCAGTCAACACCTTTAACGGTTCAATTGTATTTGTCTTTGTTATATTTCTTAAAATAACTTCTACACTACCTTTATTAGTTATCCCTACAAGCTCCAAATTATCATTAACTACTACTAACCTTTTACGCATATTAGCGATATTATTTACTTTTTTAGAGGACCAAAAGCGTTCTGCTATTGCTGCTGTTCTAGGCCAAATACGTGAATCTATAGTTAATGGTGTTACCAATTCACTCCACATTGTTACTTCTCCCCCTAAAACTCTTTGCTCTTCTTTTTTTGTTAACTTTTTATTACCAACAGGGTCAATCATGTAGTGGTAATTAACTGACTGTAATCTATCGATATAATAATCGTTAGACAATACAACATTGTAACCTTTTTTTACCGCTTTTACTAAAGTCCCTTTTTCAAATCCCTCATTTGCCCCTCTCCACGAATGAATAATAGCGGTTTTAAGCATGTCTTTCGTCATTATTTCATCCCACCCCATTAACTTTTTATTGTATTTTGATAATATTTTTTGAAGCTTTATATTAAAATATGTTTGTAACTCATGATTGCTTTTAAGATTATGCTCTTTTTTAAATTTTGAAATTTCTTTATTTTCATTCCAATGTTTACCCTCATTTTCATCTCCTCCAATATGAAAATATTCATCAGGAAACAACGTTATTACTTCTGAAAATAATTTATCTAAAAACACATATACCTCTGTATTAGTGGGGTCTAATGTTGGGTCAAAAACACCTGAGTAACGCTCTAATTCATATTTCTCATTTTTTTTGCTTCCCAACTCAGGATATGCTGTTAATATTGCTGTTGCATGTCCTGGTACATCTATTTCTGGTATCACACGAATACCTAAAGAATTAGCATAATTAATTACATCTTTTATTTGACTATGTGTATAATAAAGATTGTCTGATGCTTCTTTATGTAGCTTTGGAAAAATTTTTGATTCTATTCTATAACCTTGGTCATCTGATAAATGCCAATGAAAAACATTCATCTTTAAAGCTGCCATAGCTCTTAAGTTTCGCTTAATAACATGTACTGGTTGAAAGTGTCTCGCAACATCTATCATTAAACCTCTCCACACAAACCTAGGAGTATCTTTAATTAGTACCCCAGGAATGAAAAACTTTTCTTCATCAAAAGCTATTAACTGTACCATTGTTTCAAGAGCTCTAATTGCTCCAACATCCGTTTTAGCCTTTATTAACAACTCTTGCTCTTTTACTTCTAAAACATAAGATTCATCTACATGAATACCAAGTTCTTCTACTTTATCAAACTCAACTTTAATTGTTGTGTTTTTAGCATTTAACCTTGGAAAACCTTCATTTATAAAAACACCTGTTTTATTTGTTATCCGTCTTATAATATTTGTTGCATAATTATATACTCGACCTTCTTTTTTTTGCACACTTATAGTAAAATTAGCATCAACTACAAGCTTAGTATTAGTTTTTGTTAACTCTTGCGGCCATGGCATTAAGTTAAGCTCGTTCCTTAAGTTGTCTTGTGCTTTTAAGCTAATACAGATTAGCCACAAGACAATAAATATGTTTTTAGAAGATATAATCATGAAATAGTTTTTAGAAATAATGTCTTTTAAATGCTTCGATTGCTGCGTAATTTGCCATTCCCAAATCATGATATTTTTCAGCAGTTAATCTATTTCTGTCTTCTGCTCTTACCCAGAATTCTCTTATATCATCTCCTCTAAACATTACTTTATCTTTTTGTGATTGGTGATAAAAAATAGCATGTCGTTTTTTTACAACTTGATCTGGACTAAGTGGTACTGCCATTTCAATCTCAAAAGGCTCCCATTCAAACCATGCTCCTCTATACAACCATACCCAGCAATCTTCCATCATTTTTTTAGGTTTTAATTGTTTTAATACTTCAAAAAGTGCATCTAAACACACTTTATGGGTTCCATGAGGGTCGGCTAAATCACCCGCTGCATATATTTGATGAGGCTTTACCTCTTCTATCAAATCACACATAATTTTTACATCAACATCAGATAAGTTATTTTTCTTTACTTTCCCTGTCTCATAAAAAGGAAGGTTTAAAAAGTGTACAAATTCATCTGGTAATCCTAAATAACGAGTAGCAGCATATGATTCTGCTTTTCTTATTGTTCCTTTTAAAAGTTGTACTTCTTTTGAAGCCACAGCTCTTTTATTATTTTCATTAATCTTAGAAATCACTTTATCTAAATGATTCTTATCTGTAGTAAGTACCTTAGCTACCTCAGCAAACTTTAAAGCATCCTCATCGGTCACAGCAATACTACCAGAGGTTTGGTAAGCCACATGAACCTCGTGCCCTTGCTCTATTAATCTATCGAAAGTACCTCCCATAGATATTACATCGTCATCTGGATGGGGACTAAAAATGATTATTCTTTTTTTATGAGGTGTTTCCCTTTCTGGTCTATTTGTATCATCTGCATTAGGCTTTCCTCCTGGCCATCCTGTAATAGTGCGCTGTAAGGCGTTAAATATTTTTATATTTAAACTGTAAGCACTTCCCTCTTCTGCTAACAGTCCTGACATTCCGTTTTCATTATAATCCTTATCTGTAAGCTTCAAAATTGGTTTTTTCACTTTCTCACTTAACCAGAAAACAGCTTTCTTTTTTAGTTCTTTATTCCAAAAACAAGACATAACCAACCACGGTGTTTTTATTCTTGTAAGTTCTGAAGCCGATTCTACATCTAAAATAAATGTAGTATTCTTATGGTCTTGCAGGTAAGTAGCTGGTATTTGTGGAGATATTTTTCCTTCAATAGTATGTTGTATAACTTTTGCTTTGTTTACCCCCCATGCTAATAAAACAATTCTTTTTGCCTTTTTTATGGTACTTATTCCCATAGTAATTGCTTTTTTAGAAACATTATCTATTCCTAAAAAACTTGAAGCTGCATCTTGCCTTGTAACATGATCTAGGGTTATGCTTCTTGTGCTTGAGTTATAGTGAGACCCTGGTTCGTTAAAGCCTATGTGACCTGTTCTCCCAATTCCTAGTAACTGAAAATCTAACCCTCCTGCTTCTTTTATTTTTAATTCATAATCTATGCAATATTGATAAATCTCTTCTGATGATAAAGTTCCATTCGGAACATGAATGTTTTCAGATAAAATATCTACATGATTGAACAAGTGCTCATGCATAAAATAATAGTAACTCTGTACATCATTAGGCTTCATCGGTAAATATTCATCAAGATTGAAAGTAACTACATTATTAAAACTTAAACCTTCCTCTTTATGTAATCTTACCAACTCTTCATAAACTTTAATTGGTGAAGAACCTGTTGCTAATCCTAAAACACATTTTTTATTTTCTTTAGCTTTTTGTTTAATTAAATCAGCTATTTCATGTGCTACTATTTTTGAAGCTTGGAGTGAATTATTAAAAATTATATTATGGATTTTCTCAAATCTAGTTTCTTCGAATTGCCCTGCTGGTTTATGAACAATTGCTTCTCTATTATAGGTTTTTATGTCTCCAATCATGGTTTTCGTCTTTTAGGTAAATGTATTTATTACTTATCTTTTTCATCTTTTTTTTCGACTAAAAGCAGTAAACACTAGACAAAAAACAAGCGAGAATATGTTTAATTATTCTCGCTTGACAATTAACTGTAAACCCTTAAATTATTTAAGATAATTTACAAAAGAGGGAGTTAAAACAAAGTTTTCTTAATCCATATCCCACCATAACTTAGTATTCATTTCATCTGGCCCTTGTTGCTGTATTGCAGCTGTAATATTTTCTTTATTTAATGTCTTTTCTGTTGAAGAATACGGTAACCTATTTGGCACATTACCGTTATTTGGTTGAGAAACCCAATAATTAGTGTTATCTGTAATTTGTGGTATTAAATTTGTTCTTCTTACCAAACTCCAACTTTCGTAACCATTTGTTAACGAAGCTAACCAACGTTGGTTATATACTTGTGTTAACTGCTCTTCGTTACTTCCTGATAATGTTGCTATAGGTTCACTTGCAATAAAGGTTCCTACTTCAGCTCCCCAAAAACGTATGCTAGATGAAATTCCTGCTTGATAAGATGCATTTGCATTTCCTGCATAACCTAACAAAGCTGCTTCTGCTTGCAAAAAGTTAGACTCTGCTGCTGTTAAAACCATTACGTTTACTTGATCTTTTAAATCACTCAATCCTTTGCCTATAATTTTTTCGCTAGGTTTTGCCATGTCTTCCCATTCTGGAGCTGTACGTATATTCACAAAACTACCTTTATATCCACCATTTTCTGCTTCTGTAAAAATTTCTCCTAATCTTGGATCATTATTATCTCTTAATAAACTTACATAACGTTCGGTTGGCACCCATTTAGAACCTAAACCGGCAAAGCCCCAATAAACATCTTCAAAACCTCCATCTAAATTTGCATTAATTAAAGGTTCTTTCGACCTTTCAAGAGTAGCTTCATTAATATCATCTATTAATGGGTTTACTAAACAATCGTTGATAACCGCATCAATAAAACTCGACTCTCCGTCTGCTATAAATACATCTCTACTTCTCAAAGCCATCCTTAAACGTAATGTATTTGCTAAGACTTTCCATTTTTGTGGATCTCCTTGATAAATAAAATCTCCTTTTGCTCCATTAATAGTTTCTGTAGAAGCTCCAATAATATTCATCTGTTCTTTCAAGTCTTCTAATATAAATTTATAGATTTCTTTTTGGGTTTCATATTTTGGATTTAATACTTCTATTTGAGGAACTATTATTTCTTTGTGAGGTACGTTTCCAAAAATATCTGTCATTTTTTGAGTAAACATAGACATCATTATTCTTGTGATGGCCATACCTTGTATATCGTTAAGATCTTGATACTCTATTAATAGAGCTCTTAGATTAATGCTACTTTTTTTATATGGTTGATCAAAAACACCATTAGTCCAACCTTGATCATTTTTATAACTATCAACACCTGCCCACCAAGTACCTTGAACATTTGTTGTAAATTGGTGTGAAAATTGAGAAGTATACAGTAAGTTCCCTCTCCATGATACAAACCTAGGTTCTGCAAATGTAAAATACTGAACTCCTCCTAAAAGATTTTCTGCTCTTGCATTGGTTGGTAAATTCGGGTTTCTGTTTATTTCTTCAAAATCACTTGTACAAGAAAAGGTTGAAGCTATTACAATTAGTATTAAAGCAATATAGGTAATTTTAATACTATTTTTTTTATTTCTATTGTTCATAATTTTATAGTATAGTTTTTTTAAAAGGATACTGCTAATTTTAACCCATGACTTGAAGTAGAGGGCATATCAAAAAACTCAATTCCTTGAATCGCCGTATTAAACCCTACTTCTGGATCAAAGTTTCTTGTGTTCTTATGAAGTATTGCTAAATTTCTTCCTACATAACTTATTGATGCCTTTGAAATTGAAAATTTCTTTAAAAACTTGGGAGACAAATTATAAGTAAGTGACAACTGTCTTAATTTTACAAAACTTGCATCAGAAATCCAGTTTTCTGAAATATTCCCTAACCTATTGTAATAAGTTTGTGGATCTACTCCTCTAGCAACTATATCTGACGGTAAAGCTCCTCCTTCAATAGTTGTTCCTTCAGGCACAAGAATTCCTTGACCTCCTTCATAAAAAGCTCTTCCTTTTAATGTTATTTCATCGGTTCCTTGTACTCCTGCTAATCGATCTGTAAAAGAGAAAACATCTCCGCCTGAACGTATATCTATTAAGAAATCTAATTCAAAATTTTTATAGGTAAATGTATTAGTGATACCCATTAAAAAATCTGGAGTTACGTTTCCTATTACTCCTTCTTCTCCTACTATTGGCAGTCCACCAGTATCATAAATTTTATTCCCATCACTATCTCTTTTAAATGTAGATCCTATTAGGTCACCATATAAACTACCTTCTGTTGCTACAAGTTGAATAACATCATTAAACTGACGGGCTAGTATCGTTGAAGGAAGACCATCAACGAGTTTTTCTATTCTGTTTTCGTTTTTTGTAAAATTAATAGCTGTATTCCACGAAAATTTTTCACTCTTTATAGGTGTACCTGTCAAAGCTATTTCTAAACCGCTATTTCTAATTAACCCTGCGTTTATCAACTTACTTTGCGCTCCTGAAGTTGCTGGTAATGATATTTGTAATATTTGATTTTTAGTTTCTTTATTGTAATAAGTAAAATCTATTCCTAATCTATTTTCAAAAAAGCTAGCATCTAAACCTATTTCATATTCAGTAGATAATTCTGCTTTTAAATTTGAGTTAGGTATGATGTATCCTGGTGAAGCTCCTTCTTCAGCATCACCTGCTGGTAATTGAGAGTTACCTAAATATAATAGTGATAATCCGTTATAAGGCTTTGAAGTAACTGTAAAAACAGAGCTTAATAAATGAGGTAATGTAGCATTACCTGTTCTTGCTGCACTTGCCCTTAACTTTAATCTATTTATTTTTTCTGTTTTAATATTAAAAATTTCACCTAACAAAAAGCTAGTTCCTATTGATGGGTAAAAGAATGAAGCATTTTCCTCTGGTAAAGTAGAACTCCAATCATTTCTAGCTGTAAGTTCTATAAATGCATAATTGTTATACCCTAATTGAACGCTTCCAAATAATGATTGAGATTTTGTTCTATTTAAAAATGTAGAAACACTCTTATAAGTAAAATTATTTATTGAAAATAAATCTTCATCTAACAAATCATTAGCTTCTGTTCTATTTGTTTTTGAATTAGTTTCAACAGTATTGAACCCAAAAGTTGCGTCTAGTGATAGTTTATCGGTTATATTACCGTTATAAAACATCATTAAATCTAAGTTATTTAAAACCGTTTGATTTGTTATTTCTTCTAATCCTCCTGTTGGTGCAATATCAAAGGCTCCTATAGGTTGATAAATTGATGCTGTATAATTACTTTGATCTCTCGAGTATCTTGCAGTGGCTGATAAGTTTTCTGTTACCTGATATGTTGCATTTAACAACCCTGTAAACCTATTTTTATTATCTTCATTTATTTTAGTGTTTACTGCATAATAAGGGTTCATTGTAAAAGCTCCGCCTCCGTAATTATTTGGTCTTCCATCTAACTTTATATAATTTTTAGAGAGTATTTGATTAGATATATTACGAGGTTTTAAAATTAATCCTCTCACTGTATTAGCTTGCCCATCTGTAATATCTGGTCTATTAGTAGCTTTATTATTTATGTATGAAATTTTAGCTTGTACTTTTAATTTATCTGTTATATTGGTAAAAGTATTTAACAAAACACTATTTCTTTCAAAGTCACTACCTCTTAGTACTGGAGCATTAGTTAAGTTAGTATAAGATAACCTATAGTTAGATACTTTATTTCCTCCTGATGCACTTATTGAATTTATAAAAGTTGACCCTGTTTTGTAAAAATCTTTAAAGCTATTTGGAGTTGCTTTATAAACATCGGTTCCTACTCCATCAAACCTCATCCTTTGAGAACCATCTAATTTTGGTCCCCAGCTTCCCGATCTAGTAATATCATATTCTAACGAATTTGTAGCTGCATTGTATGTCCCTTGTCCATAACTATTTTGTAATCTAGGAGCTACTAAAACATTATCAAGCGTTGTGCTAGAACTAAAATCAATCTTTACCTTACCTTCTTTTCCTCCTTTTGTTGTTACTACAATAACTCCACTCGCTCCTCTATAGCCATAAAGAGCCGTTGCGTTACCTCCTTTTAATACATTTATACTTTGAACATCTTCTGGGTTAATATCTGCTAAAGCATTACCATAATCAAGTCCACCAGTAAAGCTTCCTTGTCCTAAACCTGTATTATCTACGATAACTCCATCTATTACAATAAGTGGATTGTTTGACACTAAAGAAGAAACTCCTCTAATATTTATAGATGCAGAACCTGCTGCTCCTGAACCGTTTTGATTTATCTGAACACCAGTAACCTTTCCTGATAAAGAGTTTGTTATGTTGGTTGTTTTAACTTTGTTTAGGTCTTTACTTTTTATAGTTTGTAAAGAATAACCTAATTTTTTTGATTCTTTTTTAATACCCAACGCTGTTACAACAACTTCTTCTAACAGATTCGATTCTTCTAAGACTACATTTATTATATTGTTATCTACTACAACCTCTAACTTTTTCATTCCAACAAAAGAAAAAACTAAAATATTTCCTTTTGACGCTTTTATAGTATACTTACCATTAAAATCAGCTTCGGTTCCTTTTGTTGTTCCTTTAACAATTACATTTACCCCTAGTAAAGGCAAACCATCAGTCGCAGATGTTACCTTACCTATTATTGCTCTTTCTTGTGCGGTAATAATTATACTAAACAACATAAAACCCCAAAAGAACAGTAGTATTTTATTTTTTTTCATATGAGTGGTTAATTAAAAAAAAATTTAAGTTAAATGTATGTTTAATTCTTTTTCTGGAAAAAATAATATACCAACAACACAAAAAAAACAACAAACGACACTTTTTTTTAAACTTTTGCGTTTTTTTTAACAAAAATTATTTGATATAACTTAAAATAGCTACTTTCATGATTTTTATAAAATGAAATCATTTGCTTCTTTAAAAAATAATAAAACCATACCAAGAAAATATCATGTTATTTTTTGGGTTAGTTATTTTTGCTTTAATGTAATTAGATGGGGGAGCTATTTTGGAGATTATTGGTATTCTCTTAAATCAAATTTAATTGAATTCCCTCTACATATTATTCTTGTTTACACAAGCATATACTTCCTTGTTCCTAATTTTTTAGCCAAAAAAAAATATAAAACTTATATTTTTTTATTAATCGCTTCACTAGGCTTTTTATATATAATTCGAACAGGGTTAAATTATTTATTAGTTACAAAAAACATCTGGCCAGAATCTGATGGTCATCAACAAGCTTTCACGTTTAATCATATTATTGCTGTTACTTTAGGCGAACTTTATGTACTTGCTTTAGCTACTGCTATTAAATTTACAATAGACTGGGTTTATCAAAAGAAAAGGATTGCTACTTTACAAAAAGAACAATTAAAAAGTGAGCTTAATTTTTTAAAAACACAAATACAACCCCATTTTTTCTTTAATACATTAAATAATTTATACGCACTTACATTAGAACAATCTGAAAAAGCATCAGAAGTCGTTTTAAAATTATCTAATATAATCCAGTATGTTATTTATGATGCAACAAAACCGAAAGTAAAACTACTTAATGAAATACAACACATTCAAAACTATATCGATTTAGAAAGATTAAGGTGTCATGAAAATGCAATAATAAATATTGAAATTGGTGGAAAAATAGATAATGTAAAAATACCTCCACTCATTTTTTTATCATTTATTGAAAATAGTTTTAAACATGGAAATAAAGATAGTCCCAACTTTTATATATACATTAGTATCGAAAAACAACCTGAAAACCGATTACTGTTTTCAATAAAAAACTCTTATGAAAAAGATAGCTTGTTTAAGAATAGTGAAAAAAGTGGTATTGGAAATATAAATACTAAGAGAAGATTAAACTTACTTTACAAAAACAACTACGACTTATCTTTTTCAAAAAATGAAAATAATTACTGTGTAACCCTAAATATACCATTATAAAAGTGAAAATTAATACTATTATAATTGATGATGAGCCTTTTGCTATTAAAGTTATTCAAAAACACTTAGAGAAATTTAAAAATTTTAGCATTGTTAGTACTTTTAACAACCCCATAGATGCTATTGAAGTTATTGAAAATGAAAATATAGATGTCATTTTTCTAGACATTAATATGCCTAAAATGAATGGTATAGAGTTTATAAAAAATATAACATTAAAATCTCATGTAGTAATAACTACCGCATATAGAGAGTTTGCGATAGATGCATACGAACTTGATGCTCTCGATTACTTAGTTAAACCAATTCCTTTTAATCGTTTTTTAAAAACAGTTAATAAACTTACTCAACGTATTTCTAATATTAACTATAATAGTTCGCAAAAAAACGATGCTTATATCTTTCTAAAAGTCGATAAAAAGCTCGTTAAGGTTAAATATAAAGACATTCTATACATAGAAAGTTTAAAAGACTACATAAAAGTTAGCACTACCACCGATAATCATATTGTGCATAAATCCCTAACCAGTATTTCAGAAGAGTTACCTAACGACCTCTTTCTAAGAATACACCGCTCATACACAATTTCAATAGATAAAATAAATTATGTAGAAGGAAACTCTTTAACAATAAATAAGAAACGAATTCCTATAGGGCGTAAATACCTCTCAAACACAAAACAGGTTATTTTAAATGCAAATAACAATAATTAATAGTTTTATGCTGTTTAACAACCTAACGATGTATTTAGTAGATTTTTTTTTATGTGACTAACAAAATTTAATTAAGTTTAAGCCAAAAATAAATTCATGGTTAATTTAAGTAGTTTAGATTTTATAATTATAGTTGCCTTCTTTATTATATCCTTATTCATCGGAATTTGGGCTTCAAAATCAGCAGGTAAGAATAGTTCTGAATTCTTTTTATCAGGAAGAAACATGCCTTGGTGGTTATTAGGTGTTTCTATGGTAGCAACTACTTTTGCCGCAGATACTCCTGGATTAGTAACTGAATTAGTTAGAAAAAATGGTGTTTCAGGAAACTGGGTTTGGTGGGCACTCCTACTTACAGGGATGTTAACCGTATTTTTTTATGCTAAATTGTGGAGAAAATCAGGAATTACAACAGATTTAGAATTTTATGAATTGCGGTACTCTGGTAAAATGGCTAGCTTTTTAAGAGGTTTTAGAGCTATTTATTTAGGAGTTATTTTCAATGTAATTACCATGGCTGGTGTATGTTTAGCAGGTGCCAAAATTGCCAATATTTTATTAGGAATTTCTCAAGGAGAAATGCTGTTATACTCATCTATAATTGTAGTTATTTATTCCTCTTTAGGAGGGTTAAAAGGTGTATTACTTACTGATTTTATTCAGTTTTTAATTGCTATGGTTGGTTCAGTCTGGGCAACTATATATATTATAAATTTGCCTGAAATCAACGGCCTTTCAAATTTATTAACACACCCCAACGTGAGTGATAAACTAGCAATGCTTCCTGATTTTTCGGATAAAGAGGCTCTTATTACCTTGTTTATAATCCCTTTCGCTGTACAATGGTGGAGTACTTGGTATCCAGGTGCTGAACCCGGTGGTGGTGGTTATATTGCACAACGAATGTTGGCTGCTAAAGACGAAAAAAATGCAACGTGGGCTACTTTATTTTTTAATTTCGCTCATTACGCTTTACGTCCTTGGCCATGGATTATTGTAGGACTTGCTTCATTAATTATCTTTCCGAGTTTAGATAGTATGAATCAAGCTTTTCCTAGTTTAACAGCTGAAATGCAAGGTCATGATGTTGGTTATGCAGCAATGATGACCTATTTACCTGCTGGCTTATTAGGAATTGTATTAACTTCGTTAATAGCTGCTTTTATGAGTACAATTTCTACCCAACTGAATTGGGGAAGCTCATATATAGTAAATGATTTTTATAGTAGGTTTATCAATAAAAAAGCTTCTGAAAAACAAAAAGTTGTAGTTGGTAGAATATCAACTGTATTGCTAATGCTTTGTGCTGCGTTATTTTCTTTCTATTTACAATCGGCTAAAAGTGTTTTCGATTTATTGCTACAAATTGGTGCTGGTACAGGGCTATTGTTTATTTTACGTTGGTTTTGGAGTAGAATAAACCCATACAGTGAAATTGCTGCTATGGCTATTTCTTTTATTATTGCTGTATTCTTTTTTATCAACAAAAAAATAGAAACCCCAATCATAGAAATTGCTGGATATTGGCAGTTAATCATCGGTGTTTTTGTCACAACTATTGGATGGGTTATTGTAACTCTTTTAACACAACCTACAGATGCTAAAACATTAGAAAAATTTGACAATCTTATTTTTAAAGGAGAAAATAAATTTAAAAATGTTGGATTTAAAATTGTTGGATTTGTAACTGGAATAATTGGTGTGTACAGTTTCTTATTCGCCACTGGAAACTGGATTTATGGTGAAATGATTCTTGCAATTACACTTTCGATAATTACTCTAATTTGTATTTTAATTCTAAAAAAGATTTGGAAGTTTGTTTCCTAATACATATCAGTTAATATAACACTCTAAAGTATTTATTGTACCGCTTTATCGTAATTAGAAATGATTTTTTGTATGCTGTTTTTTTCAAAAACAGAAGGATACAACTCTTTTATTATTGTATAATATTCAAAATCAATCGCTAAAGCATTTTTTAGGTGTGTTATACTATACTCTTCTTTACCAAGAATCATAAACAACCCACAAAGCCTATATTCTATTTCTGCAAACTCTTTATATGTCTTTTTTGCTTGAATTAATACCTTAAGAGCTTCGTTAAACTCTCCTAAAAACAATAAAATATCAGCCAACGCTACATATATTTCAATTTCTTTATCACCTAACGACAAACAAGTTTTAAAAGCTTTAACTGATTCTTCATAAAAATTAAGCTTCAAATTGATATCTCCATAACGTCTCCAATACAAAACGTTTGCTTCATCTATATGAATAGCTTTGTTTATATAATATAATGCCTTTTGATAGTTCTCTTGATTATAACAAGCATTCGTTAGTAAAATCCAACCTCTATCTAAAAGAGGATCTTCGTGCACTGCTTTTTTATAAAAATGAATAGCTGTTTGTGTATTATTTAGCTTTTCATAACACTCTCCTATTCTTATGTATGCATAAGCTGTTGGATCGTCTAACTCTAATGTTACTAAGTAATTTTCTATAGCTTCTTCGTAACGATTTAGCTCTTCTAAGGTTTTTGCTTTTTCTAAATATCCTCCAATAAAACTGTCATCAATTAATACTGCATAATCAAAAGCTGTTAATGCTTCTTTGTACATTCCTAACTCAAAATATTGCTTTCCTAATTGATGCCATGCTACTTCGCAGTAAGGATTCTTATCTAAATAAGCATTTAAAAATTTAATAGCGTCTTTATGACTACCTTCCATATCAAAGCAATACACAATATTGTATAACGATGAATAATCTTCATAGTCTACCTCTATACATTTAGCAAAATTTAAGCGAGCATTTTCAAAATCATCAAGATATAAATACTCCATACCTATCATTGACCAAACATCAGATGGATCTTCTATATACTGTAAAGATTCTTTTAAAATTGCAATTGCTTCAGTATGCTTTTTCTTTTTGGATAGAATAATTGCTTTTTGGATAAAAACCTCGTCGTTATGAGGTTCTACAGCTTCAATATTAGATAACATCTTAATTGCTTCATGCAATTGGTCTTCAAAAATTAAAATTTCTACTTTCATTAATTTTAATTGAATTGAAGATGGGTGCTGCTCCAAACCTAGCTGTACAGCTTTTTTTGCCAACGACTGTTTACCTATATTTAAATAATGCTCTATAATTGTTTCAAATTCTACAGCATCAAAAAAATATACCTCATTGGTTTTCAACATGGATTCAAATTTTGATATTGACATAGGCTACAGATTTGAATTTATATAAAATTACTACAAGAACAGTACCTATTTACCTATCTGTTTATTTCTTTTCAACAATTTAATTAACAATATTGTCTCTCTTTCTTATTAACACTAAGTTGTTTGAAAGAATTAATTATTTTTCTATATTTGAAAGAACTAAAAATTAATATCTAATTTTAAACAAAAAATCATGAGTAAATTTGACGAAAAAGTAGCGCTTTATAAAAAATTTATGGACGATAGAGATATCCGTTCTAACACTGATTTATTAACTGCTGTTACAAAAGGATTAGGACCTTCTATTTATAAAAATGATGCTGAAACTGTATCTGGTAGTGATCCTAAAGAACTGGAAACCGTTAAGAAAAATTTCTTAATGAAAAAGTTAGGTTTAGCTGATGGACCTGAATTAGATAAGGCTATTGGAGAAGTTATGGAGAGAATTGGAAAGTCTGAAAGAAACAAGTACCGTGCTGTAGTTTACTACATGTTAGTAAAGAAATTTGACAAAGAATCTGTTTACGGAATGTAATAACTCTTTTTTGATAAATATAAGTCCTGTATTTAAGTTTTAAATACAGGACTTTTTTTTATTTTAGCCACCAACAAACAACTTATAATTTATGTCGCAATTTATTAGCGTTTTTGATATGCTTAAAATTGGGGTGGGACCTTCTAGCTCTCATACCCTCGGCCCTTGGAGAGCGGCCCAACAATGGATACAAAAATTAAAAGAAACAAATGAATTTCTTTTAATTCAAGAGATTAAAGTAGACTTGTATGGTTCTCTTTCGTTAACTGGTAAAGGGCATGCGACAGATTTAGCCGTTTTACTTGGTTTAAGTGGTGCTGATCCAGAGCATATTCCTATTGAAACTATTGATGTAGTTATTAGTGATATTCAAACCAAAGAGCTATTATTTTTTAATAATGAAAAGAATATTGTTTTTGCTAATAACTCAGTAAAATTCAACAAAGAATTTTTGCCTTTTCATGCGAATGGAATGACTTTTAGAGGATACGCTAATGGGGTAGAAATTTCAACAGAAACCTATTACTCTATTGGTGGAGGTTTTATCGTACAAGAAGACGATAATCTTGCTGAGGATATTGAAATTAACAAACAAAACTTTCCGTTTCCAATAAACAGAGCTACTGAACTAGAAGCTTATTGTGAAAAGGAAGGCTTGAATATTTCTGATATTGTATACCAAAACGAACTCGTAATTAATTCTGCTGAAGAAATTGATAAAGAGTTACACCGTATATGGAATACCATGTTAGAATGTATGTATATTGGTTGTCATACTAAGGGGATTTTACCTGGTGGATTAAATGTAAAGCGACGTGCATTTGAAACACATCAAAAACTTATTAAAGATGCTGAATATAACAATCAACAGGAGTGGATTACCGCTATTAGAGGCACCGAAGTTAAGTTTCGAGAAATTTTAAAATGGGTGAGTTGTTTAGCCTTGTCAGTTAATGAAGTAAATGCTGCTTTAGGTAGAGTTGTTACTGCTCCTACTAATGGAAGTGCTGGAGTAATTCCTGCTGTAATAATGTATTATTTAGTAATAGAAAACCACGATGCTACTTTTGAGCATGTTAAAAAGTTCTTACTAGTCGCAGGAGAAATAGGGAGTATTTTTAAGAAAAATGCTACAATTTCTGCTGCTATGGGTGGTTGTCAAGCTGAAATTGGAGTATCATCAGCCATGGCTGCTGCCGCATTAACTGAATTATTAGGCGGAACTCCATCACAATGTTTAGTTGCTGCTGAAATTGCCATGGAACATCACTTAGGACTTACTTGTGACCCTATTGGTGGATTAGTACAGGTACCTTGTATTGAACGTAATGCTATGGGAGCTATTAAAGCTATTAATGCTGCTGAATTAGCCTTAGAAACTAACCCAAAAGAGTCTAAAGTCCCATTAGACAAAGTAGTTGACACTATGTGGGAAACTGCTAAAGATATGAACCGAAACTATAAAGAAACCTCAGAAGGCGGCTTAGCTGTTACAGTACGATTAGCTGATTGTTAATTTTTATTTTATTTCAATAGGCCTTCCTAAAAACTTAGGCTTTATATTAAAAAGAATATCAACAAAAACTTTTACTCTAGCTAAGTACTCTCTTAGCTGGACTTTGACCGCATATTTCCCAGAAATACCTCTTGCGTTATAACCTATTGCGTAAATATCATAATGATTAGCTAAGTATAAGGCCCTTTCATTATGGAATTTTTGAGATATAATAGTTACTGAAGTTTGCCCAAAAATCTCTTTCACTCTTACCACAGAATCCAATGTTCTAAACCCTGCATAGTCTAAAAATATCTTATTTTCAGGAATTCCCACTTCTATTAAATCGTTTTTAAAATCAGTGGGCTCATCGTATCCCTCAGAGCCATTATCACCACTTACTAAAATAAAATCAATCTTTTTAGCTTTGTATAACTCCACAGCAGCATTTAATCTGAATTGATAATACAAATTCACTCTACCATCTGACAAATACTTTACCGTACCTAATAACAACCCTACCTTATTTTTAGATATATTTTCTGTAGAGTTAAATAGTTTTCCTTCTGCATTATTAATTATTACTTTGTTTGAAACATAAATAGAAGTAATTATTAGTAAACAACCTAAAAGAAAAACAATAGCAACTTTTTTTCGTTTCATCTATCTTGTAAATACTAATTCAGTTTCGGTAGACATTTCTTCGGAAAAACCATATCGATCAACATCAAAACTTTTTAATTCTTCTAAAGTCTCTACATTATTATCAATAATATAGCGCACCATTAATCCACGAGCTTTTTTAGCAAACGTCATAATAGTCTTATACTGTCCGTTTTTTAAATCTTTAAAAACTGGAGTTATCATAGGTACTTTTAATGTTTTTTTAGGAAGTGCCTTAAAGTATTCTGCACTTGCCAAATTAATTAATAGCTCACCATCCTCAAGTTCTTCATTTAAAGATTCCGCCAATATAGTATCCCAAAACTTATATAAGTTTTCTCTTCTACCTACTTTTAACCTAGTTCCCATTTCTAATCGGTATGGCTGAATTAAATCCAATGGTTTTAACAACCCGTATAATCCTGATAAAATTCTCAACTTATCTTGTAAAACTGGAATTTTATCTTCCGAAATAGAATTAGCATCAATCCCTCTATACACTTCCCCTGTAAAAGCGAATACTGCTTGTTTTGCATTCTCTAAAGAAAAAGGAGGCTGCCAGTCTTGATTTCTTTCATAATTTAAACTTGCTAAATCATCAGAAATCTTCATTAACTCACTCAACTTTTTCCTTGAAAGTGTTTTTAGCTTCTTATTCAACTTTTCAGATTGTTCTAAAAACCTAGGTTGTGTATATGCATCGGTAGTAACTTTGCTTTCAAAGTCTAACGATTTTGCTGGTGATATAATAATTTTCATGTTGTAAATATTTAAAGTAAAAATAAGAAGCTATTCTAAAACCATCAATTACTTTAAGTAATTAATATTGATTGTAGTATTAATTTTTTTAATACTAAACTTGTAACCCGTCATAAGCTAAAAACACATTCTCTGGCAATTCTTTTTCAACCTCATCGTGTAATCCTAAAAGTTCGCTAATATGCGTTAAATACGCTTTTTTAGGATTAATTTCTTCTATAAACTTTAGGGCTTCTTCTAAATTAAAATGTGTTTTATGAGGTTCTTTTCGTAAACCTGTAATGACTAAAACATCTAGACTCTTTAGCTTTTCTTTCTCCTCTTCAAAAATAGTTTTAATATCGGTTATATATGCTACGTTATTAAAACGATATCCGAGAATTGGTAAATTACCATGCATTACTTCAATTGGAGTAACCTCTACTCCCTCTAACTCAAAATTTTCTTTATGTGAAATAATAGTTGGAGCTACACTTGGTGCACTTGGGTATCTATTTTCTGTTGCAAATATATAATCGTATCGTTTTTTTAAAACATTTAGCACTCTTTCTGTTAAGTAGATAGGTACTGGTCCTATTTGAAAACAATACGGACGGATTTCATCCAAACCAGCTATATGATCTGCATGTTCATGTGTAAATAAAATTCCGTTAATTGAAGCTACTTTTTCACGCATCATTTGCTGACGAAAGTCTGGACCACAATCAATCACATAATTAATATTATTCCACGAAACCAGCACTGAAGACCGTAATCGTTTGTCTTTTGGGTTCTTAGATAAAGCTACAGGGTGCTTACTTGTAAGCATCGGAACTCCAGTAGAAGTTCCTGTTCCTAAAAAAGTTATTTTTACTTGATTTTTTTTCTTCATTTTCACCACAAAAATACAACAAAAATTGTCTGATAGTTCCTAATTTCAGTACATTTGTAATACGTAACTAAAAAAAACAAAATGGCAATTACGTTAAAAGGAGATCAAAAAATAAGTACTGTACCAACTACCAAAATGAAGTCGTTAAAAATTAATTTAAACGCTCATATATATGGAACTTTTGCAGAGATTGGAGCTGGTCAAGAAACTGTTCGTAATTTTTTTAGAGCTGGTGGAGCATCTGGTACTATAGCAAAAGCTATGAGTGCTTATGATAAGGATTTCTCTGATGCCATTTATGGAATTGAAAAAGACAATCGTTATGTTACTGAACCTCGATTAAAGAAAATGCTAAAGCATGAAATGGAGTTAATTGAGGAACGACTTGATCGTCAAAAACACCCTGATAAATTATTTTTTAGTTACGCTAATACAGTAGCAACTATAAACTTTACTAAAAAATTTAAAGGTCATGGTTGGGTTGGTATTCGTTTTCAATTAGATCCATTAGAAGATTACAACGAAATTGTTTTGCATCTTCGTTTTAAAGAAACTGATGCTCGTCAGCAGCAAGAAACATTGGGAGTTTTAGGTGTAAACTTAATTTATGGAGCTTATTACTTAAATGACAACCCTAAAGATTTATTAAAATCTTTTTACGATAATATTGATAAAGACCGTTTAGAGATTGACATGATCAACTTCTCTGGACCTCGTTTTATGTATGTTGACAACCGCTTAATGAGTTTACAACTTGTTAAAAACGAGATGACAAATGCTGTAATGTTTGGTCCTGACGGGAATAACTTATTGCCTGCACAAGTACTTTACAAAAAGAATATTTTGGCTCTTCGTGGAAGTTACAGACCCGTAACTAAGGTTAACATGGATATGTTTGAGCGTTCTAAACAACTATTCTTTGATGAGAATAAAGTAGATCCTAAGAAAACCAAAATTATTTTTGAAATTACCTTAAGTAACCTTCGTGCCGAAGGAGAAATTAACGAACGTGACTTCTTAGACAGGGCTGAACTACTATGTTCTCTTGGTCTAAACGTTATGATTACCAACTATCAAGAATACTTTAAACTAGTAGAATACTTTAGCGAGTACACCAAAGAGCGCATGGGGCTTGCTATGGGAGTTTATAACTTGATTCAAATTTTTAATGAAAAGTATTATCGTGATTTGAGCGGTGGTATCTTAGAGGCTTTTGGTAAACTATTTTATAGAGATTTAAAGGTATACATGTATCCCTATAAAAATGAGGAAACTGGTGAATACATTACTAGTGAAAACCTTAAAGTGCATCCTAGAATGAAAGAACTTTATAAGTTCTTTAAAAACAATGGTCGATTAATTGATATTAAAGACTTTAACCCTGATATTTTACATATTTTCTCAAGAAAAGTCTTAAAAAAGATAAAAAACGGAGAAGATGGATGGGAAGAAATGCTTCCTAAAGGAGTTTCTGAAACTATTAAAGAAAAACGCTTATTTGGGTGTACAAAAAGAATTAAGTAGTTTTTTATATCTCTTTTTAAACCTTTTGCTATCTTTAATGTCTAACAACTAAAACAGTTTTGGTTGATTGACGAGATCACACTTATAAATCAATTACAGCAATCTACTACCAAAGAGATTGCTTTTAAAAGCCTAGTATCGCAATATAAAGAGCGATTGTATTGGCATATACGAAAAATAGTAATTTCTCATGAAGACGCCGATGATGTTTTACAAAACACTTTTATAAAAGTTTTTAAAAGTATTAATCACTTTAAAAGAGATAGTAAACTATATTCTTGGATGTATAGAATAGCTACCAATGAAGCTATAACTTTCATCAACAAAAAAGCTAAAGAAAAGAATATTCATATTTCTGATTATCAACTACAGCTTACTTCTACTTTAGATAGTGATTATTGGTTTTCTGGTGATGAAATTCAGCTTATTTTGCAAAAAGCAATTGCCACATTACCTCAAAAACAACAATTAGTATTTAACATGAAGTACTTCGATGAAATGAAGTATGAAGAAATCTCTGAAATTCTCAATACCTCAGTTGGTGCTTTAAAAGCCTCATATCATATAGCCGCTAAAAAAATAGAACAATTTATAAAGAACTATAATTAAACCTTTTACAAAAACAAGAGTCTTACTAAAGTAATGGATAAAAAATTAAAACATACTATAGATTATATAAACCAACAAGTTGGCAAGGATAATGGTTTTTCAACTCCTCAAAATTATTTTGAAAAAGTTGAAGAGACTATTAACACTTCTGTATTTATAGATAGTTTACCAAAAAATAAACCATTCAATACTCCTCACGGTTATTTTGATACAATTGAAGCTCGAATTCAATCAAAATTAGCAATAGAACAAACTAAAGAGTCAAAAGTAATTTCATTACGTAAAAGAATTTTACAGTATGTTCCTGTAGCTGCAGCAGCTTCTGTTTTACTTTTTATTGGTATTAATTATTTTAATAGTCAAAAAATTACTTTTGAAGATATAACTATTACTGATATAGAATCTTGGTATGAAAATGGATATGGCGATATTGATAATAGTGAGCTTGCAACAGCCTTAAATACTTCAGAGCTAGAAGAAGATATATTTGCTTCTATTAGTGATGAAACACTAGAAGATTACTTAAGCTCTGTTGACACACCAACACTTATAAACGAAATACAACAATAATGAAGAAGCATTTACTTATATTATTTGTAGCTTTTACTTCCCTTTTTTCTGTTCAATCACAAACTAAAAAAGGAAATTATGAAAAAATTAAAGCTTTTAAAGTAGCTTTTCTTTCTGAAAAATTAAATCTAACGGAAGAAGAAGCTGATAAATTTTGGCCATTATATAATATATATGATAAAAAAATGATTAAACTTCACAAAGCGGAACGATACAGTATAAAGAAAAAAATACTTAGCTGTGGAGGAATTGATAGTTTAACTGACAAAGAATCAAAAGAAATTGTGAATAAAATTAAGTCAGTTTCAAAAGAACAATACGAAGCTAAAACTCACTTTTATGATAAGCTCTCAACTTTTTTATCAGATAAAAAAATTCTCACTTTAGAAGTTGCTGAACACGAGTTTCACCGAAAGCTTATAAAAAAGCTAAAAGGTAAAAAAAGAGAACATCAAAAATAAAAAAAGGAAGCTTTAAAAGCTTCCTTTTTTTACTTATCGACTAAGGCTAAGCAAACATATAAATCTGGTTTATTAGCTGTAAATTGTTTTAGCCAAATAGTTAGTTCATCTATTTCATAAGGTAGTAATCTACTTAAAGCTTTCTCAAGCTCTTTACAAAATAAATCAGCGTTAAAACTAACCTTTTGAAGCACAGTTTTCGTGTACTCATACATAGCTCTTGCCATATTTATTGGGGTTATCTGTTATTAAATACTGAACGTAATTTACAAAATTTTATTCCAAAGTGAATGTTAAAATTTATCCAAAAAAAAAGCGAGACTCATTAGAGTCTCGCTTTATAAACATATAATTTATAGTACTATAAACTATTTACTTTTTCTATTAAAGCATTAGCTTTAGTCTCTAACTCAGTATTTAAAGCTTTGTAATGAGCTTTTTTATTCTCTACATTTTTTGCATTTACTTTTGCAATTAAATCATCAAAAGTTACAATAACTTCATCTACAATAGCATTTGCTTTAGCTTTATCAGCTTCAGGGTTTAATTCTCTAGCTATTTGACAAATACTAATAATGTCTCCTAATGTATAGTTAATATCTTTCTTTAAATTTTTTATGCTTGCCATAATTATAAATATTTGATGCAAAATTAATCGATTTTATCCAATTCAGCTTGAAATTTCTCAAAAAACTCTCCTACATGGTATCCATCTACCAAAGCATGGTTTACATTTACCGCCACAGGCATTAATACTTTCCCTTTTTCTTCTTTTAATTTACCAAAAGCTAACTGCGGAACACTATCATTTTTATTTCCTGAGAAAGGTTCTTTATGCCCTGTAAAACTTACCCAAGGAATCGCTGAAGAGTGTATACAGCCTAATGAATACCTTATTGGCAATAAACTAGTTGAACTTTGTATTCGCTCTTTTTCTTCTATGTAATTTTGATTAAAAACTTCAAAATCTTCTGAATAATCAAAATAAGAAAAACCAAATGTTGTATCTGGTCTAGCAACAGTTGTTGATACATTAATTACATCATAAATTGCTACTTTATCTCCTTCAACTCTAAATTTAAAGTTTTCAACAGCATTTATAGCCTTCATACAAGCATGTAAATACCTTACAAAAAAGGATTGATCCTTCTCTTTTGCTGATTGATAAGTCTTAGACACATCTACATCTGCAACTAAACCAAAAGTTGGATCTGCTAAAGTTCTAAAGTGTTTAAAAAGTTCTTTTCTATTCCAGTTTTCAATATCTAGATACCTCATCTATAAAAACTTTAATACATCTGTAATACTAGATACTGTTTTATAAGCATCCGTTTTTTGTTCTTCTTTTACTTCTTCGTGTGCCCATGTTGTATGAAATGGAACATGAATTGCCGTAGCCCCAATTTCAATTAACGGCAATACATCTGATTTTAATGAGTTACCTATCATTAAAAATTCTGAAGGATTAATTTCCAACCGTTTTACTAGTTTTTTATAATCGGCTTTTTTCTTCTCACTCATCACCTCTGTATGGTGAAAATATTTTAAGATACCTGATTTAGCCAACTTACGCTCTTGATCTAACAAATCTCCTTTAGTAGCTACAATTAGCTTATAT
Organism: Tenacibaculum sp. 1_MG-2023; assembly: GCF_030547425.1. Lineage (GTDB taxonomy): Bacteria > Bacteroidota > Bacteroidia > Flavobacteriales > Flavobacteriaceae > Polaribacter. The sequence goes on along the minus strand of NZ_JAUORH010000015.1, from coordinate 19,684 downwards.
TTTCCTTGTAGTTCTTGTAACACCTCTTCTACTCCATCTAATAACTCTATTGGTTTTTCTAACATCTCTTTTCCTATCTCAAGAATTGCTTCCATTTTTTTAGGACTGATTTTATAGTTAGAAATTTCTAGAGCACATTCAACCATAGACAACATAAAACCTTTTACACCGTAACCGTAAATTTTAAGGTTTTCTATTTCCTTTTTAAATAATTCTTGATGAATTTTATTTTCTGTTTCGTAATCAGACAGCAATCGAGCAAAATCATCTTCAGCATCACGAAAATAAGTTTCGTTTACCCAAAGTGTATCGTCTGCATCAAAGGATATTATTTTAATATTATTCATTTTCAAGTTGTTTTATAGCTTTTTCTAAGTCTTCAGGAGTATCAATACCAATACTTTCTACTGAAGTTTCTATCATTTTTATTTTTTTTCCTGCTTCTAAGTAGCGAATACATTCAATTTTTTCAGCTGCTTCTATTGGTGTCATAGGTGTATGATAAAAATCGATCAATGCTTCTTTTCTAAAGGCATAAACCCCTTTATGTTTGTAATAATTTATAGCTATTTCTTTATCTCTGTGATACGGAATTACACTTCTTGAAAAATAGATTGCAAAATCGTTTGCATCGGTAATTACTTTTACATTATTAGGGTTTTGAATATCTTCTTCATTCGTTATTTTTACTTTTAACGACGCTAAATCAATTTCTTTTTGAGTATCAGATTTAAAAACGCTAATTAATTTAGATAACGAAACGGTATCAATAAAAGGTTCGTCTCCTTGTACATTTACCACGATATCTACGTCAAGACTTTCAACAGCTTCTGCAATTCTATCTGAGCCACACTCGTGTTCTTTTTGGCTCATTAACACCTTACCTCCTACTTTTTCTATAGAATTATAAATTACTTCGGAATCGGTTACCACGTATACTTCATCAAACAAATTCGCTTTTACTGCCGCTTCATAGGTTCTTACAATTACAGGTTTCCCTCCTAAATCTTTCATTAATTTCCCTGGAAAACGCGATGCACTATAACGTGCAGGAATCATTGCTATTATCTTCATAAATAATACTAAGTGTTTACGTATCAAAGATACATATTTAAACTGCTATCATAAAAACTGATAAAACTCACATTGACAAAATTTTAACATTAATTAATTTTTGATTTTGTTCAATTATTAAAAACTTTTACTACTTTTGAGTTCTTATGAAAACGCTTTTAGGCATATACACATTTATTTTCAACACAATCAATTCGATTATGTGTACAGCCCGCATGCATAAACAGTATGTATACGTACTTAAAAGCACCCAAAGAAACAGAATTAAACATCGATTTTAAATAATCAATTTTAATATAAACTTAACCAAGGTGCTTTTTTAAAAAAGCACCTTTTTTTATTTACTAATATTTTAAATTTTAAACATTATGAACACTTTTAAGTATCGAAATTCAATTAGAAAACACGTAGCCTCAACTGTAATGTACTCAGTACAAAATCCATTTTACAGAGATCCTGAATTACTAATACTTAATCCTTAAAATTATCATGAAAACACTAAACATCACATCAAACAGTCAGCCTAATCAATTCATAGTTAACAAAAAACAGGTTAGCAAAAACAAAGTACTAAAAACTTCAGTTTTATACGATAAAATTGAAGCTAACGCAAACACTTCTTTAGGCTTTTATCCAGATTCTTCTAATTTTAGTTTTAACAGTATCGAATTTGACCTGTTAGACAATGCCTACCTTAATGATAAGCTTGTTATCAAAAACAACATTAAAAAATTGAGTGATACTGAGGTTATTTTCAATATAACAGTATCTAAAAAAGAAGAAAAGAAACAAAATATTATTTGTACAGCTACTTTTGGCTATACTATTAAAAAAACGTCTTAATTATTTCTAAATATTGATTTTACAATCAATTGAGCAATCGTTAAGTTAGTTTGATTTGTTATAAGCTTAGGAGATTCTTCTCTTAAGCTTATTTTATGTATGTTTCTAATAGCTCTGAAGGACTTTCTGATAAAACTTTCACTTTATCAATACATGCTGGCACCAAAATAGTTTCTCCTTTTCTTACAATTTCTTCTTGATTCTCGTAAGAAAATATTACTTCTCCTTCTACACACATATAAATTATAAAGCTATCTTTTTTAGATAAATCTATTTCTTTCTTTCCTTCTACTGGAAGTATATTCGTTGTAAAATAATGGCATGTAACTACTTTATTCGCTACATTTTCTTGTTTCACATAAATTGTTTTATAAGAGCTTTCTGCTGAGAAGTCAATTGCTTTCAATGCTTTTTCAGTATGCAATTCTCGATAATTACCATCAATATCTTTTCTATCCCAATCGTAAATTCGATAAGTTAAATCTGATGTCTGTTGAATTTCGGCAATTAATAAACCTGCTCCGATAGCATGCACTCTACCTGGTGGTACAAAATATACATCTCCTTTAGCCACTTTATCAATATTTAAAATACTTAAAAGTGTTTTATTATTAAGGTGTTGTATATACTCTTCTTTGCTTGAATTTTCTTTAAATCCAATAATAATACTAGCTTCTTCGTCAGCTTGCATTACGTACCACATTTCAGTTTTTCCAAAGGATTCTTGAAGTCCCGCTAAATCATCATCAGGGTGTACCTGAATACTTAGTACTTCTTTAGCATCTATGAACTTTATTAACAGTGGAAACTGCTTACCGAAAGTTTTATACACATAACCACCTACTAAATCGTACTTATACTCTTCTAAAAGACTTCGTAATGTTCTTCCTTCAAAATCACCATTACTAACAATTGATTCATCTCCATCAACATCAGAAATCTCCCAACTCTCTCCAATATTGGATCCGTCTGAGTTTTTATGAAGTAATTCGTTTAGTTTTTTTCCTCCCCAAATTTTTTGTTTTAAAATTGGAGTAAATCGTAGTAATTGGTTTATCATAGATTATGCACCTCTATAAGTTACGTAGTTTCTTGGAGTTTCGTATAATGTAACTTCTAAGTCTAATTTTTCTGGAATACTTACACGTAACTTATTATAAATCACCACTGATATATTTTCTACTGTAGGGTTAACATCCTTAAACTCCTCTACTTCAATATTTAAGTTTTTATGATCTAAAACATCTTCTACTTTCAATTTAATTAAATTTTTCAGCTTACCTAAATCATATACATATCCTGTTTCTTGGTCTATTTCACCAGTTAATGAAACAATTAGTTCATAATTATGACCATGGTAATTAGGGTTACTACACTTACCAAAAACCTCATAATTTTTTTCATCAGACCATTTAGGGTTAAATAACCTGTGTGCAGCGTTAAAGTGTGCTTTTCTGTGAACTGTTACTTTAGGCATATTAAATATACTTAGATATTTTATCGTAAGATTCTTTAAAAATTATTTTAAACCAAGCTGTATATCGTTCAGGGTGGTTTTCTATATCATTTTTCACCTCTACTAAAGGCATCCATTTATATGACGCCACTTCTTCGGAGTTTACAATAGGTTCGTCGTTAAATCGACCAATCATTACATGATCGTATTCATGCTCTGTTAAGCCATTATCAAACGGAGCTTTATAAATAAAAGAGAACACTTCTTCTAACTCACATGAAAACCCCATTTCTTCTTGTAATCTACGTTTCCCAGCCTCAATATTCGACTCTCCATCTCTCTGGTGTGAACAACAAGTATTTGTCCATAACAAAGGAGAATGGTATTTTTCAGCAGCACGTTGCTGTAACATCAATTCATTTTTATCATTAAAAACGAATACCGAAAACGCTCTGTGCAACAAGGCTTTTTCATGTGCCTCTATTTTTTCCATTAATCCTATCGGATTGTCTTGCTGATCAACTAAAATTACTTGTTCTTTCATCTAGAAAATTTACGAAAAGCAAACTTACGAAAATCAGTTTATTATACTTTAGTTATGAGTAAAAAGATAACGTTTATACCTTAAAAAGGTCATTCCCACGATAAAACCATTCTTCTTTACTTTAACTTTTATAATTTAGTAATGCTAAGATTATTTTAAGTTCATATAATTTATACAAACAATTAAACTCTAGTAATTATGATTCAATTAACTCAAAAAAAACTGAGTACTATTAACCCTGATATTTTATTAGTATATGGCAATTTAAAACCTGAAACAAATAAGGAATATTTCGAATTAAAAACTAACACCATCCTTCAAAAAAAGTTACCTGGAGCACCTCCTATTTCTATTGAAAATAATAAGTTGAAGGCAGAAATTAAAGTAGCTCAACCTGAAGAGGTTCCAAATATTCCTACAGAACTAGATGTTAATATAAATTGTCTTAAAAAAAATATACTTAACGAGTATCCCTTATTACTTAACGAAGTAATTATAAATGATCGAATCACTTTTTTATTAGAAAAGTTTCATAATTTACCTAAACGAACTATTGTATATGAATTAACAACAAATAAAACATCTCTATATTTTTTATTAAAAAACATTAGTCTTGATAATGAATATAACCTTGTTTTACAAGATTCCTCTTTTACATTACCTCCCAAACTCCACTCAAATTTAGATTCATTATCATTAAAGCTTAATGTTAAAAGTGTAGCTGTTTTTATGGGTAAAGGAATTGCTTCTGGAATGCTTAGTGCTGTAGGCGGCGCAATTGCCAACGCAATTATCGAGGCTATTTTCCCTCCTGAAATTCCTGAGTATTTTGATGAGGTTTATGCTCAAATAACTAAAGTAGTTAAACAAGAAATACAAAAAAGTAAAATAGACTCCATTAGTGGAGCTATTACTAATTTAATACAAAAGATTAACTACGAATATGTTCCTGCACTAAAACAACGCGACCTTAAGAGTAAAGAAGATCGTGAGCATTTATTTAATTTATTACAAAAATATGACCAAACCTTTCTTTCTGGAGCCGAAGGTATGCTAGGCACACTTCAACAAAAAGATAAAGCAAGTGCTGGTTTTACAGTTTTTATGTTAGGCGCAACTCTTCAATTAAGTATTTATCAAGAAATGGCTAATGTTGACCCTATGAATAAAAATGCAAAAGAAGAATGGAAAAACCCTAACGAATCTAGCTATGGAAAACCCAAATCAGGGACACTTGCAAAAACAGCTGAAAGCTTTATAAAACATGCAAAAAAAACATATGATTCCATAATGAAAGCAAGTGATAATGCTGTAAAAGCTGAAAAATACATGACTGAACGTGCTTATGTTATTGGACAAACTTTAGTTACTGATAGAACTTATTACTGTAGGATAAAGGATAATGGTGTAGCAACAAACAAGGTTTGGGAAATTGGACAAGATGATAAGCATGGTAATAATCCTAAATTTGACCAATTTGTTAAACAAGAAGTACCTTCATATAAAGAACAAAAAAGACGTAATTTAGATAACGAAATGAATCACCCAATCGAAGTAATTGAAAACTGGAAAAGTTTGATAAACTCTCCTATAAAATTATAGCTTATTTTCCTTTTCAAATTAAAAAACATATCTGTATAAAGCTTCTTTTGAACAGTTCGCTTTAAAATGTATCTTTGCAACCTTAAAATTTATAGATGAGTTTTTTAGAGGAAATACAGAAGAGACGTACATTCGGAATTATATCACACCCTGATGCTGGTAAAACTACCTTAACTGAAAAATTATTACTTTTTGGTGGGGCTATTCAAGAAGCCGGTGCGGTTAAAAATAATAAAATTAAAAAAGGAGCGACTTCCGATTTTATGGAAATTGAGCGCCAGCGTGGTATCTCTGTTGCTACTTCTGTATTAGCTTTTATTTATAAAGACAAGAAGATAAATATTCTTGATACACCTGGTCACAAGGATTTTGCGGAAGATACATTTAGAACCTTAACTGCAGTAGATAGTGTTATTGTGGTTATTGATGTTGCAAAAGGGGTTGAGGAACAAACCGAAAAGTTAGTAGAGGTTTGTCGCATGCGTAAAATTCCGATGATTGTTTTCATTAACAAGTTAGACCGTGAAGGTAAAGACGCTTTTGATTTATTAGATGAAGTTGAGCAAAAACTAGGTTTAAAAGTAACTCCTTTAAGTTTCCCTATTGGAATGGGATACGATTTTAAAGGAATCTATAATATTTGGGGAAAGAAATTAAATATCTTCTCTGGAGATAATAAACAAACTATTTCTGAAGGGGTGGAATTTGATGACATCGATAACCCTGAATTAGATAAAATCGTTGGTGAAGATGCTGCAAACACTCTTCGTGAAGAATTAGAGTTGGTAAATGAGGTATATCCTAATTTTAATCAAAATGACTACCTGAGCGGTTCGCTACAGCCTGTTTTATTTGGTTCAGCTTTAAATAATTTTGGAGTAAAAGAATTACTAGATTGCTTTATTGATATTGCTCCAAATCCGCAGCCAAAACAAGCAGAAGAGCGTTTAGTAGACTCTAAAGAAGAAAAACTTACAGGGTTTGTATTTAAAATTCATGCAAACATGGACCCTAAACACCGTGACCGTTTGGCTTTCGTGAAGATTGTATCAGGTACTTTTAAAAGAAATACCCCTTACCTACACGTTCGTAACAGTAAAAAAGTAAAATTTTCCAGCCCGAATGCCTTTTTTGCTGAAAAGAAAGAAATCGTAGATGAATCTTTCCCTGGTGATATTGTAGGATTACATGATACAGGAAACTTTAAAATTGGAGACACCTTAACTGAAGGAGAACAGTTAAACTTTAAAGGGATTCCTAGTTTCTCTCCAGAGCATTTCCGTTATGTAAACAATGCCGACCCAATGAAGGCAAAACAATTATATAAAGGTTTAGATCAATTAATGGATGAGGGTGTTGCGCAATTATTTACGATGGAAATGAACGGGCGTAGAATTGTAGGAACCGTGGGAGCACTTCAATACGAAGTAATTCAATATCGTTTAGAGCATGAATACGGAGCTAAGTGTTCGTATGAAAATATTGCTGTACATAAAGCTTGTTGGGTTGAACCAGAAGACACTAAAAATGAAGAATTCAAAGAGTTTAAACGTGTAAAACAACGTTATTTAGCTAAAGACAAACAAGGTCAGCTAGTGTTTTTAGCCGACTCTTCATTTACCATACAAATGACACAAAGTAAATATCCAACTGTAAAATTACATTTCACTAGTGAATTTTAAGAAGCACTACATATTCTCTTTTCTATTTTTTATTTTCTCTTTTCTAACTTACGGTCAAGAGAACTTGTCTAATTTACAAGGAAAAGAGTTACACAATAAAGTTCGTTTGAATTTTATACCTGTTGAAATGCCTTCGGATAAATTTCCAAACCTAAAATCAACCATGGGATTAGCAGGTATACACTATCAAATTCCATTTAACGATTGGTTGTATGGTGGCGCAGGATTTCATTTTGCTGTAACAGGTGACCAAGGAGGATTATTTACGTTAGGTGCTGAATTAGGAGTGAATAAACAATTGTATAAAAACTTATATGTAGATGCTAACTTCCACTTTGGTGGCGGTGGTGGATATCGTTACTTAGTAAATGATGGTGGTTTTATCAATCCAAATATCGGATTACAATATAAAAAGAATGATTATTCCTTCGGAATACAATACAGTCACGTTAACTTTTTATCTGGAGAAATTAAAAGTAACTCCGTTTCTTTCTTTGTAGAAATACCTAGTATTTTACGTTTTACCGATTATGACAAAGCACATCAAAATTTTGTAGCAGATAACTTGTCTCCTGATAGTTTCTGGAATAAACCTGTAGTTAAAAATGCACAACAAATTCGTTTTGATTTCTTTAAACCTATCGGTAATTCAAAAAAAGATAATGGTGATGACTTAAATGAAATGCTATATGTTATTGGTTTTGAGTATCAGAAATATTTAAACGAAAACACCTTCTTATTTGCACATACCGATGCTATTTATAGAGGGTTACGTGCTGGTTTTATGGATTTATTTGTTGGTGCTGGGTATCACCCATACCAATCAAAATATATTAATATTTTTGGGAAATTAGGTATTGGTGCTGCTGGCGGTCGTGTGGCTCCTGAAGGTGGATTGATGATGTATCCTTCTGCTGGAATCGATTTAAAACTATTTAAAAACATCGCTATCAGTGGTCATGGCGGGTATTATCGTGCTATTGCAGGCGATTTAGAAGCGTATACTTTCGGGTTTGGTTTAAAATACTTCGGATTAAATGGCGGAACGTCTTCCGAAGAAAATAGTACTTATAGTACACAAGGTTTACGTTTTGAAATTCAAAATCAAAGCTATTTTAATGTTGCTAAAACAGATGATGTTTACAACGCTACTGAAATAGACTTACAGTTAATTGGTTTTAAAGTTAACTATGACTTAAATCATTGGTTATATATTGCTGGTGAAGCAGGTTTTGCATATGATGGTCGCTCAGGTGGTTATGCTCACGGATTAGTAGGTGGTGGTATATATAGTCCATATTTTTTTAACAAAAAAATGCGTGGTTTTATAGAAATTATGGCAGGTGCTGGCGGAGGTGCTGGTGTAGATACTGACGAAGGAATTATTATTCGCCCTACACTTGGATTGAGCTATGACATAGTAAATCAGGTTTCTATAATTGCATCTGGAGGTAGATATTATTCGCCTTTCGGTAATGTAAATTCAAACAATATTAACATAGGTTTAAGCTTTAACCTTTCAACTTTATCAGTAAAAAACTAACTTTGTCATTGCTAAGAAAAACAATGATTTAGCTATTTTAATAAAAAGATTCTTTTACCTAATAATATTTTGGATATTGGAATCGCACAATATAAATAAACAAGAGAAAAATGGATAACGGAATTTATGCAAAGTTCACCACTCCAAAAGGTGATATTTTAGTAAACTTAGAATACGAAAAGACTCCTGGAACTGTAGGTAACTTTGTTGCTTTAGCAGAAGGAAATTTAGAAAACTCAGCAAAACCACAAGGAACTCCTTATTACAATGGATTAAAATTCCACCGTGTAATTGCTGATTTTATGGTTCAAGGTGGTTGCCCACAAGGAACAGGAACAGGAAATCCTGGTTATAAATTTGATGATGAAATTCACCCTGAATTAAAGCACGATGCTCCAGGAAAGTTATCAATGGCAAATGCAGGGCCTGGAACTAATGGTTCTCAGTTTTTTATTACCCATGTTGCTACTCCTTGGTTAGACGGAAAACACACTGTTTTTGGTAGTGTTATTGAAGGTCAAGATGTTGTTGATGCTATTGCACAAGACGACACTATGGATGTAGAAATTATTCGTGTTGGTGATACCGCTGAATCTTTTAATGCAGTAGAAGCTTTTAGATCTTTTGAAGGAGCTCGTGAAAAACGTGAAGCTGAAGCAAAAGCTAAACAAAAAGAATTATTAGATGAAGTAGCTGCTGGATACGATGAAACTGCAAGCGGATTACGTTATAAGGTTTTACAAAACGGAGATGGGAAACAAGCTACGAAAGGAGCTACGGTTTCTGTACATTACAAGGGACAATTATTAGACGGAACTGTGTTTGATTCTTCTTACAAACGCAAGCAACCTATCGATTTTGCAATTGGAGTTGGTCAAGTAATTCCTGGTTGGGATGAAGGTATTCAGTTATTAAAAGTTGGAGACAAAGCTCGTTTGGTAATTCCTTCTGACTTAGCATATGGAGCACAAGGTGCTGGCGGTGTAATTCCTCCAGATGCAACCTTAATCTTTGATGTTGAATTAATGAATGTGAAATAATAATACATAAAATATTTCAGTATTGATAAAGCCTTCGTAATAATTATGAAGGCTTTATTTTTATTCAAAAGCCTACTTAATGTTTAATTAATATTCATAACATTAAAGAACATATTACTTAATAGATTTATCATGATTCCTTAAGGACAAAAGAGCAATAAAGCGTAACCTTTACAACACCAAACAAGCTCTTAAATCCTATGAAAACAACATTACTATTTTTTATACTTCTTCTCTTTGTAACTATTGCTTTAAAAGCTCAAGAAGTTTGTACTACTCCTGAAGACAATGCTGTTGATTTAAATATTATAAGTGTAAATAAATGTGAGATTGTTAACAAGAAACAAAATTCAAGAGAAAGAACTACAAAAGCATTAACCGCTAGAAATAGAATAAAAAAAATAAGAAAAACACCACAAAAAAATCAATCAAGCCTAAGTAATCCTTCTAAGGTTTCTATTGTTACTACTAATAACGACTTATCTATAAAAACTTCTTTGAAGTCTCAAACTAAAGAGCTATTATTTTCTGTAGTTGAACAAGTTCCTTTATTTCCTAAGTGTAAAAATAGCTCTAACGAAAAAGCTAAAAAGTGTTTTAAAGACAATATGCAAAAACATTTTTCTAAAAACTATTACCCTGAGGTCTTTTCAGAGGAAGGTATACGTGGTAGGGTCTTAATTCAATTTACTATAGATGTGTATGGTAAACCTAAAAATATTCAAGTAGTTAGTTCAAAACCTAGCAAAGTTATTACCAATGAAATTAATCGGATTATCAATAAGTTACCTCAGTTAGAATCAGGTAAAGAGAAAGGGATACCTGTTAATGTAACTTACTCTTTTCCTATAAATTTAATCTTAAATTAAGATAAAACGTTTATCCATAATTTCAAATAATCTTATTTTCAATATCATTTTCTTACTCTCAAGAAAAATGTGAAACTCCCAATGAAAATATTCAGGACATTAATACTATTAGCATTACTAAATGTTCTATAAACGATGTAAAAGAAGCTCTAGAGATTGAAAAATCTAAAGAAATTTCAACAAGAAAAAGGCTTCATAAACTTAGAAAAGCTAATGCTGTTTCAGCTAATTCTAATAAAGTTATGCAAATAAAAAGTAAAAACTCACTTGTTGAAAATTAAATATAAAAGAGGATATTTTAACTTCTCTAGACAAAGTTCCTTTTCACCTAGTAGAACAAATTCCTCTATTTAAAGAATGTAAAAAAACTCCAATTTTACAACAATCAAAATGTTTTGAAAAGGAAATGATAAAACATATTGTTAGAAATTTTGATTATCCAAAGGAAGCTTTTCGAAAAAAAATTGAAGGGAAGGTTTTAGTACAATTTACTGTTAATAAAAAAGGGAATGTTGTTTATATAAAGAAAAAAGGAGCTGAAAATAGTGATTTACTGAAGAAGGAAGCTCACAGATTAATTGCTGCTCTTCCTAAATTTATTCCCGGAAGCTATAAAGGTGGTTTAGTTAATATAAAATACGCTTTGCGTATAATTTTTAGGGTTCCGTTATAGTTAAATTTATTCCTCCTTTTTAGATTAAAATCACTCTAGCAATCTGAATCGTAGAATAAATTTGTTATTTTCTATTTTTTACCTATATTTACGGCATCAGTTAATAGTTAATTAACTCTACCAAACACTTAAAATTAGAGCACAATGATTAAAAAATTCCCCTTAGTAGTAGCTATTATGCTACTTTCTTTAGCGGCTGTAGGACAAGAAGTATGTACTACTCCAGATGAACAAATCGCTGATCCAAACAGTATCACAAAATGTGCAATCGAAGACACCGATAATGGTGCAAAAAAACAACTATCTATTGAAGTTTCAACCAGAAGACGCGTTGTTCGTAAGAATAAAGAAGCTGTTTCTGCTATTGGAGGTATTAATTCTTCTCAAAAGGTAGCTGATATTAAAAAGAAATCTTTATTAATTGGTAAACTTGAGTTAGAAGATAATTCAGCTACTATTGAAAAAGTTCCTTTTAATTTAGTTGAAGAAATTCCTTTGTTTAGTAAATGTAACAATGTTCCATTAATTAAGCAGGCAAAGTGTTTTGAAACTAACATGACTAAACATATTATTAAGAGCTTCAACTATCCACAAGAAGCTATTGATGCTGGTATTCAAGGAAGAGTTTTAGTTCAGTTTACAATAAACGAGCAAGGAAATGTTGAAGATATTTTAATGCGTGGACCTAAAGGTGGTGAATCTTTAGAAAAGGAGGCTAGTAGAATTATTAACGATCTTCCTAAATTTATACCTGGCAAACACAATGGAAGAACTGTAAAAGTAAAATATGGGGTTCCTATTACGTTTAGAGCACCTGGAGCAACTAATAATAGTTCTTCTAAATCTACAATAAGTAAAGTTGTTGCTAAGAAAAGTTCTAATGTAGTAAAAGAAAAGACTGTTACTGATTTTGTAAAGTTTGTAGAGGTACAAAGCATCCCTCAATTTAAAGCATGTACAAAGGTTCCTGATATGCAAAAATTAAAGTGTTTCAACGAAAGAATGGTTAGCCATATTCAAAGAAACTTTAACTATCCTGCTGCAGCTGCAGAACAAAACATTGAAGGAAGAGTTTGGGTACGATTTATTATTGATAAAAAAGGAGAAGTAACCAACATTAAAATGAAAGGTCCTCAAAACGGTCAATTACTAGAGCAAGAAGCTAAAAGGATGGTTTCTAAACTACCTAAGTTTGTTCCTGGTGAGCATAATGGTAAAACAGCTAATGTTGAGTATTATATTCCCGTTAACTTTAAACTTCATGAATAAATAACTCTTAAAAGTGTTTATATATAAAAAGAAAAGCTTCTAATTAAAATTAGAAGCTTTTCTTTTTATAAGACATTATCCTCTTAGATAATTCTTACTTACACTATACTATAGTGCTCTTTATTGTAAATCTAGTAGTGTAAGTAGTAGTACAATACATTATTTTATACAAGAAATAAAATTATCAAAAAAAGAGTAGTTATAATACTTTCTATTTATTTAAAGTTGTTACTTCTTATCTATTTTAAATCTTTTTGTCTAATTCACTAAGCACTTCATTCGCCTTATGAACCATTTCTTTTATTTCTTCAGGAATTTCTTTACCCATTTTAGCTTCACTTTATTCTTATCTCAATCATAAGCTATTCCTTTTCTCTTACTTTCTCTTTACCTAATTTTAGTTTTTTTTACTTTTGCCTTCCTTTTCTTTTAGCTCTTTTTTTATTGTTTTTACTTTGACTCAAAATATATTAGAAATCAAAGAAAGGAAAAAGATTATGCTATTTTGCATAAGGCAGAACAATTTTCATGCTGTTCTAAGATAAATCAAACTATTACAAACTTACTATTTAATAGCTATTAAGCAAAAAAACCAGCATTTAGCTGGTTTTTTATTCTTTATTTTAATAATAACTAAGGTTTGATATTTTCTTTTTCGGCTAGTAAACCAAAAAACTTATCTAAATTAGGTAAAATTACGATTCTAGTTCTTCTATTTCTAGCTCTATTAGTAGCAGAGTTGTTTTCTACAAGTGGAACTGAACTTCCTCTTCCTGATGCTATTAACCTGCTAGGATCCACATTATATTTTGTCTCTAAAAGTCTAACAATAGATGTTGCTCTTTTTACACTTAAATCCCAGTTGTCTTGTACAACAGCATTATGAATTGGTCTAGAATCTGTATGTCCTTCAATCATAACATCCATACTTGGTTCTGAATTAATAACATCAGCTAATTTTTTAATTAACTTATGCGCATTTCTTTTAACTCTGTAGCTTGCTGTATTAAATAACATTTTGTCTGAAACAGAAATCATTACAACTGTTTGATCAATATCAATATTTACATCTTCATCATTTTCTAGCTCTGAAGTGTTTATTGACTTTTTTAAGTTGTGAGCAATAGCTACATTCATAGAGTCTTTTAACGTTTTAGCATTAGCTAACTCAGCTGGATCAACATTTTTAAGTGTTTCTCTCATTTTTTCTTTTACAGAATTTGAGATTACTGCTGATTTACCAACCATATCTAACTTAACGTTATTTTCTTCATGGAGTGATTCATTTACACTTTTTAATGAGTTAATTTTTTCATTGTAGTCATCAACTCTCTTTTCAATTTTAGCAAACTTAGCCTCAAGCTGCTCTTTTTCTAGAGTTGTTTTTTGTAAATTTCCTCTTGTATCATTGTACTTCTGCTCTAACTCAACATACTTCTTTTTTGATACACAAGACGTCATTGTTAAAGCCAATAACGCTAAGGGAATAAATAGTTTTTTCATAATTAATAATAATGATAATAAGTTAATGTAACCTTATAACTTAATTTTTTGCATAATATTATACTGAGTAAATAAAAAAAACTCCTTTAAAAAAAGGAGTTTTACCTTAATAACATTACGTTTATTTGTGGGGGGAATCTTAATTTTTATAATTCACTTTAACTTCTTTTGTTAACTTGTTACAATTCTCTTCTTTTCCCTTAAAACACTTATTATTTTCTGGTCTTGAGTTTCTTTCTGATCTCTTTAAACTTTTGCTTAAAAACTCTAAAAAATTACTTCTTCTTGTGGCTAGTTTTTTTCTGATTCTTTTTTTTTCTTGTTCTTGTCTTATCTCTACAGACTCGCTTCCTTTTACTATATAGAAATAAGAGCGCCTATTTAATTGATACTCTTTTTCAGTACACTTTTTTCCGTCTACACAATCATTTAAAGGGTTGTCTTCTCCGTAACCTATAGCACTTTCAATTCTATTACTTGTAATTCCTCTTGATAGAATATAATCTCTAGTTGATTTTGCTCTTTTATCTGATAAAAACCTATTATAATCTCTTCGACCTCGACTATCTGTATGTGACTCTATTTTAATCACTAACTCAGGATGATTTGTCATTACTGTTACAATATTTTCTAACTCATATTCTGCATCTTCCCTAATAACAGACTTATCATAATCAAAATAAATAGGTTTTATCACTATTTGGTTTCCTATTATTAATGGTGTTAACTTTAAGTTTGCTGTAACCTCTTTATTTTTTTTATTATTAGTTAGCACTGTACTTTTATCTGATCTATGGTCTAACTTAGACGCAGTAATTGTATATATTCCATTACATGGTACATCTTTAAAAGTATAGCTACCTGATGTATCAGAAATAGTTTCTGCTATAACTTCTTTTTCTTTATTAATTAACTTTATTACAGCTGCATCTACTGGAGCATTTATTTTATTGTTTTCTATTACTCCTTTAACAATTTGTGTACAAACAGGAGGCTCTGTATAAATAAAAAAGCTATAAATATCATCATCTCCTTTTCCTTTTTCTCTATTTGATGAGAAAAAACCTCTTTTCCCGTTTTTACTTATAAAAAATGAAAAATCATCTTTTTTACTATTAAATGGATACCCTATGTTTTCTGGTGATAATAATGTACCATCTTCTTTAATCTTTGCTTGAAAAATATCAAGAAGTCCTAAACCTAAATGTCCGTTAGATGAAAAATATAGTACATTATCGTTCCCTACATAAGGGAAAACTTCTTTCTCTGGCGTATTTACAGTGTTTCCTAAATTTATTGGTTCTCCATACTCATCTTCTTCTTTTATTTCTACCTTATAAATATCAGATTGTCCATATCCTCCTGGCATATTAGAAACAAAATATAATGTTTTTTCGTCTGGACTTAAAGCTGGATGACCTGTTGAATACTCATCATTATTAAATGGTAACTCTTTAACGTTAACCCAATACCCATTCACATAACTAGCTTTATAAATTTTTAAATTAGATGTGTTTTTCTTACTTCTCTTTGCTTTCTTTCCTTCAGAATTATTTCTTGTAAAGTAAATAGTTTTTCCGTCTTTTGTAAAAACAGGTGTCGATTCATGTAATTCAGAAGCTATTGGTTCTCCCAACTTTTTAACATTTCCTAAAACTAAGACAGTGTCTTGCTTACTACCTTCTAATGTTTGTATATTCTCTTCTGCCTTGTAAATATTTAAAAACGGTTGGTTATTCCACTTATAAATTTTTTGCTTTTTTGAATCATTAGCAATAGACGATGAGAAGTATGCTTTTCCATTCAATAAAAACCCTCCGAATTCTGAATAAGGCGTATTTATAGCCAAGTTTCTTACTCCTACTCTCTTTTCTTTATTAGTGTAGTCTAACAAATAGTTTTCTTTTTTAAGTTCCTTATTTAAACTACTTTTTTGAGCTTGAGTTAATCTTAAAAAGATAGAATCTGATTTTTTATACTTCCCATTACTTCTCAGAGCTTGAGCATATTTAAACAAATGCTTTTCTTCTACTTTTTCTTTAAAATTTGAAACAAGTTTTTGGTACCAAACTTCTGCTTCTTCTGTATCTGAATTATTATAGTAAGACTCAGCTAACCTAGTTAATACATGTTGAGAGCTATCTCCTTTAATTAATACTAAATCTTTATACAATTTAGCTGATTGAACATAAGAAAACTCTCCAAAATAACGATCCGCTACTTTTCTACTTTGACCAAAACCATTTACAGCCAGCATTAAAAATGTTGCTAATACTAGTATTTTTTTAAAATTCATTTTTTTCTTTTTAAAAGAATCTTGGGGACCTATATCTAATATCTTTAAATATTTCATACTGTAACATAATTTCGTGTGTTCCCGAGTTTGTTACATTATAGTTTGACGTTGTTAAATCATATGAATACCCTATAAGCAAAGAGTCTGTTGCTTGAAAACCTAAAAGTGCACTTACAGAATCATCCCATCTCCAAGAAGCTCCAACTCTAAACTTTTCATTAAATAATAAATTAGCTGAAATATCTAATGATAGAGGTGCTCCTGAAACTCCTTTTAATAAAGCTGCTGGTTTAAACTTTAAGTCTTCATTGATATCGAAAACATATCCTGCTATTAAGAAAAAGTGCATTCTTTCTACTGCTACTTCCCCTGGAGTATCTGCATCGTAGTGCTCCATTCTTAAAATATTAGGCACCGATAATCCTACATACCATTGTGGCTGATGATAATAAATACCTGCTCCGACGGTTGGTAAGAATTTATTAATGTTATCCTGAAAGACTACTTCATCATCTTTGTAAGTTCCTTTTGACCAATCTATATTTAGTAACCTACCTCCTAATCGCAATCCAAAGGCTAAGTTCCCTTCTTCTCCTGTTTGTATATTGTAAGATACATTTGCATCTAAATATATTTCACTAGAAGGTCCCACTTGATCATTCATTAAATTAACTCCTAACCCTAAACCTGAATATCCTAAAGGAGTATCGTATGATAAGTTTTGAGTATTAGGAGCACCTTCAAAACCTACCCATTGCATTCTACCTAATGCAGTAATTACTGTATGCCCTCTAGACCCTGCATAAGCAGGGTTTACATTCATTGTATTGTACATATATTGTGTGTACTGAGGATCTTGTTGTGCATAAGTATTTGTGGTTATACAAATACTCATTGCACATAGTAAGATTAAACTTAAATATAATTTCATTTGATTAATACTTTTATTCATCAGTCTTTTTTATAAATCTAGATTATCTATTAATGTAAATCCAGCCTTTTTTAACTTTACTTCCATTTCCAAGGTCTAAAATATAGAAGTATGTTCCAACTGGCAATTTATCGCCTACATTTATATTAGCTCTTCCTTCAGAGATTCCTTCAAACCTTTTATTTCTATCCTTATTCGAGTATCCTTCTATTCTGTATACAGTGTTACCCCAACGGTTAAAAATTTCAAGAGTATTATTTTGGAAATTCTCAATGCAATCAATATGTAAATAACTGTTTGCTTCATCTCCATTAGGACTCATTAAGTTGTTTACTTTCACACAAGTATCATCATTTATTGCGTCTCCAAACCCATCAAAACCATCTATAAGGTCAGGTATTCCATCTCCGTCTGTATCTTCTCCATCTATCACTCCGTCCCCTCCATCATTTGGATCTGTAGGGTTAGAGTTATAATCTGGGTTATCAGCATCACCAAAACCATCTAAACCATCAACACTATCTGCGATTCCATCTCCATCTGAATCATCAAGAGGATTGTCTACTTGTCCATCGCCATCTTCATCTGGATTCCCTCCTTCTACAACATCATTTACTCCATCATTGTCACTATCTAAATCTTGATAATCTGGAGTACCATCACCATCTGTATCTACCGGAGTATCACCTCCATTATCTCCCTCACCAAAATTATTTATATCTTCATCAACACTATCGGAAATTCCATCACCATCAGAATCTGAACCTCCTGTATCATTAGAATCTATAACTCCATCACCATTAGTATCGGAACTTTCATTTCCTCCCTCTATAGCATCATTTATACCATCGTTGTCACTATCCAAATCTTGATAATCTGGAATACCGTCGCCATCCGTATCTGGTTCTTCTTCTTCATCTACTGAGTTATCAGATTGACCATCTCCGTTAGTATCTGTATATCCTGTATCGCTAGAATCTATCACTCCATCTCCATTAGTATCTAAATCTCCATTTCCGCCCTCTATAACGTCATTTATACCATCATTATCGGAATCTAGATCTAATGAATCTGGAATTCCATCTCCATCAGTATCCACTAAACCATCTCCCTCTTCAACATCTGGAATTCCATCATTATCATCATCTACATCTACAGCATCTGGTATGCCGTCATTATCCGTGTCTTGTAAATAGTACTCATGTGTATTCAAAGCAGAGCCTCTATTCCCTTCACCATCAATTGAACTTACACTTGCTTCTACTGTCGTATCTGGGTCAGCTGCTAAGTCTGAGCCTGGGACATCTATGCTATAATTTCCACTACTATCTACTGTTCCGGTATAGCTGTTTCCGTTGATCACTAAAGTTACCGTGTCTCCTGTATTGAAGTCACCACCTACCATTCCGCTTACTGGAATAGTGCTTCCTGCTTCTGAGGCATTAATAATGTTGTCTGCTGTGATATTATCTATAGTTATCGTTAAAACTGGTGCTGTTGTGTCGATTACTAATTCATCGGTCGTTGCATCGGAACTGGTGTTTCCTGCTGCATCGGTTGCTTCTACACTTACATCATACGTTCCTTCTGCAATCTCGCTTCCTGCTGGTATGTTTAATGTCCATGTTCCATCGGTATTGTCTACTAAGTTCCCGTCTCCTTCGGTATACGTTACTCCGTTGACTGTTACCTCAATCGTATCTGAACTGTCTGCTGTTCCTGTGATAACTGGTGTCGTATCGTTCGTGGTTTGACTTACAACTGTTGGTACGGTTACATCATCGTCTTCTACCGTTACTGATCCATCGGTTATCGCTCCAGTTACTCCACTTGTGACAACTCCTGTTGCTGGGAATACTTCGTCTGCCTCTCCTGAGGTAATGTCTTCTGCTGTTGGAACAGTTACACTTCCTGTTGTATCTCCTGCGGCAATTGTTACTGGGTACACTATTCCATCTACCGTTACTTCTACTGTAATGTCTTCTGTACTTGGATTGCTTAAGGTTACCGGAACAATAGCATCGTCACCTTCGGATACTGTTACATCTCCTATGGCTACTATTGGGGCTCCATCATTATCTTGAATCGTTCCTGTCGCAGTTTGCCCTCCGTTGGCTACAGTAAAGGTCTCATCTGACTCATCTATAGTATCCTCTGTCGTTGGTACACTTACCGTTCCACTTGTTGCGCCGGCTGGTACGGTTACCACTACATCGGTCGTCGTATAATCTGAATTTCCTGCGGTGCCATTGGTTAAGGTAAATGTATAGTCTACTGCTAAGGCACTTGCATTGCTTAACGTAAAGTCAAACTCTACAGCACTTCCTTCTGTTCCACTTGCATCTGTAATGCTTGCTAC
>NZ_JAUORH010000014.1 GCF_030547425.1 Tenacibaculum sp. 1_MG-2023 | reverse complement strand
ATGTTTTTACCTTCAAATTGTTCCATTTATCAGTATTTTAAAGCAAAAAAATACAGATTTTAAATTAATAAGTCAATCTTTTTATTTTAAAGAAAATACTAAGTGATGTTATTGAAAGTAGCAACCAAAAAGCATCTACCACAAAAATTTGCGAATATCCTTTTTGCCAAGAAATCCATAGCCAATTACCAGTAATAGCACCATTTGAGATAGGTACTAGGAAACCTAAAATGCTGCCTAATAAAAGTGATATTTTATTGGTAAAATAATTATCTTTTTTTGCGATAAAAAGTGAGCTTAGTATAAACCATCCCCAGAAAAATATTTGGTAAATAAATACTTTTTTATTGTCTCCATTGCTGCTTGAAAAACATTTAATGGCAATAAAAACTAGAGCAGTTATTGGATATAAGCTTAAACATATAGCCATATAAATATTTACTAACCAAGTGTTAAATTTACGTTTGTAACTAGGTACGCTTTTTTTATCTCTTGCAACTAACCAAATAAGTACACCAGATATGATTACAAAACAGGTTACAAAACCTAAAACCAGGTAAATTAATTTCATTCCATAACCACCAAAATCTCCAAAGTGTAATCTTTTTAAAAGATTTGTAGCTCCTTCTATATATGATAAGCTATTTTTTGAATCTTTTTTTTGTACTATAAATCCATCTGCTGCTTTGAATGTAATCGACCCTGAACTTAAAAAGTTATCCTTATACTTTGGATACCCTCCTACTTTTACGTGCATATTTGCATCTCCATAATTAAATATTTCGATACTATTTAATTGTAAGCTAGGGTATTCTTTTTTTGTTCTAACTAAAAAATCATTAATAGAAATAGTTTTTTCTAATTCTACTGCTTTGTACTCATAATTTATATCTTTTTCGTAATTCAATACTTCGGTTAAAGCTTTAGAATTATCATTAAAAATATAGTTTTGCACAGGTGCTAACATTACCATATAACCAATAATTAGGTATGCACCTGTAACAGCAAATATAAATTGATATGGTAGTCCTATTACACCGAGTGCAACATGTGCATCAGTCCAAATAGTTTTCCATTTCGTTTTTGGTCGAAATTGGTAAAAATTAGGTACTACTTTTTTCCAGTGAACAATAATTCCTGTTATAATTGCAAACAAAAAGAAAAAAGCTATTAAACCAGCAAAAACATACCCAGATCGTCCATAAAAATTTAATTGCGCAAAAAAATGTAGCCTGTAAAAAAATTCTCCTAAAGAATAGTTTTGGTTATAATTTGCTTTTTTAAAGGTTTTTAAATTTGTATAAAAAAAAGCTCTTTTAGGCTCTTTTTTTGGTGCCAATGTATCTTTAGACTGCCCCATTCTGGTGATTACATTTTGTCCTTCTATATTTCTATAAAAAGAAATGTCTCTCCCTTTTAGGTAATACTCTTCTCCTAAATTATTTAATAAAGCATCAAAATCTCCTTTTAAAAAAAAGGTTTTTTCAACGGGTTCATTTCTTTCCCAAGCTATTATTTCATCTCTTAAAAAAGAAATAGATCCTGTAAAAAAAATTACATATAATGCTGCACTTATAACAATACCACTAATGGTATGTGTATGAAACATTATATTATATACTCTCTTAGCCATAATGGTATTTTAATATTTTATTATAATTGATTTGGAGTATTTAAGTAAATAACTGTAATAAATAGAAGACTAACGAGAGTATAAAGCACCCATATTTTCCATGCACTTTTGGCTAAAAAGGCTAAAATCATTAAAACCACCCACATAATAAATCCAAAAAAACGTAGTGTCATTATTACATTTGGTATGTTAAAAAAAGTCATTAACATTATGTGAAAGGTTTCTGTTACAACGTATCCTCCTACAAAACCAGCACTTATTTTTGCAATGCGTTGGATAGGTGAACTTGTCAAATATTTTTTATTTGCAGGCATAATTATTTAAGATAAACTTCAAGTAATAGTGATAAAATCATCATAGCAACTAATATTGAGAGTTTTAAAAAGCGTAAAGGTTCAATTAAAACAACTAAACTTGACACTAACATTAGTAGAGTTAAATATGAAAATATTCCTGCGCCAAAACCTAAACATAAAACCGCGCTAGTTAAACCAATAATTAACAGGACTACACCTATATACTTTCCTTTTATTTTATTCTCATTAATCCATTTCTGAAGAGGTAAATAAAACGTTAAATCTGCTCTATTTGAAGTACTGTATAAAAAATAAAAACCTATGAGAGCTAAACAGCCTATAATTGTTAACATGCTATTTTTTTATAAGTTATAACTAAAACCGATTCTGTCATTTTTTATGTTAAAATTAATTTTTACTTATTAAGACTAAATAAAAATAAGTTATTTTTGTTTTCTGCAAAACTAATTTTTATTCGAAAATCGGGGGATACGTTAAACGGATAAAAAACATACGTTAAACGGAATAAGAGAGTATGAAAGTTACTATATATAATAATGAAGAAGCTATTTTTGATAAGCTATCTAATATTAAAAATACAAATGATAATTTTTACAAAACCTTAGTAACTAACTTTAATGAAGATAATTTTAAAGGTTGGTATAAGGAGCATGTATTTGAAAACTTCAAAATAGGTTTTGGCTCCATAAAAACAATAAAAGGCTATAAAATATCTTTTAATATTAAAGGAGAAAGTATAGAAATGTTGTTTAACTTACAAGGGAAGTTTACTATACATATACCTGAAATAGAAAGCAAGTATTTTTTTAATTCTAACTCACATAATATTAACTTTTATAGCAATACAAAAGGCTTTTTAGAGTGTGGATCTTCAGAATCTTTTATTGTACGCCTTAACTTATCTCCTTTATTCTTTATTCAGTATTTACCTGATGGTATTAGGTTTGATGATTTTAAAAAAATTATTAATGATAAAAAATTTGGTAAAATTAATTCAGAAAACTGCTTAATAAATTCAAGAATGCATTTTTTAATAAAAGAAGTTATTGACTCTGAATGGGATAATCATTTTCAAAAAATACATGTTACCTCTAAAATCTTAGACCTTCTTTTATTGCAACTTTATCAATTTACACCTAGTACTCCTAAAAAAAACACAACAAAACTAACTACTAAAGAAGCAAATAAAATTGAAAGGGTCTATGAATATATACTTAATAATTATACATCTCCGCTAACCTTATCTTTGTTATGTAAAGAAATTGGCACCAATGAATATGCCTTAAAAAAAGGATTTAAAACTACATTTGGTATTACCGTTTTTAAATTTATTCTTAATTTAAGAATGAATAAAGCTAAAGAACTATTACTAAAAGGCTATACTGTAAATGAGGTATCTGAAAAGGTAAGTTATAAAAACCCACAACACTTTTCTACAGCCTTTAAAAAGAAGTTTGGTACCTCTCCTAGTAAATTTTTAAGTAAACTAAGCTTTTATGATATAAAAAATTAATAAATGTCAGTTTTTAGTAAAAACCCCCGAGACTTTTTTTGTTTATTTTTTTACTAATTTACTTCTAATTAATAACTATTTGTAGGTGCATTAGCATAGCAGAAATTTTCTAGGGTTTTAAAATTTATACCCTAGAAAAGTTAAAAAGTCGAAGTTTAAATCTTTATTAAAATTAAGGAGTGCTGTTCCTACACCAATTATTCCGTGCGACATAGAAAGTTGAGCATTAATATCAAACTTATTAAAAGTTGTGTCAAATCCAGCCCATTCATTATCATGTCTTTTATGTTCTTTTGTTTTTGTATACCAATAGTTTATTGAATCATTAAGAAAATCTTCTTCTAATTCTTTTCTAAACTTTTTTAGTAAAGAAGCAATTCCTAATGAACCATAAAATAAATTAGCATCTGTTAAGTATTTATTTTCATCGTCTTTAAAATTAGCTGCGTTTTTTAATGTTTGATTAACTACCTCTTTGTAAACTTCTAAATTACACACCTTAACTGCTTTATGAATTCCATAGGCAATTCCAAGATCTCCGTAATTTAAATTGAAAGAAAAAGATACGGCATCTTTAACGTTATTTGTACAAAAAGGAAAAAGAAATGTTTTGTCCTTTAACTTAGACTCAACAACATATTTTATAGCTTCATTTATTAGTTTCTTTGTCCTTTTTTTCTCAAATCCTAACCCATATAATTCAACTAAAAAATCTACAATTCCTATGACTCCATGTTTTACTCCTAACTCTACTAAATATCGTCCTTCTCTTTCAATGGTAGAAACCCAATAAATTCCAGTTGTTTTTTTATCTTTTTTTGCTAGTTTTTCTATTTTAGAGAGAATTAATGAAAATAATTCATTGTAATTTCTTCCGGAATATTTGGCTCTATTTATAAAATAATTGCCATACTTCAATATTCCAGTAACTGGATTTAGATTGTCTTCTTTTAATTTATCTATTAAAAGTTCTTGAAGAATTGAGTCATAGTTATCGAAGTAAAATGCTACTTCTTCTTTTTTTATAACACCTTCTTTGATATAAAAGTCAAGCAGAATTCCTATTTCTATAATATCTGCTATAATATCATTTCCTTTATAATCTTCATTTAAACCACTGATTGATTTCTCTAAAAAAGAGAGACACTTATCCTTATTATCCTTATAATGATAAAAAAGAGAAACTCCTGCTAATCCGTTAACAACTCCCATAGAAGTTAAAATTCCATAATTATTGTTAATTGATTTTTCTATTTCTAAAATTATATTGTTTGTATCCATTTCTAACTTCCTAATTCTAATTGATTTTTTACTAAACTAAAATAGTCTCCTTTCTTACCTACTAATTCATCATGGCTTCCTACTTCACTTACCTTCCCTTTCTTTAATACTACTATTTGATCTGCGTGTTTTACTGTACTAAGCCTATGAGCTATTATTACAACTGTTCTTCCTTTAAAGAAGTTGAATAAATTATCATGAATCTTCTTTTCATTTTCGGCATCTAACGCTGAAGTTGCTTCGTCAAAAAACATGTAGTGTGGATTTTTATAAACCGCTCTTGCTATTAATATTCGTTGCTTTTGTCCTCCAGAAAGTCCACTACCTGAGGCTCCTATTTTTGTATCATATCCTTGAGCTAACGAATCAATATACTCATCAATATTCGCTATTTTTGCTGCCTCTCTTAACCTTTCATAATCAATTTCTTCATCTGATGTCGCTATATTTCTTTTTATTGTATCAGAAAAAATAAATCCATCTTGCATTACTACTCCACAATGTTTTCTTAAACTTCTAGGTGAAATATTTAAAATATTTTGGTCATTATAACTAATATGACCTCCTATAGAGTTATAAAACCTTAACAATAACTTCATTAATGTAGTCTTTCCACTTCCACTTGCCCCAACAATGGCTGTAACTTTT
The DNA here is from genome assembly GCF_030547425.1 of Tenacibaculum sp. 1_MG-2023. Lineage (GTDB taxonomy): Bacteria > Bacteroidota > Bacteroidia > Flavobacteriales > Flavobacteriaceae > Polaribacter. The sequence goes on along the minus strand of NZ_JAUORH010000014.1, from coordinate 86,049 downwards.
CCGTCTGGAATATATAAATCAATATTATTAAGAACAAAAGGAGACCTGGGACCTTCATACTGAAAAGAAACATTACTCAACTTCACACCTGTATTTGTACCATTATTTGATAACTTTAACTCAGAGTATGACTCTTTTTCTTCAGGGTCTTCATTTTGTACTTCATTTAACCTTGATAAACTTAATTTTGCGTCTTGTAATGATCTTATAAAATTAATCAACTGATCTACAGGGGAATTCATCATGCCTATTATATATGAAATACTTAATAAAACACCTAAAGTCATGTCTCCGTTTACTACTAAAATTGCTGTATAAAAAGATACTAGTATGTTTTTTACGTGGTTTATAAACGTGAAGCCTGATGATTGAATTTGATCTAATCTTAATATTTTTAAATTTATATTAAACAACCTATCTTGAACTGTTTTCCATTGGTTACACTTATACTCCTCAAAAGAGTTCAATTTCATTTCTGTTACTCCATTTAGTATCTCGTATATCGTTTCTTGATTGTTACTGTTTTCAATAAATCTATTATAATCTAATATTTTTCTTTTCTTTAAGAAATAATGAGACCACAACACAGACAGAAGTGTTAATGATGTATAAATTAATAGTATTGTTATATTATAGTAAGCCAATACTCCAAAGAATACTGAAAAAGTAATCATTGAGAAAAATGTAGTTATTGATTGTGATGTTAAAAAGTATTCTATCCTATCATTATCTTGTATTCTTTGTTGAAAATCTCCAATAAGCTTTGAGTCGAAAAACTTTAAGGGTAAATCCAATGTTTTTAACAAGAATTCTGAAATTATTTTAATACTTATTTTGGTTCCTACCACTAATAATGACCAGTTTCTAAATATCTCTATAACAATTACTCCTAGATACAAACTCAGCTGTGAGAATAAAATATATTCAATATAGTTTACATCTTTTTTATCAATTCCTTTATCTATTAGGTACTGTGTTAAAAAAGGAAAAACCATATTTATTAAACTTCCTAGAAGCATTAAAACAAATACAAATACCAACTTTTTTTTATGGCTTTTAAAAAAGTCTATAAAGTATTTTAATGATATTTTTTCTGGTTTTTTAAATTCTGTATTTACGAACTTATTTTGTGGTTTTAAGAACAATGCAACTCCTTTTCCATTTTCACCTAACCATGATTTGGAAAATTTCTCATCATTTAAATTTACAAAACCATGTGCTGGATCTGCTATTTGCCATTTCTTTTTCCTAGCTAATAAATGTGGCCTTTTATGTTCTTTTAGAACTACAAAGTGATTATTATTCCAATGCAAAATACATGGATAATTTAAATTATCTATATCTTTTAACTCTTGTAATCCTAGAGTAGCTGAAAAAGTCTCAAAACCTAACTTTTTTGAAGCTTCATCTATTCCTAATAAAGAAACTCCTTCCTTTGTTATATAACACTTTTCTCTTAGGTAATTTAGTGATATTTCTTTTCCGTAATGACTTGCAACCATTCCTAAACAAGATGGGCCGCAATCCATTTTATCATATTGTCTAATAAGCTTCATTTTCAACTTGTTTTTGGTTATACTTTCTCTTACCAATCTCTTGGTTATAATATCTTTCTAAAATTCCATACATTATAAGTTCATGAAACCTAGGATTTGCTTGCACAAATCTATTTACATGCATGTGAATATAACTCCATAACAAATCATCTAAATTTTCTTTAGCGTCTATACTTAATTGAACTTCTTTTAATGCTGAATACCTCTCTTTATATATGTTTTTTACCTCAATTTCTGGTGTGTTTAATATGCTGTTTATATCTTTTACATATTTTCTAAACTTGTTGTTTACATCTTTTTTTATTGTTTTTACTTTACCATACTCAACCCAAAAACTATTAAACATAGTATTTATAATTTGATGTCTTTTAGCTAAACTGATGTCAAAAACATTAAAAAAATCATCTATTGATTTTAAAATAAAAAGCCACCTTCTACTCTCTCCATTATCTTTTAGATACTTTAACATGTTTACGGTGTATTCTGAATCTATATGAAATATAGTTTCAGAACTCTCTATATTTTGCCAATAATACCTTTCTAACTCCCTGTTGTATGTTGACAAGTCTAACTTCCATATTTTTTGTTCTTCTAATAAATGCGATAACTCATTATGAATAATCTTAGACATCTCTGAGTAGTTTTTTTCATTTTTTAAATGAAATCTTAGCCTTAAGTGAAAATCTGGATCAGTAAAACGAATAAAAAACCACTTATCTATTATACCTGATGCTTTTAATTTTGTTGCTATTCTAGAAATGTTTTCAATTAAAAGTTGATCTGATGTTATTCTTCCTGTATAAAGCTTAAAATATACCCATTCATCACCGTAAATAAAGGTTCTCTTTACATTATTGTTTTCAACTTTATATGTATTTGTAGAAATATTTTTAAATATCTTTAACTCTTTTTGAGATTTAACAACTCCAATATATTCATTCGCGTAGCTTTCAGGTGTTTGATTGTTATGCATATCGTAAACACATTCTGTAACTCTTAGAATTTTATTTTTTTCTATTTCTTGATATAGTATGTTAAGTGTATTGTAATTTTCAATATCAATAATCATTTTATCTTCACCTCCACTAGTTATATAAATATACCTTGGGACACTTTTCTTTATTAAATCTGCTTTTAGGTTTTCTATTTCTTTGTAATTATCTTTCTTTAATAACCATGTTGCTTTTCTTAGAATTACATCTTCACCGTATGTTAACCTTGGACAATATTCTAAATCTCCTATATTAAATCCTCCAAAGTTTATTGAATAATCATTATGACGATCTTGTGATTGTAAGTCGCATAAAAAATGATAAATAGGCAGTGAATTGTAATGATAATTCTGAGCTGAGCTTAAAAAAGGAACAACTTCTTTATTCTCTTTTTTTGATCTAAGAACTATTCTATTTCTTTTCAAGCTAATATATAAGTCATTTACGTCTATAACTTTGGTATTACCAGAAGCTTTTGATATTATACTTATTTCTGCATCTCTATTTACTTTTCTTATTAGTATGTTTCCTGCTCTGTTATTAGGTAGATGAATAACTTCTGCTACAATTTTATTTTTAAGTAACGACTTTTCAAAATCTGTTACATTATTAATAATCTCTTGAACATCTGTATCACTATTACTAAACCTTCCTATTAAATTGGTTCCTGTTGTTCCTCCAATGTGTTTAAGATATATTTTATCTTTAGTGTATGAATAAGAAATAGAAAAGGCACCATTTTTAGCTTCATTTTCTTCTTTAAAAATGGTTAAATCTTCTTTTGCTAAATTTATTTCTTTCTTTTCAGGGTTTTGAAGCAATAAGTTAAGCCAAAAATTATGAACCTTTGTTTCTACTTTCCTTTCTGATGTAACTTTTCGAACTTGTGGCATAGTCACATCATCTATTAAATCAGAAAATATTACTTCATCTTTTAAGTGGGGTAAATACCCTATTCCTAACTCATTATCTAAAGCCTCAACTAATGCTACTTCTTTATCTTCATATCTATTATAAAAACTCCTTTTAAATACATTTAAATTTGAATCTTCTTTTATGTTTTTTTTAGATACCTTAGATAAAACACTCATTAATTTATTTAACCTTATATCTATGTTTCCTGTATCATTTGTGTTTTTTGAAATCTTTTTTAAATTTGAATTAATGACAAATTTTTCTTTAAAATCAATCCCTATATTTTTTAAATTTTTAAAAATATCATCGTAAATATCTATTGAATTGAAAACTTTTTCATCTAATTTTATCAGCTTTTCTTTAACTTTTATTAATGATGAAAATATTTTTTTTAACTCTTCATCTGTATCTATTTTGGAACTATTTTCTTTATAAAAATTAATTACTTGATTTAAAAGGTCTTCTTCATTTAATGTAGCTTCAAATGAGCTTATATATATTTTTGAATTTATTAAATCTAATAAATAGGCAGTCACCTCTTCTTCTTCTACTCCATCTACTAAATTTAATATCATATTTTTTAATTCTTCAAAAGTCATTGTATCATTTTCATGTGACACTAAATAGTCTATCAACTCGTCACTATCTATTGAAGAAAGTGTGTAACTTATATTTCCTTTAGAAAATTTTGGTTCTATATACCTATACTTGTCTCCTATTTTATATATAGTATTGTTTCTTCTGTATTTTACTGTTTGTATAATAACCGGATGTTGATTAAGGTGATTTAATAAGTTTAGCAAATACTCTAAATCAATACTTGAATACCTGTTATATTTTTTTTCGTTATCTAAACTACTATTTGAGCTTAAAGTAGTGTAAGAAGTAAAAAGACCAAAAGGCACTGTATTTGAAACTGATCTTAAAAAGTATTTTAGTATAGCTTCGTTTATTTTTCCTCTTTCTTTCTCTTTTTTTACTACTTTTTCCCATTCTTTATATAAACTAGGAGATGATAAATAAACCGCTTCAGAGAACTCCTTATTAAAAAATAAAGAATCTATAAAACTATTTAGTTCTTTTTCTTTTTTGGGAATTTGATTGTATTTATTTAAAGAAAATAATGGTTGTCTAATTATTTTGTTTGGTAATAAACTAATATTTTTCATCTTAAAACGTTTTAAGCACTTGTTGTGTTGTTAATTCTTTTATTAATTCTAAGTTTTCTAACTTAGCTTCTATATCTTTTTCGGTATCGCATATTATGACTTCATTTACCCCATATGCTTTTTGAATTTGCTCTAATTTTTCTAAAAAAGTATACTCATTAACCGAAATAATTTTCAAGCCTTCTCTCTTGTTTTTATACTCCTTTTCTTCTTGTTCTACTTCTTTTGTTGTTTTTGAAAAAGTAACTGCTATTGCTATAGCTACTTCAGGAAGTTGCCCATTCGTTTGATAATACTCTTCTTTATACTCTTGTAATCCTTTAAGATCCTCATCATATTCAAAAACATCCAAACCATGCATTAGGGATCTACATATATTTAATTTATTTTTTATTGCTAAATCTTTTTTTCTATAACTGTTAGATAGATACCATAAGGAAGGTGCAATTCCTTTAAATGGAGGAAGTACAATCTTGCTCTCATTGTATTTTTTTTCTTCTTCATGCAGTAGTTCACATATCGCTTGAAGGTTTTTTTCGTACATCGTATTTTCAAATGTGCTATTATTTAAATTGAAAAAATTATGTTGATGTGCGTTCTCTGGACGTCCTTTAGACAAACCAAAATCAATTCTGTTATTATAAATATTATTAAGTAGTTTATAATTTTGCGCCAAAGAATATGGTGAGTAATAACCTATTAAAGCCCCTGCAGATCCAATCCTAATATTTTCTGTCATCCCCGCAATTAGAGTCATTAAGATCTCTGGGTTATTATATGGATGTACAGCACTAGCTCTGTGGTGCTCTGTAAGCCAAAATCTAGAAAAATTTAACTCATCTGCCCTACATGCATAAGTAAAAATATCTTCTATAGCATGCATTGAATTTTGTTTATTGCTAGCTGCAAACTCTAGTATTCCTATTTTTAATGTATCATTTATCATAATAGTAGTATTTTGGACCAGTTAAATTCTTCTTCTCTTTCAAACTCTAAAAGAGATAAAGCTGTAGCCGGCAGATTATTTAAAAAATTAAGAGGATGTTCTTTTATAGTACTTTCAGTAAGATAGTTTAATGTTTTTTGATACCAAAAGTTAGATGCTTCTTTATACTTTGAGTTTCTAGTTTTTTTATATAAGAACATGTATGTTTTTAACACACCTGAACTTCCAAAGTAAAACCTATGATCCCAAATTCTTGTATGTTTCTCTTCTCTTTTTTCAAGGCTTTCTAAAGCTATTTTATTAGCAATAGTTAATAGTTCATTAGTTTTAAATTTTTCATTTAATGAATATATTAATGTAGAAAAATTCACATCACAATTAGACCAGGCTAGCACAGCTCTATAGTTTAAGCCTTTTTCAAACTCATCTCCTTTGTGAATACTTCTAGGCAAGTAGTATTTCTTGTCTTTGATTATTTGATATTCATTCTTTTTCATAATATTTATTAGTTTATCTAATAAATATCTTACGAAATACTCTGCTCTTTCATCATTTATATCATTTAAAACTTTTATTATCGCACATAATCCGTGGGCATAACCAATGTGCACGCCTTCTATATATGTGTATTCATTATAAAATAAAAAGTTTTTATCCTCTTTTAACTTTTCAAACAAAGCTTCTAAAACTCTATTAACATGAGGTTTGCTATCTACATAATTTAGATAAAATAAAATTCCAAAAGGGCCTCTAACGAAATCATAATTATTATTTTGAATTAACTCAATAGCTTGATCTACTACTATGTTATTTATTTCTTCTAGTTGTGAATTGTAACCTTCATCTATTATTTTTTCTTCAATTAGTAACTGTAAAACATACCCTAAACCGCTCAAACCATTTTCTAATGTAGAATCATACATTAAGCTAGAAACACCTTTTTCAATATTTGTAAAAACAGACTCTAAGTTTTTTTCTATTCTTTGTAAATGATCTTCTTTATTAAAAACCTTATAAAGGCATAAGTAGTAATAAACAAGTCCTAACTTTCCATTTAATAAACTATCTGACTCTAAATCTTCTCTTTTTATTTTATCTATATTTTCTATTAATTTATGTGCTTCTTTCATTTTGTATGACTTTAAAATACAGCAGCAATTAAACTGCTGTATTTATTATTATTTTAATAGAGTTATATTTACTTTGCAATTTCATTTTAGTTTAAAACTTGATCTGCAGATCCATTACACGTTCCTGTGTCACAAGACGCATTACATGTAAAATTTAAACAAGAAATACTTGCTGCGTCTCTAACCCCTCCTTTTAATTGAGACATTTGAGCTTCTTGAAGCTTCGTTATTGCTTCTTTATTTAACTTTAATCCTTTGTTTAGTGTGATTTTTTTCATCTTTATTTATTTTTAGACAAGGTTCTTTTAGGTTAAAAAGAACCTTGTTCTATTAATTACTATTTAATTAATAACTTGATCTTTACAAGAGTTTCTATTACAAGATTTAATACAAGATCCATTTGCACAAGTAAGACCTTCTGCTTCTCTTACTCCTCCTTTAAAAGAAGACATTTGTGAATCTTGAAGCTTTGTAATTGCTTCTTTGTTTAATTTTAACCCTTTGTTTAATGTGATTTTTTTCATCTTTTTGTTTTTTAATTAATTACTTGATCTGCTCCTCCTTTACAAGAGTTTTTATTACATGATTGTATACAAGATCCATTTGCACAAGTAGCTCCTGCTGCTGCATTTATACCTCCTTTAAAAGAAGACATTTGAGAATCTTGAAGCTTTGTAATTGCTTCTTTGTTTAACTTTAATCCTTTATTTAATGTGATTTTTTTCATCTTTTTGTTTTTTTAATTAATTACTTGATCTGCTCCTTTACATGAATTTTTATTACATGACTTAATGCAAGATCCATTTGCACAAGTAAGACCTTCCGCGTCTCTAATTCCTCCTTTGAAGGAAGACATTTGTGAATCTTGAAGCTTGGTAATTGCTTCTTTATTTAACTTTAATCCTTTGTTTAATGTGATTTTTTTCATCTTTTTGTTTTTATTATTGTATTCGGTTAGCGTTACAAGAATCCTCATTACATGACTTAATACAAGATCCATTTGCACAAGTAAGACCTTCTGCTTCTCTTACTCCTCCTTTAAAAGAAGACATTTGTGAATCTTGAAGCTTTGTAATTGCTTCTTTGTTTAATTTTAACCCTTTGTTTAATGTGATTTTTTTCATCTTTATTTGTTTTTATTATTAATGAATAACTTGATCTGCTCCTCCTATACAAGAGTCCTCATTACATGACTTAATACAAGATCCATTTGCACAAGTAGCTCCTGCTACTGCATTTATACCTCCTTTAAAAGAAGACATTTGAGAATCTTGAAGCTTTGTAATTGCTTCTTTGTTTAATCTTAATCCTTTGTTTAATGTGATTTTTTTCATCTTTTTATTTTTTAATTAATTACCTGGTCTGCTGATCCGTTACAAGAGTTTTCATTACAAGATTTGATACACGATCCGTTTGCACAAGTAAGTCCTGCTGCTCTAACACCTCCTTTAAAGGTTGACATTTGAGAGTCTTGTAACTTTGTAATTGCCTCTTTGTTTAACTTTAACCCTTTGTTTAATGTGATTTTTTTCATCTTTAAAAAATTTATATTGAATTAATTATCAGTTATATTTTTAAGACTTTAACTGTTTTTCGGTCTGTAAACCTTGGCCTTGGTTATTTTATATACTCAATTATTATTGAGCTCTATTTTGTATATCTCTATTACCTGATCTATCTCTTTTTGTTCTAATATTTTTATTTCCAAAAGTGTATCTTACTATAAAACTTAATGATCTTGAATCGTAATAGTTATTATAGGTTGTTTTAACATTGTTATAATAACCTGTCACAGTGGTTACACTTGTTTTTAAAATATCATTAGCATATATCACTAGGTTTAAGTCTCCTTTTAATAGTTTTAATCTAAGAGATAAGTCTAAAGGACCGTAACCTCCATGTCTTGAAACATTTTGTTTTGCTGCAAAAACATGGTAATAATTAACCCCTAGTGATAGTGTTTTTTTAGAATTTAATTTGATATAGTTCTGAGTCTGTACAAAGGCATTAAATCCTTCTTGCTCTCCAATAGTTTCTGGTATTGATGAAGACATTTTAGAATATCCTATATCTATTGTGTTGTATGAAGTCAACCATTTTAATTTATCAAAGATATACGTATCTGTTATCCCGTAATTTTCTATATTTAAATGGTTATAATACGTATAGTTTACCACTTTACTTACAGGGTCTAACTCTGAAATTTGTTCATACCTATCTGTAATCTTTTGACCATAAATCTTTAATTCGTTCTTTTTAGAATTAAATATCAGTTCTGTGTTAGTAATAAATGAAGGTTGTAAAAACGGATTACCTTGTATTGTTTTAAATGGGTTTACAACTATTTTAAAAGGATCCAAGCTTTCAAATCTAGGTCTATTTAATCTCCTACTTACATTAAACGACAGAGACTGATTTCCCTTTAACTTGTATGTAAGGTATAGTGTAGGAAAAAACTTAGTATACTTATTTTCGTTCGATTGGTTATTCGATTTAGAGTATGATTTAGTTACTGTACTCTCTACTCTAAGTCCTGCTTTTGCACTAAACTTTTCTGAAATTTTCTTAGTTCCTGATACATATGCTGCATAAATATGCTCGTCATAATTAAATACATTAGATTGATTCTCATCTAAAACTGGGGTTCCATTAAAACTATCATAAAATTTAAAGTCATTATTAGTTTGAGAAAAAGACACCTTACCTCCTAACTTTATATCTATTGAGTTATAGGGTAACGATACATCTACTTTTCCTGAAATATTTTCAAAATCATAATCTATACTTGTATTGTTTGAAAAAGTAGGAGTTATCGTATTTTGTTCTCTCCTTTCTCCTTTATTTTCACCTTCTTTAAACGAAGTAGACTTATAATAATCTACATCTAACGAAATCTTTTTCCCTAAACTATCTAGTTTAATTGTATTGTAAAAATTTAACGCATGGCTCTTGGCGTCTTTGTTAGAAACTCCATCAGATAATAAGGAGTACTTTAATTCATCCTTTAAATCGTAAATCAAATCTTTATTATCTGTCGAAGAAATTATATCTGAGTTTGTTCCTGAGTATCCTAACCCTAATTCCCATTTGTTAGTTAAAGTTTGAGTAAATGACAATCTATAATTTAAATACTCATCCTCATATTCTGAAGGCCCATTACCTCTCCATGTTTCATTTGTAAAAAAGTTATTATTTCTAAAAATGTTTCTTTTTAGATAAAGTCCATTAGAAATATTTACAGTTAAATATGTGTTTTTCTTTTTATAATTCAGAGCTAGGCTTCTTCCGTAGGAAAATAATGTCCTCTGAGTACTTGATACTCGGGCTACGGCACTCCAAAAGTCTTTTTTTTCTTTTTTTAAGACTATATTAATTACTCCTCCATTTCCTTCAGCCTCAAACTCAGAGGGTGGTACTGTTATTACCTCAACTCTAATAATATCGGAGCTATTAATACTGGCTAAGTACCCTCTTAAATCGTCTCCTGTCAACGGCAACATTTTACTGTTAACCATCACTCTTACAAAACTTTTTCCAAGCATTGTTAATTGGTCATCTCTAATAACTATATTAGGTGTTACCCTTAATACCTCTATAGCAGAACCTAACTCTTGAGCAACTGTTTTATCTATATTAAAAACTAAACGATCATTTTTCCTAACTAATGTTTGTTTTTTACTAGTTATTATTACTTCTTTGAGTAGGCTTATATCCTCTTCTAAAACAATATTTCCTAAATCATTAGTTGTTACATTAATTTTCTTGGTTTTAAAACCTAAAAAGCTTATTTCAATAAAAAATGAAGTTTTTTCTTTTACTTTTAACCTAAATTCCCCTCTATCATCTGTAGTTACTCCATCTATCAGCTTCTCATTTATAGAATCATATAAAATTACATTGGCTAGAGAAATTGGCTGCTTTTCTGTATCAACAACCACCCCTTTATATGTTATTTGAGAGAAAATGTTTGTACACATTAAAAGCAGAATCATATTTAGAACTTGTTTCTTCATTTCTTTAATTTATTTTATTATACTTCAAATTTAAATGACCTCTACACCTATCTCATTACACTAAAGTGTAGTTAGATATTTGATTATCAACAACTACACTTTCAGGTAGTTTTGATTTTTTTACCGAACTATTGTCTATTGATTTAAATATCAAATGCTTATTTTTTCTATAAAACCCTATTAAGCCTGAATAAGTCATACACACAGGTATAGTCTCTGAACCTAAATAATTCACTGCCTCACCAACCACAGTAGCTTCTATTCCTAAAATTCTTAAAACTCTCAACAACTTACTATCACATTCTGCAAAAGCCACAGAATTTTCTTTTTCACAAATTGGGCTTATGGCACAAATCATTAGTTTTTTAAAAAGGTTTATATCACTAACCTCTTTTTTTATTGCGAATCTACCTATGTGCCAAATTGTTTTTAAAGGAGACATACCTGCAATCTCTATCGGGTTTATTCCAAATATTTTTTGAATTGGTAACTTTCTTGAGTAATCCCATCTTAGCACTCTTATAGCACCTTCAATTTCTCCTTTATCATTTTTTGAAACAAATACTTTTGAGCTCTTAGAAAAATCTAACTCCTCTTTATAAATAGATTGAACACTTGAATAATAATTACTTGGTAAGTTTCCTTTAGTGTGATGTTTAAAATTCTCTTTAACTATGAATTCAGCTAAATTTATCATTTCACTTGATGATAATATTTCTAAGGATTTGTTTTTAAAAGTCATAACATTGTGTTTTATACTCTCAAAACTATCTATAGATTCCTGCTTTTTAATTACACAAAAGTGTAGTTAAGATATTGATGACCAACAAACTACACTAAAGTGTAGTTTTATTAGACATAATAATATACTTTTTAGTAGATTTGTTAGAACTCTTCAATATTTTTAATTATGGAAAACAACATCAATGATTTTTTTTCAATGAAAAACACTGTTGATAATATTTCTGAAAATGAACTTCTTAAAACATCTGATTATTTAGCTCCTATAAAAGCTTTTGCAAGAACCACTTATAAAAGTATTTATATTATTGACTATCAAAAGAAAGGATTTGAATATGTTTCTGATAACCCCTTATTCTTGTGTGGTCATACAGCTGAAGAAGTAAAAGAGATGGGGTATGCTTTTTATTTTAAGTACGTTACCCCCCCCGATTTAGATTTACTTTTAAAAATAAATACGGTAGGTTTTGATTTTTTTGAAAAACTACCCATTGAAGAAAGGTTACTCTACACAATTTCCTATGATTTTAATATTAAAAATCAAGAGAAAAAAACTATTTTAATAAACCAAAAATTAACTCCTTTATTTTTGAATAAAGATGGTAAAGTTTGGAAAGCTATATGTATTATCTCTTTATCTACAGAACAACACTCTGGTAATATCAAAATATACAAACAAGGAGACAACAAAATGTTTACTTATAATCTAGAAGGTAAATATTGGAAAACAGAAGAAAAAATAACACTTACAAATAGAGAAAAAGAAATATTACAGTATTCTGCAAGAGGTTTTAAGATCAATGAAATAGCTGAATCTATTTTTGTATCTCCTGATACTGTTAAATTTCACAGAAAAAAATTATTTGATAAATTAGAAGTTGCTAACATAACAGAGGCAATTTCTTTTGCTACCAATAATAGACTTATTTAACTATTAATTGATGACAAGTAAAATTCAGGAAATTTTTTTACAGGTTTACCTGTAGAAATATTAAATAGCAAGTGAGCACAAATAGACGCTACCAACCATGAAGCTACAGATAATTGAGGAGGAGGTAATACTTCCTTCTCTTTTTTGTATTCTTCTATAACATCTTCTATCCATTTCTGAGGCTTTCCCCAAAACTTCATATAACTTACTGCGTATTCTACCATATTTACTTCGTTAAACTTCTCTTCTTCTTTAGCTATTGATTCTAACGACAAACTATCTGGTGTGATTACAGAAACTAAAGCTCCCCAGCCTAAATTATATGGATGAATAATTGGCACCCCTTTATCTCTACAAATCTTATCAAATCTTAATGGTATTTCAGACGTAAAATCTAAAGCATTTACCGCTACTTTATGTCCTTCAATTATTGAATGTATATTTTCTTTTGTAATAAAACAATTATGAACCGTAATATCTGCTTTCGGATTAATTGATAACAATCTTTTAGAAAGCGCTTCAACTTTATCTGTTTTGATATCATCTTCAGTATAGTTTTGCCTATTCAAGTTTGACACCTCAACCTCATCACCATCAACTATAGTAATTTTTTCAAAACCTAACCTTAAAGCACATTCAGCAATATTACTACCTATACCACTACCGCCTAATAATATTGGATAATTCTTTATCAATTCTTGCTCTTCTGGTTTAATATATATTCTATTTCTACTATACATTGATTTTTTATAAGGTTTATTAAAGCAAAAATAACTAAACATACCTAATCAAATCTTACACTAAAGTGTAGTTATTAAAATATTAAGAGCTTTAATATTTTTTAAAACAAAAAAACCTTGGAACTACATGATTCCAAGGTTTTACAACTAACTCTACAAATCTAACATACTTGCTTAACAAGAATGCTATTCTCTTAATAAGACTTCATCAAAAAACTTGTCTTTAAGTTTTTGATAAGCTTCCAAATTATTTTGATAATTCTCACGTAACCTATCGTACTCTCCTAAATAAGCCATATCGCACTGTATATTATCACATTCTGCTACATTAACATATGTATTTGAATACGACAAAACAGTTTTATAAAGCTCATTATTTACTTTTTTCCTCTCGGAAAAGAGTTCCAATGTTTCTTTAGAAATAGCTTTATTAATTAAAGAATACTCATGTAAACTTAAAAGGTTCTCAATTTCTCTATTGATATACTGCAACTGATCTACCCATCCTTTTAGTTCTGCATAATTATACTTATGTACAACATCTATATCGCTACCGTGATTATTAAGTGTCATTTTTTTATCTTTAAATTAGGGTACTTAAACTCTCTTTCCCTTTATCTTGAATTACTTTTAAAATTTTAACTTCTTTCTTCCCTCCTGGTAAATTCCAATGAACTACATCATTCAAAGCATAACCAAACAAAGCTATACCTATTGGTGTTAAAATAGAGACTTTATTGTTTTTCAAATCTTTTTCAATTGGTTTTACAATCTGAATAGTTTTTTTCCAAACATCACCAGAAGCTATAGTTATAACAGTATTTAAACGTACTACATCATCTAGCATTTCTTCTTCATCTAAAATCTTAGCTGACTTTAATTCCTCAGCAAACTTATCTAATGATGTTTGTACTTTACCTTCTTCAGTATGTTCTGAAACATTTAGTAAACTCTTAATGTACACATACTCCTTTTTTTCTAAAACTAAACTTCCGTACTTCATTTTACTGTTTTTTATGGAAAAATACCTCGTTGAACATATGCCTTTTCTATACGTTGTATAGCTATACAGTATGCTGCTTTTCGCATATCTACACCTTCTAACTTTGCATAATCTGAAACTCTAGTATATGAGTCTTTTAGCTTCTTGTCTAATCGTGTAATTACTTCTTCCATATTCCATAACTCACCATTACGGTTTTGAAGCCATTCAAAATAACTAGTGATTACTCCTCCTGAATTACATAATATATCAGGGATAATTGTTACTCCTTTTTCTAAAAGAATTTTTTCTCCTTCAACATTTATAGGTCCGTTTGCTCCTTCAGCTATTAAATTAGCTTTGATTACATGCGCATTATCTTCTGTGATTTGATTTCCTAAAGCGGCAGGAATACAAATATCACAATCGGTAGCAAAAAAATCTTCTTTTTCTATTCCTATTGATTCTGGATACCCTACTAAACTTCCGTTATTAGCTTTTGTATAGTTAAAAAGATCTTCTACCTTGATTCCATTTATGTTTTGAATACTTCCGTAGGCATCTTGAACTCCTACCATTTTGGCTCCTTCTCTTTCTAAAAAGTATGATGCCCAATAACCAACATTACCAAAACCTTGCACAATAAAAGTTTTACCTTCTAAACTCTCATTATTTTGTTCTACCCAAAACTTAATAGTTAAGAAAACTCCATAACCTGTTGCTCTATCACGCCCTTCAAGTCCACCACTTCCTATTGGTTTTCCTGTTACTACATGTTGATTCATTGAACGTTCCGCAGGTGCTTTAGTACTCATATACGTATCTGCCATCCACGCCATAGTTTGGGCACTTGTATTTACATCTGGAGCAGGGATATCATGCTCTGGCCCAATATTATCTCCTAAAGCAAACGTAAAACGTCTAGTAATACGTTCTAATTCATCTTTTGAATATTTGGTAGGGTCAATTTGAATACCTCCTTTACCTCCACCGTATGGTAAACCTGCTAAAGATGTTTTCCATGTCATCCACATTGCCAAAGCTCTTGCTGCATCAATATCTACCGTTGGGTGGTAACGTAAACCTCCTTTATACGGACCTAATGCATTATTGTGTTGTACACGATATCCTTGAAAAATTTCAACACCTCCATTATCCATTTTCACAGGAAAATTAACAATGATTTCGTTATTCGTAATACTTAATATTTTACGAATATTAGGGTGTAAACCAATTTGATCAGATGCACTATTAAACTGTTCTAGTACATTATCAACCATTCCTCTAGCATTCTTTCGCTTCGTTGGTTTTTTTAATTCTTTGGTTAATGTCATCTCACTTATGTTTGAATTTATTTTACTACCTAAAATTTTACTTTTTGTATTATTCATACCTGACTCCCTTAAACAGCTTGCATTTCTTGTTCTGCAACTACCTCTTTTTTCTTTACTTCTTCGGCACTCACCTCATTATACTCACTACATGACCACACCTTTTCTTTAGATTTGGTTAACACGCATGTATTTATTTCTGTACATGAAGGGCAAATATTAAAAGGATTAGTATTCATAAATTACATTTATTTTGTTCTTTCTTTCTAAAGGCAAATGGTATGCCGATAAATATGCCAAAAAACAAAAAAACTTCTGCACCCTTTGTTTATAAAGGATACAGAAGTTTCTGTAAAATTTACTTCAAAATTAAAGTGGGGAATTTTTCCTCAGGCGGAGAAAAAACACCCAAAAAAACATTTTATTCTTTTAACTTTTCTCGTAAAGTCTTACGATCTATTTGAAGGATTTTTGCTGCTTTTGTTTTATTGTTATTAGTAGCATTTAATACATGTTGTATGTGACGTTTTTCCATTTCTTTTAAAGATATTAATCCTTCTTCTGAAAAATCGACATTATATTTTAGCGAATCCGGTAAATGCTCTACCTCAACTATACGATCACACATAATTACTGCACGCTGTATTATGTTTTCTAACTCTCTAATATTCCCAGGCCAATTATATCGTTTTAACACATCTAAAGCTTTAGGGCTTATTTTTATGAACTTATCTTTATACTCAACACCATACTTAAAAAGAAATTTTTCTACTAGCATAGAAATATCATCCTTTCTTTCTCGTAAAGATGGTACCTCTATTTCTACTACCGTTAACCTATAAAACAAATCTTCTCGAAATGTTCCTTTTTGAATCATTTCTTTTAAGTTGTTGTTAGTTGCTGCAATAATTCTAACATCTACTTTCTCCGCTTTTTGAGCTCCAACTTTTACCACTTCTTTTTCTTGTAAAGCTCTTAACAGTTTTGACTGCACATTTAAAGAAGCGTTACCTATTTCATCTAAAAATATAGTCCCTCCATTTGCTGCTTGAAAAAAACCATTTCTGTTACTTTCTGCCCCAGTAAAAGCTCCTTTAACATAACCAAACAACTCAGATTCTAATAAATTCTCTGGTATTGCGCCACAGTTCACAGCTATATATGGTTCTTTAGCAAACTTCCCTTCATAATGTATTGCGCGCGCTACCAATTCTTTTCCCGTTCCACTCTCCCCTTTAACAGAAACCGTTACCTTATTATTTTTTACACGATCTATTATTTGAAAAATTTCATTAATCTTTTCTGAAGCTCCTATCATGTCTCCATAAAAGTTCTTTTTTTCTTTCTCTTGAGGAACCTTTCTTTGGCTTATTTCTGATTTTGTCAAAGCATCATCCATTGCTGTTTTCAACTCTTCTTTAGTAAACGGCTTTGTTAGATATGCTACTACACCAGATTTAATAGCTTCAAGTGAGTCTTGTACTGATGGATATCCTGTTACTATAAGTTTAGGTAACTTTGGATAATGCTCTGAAACAAACTTAACAAGTTCAAACCCGTCTACTTCAGGCATTTTTAAATCTGTAATTAACAAGTCTATTGCAGTATCTCTTAAAATTGTGACTGCTTCTTTAACCGATACTGCTTTGTAGGTGTGATAATTCCAAGATTGTAAGTGTCTATGCAACAATTCTAAGATATGAACATCATCATCTACTATTAATATATTTTCCTTTTTTAACGGCATTTCTTTTATTTTGGTAACCTAACCTCAAAGATAGCACCTTTTTCAATGCCATTTTTAGCTGTTATTGTTCCTTTATGACTTGATACAATACCATGCACTACACTCAATCCTAAACCTGTTCCTTCTCCTGTTGGTTTCGTGGTAAAAAAAGGTTGGAACACTTTTTCAAGAGCTTCATCACTTAACCCTATGCCTTCATCTGAAATTCTTAAAACTACTTCTTTACCTGTTTGAAATGTTTCAATGGTAACTAGCCCTTCTTTTGGTGAAAAGTAAATAGCATTTATAATTAAGTTAAAAATAATCTGAGTAAGCTGAACCGTATCTGCTCGCAACCATAATTCAGACTCTTCTACTTTTACTAAATACTTTACAGATTGTCTTCTAAAAGTAGCGTCCAGTAAATTTATAGCATCTTTTATGCTTGGAATAATATTTACTTCCTTCATTTCTTGTGGCATCTCACAAGCAAAATACATTAGCTTCTTCACTACTTCTCTTGAAAAAATTGCGCTTTGAATAATTTTTTCTACATCCGCTAAGGCCTTTTCATTATTATGCATATCAGCTTTTAATAACTCTGAGTAACCTAAAATATTAGCTAGCGGGGTATTTAACTCATGGGCAATTCCTGCTGTTAGTTCTCCTAAAATTGATAAACGATCGGCGTGTTCCATTTTACGCCTCATTGATAATTCGTTATTCTTTATTTCAATACGTTCTAAAAGTCCTCCTATTTTTTTAGCTACGGTATCAAACAGTTCCTTTTCTTCTTTTAGATATAAGTTATCTTTAAGTTTTTTACCTTTTATAAATGCTGATATTTTTCCTTTAGGTATATTAAATACCGGAATAGTACTTGAAATTATACAAAGTTCTTCCTCTGTTTTACTTTTTTCTTCAGAATATTCCTCTATATCAATAAAAACTCGAGTGTTTTTGGGAAACTGTAATGCTCTTTTTAAACTTTTTGCAATTGCTTTTAAAGTAATAGCTACTTGATCAAGGTTGGCATTTATTATTAAAGACGTTACCTCATAAAGACAGGTTAACTCTTTTATACGTTCTTTTAGTTCTTTTTCTGTTGTACTTCCTGACTTCATTAGTAGCTTTTTTTATTAAACTCAGATAAACACTTATGTTTTCGGGGAATAAAAATACAAAATAACTATCCTTAGCTTGCTTTTATGATAAAAACTATCTTATTATTTATTCTCTTTTTTATGCTTTACCTATTTTATGTAAATTCGTTGTTATGGAATTACTTTTTTTAGGTTTAGCTGGAGGTGCTATCATATCCTATTACATTTTTAAAAAATTTACCTCAGTAAGAAGAAAAAATTTAACCGAAAAACAATCGGTAGTTTTGTTAGATAAAATTAAAAAAGTATCTAAACTGATTACTGTTGAAGGAGAGTTTGCCGAGATATACCATCATGAAAATACTAGAGAAAAATTTTTAGGACTTGTTACCAGTAAGAAAAAAGCCATTATTCTAATTAATGCCAAAGTGCATATTGGTTTTGATTTTAGAAAAATAAAAATGCATACCGACACGAAGAAAAAGGTATTGATTTTATCTCAATTTCCACAACCCGAAGTATTTTCAATAGAACCTAATTTACGTTTCTATGATATTCAAAACGGATTACTTAACAAGTTTAGCTCAGAAGATTTAACCGAAGTAAACAAAGAGGCCAAAGAGCATATTCTTCAAAAAATACCTGAAAGCAACCTAATGCAAACAGCAAACAAGGAAGCTTTGGAAGCTGTTACTCTAATGCAAAACTTAGTAGAAACTATTGGATGGAAACTAGACTATTCTGCATTAAAAATTCCTGAATCAACTCAAAATTTAATTGAATAACTAGCTGTAATGAAGAAATATTATAAAACATTTAAATTATTATTCATTTCTACTTTTTCTTTCTCTTTATATTATTACATAGATAACCATGATGCTTTAATATTACTTCAAGAAAAAGCTGACAAATACTCCATGCGTAGAGGCTTTGAATTTTTCATATTCGTAAATATTTTTAAATACTTTTTCTTATTACTTAGCTTTATGTCTATTATTTTCTTAGCTTTTACATCCTATAAAAATAAAAAGAATGAATATTGAAGAATTTCGCAACTATTGCATTACCAAAAAAGGAGTTACTGAACATTTTCCTTTTGATGATAATGTTTTAGTGTTTAAAGTAATGAATAAAATGTTTGCTTTATCGGGGTTAGATAGTTGGGAGCAACATAAACCTAAGGTTAATTTAAAATGTGACCCTGAACGTGCCCTAGAATTAAGAACCGAGTACGAAAGTATTAACCCAGGATTTCATATGAGTAAGAAACATTGGAATACAGTTACTTTAAACAATGATGTTTCTGATACTTTTGTTTTTGAATTGATTGATTACTCATACGAACTTATAGTTAAAGGATTAACTAAAAAACTTAAAGAAGAATTAAAATCGTTGTAACCCAATGCTTAAACCTGACCTTAGAAAACTATACAAACAAAAGAGAAACATACTTACTGAAGTAGAAAAAGAAAAACTACAGAAAAGTATTTATCAACAAATATTCAAGTTACAAACTAGTGATGTTCGTACTGTACATTTGTTTTTGTCCATGCGAAAGTTTAATGAAGTGGACACAAAACCTATCATCGATTTTTTTAGAGAAAAAGGAAAAAAAATTATTGTTAGTCGTTGTAATTTTGAAGATGATACTCTTTCTCATTTCTATTTTGAAAAAGACACTAAACTTGAACTCAATAAATTTGGAGTTCCAGAACCTGTAAATGCGGAAGAAGCTAATGTAAAAGATATCGATTTAGTTTTTGTTCCCATGTTAATTTCTGACGAACAAAAATACCGAGTTGGTTACGGAAAAGGGTTTTATGATCGATTTTTATCAGAGTGTAGAGAAGATACTCGAACTGTTGGACTTAATTTCTTTCCTCCTATCAAAAAAATAGAAGATACTCATGAGTTTGACGTTCCATTGGATTTTATGATATACCCAAAATAAAAAATCCCGCAAAAAGCGGGATTTTTTATTTTATATACTAACGATTATCCGTTCATTGAAATCAAGAACTCATCGTTATTCAATGATCTTTTAATTCTATCCTGTATAAACTCCATTGCTTCAATAGGGTTCATATCTGCTAAATACTTACGTAATACCCACATACGTTGTACTGTTTTTTCGTCTAATAATAAATCATCACGACGTGTACTTGACTTAATTAAGTCAATTGCAGGGTAAATTCTACGGTTTGCTATGTTACGTTCTAATTGTAACTCCATGTTACCTGTTCCTTTGAATTCTTCAAAGATAACCTCATCCATTTTAGAACCAGTTTCGGTAAGTGCAGTAGCAATAATAGTTAATGAACCACCATTTTCAATGTTACGAGCCGCTCCAAAGAAACGTTTTGGTTTGTGTAATGCGTTCGCATCAATACCTCCTGATAAAATCTTACCTGATGCTGGTGCTACTGTATTGTAAGCTCTTGCTAAACGTGTAATAGAGTCTAACAAAATCACTACATCATGACCACACTCTACTAAACGCTTTGCTTTTTCTAACACAATGTTAGCAACACGAACATGTTTATCTGCTGGCTCATCAAAAGTAGAAGCAACTACTTCACCACGTACACTACGTTGCATATCAGTAACTTCTTCAGGGCGCTCATCAATTAATAAAACTATTTGATATACTTCAGGGTGATTTGCTGCAATAGCTTTTGCCACATCTTTCAATAGCACAGTTTTACCCGTTTTAGGTTGTGCTACAATCATACCACGTTGTCCTTTTCCTATTGGAGAAAACAAATCGATAATTCTAGTTGATAATGAACTTCCTTTTTCTGCTAAATTAAATTTTTCTTCAGCAAATAATGGAGTTAAGTGTTCAAAAGAAACGCGATCGCGAACAATATTTGGGTTTAATCCATTAATTTTTGAAACTCTAATTAACGGGAAGTACTTTTCTCCTTCTTTTGGAGGACGTACATTACCACGAACAGTGTCTCCTGTTTTTAATCCAAATAATTTTATTTGAGATTGTGATACATAAATATCGTCAGGTGATGATAGATAGTTATAATCAGAAGAACGTAAAAATCCGTACCCGTCAGGCATCATTTCTAATACACCTTCACTTTCAATGATTCCATCAAATTCAAAATCTGGATCGCGATACTTGTTACCACTCTTGTGGTGTTGTTTATTCGTATTCTGATTTTTATTGTGCTTATTACCTCTGTTATGGTTTTTATTATGCTGTTGCTTTTGTTGTTGAGGCTGTTGCTGTTTTTTATCATCTGATGAAGCTTGAACTTGCTTCTTCTCTTCTGGTCTCTTTTTTGGTTTATTAACAACTTCCTTTTTTTCTGGAGCTACTTTTTCTGGAGTTTTTTTTACTTCTGGCTCGTTAACAACTTTACTCTCTGGCTTTTCGTCAACAGTTGTAGTAGTATCTTTAGCTTCTGTCTTAGTAATTCTTTTCCTTTTTGGTTTTTCTGCCTTAGGTTCAGGTTTAGCCTCATTAGCACTTGCTTCAGCTTGCGCATCTAAAATTTTGTATACTAAGTCTAGTTTTTTTAGTTGACTAATCTTTGTTAATCCTATTGATTTAGCAATAACTTGTAAATCAGCTAATTTTTTAGTTTTTAATTCCGAAATATCGAACATTCGTTAAATAATTAAGTTACTAAAATTCTTTATGTGTAAAGAATTATATTGTATTAAGTTTTGTTTTGAGTGCTAATTATATAGGGGCTATATAATAATTTTGTGCGGTTACATACAAGGCAAATATATACAAATATTTTAACTTCTAATATTTCTTTTTAAAAAAAGAAGTATTACATTTGCTACCCGATAAAAAATTATGATACAAAGAATACAATCTATATACTTATTAGTAGCAGGAATTATTTCTGGAGGATTGCCTTTTTTATTTAGTCTTTGGAGTAACTCTCAAACTAATACGGTATATGTTTTAGATTTATTTTCTGGGAACTCAACCATAGAAAATAGTATTCCTGTTTTATTTTTTATCTCAGCTTTAGTAGCTATTGTAACAATATTTTTATTTAAAAATCGTCAGTTACAATTTGTACTAAACCGTTTAAACATTTTGATAAACCTTTTTTTATTAGGACTATTGATATATTTATCACAAACATTATCTGGAGAAGCTTCGGTTTCTGAGAAAGGTATTGGGATGTTCTTTCCTATCGTTGTTATTTTGCTGTTAGTTTTAGCAAATAGAGCCATTAAGAAGGATGAAGATCTTGTAAAATCTGTAGATAGATTACGATAAACCTAACATCTTAGTATATTTAGTGCGAAAAAAACCGGGATTTAAATCTCGGTTTTTTATTTTTGTTTCCTAGTATATTCAAGGCTTACAGCCTTAAATGTTAAATAAATGTTAAAAAAAACTCAGGGTTAACCCTGAGTCATTAACGAAACGATTAGGGATATTGTGTATTGCACACACTCTTTTAACCTCATAAATTTGTAACTGTAATAACAACCATGAATTACAACAAGATAAAAGTTCACATAGCAGATGACCATAAGATTTTAATAGACGGGGTCATTGCTTTATTAAATACTGAAGACGACATTGAAGTAGAGGGATATTCTTTAACTGGTAGGCAAGTGGTAAACTGGTCTTCTAAAAATACAGCAGATGTATTAGTTTTAGATATTAACATGCCTGAAATGGATGGTATTGAAGTTTTAAAAACGTTTAAAAAACGTAACACAAAAATTAAAACAATTATACTTTCTGGTTTAAGCGACCCAAAACTTGTTCAAGAAATGATAGCACTAGGAGCTAATGGTTTTGTAGATAAAAGTCGAGCTAATGAGCAAATAATTGATGCCATAAAAGTTGTTCACAACGGCATACAATATATTAGTGAAGATATTAAAGTAAAATTATTAGATTTATATGCTTCAGATGTAAAAGATGAAGATGAACCTGAGTTTTTGCATGGAGACTTAACTGAGAGGGAAGTTGCTGTATTAAGATTAATTGCTAAAGAGAAAAGCTCCAGTGAAATTGCACAAAAACTAAATGTCAGTATTAAAACAGTAGAAACATATAGAAGTAATTTATATAAAAAATTAAAAGTAAAAAATGTAGTAGGTTTAGCGATGTATGCCGTGAGAAACAAAATAGTGTAAAGACATAATCAACCCTTCAAATTTTCTTTAGTCCCCCAGATTAAGAAGCCCCCCGAGTCTATACACTTCATGCATCGCTAATCAACTGCTACTAACAATAAACCCAATAGCGATGTACGCGTTATTTAACATAGTATAGAAAACCCCTTCATTTTGTTTTCTTTTATCCCTAAGAGATATCGTCCCCCGTCTCTTAACATCTATCCTAAGTACATCGCTATTTTTTTTTAAAAATCTAAATCTCAATAATAAACACCATAAGTCATGAAAAAATTTACTCCTTATTTCCTTGCTTTGAGCCTTAGTGTTATTTTTGCTTCTTGTTCTTCTAACGAAACGGAAGTTATAGAGAATAGTCCTGAAAACTTATTACAATCATACACTCTTAAAAGAGATGCAACTGGGGCCTACTCTATCGATTTCAATACAACTAATAATACCGATGTAACTACATTGACTAATGTAGACAACTCTAAAGAAATTGTTTTAGCTGAAACTGCACAAAAAACAGCCACAAAGCACTCTAATGATTTTTCTATTGAAAACGATCATTTAAAAATTGGTTTTTTTGAAGCTAATAAAGGAAAAAGAACTAACATATACATTGAAGACGAAAACATTACATTTGCTAAGGGAATTACTGAGTTTTTAAACTCATATAGTATTACAGCAAATGGTGACGGAACATATCAATTAGATTTTACTATCAATGATAATGTAACAACAGATTTCGTTTATAATGAAGATATTGAAACTTATGAAGTTCATTTATCAAATGGTACCTCAGATCAAAAAACATTTTCAAGAGAATTAGAAATGAACTCTGAGTCTAAAATGTTAAAATTAGATTTTGTAAATCATAAATATGCTAGTAGAACAGAAGATGAATTAGCTATTGACAGAAAACCAAAGTCCATTATTGTAGATATACTTTAATATATTTTATAAAGAAAATGCACAAAAGATCTTTGCTCTTTTTTATAATAATCACGATAGCTTTTACTTCTTTTTCTTACAGTCAGGAAAAAGAAGAACACTTGTATGATGAATATAAAAAAGCAAAAGAACTTTTTAAAAACGAAAAATATAGTATTTCATTAGAAAAAAGCCTAAAAATACTCTCTGAAACAGATTCATTAGGTCATTTTGAATTGAAATATAAAACTTCATTTCTAATCGGAAATATTTTCAGACAAATAAATGACCATAAAAAAGCTATAATATATTATAAAAAAGCTTTAACAAATTTTAAGTCTGATTCTTCATTTAAAAGTGAGCACTTAAGTACAGCCGAAAACAGTTTTAACATAAACAAGATACTTTTACGTATTGGTGGGCAGTTTCATATTTCCAAAGAGAAAGATAGCGCCATTAAGTACTATAAAGAAATACTAGCTAGCAACTCTTTTAATCAGCAAAATCTCACTACCAAAGCAAGCTCATACACCAACTTATCTAACATATATAGAGAAGACTCTATTTACGATTTAGCTAGAGAATACTCTTTAGAAGCAATAAAAATATACAAGAAAGCAAATAAAAAAGTTTTAGAGTCTGCTGCACTTGGTAATTTAGCCAGCATTTATTTAGAACAAAAAAATTACGAAAAGGCAAAAAAGATTTACTTAGATGGTTTAGATTTAATAAAACTTGACTCAAGTGATAGGGCTACCAAATACAAAGAATTTCTATATTTTAACTTAGCATATACTTTATATTTACAAAAAGACTACAGAGCCTATGATTATCAAGAAAAATCTTACAACATTAAGGATGATTTAAGAGATATTGAAATAAGAAGAATTGTTGATGAAATTTACACAAAACACGAACTTAACTTAGAAAAAGAAAAAACAGCTTTAGTAGAAGAACAACGAAAACTAGAAGAAGCTCAAGAAGCTAAAACATCTATGCTATTTGGAGCTTTGAGTTTTTTAGTTTTAATAGTTTCTGGAGTAATCATTTACAACTACAAGCTTCGTCAAAAAAACCTACGTCTTAAACTTTCTGAAAGTAAACTTATACAACAACAAAACCTTGAGAAGGTAAGGTCTGAAGCACAGGTTAAAATTCTTAACGCTACCATAGACGGAAAAGAAACCGAACGAAAACTTATTGCAGAAATACTGCATGATAATGTTAGCGCGCTACTTTCATCGGCAAACATGCATTTAACTGCTACAAAAAAACAATTTAATGGAGACACCCCTCAAGAAATAGAAAAAACACAAGCTATAATTTCTGAAGCGTCGCAAAAAGTAAGAGACTTGTCTCACAATTTAGTTTCTTCTATTTTACTAAAATTTGGGTTAGAATATGCAATTAAAGACGTTGTTAAAAAATATTCTAACAGCCAGTTAAAACTTGAAGTTTCTGCAAAAAACATCAACAGATATAATCAGGAATTTGAAATAAAAATATTTAATGTGATTCAAGAATTAATCAATAATATTTTGAAGCACAGTAAAGCTAAACATGCGCAAATAGATTTAAAGGAAGAGAAGAATCAACTAACCGTTCTCGTTAAGGATGATGGGGTAGGATTTTCTACCTCGTCTTCCTCTTTTTCTGATGGTATTGGTCTTAATCAAGTTGAAGCTAGAATTCATATGATGGATGGTAAACTAACCATTAAGTCTGAAATAAATGTAGGTACTTCTATACATATTGCTGTTCCTATACTTAGTAAAGAAAAAAAACTCAATAAATTAACCTCTGTTAGCTAGCTCAATAATTTCCATATTTTTCACACTACCATTATCTATTTCAAAACGTAACATCGTTCTAACCTTATGGAACCCATGGTTTCCTGCAGCTCCTGGATTTAAATGAAGTAAATTTAGTTTTTTATCGTACTGAACCTTTAATATATGTGAATGTCCACAAATAAACAATTGAGGTGTTTTACTTTTTAACTCTTCTCTAACCCGTTGATTGTATTTATTCGGATAGCCTCCAATATGAGTTATCCAAACCGAAATACCATCAACTATAAACTTATTGTCTAACGGAAATTCTGCCCTAGCGTTTTTATCGTCAATATTTCCATACACCGCTCTAAGTGGCTTTAGGCTTTTTATTCTATCAGTAACCTGTAAATCTCCAATATCACCTGCATGCCAAACCTCATCAGCTTGCTTTACAAACTTTAAAATTTGATTATCAATAAAACTATGTGTATCGGAAAGGAGTAAAATTTTCTTCATTAAAACAAAACTAATGAATTAAAAAGGAAAAATCCACGACATTACATCATGGATTTCTTTATACTAAGGGGAATTCACTATCTTATTTTAAAAGTGAACAAAAATAACACAAACATTCAGTTAACCTGTTAACATATGTTAATAAATCTCAAAAACATTATTTCACCTCCTATCTAGTACATTTCAAGTTATAATTTTATAATTTAGCTATTTAAAATCTTTACACTTCTTGAGGTATTTTATTGAATTAGCATACAACGGAAAAAATTATCATGGATGGCAAATACAGCCACACGCAATTTCAGTTCAAGAAAAAATAAATAAGGCTATTAGCACTATTTTAAGAAACGAAATAAATATTGTAGGAGCTGGAAGAACAGATGCAGGTGTACATGCCTCTCAAATGTTTGCTCATTTTGATGTAGAAACTCTACTAAACGATAATTTCACCTACAAGTTGAACGCTATTTTGCCCGATGACATCGTTATATTTAATACACAATTAATGCATAACGATGCTCATACTCGTTTTGATGCACTTAGCAGAAGCTATGAATACAAAATTTGGCTAGGTAGAAATCCGTTTTTGTTAGATACTACTTGGCAATTACACCGCCAGCAATTAAACATAGAATTGATGAATAAAGCTGCTACAATTCTTTATGATTATGAAGATTTTAAATGTTTTTCAAAAGTAAAAACAGATGTACATACGTTTAATTGCACAGTAACTAATGCAAAATGGATAAAAAGTGGAAATGAACTAACCTTTCATATTAGTGCTAATCGTTTTTTAAGAAACATGGTTCGTGCTATAGTAGGTACCTTGATTGAGGTTGGTTTAGAAAAAATAACTTTAGATGATTTTAAAAACATTATAGAAAGTAAAAATCGAAGCAAAGCAGGAGTGTCAGTTCCTGCAAAAGGTTTATTTTTAACAAAAGTAAAATACGACTATATATAGTGAGCAAAACAACAGGAAAAGCATTTGATATTAAAATTTTTGCACGACTTATGAGTTTTGCAAAAAAATACCGTGTAAGATTTATAATTGCGGCATTATCTACCATTTTACTAGCAGGATTTGCGGTACTAACTCCTGTCATTTTAATGACGGCCATAGACGACTTTACAGTAACCAAAGACATTACAAGGCTGTTGTATTTTACAATTGCCATGATTGTTGTTTTACTTATTCAAGTATTATTTCAGTTTAGTTTTATCTATTATGCAAACTGGGTAGGGCAACATATTATTAGAGATATAAGGGCTAAAACTTTTAGGAAAATACTTCAATTTAAAATGGGGTATTTTGATAACTCTTCAGTTGGAAAGTTAGTAACTCGTGTTGTTTCAGATATAGAAACCATTGCTAATTTTTTTACTCAGGGTGTTTTTATGATTGTTAGCGATGTTTTAAAAATGATTGTAGTAATCATGGTAATGTTCTATACAAACTGGAAGCTAGCATTAATTGCACTTGCAACCTTACCTGTGTTAATTTACGCTACTAAACTATTTCAAATAGCAATTAAATCTACCTTTCAAGATGTTCGTAACCAAGTAGCAAACCTAAACAGTTTTGTACAAGAAAGAGTTACAGGAATGAAAATTGTCCAACTCTTTAATAGAGAAAAAATTGAGTACAAAAATTTTATTGATATTAACAATAAACATAAAAAAGCACATGTTAAAACTGTATGGTACTACTCTATTTTCTTCCCTATCGCCGAAATACTATCTTCAATAGCAATAGGCTTAATTGTATGGTATGGTGGTTTACAAGTTGTTGAAGACAAAGCTGTAAGTGTTGGTGCCATTATTGGTTTTATAAAAATGGCTCAAATGCTTTTTAGACCTTTAAGGCAAATAGCTGATAAGTTTAATCAACTACAAATGGGAATTGTAGCTGGTGAACGTGTTTTTAATATAATAGATACTGAAAGTTCTATAGACAAAAATGGAACGATTACTGCTAATAACATACAAGGAACTATTGACTTTAAAGATGTACGGTTTAGCTATATAAAAGGAGCAGAAATTTTAAAAGGAATTAGTTTTAATGTTAAAAAAGGACAAACAGTTGCCATTGTGGGAGCTACAGGTGCAGGTAAATCAACCATAATTAATCTTATAAATCGTTTTTACGAAATAGATAGTGGTGAAATATCTATTGATAACATTCCTGTTCAAGATTACAAAATAACTTCTTTACGTCAAAAAGTAGCTGTAGTATTACAAGATGTATTTTTATTCTCAGATAGTATTTTAAACAACATTACTTTAAACAATGAAAACATTTCTTTTGAAGAAGTTCAAATAGCAGCAAAACAGATAGGGATTCACAAGTTTATAATGACTCTTCCTAACAACTATCATTATAATGTAAAAGAACGCGGGGGCATGTTATCTTCAGGTCAACGTCAATTAATTGCCTTTTTACGTGCCTATGTTAGTAAGCCAAGTATTTTAATTTTAGACGAGGCTACCTCATCAGTTGACACACATTCTGAACAAATGATTCAATACGCAACTGATGAAATCACCAAAGACAGGACTTCTATTGTAATTGCACATCGTTTAGCGACCATTAAAAAAGCAGATATGATTATCGTTATGGACAAAGGTTGCATTGTTGAAAAAGGAAATCATACACAATTATTAAAAAAACATGAGGGTTATTATAAGAATTTGTACGAAAAACAGTTTAATAATGAAACAGTGGTGTAAATAAATTTGTTTACATCAATCAAAGTAGTACATTTGTTATTCAATCTTAAAAACTAAAAATCAATAAACGATGAAAAGAGTAATTTTATCAGTATTTGTTGTTGGTGCTTTATTAGCAACATCATGTAAAAATACTAAAGAGGAAGCTAAAGATGCTGTAGAAACTGTAGAAAAAGCTACTGAAGAAGCTAAAGAAGCTGCAACTAAAACAACAGAAGAAGCAAAAGAGGCTACTGAAGAAGCTGCTAAAGCTGTAGGTTCTACAATCGAAGGTGTTGAAATTCCTGAATTTGAAGATCCAAAAGTAGGTGAATACTTACAGTCTTATGCTGAGTATGCTAAAACATACATTGATGCAAAAGGTGATGTTGTAAAAAATTCTGAATTAGCTCAAAAAGGTGTTGAGTTAGCTAAAAAGTCACAAGATATTCTTGGTAACTTAAGCCAAGAAGATGCTGTAAAGTTTAGTGAAGTTATGACTGCTATTCAATCTAAAATGGCTCCTGCTCAATAATCTTTTGGACAGGTCATAAAAAAACTCGCAAATTGCGAGTTTTTTTATGCCATTACATCTTTTTCTAATTTTCTATGGAGCTCTTCTAATGACTTGTACAATACAAATTCTCCATCTTTTATATACGAAATCTCTCCTGTTTCTTCTGAAACCAATAAACAAATTGCATCGGTTTTTTCACTAACACCAATAGCCGCTCTGTGACGTAACCCAAACCTTGAAGGTATTTTAGTACTGTTAGAAACTGGTAATATTACTCGAGTTGCCACAATATAATTGTCACGAATAACTGTCGCACCATCATGTAACGGACTGTTTTTATAAAAAATACTCTCAATAATAACTTCATTAACCAAGGCATTCATCTTATCTCCAGTATTAATTAAAAAATCTAAATTATTTGTTTTCTCAATAACTAATAATGCTCCTGTTTTTGTTTTCGATAAGTTAGCGCAAGCCATTAAAATAGTTTCAACATCTGTTTCAGAATGAATTTCTGTTTTTAAAAACTTCAACTGATTTAAAAAACCTTTTTTTGTTGAAAAATTAGTAGTTCCAATCATTAATAAAAACTTTCGAATTTCTTGTTGGAACACAATAATAAGTGCAATGACCCCACCTGAAAGTAAGTAACCTAAAATTCCACTTAACATTTCCATATGTAAAGCCTGTGTTACCTTCCATATCAAAAATATAAAAGCAATTCCTATTACAATATTAATAGCGACTGTTCCTTTTAATAATTTATAGATATAATAAAGTAACACTGCTACTAAAAATATATCTAACACATCAAGGAATGAAAAGTCAATAAAATCCAAGTTCATTAATTTTTTGAAGTTTTTTTAGCCTTTTAAAAAAAATTAGTAAGCACTACACATAACTTAATAAGTAAATGTAATGATTTTATTACAACTGTTCCACAATTTTAACTGCTTCAACAGCCTCCTTTACATCGTGCACTCTTAAAATATGTGTTCCATTTAACAAAGCAACGGTATTTGCTACAGTCGTAGCATTTAAAGCTTCTTGTGGTGTTATATTTAACAAATTATATAACATCGACTTTCTAGAAACCCCTGTTAAAATAGGTGCTTCTAAGCTTTTAAACAACGATAGTTCTTTAAGTAACTTATAGTTTTGATCGAGCGTTTTTCCAAAACCAAAACCAACATCAATTAGTACATCATTTACTTTTAAAGCTCTAAGTTTAAAAAGCTGTTCTGCAAAAAAAGAAATTACTTCTCTAACCACATTTTCATATTCCGGATTTTGTTGCATGCTTTGTGGTGTCCCTTGCATATGCATCATTATATATGGAACTTGCAATTTTGCTACTGTTTCAAACATTTGCTTATCCATCTTTCCTCCAGAGATATCGTTAATCATGGTAGCTCCTGCATATATCGATTCTTCTACTACTCTACTTCTAAAAGAATCTACTGAAATAAGAATTTTAGGAAAATTTTTAATTAACAGCTCAACCACAGGAATCATTCTTTGCAGCTCCTCTTCTTCTGAAATATGTTTTGCTCCAGGTCTCGAAGAATACGCACCAACATCAATAAATGTAGCACCACCATGCAACATCTTTTCCGTTTGCAACAGTATATCACGTTCATTTTTATACTTACCACCATCAAAAAAAGAATCAGGAGTTACATTTAAAATCCCCATAACCTTAGGCTTAGTTAAATCTACCAAGGTTCCTTTACAATTAATTGTCATCACACTAAATTTCCAAGTAAAAATAAATGAAAAGCTTGTAATATTTACTATTTTTGGTCGAATACTTTTAAATAAGAAAAATGCAAAACACCTCTAAACAGTATGATACTGTAGTTGAAGAATGTAGAAGTTTGTTTGTAAAAAAAATGAGTGATTATGGTAGTGCTTGGAGAATTTTAAGACTTCCATCATTAACTGATCAAATATTCATAAAAGCTCAACGTATACGCCAATTACAAGAAAACACTGAACGAAAAGTTGATGAAGGAGAAAAATCAGAGTTTATTGGTATTATCAATTATTCGGTAATGGCATTAATTCAAATTGAATTAGGTATTGTTGAACAACCTGATTTGACGACTGAAGAGGCAACAAGTTTATATGATAAACATATAAAAATCACCAAAGAATTAATGGAGAACAAAAACCATGATTATGGTGAAGCATGGAGAGATATGAGAATTTCTTCGTTGACCGACTTAATTCTTCAAAAACTACTTCGTGTAAAACAAATTGAAAACAATCAAGGCAAAACCCTAGTTTCTGAGGGAATTGATGCTAATTATCAAGATATGATTAATTATGCTATTTTTGCCATGATTCACCTTTCTGAATCAGATAATTAACCTAAAAAACACCCCTATGATTTTAAAAATGTTAACACATATTTCAAGAGCACTTGTAGGTCTTCTTTTTATTTACTCTGGATTTGTAAAATTGGTAGACCCCATTGGATCTCAATATAAATTTGAAGAATACTTTGGTGCCGATGTATTAAATTTAGAATTTTTAATTCCTTATGCTTTACCATTCTCAATTCTTTTAATTGTTACCGAATTAGTTTTAGGTATTATGCTTTTAGTAGGCTATAAAGCAAAATTTACCGTTTGGAGTTTATTCGGTATAAACCTAATATTCTTATTCTTAACCTGGTATTCATACACCTACAATAAAGTTACAGATTGCGGTTGTTTTGGCGATGCTTTAAAGCTAACTCCAGGAGAAACTTTTTACAAGAATGTTGTTTTTATGGTTTTTATTGTTATTCTTATTTTAGGAGTTAAACATATTAAACCTATAATTTCAAATAAGTTTGCTTCTTTAACAACCTATAGTTCTGTCTTTTTAGCACTAATTGTAACTTATTATGTTTTACAACATTTACCAATTATTGATTTTAGAGCTTATTCTATAGGAACAGATATTGCTAAAGGAATGGAATACCCAGAAGATAGCGACGAGCTTCCTCCTATACATGATTTCATGATCGAAACAGATGAAGGCGACAAGTTAGACGAAATGTTAGCAAAAGAAAAAGCAATGCTTGTTATTATGTCTAATTTAAAGAAAACAGAAAAAGAAGGTATTGCTGATGTTTCTAAAATTGCAAAACAAGCTAGCGAACAAGGTTATAAAGTCTACGTACTAACAGCTGATTATATTGAAGATTTAGCAGCTACCCAACAAAATTTTGGACTACCATACACTTTTGGGTTTTGTGATGAAACTGCTTTAAAAACAGTAATTAGAGCTAACCCTGGTATTGTTACCGTAAAAAATGGAATCATCACTGGAAAATGGAATTGGACAGATACTGATGATGTAGAATTATAAACAATTATACAATTTATACATAAGTAAAGCCTCACAAATTTGTGAGGTTTTCTTATTTTCGCAATGATATGAAAAGCTCTTGTAAAGATTTTTACAACATTTCTTTCAATAAGAGAGTAAAACCAAGCTATTAACTTAGAAATATTTTTGTGAAACAATTATTATTAGTTTTTATAGGTGGCGGAACAGGAAGTGTATTACGATATATTATCGGAAAAGCTTTAAACAGTTCACAAACAGGAATTCCTTATGGAACTTTTACGACGAATATTCTTGGGAGCTTACTTATTGGTATTATTTTAGGGCTTGCTGCCAAAAATGATACATTAACACAAAACCACACCCTATTATTAGCTACTGGTTTCTGTGGTGGATTTACCACTTTTTCAACCTTTGCTTATGAAAATCACGTCTTTTTAAAATCTGGCGATTTTACCTCTTTTACACTATACACTATAGGAAGCTTTATCATCGGATTTTTAGCTGTTTTTGCAGGTATTTACTTAGTAAATTATCTTTGGACGAGTCCACAAGCAATTTAAATAATACCACAACTTTAAAACCAACCTCACTTTGTGAGTAAAATTTATATAATAAATGAGCGAACTTATACAATACAAATCAGAAGACAGCTACGTAATAATTACTATTACAAACGGAAAAGCTAACGCTATTTCTCATGAAGTGATTGACGCTTTAAACATCTCTTTTGATAAAGCTGAAAAAGAAGAAAAACCAGTAATATTAACAGGACAACCAGGAATATTCTCTGCAGGTTACGATTTAAAAAGCATGACACAATCTCCTGAATCAGCTTTAGAACTAGTAACCAAAGGATCTCAATTATCACACAGAATGCTTTCTTTTCCTTATCCAATAATTGCAGCTTGTTCTGGTCACGCCGTTGCCAAAGGAGCCTTCTTACTACTATCTGTTGATTATAGGCTAGGTATTGAAGGTGACTTTAAAATCGGATTGAACGAAGTTTTAATCGGTATGACCATGCATAATGCTGGTATCGAAATTGCAAAAGCACGTTTAGCCCCTATTTATTTTGAAAGAAGTGTTAGTTGCTCAGAAATATACAACCCTAAAAATGCTATTACAGCCGGTTTTTTGGATAAAGTTGTCCCTCAAGAACACTTACTACCAACAGCTATAAAGGTTGCTGAAATGTTTTCTAAACTAAATAAGAAAGCACATAAAGAGACCAAGTTAAAAGTAAGAGAGTCTTATTTAGACTCATTAGCAAAAGCTATCAAACAAGACAGTAAAGAAGGCTTAACACCTCCTTCTAAATAAAAAAATCCTGCATATGCAGGATTTTTTTTATTAATTAGGTTTTTCATAAGACATCACCCCTGCCTTAATTTCTACATCTAAATAATTATCACTTGGTGTAATTGGGCAAGAATAACGACCACTATATGCACAGTAAGGATTATAAGCTTCATTAAAATTTATTACAATAGTACCATCATCCTTTATATCTGTTGTGTAAACATCTATAAAACGACCACCTTTATAAGACGTTTTTCCATTCGTATTATCTAAAAAAGGTAAAAATAAATGGTTAGCATATTCTGGATCAGGCTTTACATCTTGATAAATTGCCAACTCAAACTCTTCTCCATCAACAGAAAAAGATAATATTCCGTACTTTTTGTATAACACTATCCTATCTGTTGTAGTAGGAAAATTAAAAACAGGAGCATTCGGTAACAATTCTAGACTAGCATTTACTTTATACTTCTCATTAATAGGAAAAAAATTTAGCCCATTAAACTCTTTCAATCCTTTTTTAGTTAATGGTGACCTAGAAGCATCTTTAAACTTAGTATTCATTTCTTTCTGAAAATCAGACTCTCCTAAAACAGCTCTTTTACCTTGACTCTTGCAAGACAGTATTGAAACAGTAAAAATTAATAGTAATATTTTCTTCATATTAGTTCTATGTTTTATCTCGCTACAAAAATACTGTATTCAAACTAAAACCTTACCATTCCTTAAAAAACCATTAAATAAATAGGTGAAAACTGTTAATTTTCTACTAATAATTTGAAATAACAAAATAAAATCGTTACATTTATATTTATAGATAATACTTATACCTGATATAAGATAGTGTAAAAAAGTTTTTTTATCTTATAAAAAAAACTTATTAACTAATAAATCAAATTGATGGACTTGTTTGTTTGTAAACAGAAAGTTTCCTATATATTTGCCGCCCCAGTTATTTTAGGCATATATCTTTTATCAGACAAAACCTAATAAAGAAATTTTAATTTAAATTGGTAAATTTTATGAATTCAGAATTAATCAATAAGGCAGAAGAATTTGAAAACAGAAAATTCAAATTTATTACTACTAGTGATAGAATACTAGCCTCTAGAGAAGCAAAAGCTCTGATTCTAGAGATTAATGAGGTATATAAACAAACAAAAGACAGCACGTTAATGGACTTAATGAAGCGTTTAACAGCTGTAAAACAACGTATTGAAAAACGTTTAAAAGGAAAACCTTTAACAGCTTAAGCAATAAACAACCTTTAAGCTCGTTTATAATATATACATAAGAATAGTAGTTTCATCAACTACCACTCTCATTATAATATTTATTCTTGATAAAGTTCTAAGTAATTTACTTAGAACTTTTTCTTTTTTAAATATATTTGTAGTATCGGGATGTAGCTTAGTCCGGTTAAAGTGCTGGTCTGGGGGACCAGAGATCGGTGGTTCGAATCCACTCATCCCGACTTCTTTTCTTAAAAAATACACCTCCCTTAAAAACCAAACAAACTCTAATTCAACTACTTAAAAAACACCTAAAACTATTACAAAAAACACTCTTTAAAAAATTTTAAAAAAAGTTTTTTCAGTTTCAAAAAACATTATATATTT
This sequence comes from Tenacibaculum sp. 1_MG-2023, assembly GCF_030547425.1. Lineage (GTDB taxonomy): Bacteria > Bacteroidota > Bacteroidia > Flavobacteriales > Flavobacteriaceae > Polaribacter. The sequence goes on along the minus strand of NZ_JAUORH010000014.1, from coordinate 49,949 downwards.
GCCACGCTTTTAAAGCAAACGCCGATGTAGCTCAGCTGGCTAGAGCAGCTGATTTGTAATCAGCAGGTCGTGGGTTCGAGTCCCTCCATCGGCTCAAAACTAAAAGCGCTAACAAAAAGTTAGCGCTTTTTTTATGCGCTTAATTTGCTAAATTTGTCATAACTCTATTTTTTACAAAAACTTAATGAAAAATATATTTGTTATCGGTATTGCTGGAGGTACGGGAAGTGGAAAAACCACGGTAGTAAACCAAATAATAAACGAACTTCCTGCTGACGAAGTATGCGTTATTTCTCAAGACTCTTACTACAAGCAAACAGATAATCTAACTTACGAAGAACGTACTAAGATAAACTTTGATCATCCCAGAGCAATCGACTTTGATTTAATGGTAGATCATCTATCTGAATTAAAAAACGGATGCATTATTGAACAACCAGTATATTCATTCGTTGCTCACAACAGAACCAAAGACACCATAAAAACACATCCTAGAAAAGTTATTATTATTGAAGGGATTTTGATTTTTAATAGCACAGAACTTCGTAACTTGTGTGACATAAAAATTTTCGTTCATGCCGATGCTGACGAACGCTTGATTAGACGTGTAAGAAGAGATATTAAAGAACGAGGTAGAGATGTTGATGAAGTTTTGAACCGTTATCAAAACACCTTAAAACCCATGCATCAACAATTTATTGAACCTACAAAAAATTACGCTGACATTATTATACCTAACGATAGATATAATACTGTTGCCATAGACATTGTAAGAACTGTAATTAACGACCGTTTATAACATGAGTTTTAAATCAATAAAAAACAAACCTTCCTTTAAAATAGCTACTAATATTTATGTGATTATACTCACCGTATTTGTGGTATGGATGCTTTTTTTTGATGAGAATTCTTACCTTACACATAGAGAGTTTAATAGCGAAATCAACGAGTTAAAAAGTTGGATTGATTATCATGAAAAGAAAATAAAAAAAGATAAAAAAACTATACAGCAACTACAAGACTCTCTTCAACTAAAACGCTATGCTAGAGAAAAATACTTAATGAAGAAAGAAGATGAAGATATTTATATTATTGAATTTGATACCATAAAAAGTAATGAGTAACTATTTATTTGACGAATTTCAAGGTGTTACCCCCGCAAAATGGAAGCAAAAAATACAAGTAGACCTAAAAGGTGCCGATTATAACGATACCCTTTTATGGAAAACTGAAGAAGGTGTTACTGTAAAACCTTTTTACACTAAAGAAGACAGAACCAACACCAAAGTTAACACTCCAAACAAAGGTTTTGCTATTTGCCAATCTATTAATATTGAAAATGAAGAAAAAGCAAACTTATTTGCTATCGACTCAATTCAAAGAGGAGCAAACGCCGTTGAATTTAAGGCGAAAAAAGAGTTCGACTACAAAACCTTACTAAAAGGAATTGACCCTCAAAAAACTTTACTTTACTTTACTTTCAGTTTTTTATCCTCAGAATTCATCAAAGAATTAGCTAGTTTTATAAACTCTGACAATTGTTTTTTTAATATAGACATTATAGGAAACTTAGCGAGTTCTGGAAACTGGTACTCAAACCTTAAAAACGACCATACACAACTAGAAGAGATAACAAAAACTACTAAAAATGCTATTTGTGTTGATACTTCAATTTATCAAAATGCAGGAGCAACCATCGTTCAACAATTAGCATATACACTTGCACACGCAAACGAATATTTGAACCACTTCGGAGGTTCAGCAGCAAAAAATATTCATTTTAATTTTTCTGTAGGGAGCAATTACTTTTTCGAAATTGCTAAACTACGTGCTTTTAGAGTTTTATGGAATGCTCTTTTAAAAGAATACAATACCGAAGCAACTGCTCACATTTTCGCACAACCTAGTTTACGCAACAAAACCTTATATGATTATAATGTAAACATGCTTCGTACAACTTCAGAATGTATGAGCGCTATTTTAGGAGGAGCGAATACCCTAGCCAATAGTTCGTACGATAAAATTTTCCATCAACCGAACGAATTTGGTGAACGTATATCAAGAAATCAATTATTAATTTTACAACAAGAAAGTGAACTAGCAGAAGCACAAAACATTGCTAATGGTGCATACTACATCGAAACAATCACCCAACAACTTGCTCAAAAAACACTAGAAGTTTTTAAGTTAATAGAAAAAGGTGGTGGTTTTTTAAAACAACTGAAAGAAGGAGTCATCCAACGAAAAATAAAAGAATCAGCTGATAAAGAACAACAGTTATTTGATTCAGGAGAATTAGTGTTACTTGGCACAAACAAAATTCAAAACGAAAATGACAAGATGAAAAACGATTTAGAAGTTTCTCCTTTCTTGAAAATTCGTAACGAAAAAACCTTAATTCAACCTATTATTCAAAAACGATTAGCTGAAAAGTTAGAACAAGAACGTTTGCAAAATGAGTAGAAAAGATATATCAAACATACAAATAGATAAAACCCTAGAACAACAAAACAATAGCTTTAAACACGAAGATTTTGTTGCTGGTATCGCTCCAAACTTACGTGGGCCGTATTCTACCATGTATGTTCGTAGACCTTGGACAATTCGTCAATATGCAGGTTTTTCCACTGCTGAAGAAAGTAATGCCTTTTACCGTAGAAATTTAGCTGCTGGTCAAAAAGGATTATCAGTTGCTTTCGATTTAGCGACACACCGTGGTTACGATTCAGACCATGAGCGTGTACAAGGTGATGTTGGAAAAGCAGGTGTTGCTATAGATTCTGTAGAAGACATGAAGGTTTTGTTCGACCAGATACCATTAGATAAAATGTCCGTTTCCATGACAATGAACGGAGCTGTGTTACCTATTTTGGCATTTTATATTGTAGCAGCTGAAGAACAAGGTGTAGCTCCTGAACTATTATCAGGAACAATTCAAAACGATATTTTAAAAGAGTTTATGGTGCGTAACACTTACATTTACCCACCTACTCCATCAATGAAAATTATTGCTGATATTTTTAGATATACTTCTGAAAATATGCCAAGGTTTAATTCAATCTCTATTTCAGGATACCATATGCAAGAAGCTGGTGCTACTGCAGAAATTGAATTAGCCTATACGTTAGCTGACGGATTAGAATACATCAAAAAAGGACTCGAAGCAGGAATGGATATTGACACTTTTGCTCCTCGTTTATCTTTTTTCTGGGCAATTGGTATGAATCATTTTATGGAAGTTGCCAAAATGCGAGCAGGAAGAATGCTTTGGGCAAAACTCGTAAAGCAATTCAATCCGAAAAACCCAAAATCGTTAGCATTAAGAACTCACTGTCAAACCAGTGGGTGGAGTTTAACGGAACAAGACCCTTTTAACAATGTAGCTCGCACTGCTATTGAAGCAATGGCTGCTGCTTTTGGAGGAACACAAAGTTTACACACCAACGCTTTAGATGAAGCAATTGCCTTACCAACTGATTTTTCAGCACGTATTGCTCGTAACACACAAATATACCTACAACAAGAAACCCATATTACAAAAACTGTAGACCCATGGGCGGGTAGTTATCATGTAGAAAAACTTACTGAAGAAATTGCCAATAAAGCATGGGGGTTAATTCAAGAAGTTGAAGAATTAGGCGGAATGACCAAAGCCATTGAAAAAGGAATTCCTAAAATGCGTATTGAAGAAGCTGCTGCCATAAAACAAGCCAAAATCGACAGTAGTCAAGATGTAATTGTTGGTGTTAATAAATATCAATTAAAACAAGAAGACCCTTTACATATTTTAGAAGTTGATAATGAAGCAGTACGTCAATCTCAAATTGACAGACTGAACAACTTAAAATCAAACAGAAATCAAACAGAAGTTGACAAAGCTTTACATGATTTAACAAAATCTGCAAAAACAGGCGAAGGAAACTTATTAGATTTAGCTGTAAAAGCTGCAAGAAACAGAGCTACATTAGGTGAAATTTCAGATGCTCTTGAAACTATTTTTGGGCGTCATAAAGCAGTGCATAAAACCATATCAGGCGTGTATAGTAAAGAAATAAAAGATGACGAATTATTTAAAAAAGCTACTGAATTAGCAGATAAGTTTGCGGAATTAGAAGGTCGTCGTCCTCGTATTATGATTGCAAAATTAGGACAAGATGGTCACGATCGTGGTGCTAAAGTAGTAGCAACAGGTTATGCTGACTTAGGTTTTGATGTAGATATTGGTCCTTTATTCCAAACACCACAAGAAGCTACCAAACAAGCTATAGAAAATGATGTACATATATTAGGTATCTCATCACTAGCTGCAGGACATAAAACATTAGTTCCACAAGTTATTGCTGAACTAAAAAAATATGGGCGTGAAGATATTATGGTTATTGTTGGCGGTGTGATTCCAGCACAAGATTATCAATTTTTATTTGATGCTGGTGCTGTAGGTGTTTTCGGCCCTGGAACTAAAATTGCACAAGCAGCCATTGACATGTTAACTATTTTAATTGATAGCACCGAAGAATAACGGTTATGAAAATAAAATTCATTGATAGAAAAACAGGTAAAATAATTACCGAAACCCCTCCTGGAGAAGGGTATTTAAAATTGCTTTACAATAATCCGTTTGGAAAAATGGCTTTATTACCATTAGTTAAACGTAAATTTTTGTCATCGTGGTATGGTAAGCTCATGAACAAACCCAATTCTATTAACAAAATAAACAGTTTTGTTAGAGAACTTCAAATCGACATGAGCGAAGCCGAAAGGTCATCTGAAGACTATGTTTCCTTTAATGATTTTTTTTATCGAAAATTAAAACTTGGTGCTCGTCCTATTGAGGAAGGCTTCGTTTCTCCTGGAGACGGAAAAATGTTAGCATTTAAAAACATTTCTGATATTCATAACTTCTTTATTAAAGGAAGAAAATTCACCTTAGAGGAATTTCTAGGCAATAAAGAGCTAGCTACAAAACACAAAGACGATTCTTTAATTATACTTCGATTAGCCCCTAACGATTATCACAGGTATCATTTTCCTTATGACGGAATTCCTTCCGAAGTAACAAAAATTAAAGGACGCTATTTCTCCGTTTCTCCACACGCTTTGGCTGCTAACTTCACTAGAGTATTCTGTGAAAATAAAAGAGAGTACTGCACTTTAACTACACAAAACAAAGGAGATGTTATCATCGCCCCCGTTGGTGCTACCATGGTTGGAAGCATTATTGAGACTTACCAACCTAATTCCGAAGTAAAAAAAGGCGATGAAATGGGATATTTTGCTTTTGGTGGTTCAACTATTGTATTGTTAGTTAATAGTTCTAAAATAATTATTGATGAAGATGTTTTAACCAACACCAAAAACAAAATGGAAACCTTTGTTAAAATGGGGGAGCGAATTGGAAATTAACCCTCATAAATTTAACATTTTACCTTTTAAAAATAGATTGATTTCATAAGGTGATTAAAGCTTTAATCCGTAAATTTGCGTCGTTTTATACTTAGCAGATTTACTGATGAAAAAAATCTTAGATATCCTCTACTCTACCCGTTTAATGGCTGTATTATTTTTTGTTTTTGCCATTGCCATGGGAATTTCCACTTTTATTGAAAACGATTACGGAACCCAAACCTCTAAAGCATTAGTGTACAACACTTGGTGGTTTGAATTAATTATGGTATTCTTTATTATCAACTTTTTTGGTAATATTTTTAAATACCGATTATATAGAAAGGAAAAATGGTCTGTTTTATTATTTCACATATCTTTTCTATTAATCTTAATAGGTGCTGGTATTACTCGTTATATAAGTTATGAAGGCCTAATGGTTATTGATGAAGGAGAAACAACCAATCAATTCTACTCTGAGCATACCTATTTAAATGTTATTATTGATAATGGTGAATTTCAAAAAACTACTGCAAACAAATTACTTTTATCTGCTTGGGGTAAAAACTCTGCAAATTTTGAAGAAAACTTTCAACCTGAAAAAACAGGAAAAAACCATAAGGTTACTTTTAATTTAGTAGACTATATTCCTTGGTCTGAAACAAAAATGGTTTTAGACGAAAACGGGACAGAACATCTATTCTTTGTAGAAAGTTCTGATGGAAGCAGGCATGAACACTACATTAAAAAAGGAACTATAGAGAATATTCATAACATTTTAATAGGCTTTGAAGCTCCTAATAAGGAAGCTGCTTCAATTAACTTCTTTTATGAAGATGGTAGCTTAAAAATGATTTCTAAGAATGATGGAGATTGGTTTAGAATGGCTGACCAAAAAAAAGGTTTAATAGTTAAAGATAGTGCACAACACTTTCAACTATTAACGCTTCATAACATAAATGGATTACAGTTTGTAGTTCCTAAAACACCTGAAAAAGGAGAGATTAGAACAGTTAGAGGGAAAAAAGATGATCAAAAATACGATACTGTAATTTTTGATATAACTACAAATGGAGAAACTGAACGCGTTGAGTTTTATGGAGGCAAGTTTAATGTAGACAACCAACAACAATTTAGTATTGGAAACTTAAATTTTAGAGCCTGGTATGGATCTAAATTGTTACAAACTCCTTTTAGCGTAAAATTAAATGATTTTCAATTAGAAAAATACCCAGGATCAGAAAGTGCCGCAGCTTATGCTAGTGAAGTTACTGTAATTGCTCCTAACGAAACGTTCGATTATAGAATATTTATGAATCATATATTAGATTACAGAGGATATAAATTTTTCCAGTCAAGTTATAAAATTGACGGTGAACACGAACAGACACATTTATCTGTAAATCACGATTTTTGGGGTACTTGGGTTACTTACATTGGTTATTTCTTATTGTTCTTTGGTTTAACAGCTTCTTTGTTTGTTAAAAACACTCGTTTTTACGACTTAAAACAATCATTAGTTAAAATACGAAACAAGAAAACCAAGCTATCTGTAATTGCTTTATTTATTTCTTTAGCTAGTTATACGCAACATAAACAACATGAACCAAAACAAGTTTCTGAAGCTCAAATTGATTCTATTTTAATCGCAAATAAAGTAGATAATGAACATGCTGATTTATTTAGTTCTTTAGTTATTCAAGATGCTGGTGGACGTATGAAGCCCGCCCACACCTTTGCTTCAGAATTAGTTAGAAAAGTAGCCCATGTAGATAAATTTAAAGACATGGATCCTAGTCAGATTTTACTTTCAATTACAGAAAGTCCGATGCTTTGGTTAAACGTTCCCTTTGTATATCTTGAAAAAGGAAACACACAAATTAGAGAAATTTTAGGACTTTCTGAAGATACTGAATATGCTCGTTTTATTGATTTTTACAATCCTGATGGCTCTTCAAAAATTAGTAAACTTGTTGTTGAAGCTGAAAAGAAAAGAATTCAAAATAAATTTGAACAAGATGCTATTAAGATTGAAAGAAGAGTTTGGTTATTATCGCAAGCTTTAGGAGGTGGTATATTACGTATTTACCCAGTTCCTAACGACGAAAACAACAAATGGGTTTCACAACCAGAAACACTACAAGCGAACTTTAAAGGAACAGACTCTGTTTTTGTTCGTCAGTCATTACCCGTGTATTTACAGTTGCTACAAGTATCAAAAAAATCGGGAGATTATACTGAAACCAATAAGGTTTTAAATGGAATTAAGAAATTCCAACAAAAATTTGGTTCAGAAGTCATTCCTTCTAAAAACAAAATCGATTTAGAAATAGCTTACAATAAGCTAAATATTTTTGTAAAACTTTCTAAATATTACGGATACGTTAGTTTACTTTTAATTGTGTTTGTTTTCTTACAAATTTTCAATAACAAACCATGGGTTAATTACCTTGTGAAAGCATTAATAGGTGTTGTTATTTTCTTATTTGTTTTTCATGTATTAGGATTAACTGCTCGTTGGTATATTAGCGGCAACGCTCCTTGGAGTAATGCTTATGAGTCCATTATTTTTGTAGGTTTAGCAACTATGTTATTTGGGTTAATCCTAGGAAAAAAATCTTCTTTAACTATTGCTGCTACAACATTTTTAGTTTCGATAATTCTAATGTTTGCTCACCAAAACTGGTTAGACCCTGAAATTGCCAACTTACAACCAGTGTTAAACTCTTGGTGGTTATATGTACACGTTTCTATAATTGTTGCTGCTTACGGACCTTTCTTTTTAGGTATGATTCTCGGAATATTTGCTTTGTTTTTAATCGTTTTTACCAACAAAAAGAACAAAAAGAAAATGGATTTACACATTAAAGAATTAACTATTATAAACGAAATGGCATTAACTGTTGGTTTGGTAATGTTTACTGTTGGTAACTTCTTAGGAGGAATGTGGGCAAATGAAAGCTGGGGACGTTATTGGGGCTGGGATCCTAAAGAAACCTGGGCTTTAGTCTCTATAATGATATACTCTTTTGTATTACACATGCGATTAATACCAGGTTTACGAGGAAGATACACATTTAATTTAGTATCTATCTTAGCTATTTCATCAATTATGATGACTTATATGGGGGTAAATTTCTACTTATCTGGATTACACTCTTATGCTAGTGGAGATAAAGTAATTACGCCTGCTTCAGTTTATTATTCTTTAGCTTTTGTTGTTGTTTTAGGAACTCTTGCGTGGATAAAAAACAAAAAGTATTACAAAAAATAAGTTACTACTTTTTCTGTTAAAAAATGTATTTTTGCAAACCGACGAAAAGAAAAGACAACTATGTTCAATAAAAATATAAAATTAGTTTTAGCTGCATTAATAACTGCATGGTCTGTATATGAGTTTATACAAGGACACATTATGAACGGCATATCAATACTTTTGCTTGCTGGACTATTCATTTTATTTTACTTTAAAAATGAGTTTATTCTTTTAGCTTTTTTACAACTACGTAAACAGAATTTCCCTGGAGCTCAAAAATGGTTAGGGTACATAAAGAATCCTTCTACTTCATTAACTAAAAAGCAAGAAGGGTATTATAATTACCTACATGGAATTATGCTATCTCAAACCAACATAACTCAAGCTGAAAAGTACTTAAAAAAAGCGGTTAAATTAGGTTTAGCTATGGATCATGATTTAGCTATGGCTAAATTACAATTAGCTGGAATAGCCATGACAAAACGCAGAAAAAGAGAAGCTACCAACTTAATGGCTGAAGCTAAAAAACTAGACAAACACGGAATGCTTAAAGAGCAGATGCAGATGATGAAACAGCAAATGAAGAAGATTTAGTTTTCATCATACAATTACTTTGTTATCTACTTTTTTATCATTTAATCCTATATTTAGCTTGTTAAAAAATACATGAAATGATTTTAATTGCCGATGGAGGCTCTACAAAAGCCGATTGGATTGCTCTTGACGATACTAAGAAAGAAGTTTTTAGAACTACTACTCTAGGCTTAAATCCTTCGGTTTTAACCAAACAACAAATGTTAAGTACTGTCAATAATGTTAATACTTTATTGGAAGTACAAAACGATACGCTACAAGTTCATTTTTATGGTGCAGGTTGTGGCAGTACAGAAGCTGCTGAAAACTTGAGAAATGTTCTGGAATCTGTCTTCAAAAAAGCTACAGTGTTTGTTTCTGAAGACACTTTAGCTGCTGTCTATGCTAGTACTGGTAATAAACCTGGAATTGTCTGTATTTTAGGAACAGGATCTAACAGTTGTTATTATGATGGCAAAAACATAACTACAACAGCCCCATCATTAGGTTATACTGTTATGGATGAAGCTAGCGGAAATTATTTTGGCAAACAATTATTACGTGATTTTTACTACAAAAAAATGCCAAAAAGAATAGCTTCAGCATTCAAAACATCTTTCGACCTTGATATAGATGTCGTAAAAATGAACTTGTACAGGGAACCTTACCCAAATATGTATTTAGCTTCATTTGCAAAATTTATGCTTGATCATAAAGATGAAAAGTATGTTAGAAAAATGATTAAAAAAGGGATTCAAGAGTTTTTCAAGTATCGTATTCTTCCTTTTGAAAAAGATAGTCAAACCCCAATCTATTTTATTGGATCTATAGCTTATTACTTTAAAGACATATTAGAAAAAATTGCATCAAAAAATAAATTACCTGTTACTGATGTAATTCAACGTCCTATTGATAATTTGGTTGACTTTCATAGAAACAATTCATTTTAACAAAGTTCTACAACTCTTTCAAGAGCCATTCCCCTCGACCCTTTCACTAAAAGGGTACTATCTGTTATTGAATTATTTTGTAAATACTTTTCTAAATCTTTAAAAGATTTAAACTTCATTATTTTATTAGTTCTAGAAATAGTATTATAGAAATTTTCCCCTATCAAAAAAACAACGTCAAAATTGTTTTTTTCTACTTCTTCAACTATATTTTGATGCTCTTTTGAGCTATATTTTCCAAGCTCAAACATGTCACCTAAAATTACTGTTTTATGGTTAGCTTTTAACTTACTAAAACTTTCTAAAACTGCCTTCATACTTGTAGGATTAGCATTATAAGCATCTAGAATAATCTTATTGGTGTTAGTATTTATTATCTGAGATCGATTATTAGACGGAATGTACCTTTCAATTGCCTTCTTTATTAACTCAGAGGGTATATTAAAATAATTTCCAATAGTTATTGCCGCTGATATATTATTAAAATTATAACTCCCAATTAAGCTACTTAATACATTTATATTTTGATATGATAGTTTTACAAAAGGGTTAGCCTCTTTAAATTTTATACTTTTTTCAAAAATAATTACCTCCATACCATTGGTTATGGCTACTTGTTTTTCATCATTAGGGTTTATAAATACTTTTTTATTGTGTGATCTGAGAAAATCATACAATTCAGACTTAGCTTTCACCACTCCTTCTAAAGAACCGAACCCCTCCAAATGTGCACTTCCAAAGTTTGTTATATATCCATAATCAGGATTTGCTATTTCTGATAAAAACTCAATTTCTTTTGCATGATTTGCTCCCATTTCTACAATACCAATCTCTGTGCTTTTATTCATTGACAATAAAGTCAATGGTACACCAATATGATTGTTTAGATTTCCAATGGTAGCAGTTGTTTTATACTTCGTTGAAAGAACTGCATTTATTAGCTCTTTTGTCGTAGTTTTCCCATTACTTCCTGTTAAAGCAATTACAGGTACTTGCAACTGGTTTCTATGATAATTTGCAAGCTCTTGAAGCACACCTAAAACATCATCTACTAAAATTATTCTATCAGATGTTTTATACTCAACTTCATCAACTATTGCATAACCAGCTCCTTTAGCTATCGCTTCTTCTGCAAACTTATTTCCGTTAAAGTTCTCTCCTTTTAAAGCAAAAAAAAGTGTGTTTTCTCTAATATTTCTAGTATCTGTATCTACTAAACCGTGCGTGATATATAAGCTGTATAATTCTTCTATCTTCATAAGGTAAAAATAAAAAACCTCATTGAATTTCAATGAGGTTTTCTTCTATAAAAATACTTTTTGTTATCTAGCTCTATCTGGTATAGCTCTTTTTCTTTTGTTTAGCACCATTGGCCCCATTTTATCTGTAGCACATCTAAAACCTATATAGTTTGTTGCCATATATTCAGGAAAATATCTTCTCTGTGCTGGATCTAACCAATATTCTCTATCGGCCCAAGAACCGCCTTTATAAACTCTAGATTGATCACTAATCAATGTAGTTCTTCTCTTGTCATCATACTTGTAGTTATTAATAACATTCCCTAAAGTGTCAATTTCTGCTTCAGGTTTTTGTGGAGAATTATACATTCTTGTAGTACGATCTAACTGATCTTTATCTAAACCATAAAACTTAGAAGAAGCTTGGTCTCCATCACCTAAACTTGAATTGTTCGCTAAATTATAGTTTCTTCTCATATAAGTATCTTCTTTAGTAATAGGAATATACTTAACACTTCCTGGTAAGTCTTTAGGTACAATTCTACCGTTTTCTAAAGTATCATACTGCACCTCTCCATCGCCTACAATAACAACTTTACCTTCTTCGTTAATTAATTTTTTTGTAAAAATATTACCTCTAAAGTAATTAAAATCATTCGCTTCTGAGTCGATAATTGGTCTATACACATCTTCTACCCATTCAGAAACATTACCAGACATATCATATAATCCAAAAGCATTTGGAGGGTAACTTCTTACTGCATTAGGAATATCTGATCCATCACTACTCCATCCAGCTATACCACTATAGTCTCCTTTACCTTGCTTAAAGTTTGCTAATTGGTCTCCTCTTCTTCTCTTATCTCTATCACGAGTATATTTTCCGCTCCAAGCATACTTTTTTCTACCTCTAATGTTATTATACTCACGATTTTCAAAAATAGCTTTTGCTGCATATTCCCACTCTACCTCTGTCGGTAATCTAAATTTCTGAGATAAAATACCATCAGAAGAAGTTACTTGTCTTCCTGTAAAAGTTCCTTTTTCAGGTTTAGGTTCTCCTTTTGGTCTTGGTACTGGAATTCCTTTTTTATAAATTGTAGAATCTCCATCAAAAATTGCATAAGGATCTGTCAAATAGGTATCAGTATCAAAATTATTTTCACCTTTAAAACTTACTGAGTCTTCCTTAAAAATATTTTTAATAACTCCTTTGTCCATTAATATTTTTAGGTTAACAGCGTTAGTACGCCATTTACAGTATTTATTAGCTTGTATCCAACTAACTCCAACTACAGGATATTCTGCATAAGAAGGATGCCTTAAATAGCTCTCTGACAACAAATTAGTATTACCTAATCCTTTTCTCCAAACCAGTGTATCTGGTAAAACTGAAGGATAAATATTTTTAAACTGTGGATCTTCTGGTGGAAATACATCTTTGGTATACTGCATGAACAAACCATACTCTGCATTGGTTACTTCTGTTTCGTCCATATAAAAAGTACGAACATGCATTTTTTGAGGAGTTGTATTCCAATCAAACATAACATCATCCTGTACCAATCCCATAGTAAAAGTACCTCCTTCAATATGTACCATTCCTGGTGGGACATTTTTTCCTTCTTTGTATTCTCCCTTCAAATAACCTCCATAATTAGGATCATTAAAGTTCCAACCAGTTAATGAAGACTTACTCGACCCACCTCCATTACTCTTACAAGAAGTAACTAATAAACCAGTGATCGCTAATAAACTAAATAATTTCAACGTACTTTTCATGTATTTTTAACTGTTTTTTAAGGGTGTCGCAATTTACAATATTTCTAATTTCTTACAACTAATTTATCTATAAATTCACATTTAGTAACCTTGTCTATGCAAGATTACAAACGACAGTTTTTATACTTTAGTATTACGAATCTAAGAAAAAGATTAAAATATAGGCTGTTAAAGTTTAATATTTTTAACAGTACAAAAGTAATTTTCTTCTTGATTCTAAATCAAGGTATATAATATTATTATAGTAATACCGTTAACTTAGTAAGTTACTAAATAAACTTTTAAGTTTAGTTTTACAAGAAATCTAAAAAAAGCTGTTAGTTATAAACTCCCCCAAGAAAAATTATATATTTGCTAAACAATTAATCAAATTTTACATGAAAAAATTATCAATCGTATTATTTTTTGTGTGCTTTACCCTTCAAAATAAAGCGCAAGCCCAAACATCAATAAACACAACGGCAATGCCTTTTTTATTGATTACACCTGATGCTCGTGCTGGTGGTATGGGAGATATTGGAGTTGCTACCTCTTCAGATGCTTATTCAATTTTTCACAACCCTGCTAAAACTGCATTTAATCAAAATAAAATTAGCATAGGACTTAACTATACTCCATGGCTTAGAAACTTAACCGATGATATTTTCGTTGGTGGAGGTTCTTATGTTAATAGGTATAGTGAAAAATCAGCTTGGGGAGTTGATTTAAAGTATTTTTCTCTTGGAGAAGTAGCTTTAACAAGTGACAGTGGTACTTCTAATGGAACAGAAAACCCTAATGAATTAGCTATCACAGGAATTTATTCATTAAAACTAAGTGAAACTTTTTCTATGGGAATTGGTTTAAAGTATATCCATTCTAATTACAAAATAAGAAGTAATGACTCTAATTTAGATGCCGTTAACTCTTTTGCAGTTGATGTTTCTGGTTATTATCAATCTAAAGAAGATAACTATGGAAGCTTTAACGGACGCTACAGATTAGGTTTTAACATAGCTAACATAGGTCCAAAAGTTGAATACAGTCCTGGAACACCAAACTTTATTCCAACAAACGCTAAAATTGGTGGTGGTTTTGATTTCATTTTTGATGACAAAAATATTTTAGGTCTTAACTTAGAATTCACAAAACTATTAGTTCCATCAAGTCCTAACTCAGAGAGAGGTTGGTTTGAAGGAATGTTCACTTCTTTAGGAGATAGAAGCTTTAGTGAAGAGTTACAAGAAACAACTTGGGCTTTAGGTGCCGAGTATCTATATAACAATGCCTTTGCTCTAAGAGCTGGTTATTTTCATGAAAGTGAAGAAAAAGGACAACGTCAATTCTTAACCTTAGGTACAGGGTTTACCGCAAGAGCTTTTACTTTAGATTTATCATATTTAGTAAATACGGCAGCAGTTAACAACCCATTAGAAAACACATTACGTTTTTCTTTATCATTTGACTTAGGAGAACTGTATGAGGTTTATTAAAAAACAGGATTTTTTTTTATAAATTCGTATCAGAATACAAAAGCAGTCGAGTCGACTGCTTTTTTTGACTAATTTATTTACGATGAAGAAAATTGACATAACCACTTCTGCCACTTTATTTGATGATATTTCACAATTATCAACTGAAGATGCTTTTTTAATTCAAGAAGCTGTAAAAGCAAGAAAAAAAGCATACGCCCCATATTCCAAGTTTAATGTAGGAGCAGCTATATTACTTGATAACGGGGAAGTTATTTTAGGAAATAATCAAGAAAGTGCTGCTTACCCTTCTGGCATGTGTGCAGAACGTGTTGCTATTTGGAAGGCTGGATCTGAATTCCCTAATATGAAAGTAAAAAAAATAGCAATAACCGCAGCTTCAGAAAATTCAACTGT
The DNA here is from genome assembly GCF_030547425.1 of Tenacibaculum sp. 1_MG-2023. Lineage (GTDB taxonomy): Bacteria > Bacteroidota > Bacteroidia > Flavobacteriales > Flavobacteriaceae > Polaribacter. The sequence goes on along the minus strand of NZ_JAUORH010000014.1, from coordinate 34,897 downwards.
TAACAAACCTGTTGGTCCTTGTGGTGCATGTCGTCAAACATTATCAGAATACGAAATCAATCAACAGCAACCTATTGAAATTATTTTTATGGGAGAAGTTGGTAGAATTGTAAAAACAGCATCTCTTCTTTCTCTATTACCTTTTTCTTTTGATAGTTCCTATTTATAACGGATTAAACATTAAAATCACAAAAAAACACTTTTGTTTTTTATAAAAAAATAATACAACCTTCTTTTTTTTAAGAAAATCATAATTCTAAAAAAATGACTGTATATAAAGAGGTAATCGTCAATAAAAATGCTTTATTTGTAATTACTCAACATTTAAAAATCAGTAACCCTAATGAAACTATCAGTAATTACAGGAACAGGATCCTTTATACCATCAATCAAAAAAGAAAACAGTAAGTTTAATAATAACTTCTTTTTGAATGCTGATGGAACTTCCTTTGATAATTCAAACTCTGTAATTATTGAGAAATTTAAATCGATAACGGGTATCGAAGAGCGTCGTTATGCTAAACCTGAATATAAAGCTTCAGACCTTGGCTTTTTTGCAGCAAAAAAAGCGATTGAAGATGCCAATATTAATCCTGAAGAATTAGACTATATTATTTTTGCTCATAATTTTGGAGATGTTAAAACAGACGCTATTCAAAGTGATATTCTTCCTAGCTTATCTACTCGTGTAAAGCATTTATTACAGATTGAGAACCCAAATTGTGTAGCATACGATATTTTATTTGGTTGTCCTGGCTGGATTGAAGGTGTTATTCAAGCACAGGCTTTTATAAAAGCAGGTATTGCAAAAAAATGTTTAGTTATTGGAGGCGAAACGCTATCGAGAGTTGTAGATATAAACGATCGTGATTCTATGATTTATAGCGATGGTGCTGGTGCTTGTATTGTTGAAGCTTCGGATAATAGTGATAGTGGTATTCTTAGCCATGCATCACAAACTTTTACTAAAGAAGAAGCTTATTATTTATTCTTCGGAAACTCTAATGACAAAAGCAAAGACAACAATATTCGTTATATTAAAATGCATGGACGAAAAATTTATGAGTTCGCATTAAATAATGTACCTAAGGCAATGCAAACTGCTTTGGATAAAAGTGACCTAGACATTGATGATGTAAAAAAAATATTCATCCATCAAGCCAATGAAAAAATGGATGAAGCCATTATTAAACGTTTTTATCGCTTGTATAAAAAACCAGTTCCTAAAGACATAATGCCAATGAGTATTCATAAATTAGGAAATAGTTCAGTAGCAACCGTACCTACCCTACTCGATTTAGTTTTAAAAGGAAATATTGAAAACCAAGAAGTAAAAAAAGGAGATGTTATTATTTTAGCTTCTGTAGGTGCAGGTATGAATATTAACGCTATCGTTTATAAGTTTTAATAGTTTTTAAAACTCATTAATTTCTTACTAAATATTCTCGCAAATATAAAATGTAAGTACTATTTTTGCGCATGCAACAACACAACGTACTTATATTAGATTTCGGATCGCAATACACACAGTTAATTGCGCGCCGTGTAAGAGAATTAAACATTTATTGTGAAATTCACCCTTACAACAAAATACCACAAAACTTAAACGATTTTAAAGCTGTAATCCTTTCAGGAAGCCCATCTTCGGTTCGTTCTGAAGAAGCTCCACATCTAGATTTATCTGATATTAGAGGTAAAAAACCTTTATTAGCAGTTTGTTATGGAGCTCAATACTTAGCTCATTTTTCTGGTGGTTTAGTAGCGCCTTCTAACACTCGAGAATACGGAAGAGCTAATTTATCTTTTATCAAAGAAGGGGAAGAATTCTTTAAAGATATTTCTGAAGGAAGCCAAGTTTGGATGAGCCATTCAGACACGATTAAAGAATTACCAGCTGGCGGAACATTGTTAGCAAGCACTCATGATGTAAAAAATGCAGCATACAGAATTGATGGAGAAACTACCTATGCTATCCAATTTCACCCAGAAGTATATCATTCTACTGATGGTAAACAATTATTACAAAACTTTTTAGTTACTATAGCTGGGGTAGCTCAAACATGGACACCAGATTCATTCGTTGATGAAACAGTAGCTAAGTTAAAAGCAAAAGTAGGCAATGATAAAGTTGTTTTAGGTTTATCTGGAGGAGTAGATTCTACCGTAGCCGCAGTATTATTACACAAAGCAATCGGAAGTAATTTACACTGTATTTTTGTTAACAACGGATTGTTACGTAAAAATGAGTTCACCGACGTATTAAAGCAATACGAAGGTATGGGATTAAACGTTAAAGGGGTTGATGCTTCGGCACGTTTTTTGGATAAACTTGCTGGGTTAAGTGACCCAGAAGCAAAACGTAAAGCTATTGGTAAGGTTTTTATTGATGTTTTTGATGATGAGGCACACCAAATAGAAGATGCTAAATGGTTAGCACAAGGAACAATATATCCAGATGTAATAGAATCAGTTTCTGTTAACGGAGGTCCTTCAGCTACTATTAAAAGTCATCACAATGTAGGTGGTTTACCTGATTTCATGAAATTGAAAGTTGTTGAGCCTTTACGTATGATTTTTAAAGATGAAGTACGTCGAGTTGGTGCTTCTATGGGAATTGATAAAGAATTATTAGGTCGTCACCCATTTCCAGGACCTGGTTTGGCTATTAGAATCTTAGGAGATATTACAGCTGAAAAGGTTCGTATTTTACAAGAAGTAGATGCAGTATTCATTAACGGATTAAAAGAAAGTGGACTGTATGATAAAGTATGGCAAGCAGGTGCTATTTTATTACCCGTAAATTCTGTTGGAGTTATGGGGGATGAAAGGACCTACGAAAAAGTGGTAGCTTTACGCGCTGTAGAAAGTACAGATGGTATGACTGCAGATTGGGTTAATTTACCTTATGAGTTTTTACAAAAAACATCAAATAAAATAATTAATAATGTAAAAGGTGTGAATAGAGTTGTATATGATATTAGCTCTAAACCACCAGCAACAATTGAATGGGAATAAAAATCCATCATTAATATAAAAAAGAGTAGATGAAGAAATTACAGTTTTTACTATTAGTTTGTATTTTAACTTTTGCCGTTTCTTGCGGTCAGCAAAAACGTTATGTATCTTACAAAACCCAAGAAGGAGAAACGATGCGAGACATTGCAGATCGTTTAGACATGAAAACGAAAGATTTATTACGTTTAAATCCTGATGTTGGAAGACGTCCAGATGCTAACACAGTAATTGTAATACCAAACCCTAAAATTAAAAAAGGTACTTCTTCATCTACTACTTCACCTGAAGAAGAAGTAAATACTACCGATACTAATAACAACGAAGAAACGACTCCTGAAACTAAAGAAGATAATACTGTTTTTCAACAAACAATTGTTGAATATGAAACTCATGAAGTCCAAAAAGGAGAAACTGTGTATCGTATTACAAAACAGTACGGTATAACAAAAGAGGACTTAATTAAATTCAATCCTGAGTACACCAATATTCAAAGTAATAATTTAAGTATTGGTCAGGTATTAAAGGTTAAAGCTATAGAAAAAACAGTTCCTATTAATAAAAATGAAGTTTTAGAAAAGTTCTTAACGCATATTGTTAAGAGTAAAGAAACTATGTATAGTTTAACTCGTTTTTATAATGTTACGAAAGAAGATTTATTACAATTGAATCCTGAATATCCAGAATTAACTGATAATAAATTATCAATAGGCCAATTATTAAAAATTAAACCTATAGAGGAGGTTAGTAAAAAAGAGAATTATACTTTTTATAAAGATTCTATTGAAGTAAACACCTCTATAAACCTTACTATTTTACTTCCTTTTAAAGCAAATGAATATAGCTCTAAATCGAGTAAAGATATTTTTGAAGGCAATCAACTAGCAAATATGGTTACTGATTTTTACATGGGAGCTGAAATGGCTATCGACTCTATTAAAAAACAAGGAGTACTAGTAAATGTAAATATTTTTGATACAGGAAATAGAGGCAAAAATATTGCTACCCTATTAAAAAATAAAAAGCTAGAAAATACTGATGTTGTTATCGGACCTTTTTACTCTGACAAAGCAGAAGTTGTTGCTCGTGATGTGAATGCGCCTGTTGTTTTCCCTCACTACTCTAGTAAACAAAGTAAATTTACTTCATCTAAATTAGTCAAAGCTTCTCCTGAGAAAGATAATTATGCGGAGTATTTGGCTTCTTATTTAAAAGATAGTTATAAAGATCAAGAGATTTTTATTGTTAGTGATGATGAAAAAGACACAAATACAAAAGTTTCTAAAATTATTTCTGAGCTAAAGAGACATGATAGTATTAATACTATACATGTTTTAAAGCCTGAAAAAGGTTATATAAAAAGAGCCCGCTTTACAAGTAAAATGTCTTCAAAAAGACATAATTGGGTTATTATTGCTTCTGATGATAATGTTGTTGTAGCTGATGCTCTTAATAGTATGATTGGAATTCCTGATGAAGTTAAAGTCCAAGTATTTACATTAGATAAAGGTGACGCTTATGATAAAATTGATAATAACAAACTAGCTAGTGTTAACTTCACTTATGTTTCAAACACATACACAGACGAAGAAGCTATAGAAACTAAAGCTTTTAATACTAAATACTTACAAAAAAACAACACTATTCCTTCAGACTATGCTGTTAAAGGTTTTGATGTAACATATGATGTTTTAATGCGTTTAGCTTCTGGTAATAAGCTCACAAAAACCTTTAAAAAAGGAGTGTCTTTACGAATTGAAAACAAATTTGATTATCAGAAAAAAACATTCGGAAGTAGTGGAAACCAAGGTTTATTTATTGTTAAATACAATGAAGACTTAAGTTTGAGTAGACTGAGATAAGTCTTTAAATTATATGATAAAAAATCCAAAACTTAAGTTTTGGATTTTTTTTATTCATACATTTCATCATAATATTTTTGATACTCTCCACTAGTTACATTTTTTACCCATTCTTCATTTTTTAAATACCATTGAACTGTTTTCTTTATTCCTTCTTCAAATTGTAAAGAAGGTTCCCACCCTAACTCATTTTTAAGCTTTGATGCGTCTATTGCATAACGAAAATCATGACCTGCCCTATCTTTTATGAAAGTAATTAGTTTTTCGGATGCTCCTTCTTTTCTTCCTAACAACCTATCTACAGTACTTATCAAAACTTTTATCAAATCGATATTTTTCCATTCATTAAAACCTCCTATATTATAAGTTTCTCCTAATTTTCCTTTATGAAAAATAACATCGATTGCCTTTGCATGATCATTTACAAACAGCCAATCTCTTACATTATCTCCTTTTCCATAGATTGGTAAAGGCTTATTATTTTTGATATTATTGATAAAAAGCGGAATTAACTTCTCAGGAAACTGATGTGATCCATAATTATTTGAACAGTTAGAAATTACAACGGGTAAGTTATAAGTATCATGAAATGCTCTTACAAAATGATCTGAAGATGCTTTAGATGCTGAATACGGTGAATGAGGATCATAAGCTGTTGTTTCTGTAAAAAAACCTTTTTCGTTTAAAGAACCATATACCTCATCTGTAGATATATGATAAAACAACTTCTTGTTAAAATCACCTTCCCAATAGTTCTGAGCGGCTTGTAATAAGCTTAAGGTTCCCATTACGTTCGTTTTGGCAAATGAAAAAGGGTCTTTTATAGAACGATCGACATGCGACTCTGCTGCTAAATGAATTACTCCATCTATCTTATATTTTGAAAAAACATCAGCTACAGCATCATAATCACAAATATCAGCCTTTACAAAGGTGTAATTAGATTTACCTTCAATATCTTTTAAATTTTCTAAATTTCCAGCATATGTTAGAAGGTCTAAATTGATGATATTATAATCAGGATAGTTGTGTATAAACAAACGTACCACATGCGAGCCAATAAACCCCGCTCCTCCAGTAATTAATATGTTCCTCATAAAAGTTTACTATATAAACTTTTCAAATTTACTAATAAATAAATGGAGTTTCTAGCTCTTTAAGAGTTGAAAGTTGTTGGTCTTTTGGAGAAAGTATTGCCTCTTCTGAATTAATTTTCCAATCAATATTCAAAGTAGCATCATTCCATATAATTCCTGAGTCATATTCTGGAGCATACCAGTTATCCACCTTATATGCAAAAACAGCTTCTTTAGATAAGGTTACAAATCCATGTGCAAAACCTCTTGGAATGAATAATTGTTTTTTATTTTCTTCGGATAGCTCTACAGCTATATATTTACCATAAGTAGGTGAATTCTTTCTAACATCAACCACAACATCTAGCACATTCCCTTGAATACAACGTACTAACTTAGCTTGTGCGAAAGGTGGCTTTTGAAAGTGTAAGCCACGTAAAGTCCCATAGATCGATTTCGATTCGTTATCCTGAACAAAACTTATTTGTCCGATGTGTTCTTCAAATTCCTTTTGATTGAAAGATTCAAAGAAATATCCTCTTTGATCTTCAAAAACTTTAGGCTCTATAACTACAACTTCAAGGATATCCGTTTTTGTAAAAATCATTATTTTTCTTTTGCTAAGTTTAATAGATATTGTCCGTAGCTATTTTTTTTCAAAGATTCAGCTAACTTTTTTACTTGCTCTTTATTGATATATCCCATATAGAGCGCTATTTCTTCTATACAGGCTACTTTTAAACCTTGACGCTTTTCAATCGTTTCTATAAACTGACTAGCTTCTAATAAAGAATCGTGTGTTCCTGTATCTAACCAAGCAAAACCACGCCCCATTAACTCAACCTTTAACTGTTCGTATTCTAAATAATGCTGATTTACAGAAGTAATTTCCAACTCTCCTCTTTGTGATGGCTTTACATTTTTAGCTATTTGAATTACATCATTCGGATAAAAATACAAACCAACCACTGCATAATTTGATTTTGGATTTTCTGGTTTTTCAATAATAGAAATTGCATTTCCACTCTCATCAAAATCTACTACTCCGTAACGTTGAGGATCTTTTACATTATATCCAAAAACAGTAGCTTTATTCTCTTTTTTTATATTTTGAATGGCAGCTTGAAGCATTTCTGGCAATCCATGACCATAAAAAATATTATCTCCTAAAATCAAGCAAACATCATCATTCGCTATAAATTCTTCTCCTATTATAAAAGCTTGTGCTAATCCATCAGGTGAAGGTTGTTCTGCATAACTTAAGTGTACTCCTAAATCATTACCGTCACCTAATAATTTTTGAAAACTTGGTACATCATCAGGAGTAGAAATAATCAAAATCTCTCGAATGCCAGCCAGCATTAATACTGATAACGGGTAATAAATCATCGGTTTATCATATACCGGAAGTAACTGCTTTGATACTCCTTTCGTTATTGGATATAATCGTGTTCCTGAACCTCCTGCTAATATGATGCCCTTCATTTAGTACAATTTTGATTTATGAATTATGATTTTATCATTTTTGTAATCTGTTTACCCCATCTATGATACTGCTAATGTATAGAAAAAATAAACTATTAGGGAATGAGGTTCTCAATTTTTAGTTTTTAGTGAGGAATTTGGAGTTCTTAATTATTGATTATACATTATTCATCCTTTCAGTTTAACTACGTTGAGTCAAAAGATTTCTCTTTACAGAAATGATAAACAAAACGTCATTTCGAACTGGGTGATAACAAATGTGGAAAACCTTATTAAAAAGGATAACTCCTCACAACCTTAAGGTTTCACCCTACGGTTTAAATTATGACTGTTTTTGCTGCCATTTCCAAGCGGATAGTAATGCTTCTTCTAATGTTTCTTGAGGCTTCCATTCTAAAACTTCATTAGCTTTAGTTGTATCAGCGTAGGCAGATGTAATATCTCCTTCTCTTCGTGCTGCTATTCTGTAATTTAACGGTTGTTGGGTCACCTTTTCAAAAGCTTTTATAACCTCCATTACAGAACTTCCTTTACCTGTTCCCACATTGAAAAACTCAAAATTCTCTTTATTTTGCTTGTTCAACAAACGTTGTAATGCTTTTACATGCGCTTTTGCTAAATCTACAACATGAATATAATCACGAATAGCAGTACCATCTGATGTTGGGTAATCATCTCCAAAAACAGCTAGTTCTTCTCTAATACCAGCAGCTGTTTGTGTAATAAATGGAATTAAGTTTTGTGGAACACCTAATGGTAACTCTCCTATCTTTATAGACTCATGAGCTCCTATAGGATTAAAATATCGCAAAGCTATGGCATTCATATTATAAGCCTTACAACTATCTTTAATTATTTCTTCTCCTATTTGCTTGGTATTACCATAGGGAGATTTCGCTAGTTTAATAGGTGCTTTTTCTGTAATTGGTAACTTATCTGCTTGTCCATATACTGTACATGACGAACTAAAAATAAAATGATCAACATTCCGATCTTTCATTTCTTGTAACAGATAAACTAAAGCATTGATATTATTCTCGTAATAATCCAATGGCTTTTGAACACTTTCTCCTACAGCCTTAAAAGCAGCAAAATGTATAACTCCTTCTATTTTATTCTCATTAAAAAAGTTATACACTGCTTTTTTATCTCGTAGATCAATTTGATGGAATTCAGGTTTAATTTCAGTAACCTCAGTAATTTGCTCTAATACTTCTATTCTAGAATTTGATAAATCATCGATAATCACTACCTCAAAACCTGAGTTTTGTAACTCCACTACTACATGAGATCCTATAAACCCTAAACCACCTGTTACTAGTATTTTTTGCGTTTATAAGAAATTTTTAATGTGTCTGTTAAAATACAATATGTGAAGATTAATTAAGTTTAGTGTAAAAAGTATCTCTATTGTTGTAAAAGAAGCTTCTTTTTCTATAAAAACACACTTAAAATGGAGTCTGCTACTCTATTTAGAAAATTAGCGTTTTTTTTTAAGTCATTAGACTCATTTTTTTTTAACAAATAAAAAATTGCTAAATAAAAAACCATTGATAATAAAACAAAAAACAATAATAAAATAAAACTATTAAATCTCATTGACAACAAATATATTATCAATGTAATAATCATGTTTATTATAACTATAAAAAGTGTTGTTTTTTTATGAGTAAAACCTCTATCTATAAAAATATGGTGTACATGATTTCTATCTGCTATAAAAAAGCTTTTTTTATTTACAGTTCTAATAATAAAAACCCTTATAGTATCAAGAATAGGGATTGATATTATTGAAGTTATAATTATAGGTAAATTTTCAGGTAAAACTCCTATAGACCCAATTTCTTTTTGATATGATAGTATTTTTAATGCCAATACAGCTATTAGAAAGCCTATAATCATAGAACCGGTATCCCCCATAAATATCTTTTTATTTTCAGATAAGTTATAAGTCAAAAAAGCTAGTAGTGTCCCTACGATAACCATGCATAGAAAGAAATAATAATTTTGTTCTAAAAAGTAAAAAATAACAGCAAAAAATGTAAATATTGTTATTCCAACTGAAGAAGCTAAACCATCAATACCATCAATTAGGTTAAATGAATTTATTATAAAGAAAACTGAAAAATAAACAAAGAATAAATAAACCCAATAATTTAATTGAGTTACCCCCAAAAAACCTCCCAGAGATTCTATCAACAAATTATTATCATATACTAAAAAAGTTATCGCTAATATTTGGGCAATCGATTTTGTAGTAGCTGACAATGCTACTAGGTCGTCTTTCAAACCAATTATAAACAAAACAGTCAAGCTCACCATTAAATTTAAACTTATTATATCTTCATCCCATTTTTTCAAAAAGAAAAAAGATAAAATTATAGTTATAAAAAAAGCGACCCCTCCCAATGTTGGTGTTACTTTTTTATGAGAACTCCTTATATTAGGTTCATCTAGTAGTTTTTTATGAAATACTACTTTAATTATTTTAGGTATAATACAATAGGTTACTAAAAAAGACCCTAACAAAAATACACCCAATAAGCCTAACAACATAATAGCATGGAATTTTAACGCAAAATTAAGAAAGTTACTGGCATTAAAAAATTTATTCTTCTTTTTTTATCTTCTAGTTGATATTAGTACTTTTATTATTCTTTTAAATAGTTATAAAATTTATCATTTTAATAGCTAAATTAGTTCTATTAAAATCTTCTATAAACTTGTCAAACCCTTCTTTTTTAATCTTTTTTTCACTTAAACAATCTAGTTGTTTTAAAAAAGCTATTTTATTTTCAGGTGTAAAAGACACTCCTATTCCATACCTCTCAATAATGTCTTTCGCTTCACCTTCTAGTCCTAATAATATAGGTTTATACATTGCAGCATTTTCAAATATTTTTGAAGGAATAGCTCCTTTAAAAGTGTCTGATTTTTTCAAGTTAACAAGACTTATGTCTGATATTGATATATAATCTCTAATTTTATTTTTAGGTTGCATTCCTATCATAGTAACATTTCTTAACTTCAACTCATTTTTCAATTGAATTAACCTATCCTTTTCCGCTCCTTCACCTATAAATAAGAAATGATAATCTTCAGAAACTTCTTTAATCGACTTTAAAATAAAATCTAAAGCGTGAGCCATTCCATGAGTACCTATATAACTTACTATGATTTTTTTCTCTACACCTAACTCTTTAAGTAATCTTTCTTTTTTAGGAGTTGGATAAAAAAATTCCTTATTTACACCATTTCTTATAACTTCTATTTTCTCTGAATCGATACTATGTTCTTTAACTATATAGTCTTTAATACCATTTGTAACTACTATAATTTTGTGTGCACTTTTATACATTCTTTTTTCTAAAAATTCGAAAAAACGTATTGCTACACCGTCCTTCATCACCCCAACAGTTTTGATAGATTCTGGCCAGATATCTCTTACTTCCATTACCCATTTTTTTCTTTTCCAAAAAGCTAACCATCTTCCTGAAATAGCAGTAAAGAATTGTGGAGAAGTAGCTATAATTATATCTGTCTTTAAAAATATTCCAACAAAGAATGAGCTAATCATAAAACTTAAATAATCAAATACTCTTTTCAAAAACCCTTCATTTGCTGTAATATAAGTCCACACCCTGATTACATTAATTCCTTCAATTTTTTCTTTTTGAAATATTTTATTCTTATATCCTTTGAATACTTTCCCTTTTGGAAAGTTAGGAGCACCAGTTATTACAGTTACATCATACCCTTTTTTAACCCAAACTTTACAGTGTTCAAGTGTTCTGGTGGCTGGAGCATTTAATTCGGGATAGAAATTATCCGTTAAAAACAAAACTCTTTTCATCCTCTTTAAAACATACTATTAATTTGTTCTTAAATTTATTGACTGTAAATAGTATCTCCTTTTATGAAAACATTTACAGTACTCATTGTTTTTTCTCATTCAATATTCTAACTTATTCTCTTATCAAACATCATCTTTACTACAAAAAATAACTAGAAGTTCTATTGAGTTTTTTCTCATTACTCATACTTATAAATTAGTCTTTTGCTGAAAATTTTTTACTCTTTTTTTTGCTAGCTTTATTAATAATAATTTTTAAAACTTTAATAATTCACCTATAATGTTCTCACTTGCTTTACCTCCTCCAAATAAATTTAAAGAGAAATCGATATTCGCATTTTTCATTATTTTGTATCCATTTAAAATAGCTTCTTTGTTTGCCCCTACTAAAATATTCGCATTATTTTCTACTAATTCAGCCCACTCAGTCTCATCTCTCAATGTTACACATGGTTTCTTAAAAAAGAAAGCCTCTTTTTGTAAACCGCCACTATCGGTCATTACTAACTTACAATTATTAATTAACCATACCATTTCCAAATAACCTATTGGATCTATAACTGTAATATTAGTGGATAAATTAATATTATTTTCTTTTAATACTTTCTTTGTTCTAGGGTGTAGGGGTAATATTACTTGGCTTTCTTTCGCTATTATTTCAAGAGCTTCAAATATGCTTCTTAACCTATGTACATCATTTGTATTTTCAGCTCTATGAATAGTGGATAAAATAAAACTTTCTTTAACTTCTATTTTAGGCTTAATAGCTAACTCTTTATAAAATAAAGCTCCATCTTGCATTACATCTCCAGAGTTTACAATCTTACAATTAATATTATCGTATCCTTCTTTTTTTAAATTATGTACTGCGGTGTTGGTAGGGCAAAGTAGTAGATTACTAACTCTATCTGTAAGAATTCTATTTACTTCTTCAGGCATTTTCATATTAAAACTTCGTAAACCTGCTTCTATATGTGCTAATTTTATATGTAATTTACTCGTAACAATAGCCCCTGCAAGTGTCGAATTAGTGTCTCCATAAACTAAAACCCAATCTGGTTGTTCTTTTACAACTATTTCTTCTATTTTTTCAATCATTTGTCCGGTCATGGCTCCATGAGTTTTCCCCCCAATACCTAAAAAGTAATCTGGTTTTGGTATTTTCATTTCGTCAAAGAAAATATCACTCATATTTGTGTCGTAATGCTGACCAGTGTGTATTATTATTTCTTGAATTGTATCGTGTTTTGAAATTTCACGGCTCACACTTCCAGCCTTTATAAATTGAGGTCTAGCACCTAAAATAGTTACTATTTTCATATTATTTCGTTATTTCTTTATAAACTGATATTAATTTTTCTTTTTCTATATTCCAATTATATTTTTCTAAAACCGCTTGTTTACCATTCCTTCCCATTCTTTCCGCTTCTTCAGGGTTCTCAATTATATACATAATAGCTTCTCTAATTTCTTTTGGTTTTAACGGATTTACCAATATACCGCAATTATGGTTTTCTACAATCTTTTTCCACAAAGGAATGTTGGAAGAAATTACGGGAATACCTGCTAGCATATACTCAAACATTTTTACGGGTAATGCGTCTTGATAGTTTATGGTTGGGTATAGTGTTACTAAACCAGCTTTAGATCTTGATAAAATATTTTGAACTTCATTTCTATTCACGAAACCATGCTCATTTACTGAACTCCATCCTTTTTTTTGTTCTAAACACTCTTTAAGATTATCTTCAACATAATTACCAGCTAGATTAAGCCTTACAATACTTTTAACATTAAAAGCCTCTACAGCTTCCTTTATCCCTCGAATTGTTGAAATCCCCCCTATATAGCAAACTTCATCCTTTTTATCTTTCCAAAGGGTAGTAGTATTCAACTCTTGAATAATTGGAAAGTTATTTACATCTATTGTATTTTTATTAATTTTTAAAAACTTGTCTCTAATAAAAGGGCTAGCTGCAATAATATAATCAATTTTTTTTGTCGCATACTTTTCATATTTTGCCACCAACTTTGAAATTATTTTTAATAAAAACTTATTTAAGTAGGGTTTTGATAGTAACTGCTTTGGTAAATCTTCATGGGCATCAAAAATAACTTTTTTATGTAACTTTTTTAATTTTATTCCTATAGGCATTAATTCAGGGTCGTGCAAATGATACACATCTGCATTTAGTTCTTTTGCTTTTTTAAAAACGTTTTGAGTCGTTTTGGTAAAGCGTTTAAACCTGCCTTGTAGTTTCCCTACATCATAAAATTTTATTCCTTCTTTAACTTCATCTCCTAAGCCATCAGCAACTACGATTGAAACATCATAACCCGCTTGCTGAAGACTTTTACATTGCTTTACGAAAATTCTAACATCATTTCTAGCATGTACTGAAGTTAAATGAACTACTCTTTTTTTCATTATATTTTGCTTTTTTAAACCTCCTTATGTTTCTATAAAATTTTGTTCTAAATAAGATGTATTCTATATGTCTTTGACCAACTTATCCTTGAAGTTTCAAATTTATTGACTTATTCTTTTGATATAAGTTTTTCCCTCTATTAATGAGCCTCAAATATATGATATTGTTTCATTATATTATTATAAACAACTTGAGTTACACTGGTAACTTTATTACATATCGTTATCATTTCACAAGCAACTTTAACTAGCTAAAATTTACAACTTTTATTATATAATATTTAAGCTTCACTTGACATTTTACCTTTCAAAAAACACAACATTATTTAAAATATTATTAAGTTTATTAGCTATCACTTTCTCAGAAAAATTATCTTCTACAAAGTTACTAATCTCATTATTGTCATAAGCTCTTAAATTATTATATACTTTATACATTGCTGCAGATAGCTCGTCTATATTACTTTTAACTAACTCTCCTAAACTTTTGTTGGTTATTATTGACTCTGGGCCTCCACATTTTGTTGAAATAACAGGTAATCCGCAAGCCATTGCCTCTATTAATACGACCCCAAAAGTTTCATAAATGCTTGATAATACAAAAACATCTGATTTTTGTAACTCATATATAACTTTGTCTCTGTTCGATTTACCAAATAAGATAATTTTATCTTCTACATTCAACTTAATAATTAAGTTTTGTAAATTATTATATTCAGGACCTGCTCCTAATATGTGTAGCTTTACTTTTTCTTCTCTAAAAGTTTTTGCAAAAGCCTTAATTAAAAGCTCTTGATTTTTATTTTTAAGAAGGTTTGCTACATTAATAAAGATAATTTCTTTTTTAGTTTTCTCTGGTTTACGAAAAAAAAAATCCTGATTCACAATGTTTGGAATATAAGTAAACTCTAAAGCAAAAATATCTTTCAAAACAGCGCAAAACTGTTTACTTACAGCAATTCTACAACTAGCATGTTTATAAATATTTCTATATTCTACGATTTCTTTCTTAGAAACTAAATTCCTGACATAAGCAGAAGAATGCTCTGTAATAATATATGGAATCTGTTTTTTTTCATACATATTGAAAGCTGATTTTCCTGCTATACTATTATGTACGTGAATTACATCTATTGGTTTATGCTTGTGAGATTTATTTAACAAAAAGTTATTTATAACATTTCTAAAAAAACTATTAATTTTTTTTAGTTTTGGAACTGAAGGGTATAAAAGAAGGTGTACAGTTACATTATTTTTAACATACTTAACATTTCCAAAATATATCTTTTTTCTCTTAAAGACTTGTTTTAATGATATAGGAACTGCTCCAACAACCCTTACATCAAGACCTAAATTACTCATTGCCTCGGCTTGATCTTGTATAAAAATAGCTGAAATATCACTATAAATATTTGGATAATTATATGGCAATACAACAATATTCATAAGTTTATGTGTTTATAAGCTTTCTTAAAGAAAACATTAAAATAAAAGACATCCAGCATATAGAAAAACCTAAAAATAAGCTTGTTTCAAAAAAACCATGAGCTAACAAACTTAATAAGCTTACAAAAATTAAATTATCATTTTTTTTGGCTTCATAAAGTATATAAAATATTAACAAAATTAAAAACACAGTTGCAAGCCAACCATATGCTACAATAAAATTCACATAACTACTATGTAAGCTCAACGATTCTCCATAAAGCTCTACAGTTGTTACATTAACTCCATTACCAAAAAAAAATGTTAAAATATTATTTTGCATGTTGTTTAATGCTTCAGTCCAAAATTCGACTCGGTAACTGGAACCTCCAGTTGTTATTTTATGTATAAGACGCTCAAAAACATCTGCGTAAAGTCTAATCACTTGAATACTCAATATTATTAATATTGGTGTTAATAATATTAACTTCTTTCTATAGTAAAACGTTAAAATTATAAACACCCCTAACATTGCAGCTCGTGATTGTGTGAGGATAATAGAGACGGTTAACAAAAATAACATAATATGGTTTAACTTAGTAGATCTTTGCAAACTCGTAATAATGGCTGATAAACACAATAATATCATACCTGTTTGATTCTGATTTTGGAAAGGTCCAGCAAGTACATAAAATATGTGACTAGGAATTACTTGTAACCCCATTAAATAGAAATAATAAATGATAAATAAAAAAAGAAATACAATAAAAGATATATAATTATATAACTTTCTAATATCTATTCTTTTTATATTTATAAACAATAACATAAAACTTAAAGTTGATAGCCCGAAAGTTATATATCCACCTTTTTCTATATACACACTATTTAACAATACTGACAGTATCATAAAAGTAAGTAAAGGTAAAAGTAACTTTACTTTTTTTGAAAAATTAGTAAAATTAATAAGAAGTATTACCAAGGTTAAAATACCTGAGTTAAATACTGTAGAGCTATAAAATGTTTGTAACAAAGACTCTCTACAGATAATTAAAGTAATTATTAAAGTAATTATTAATTCTATTGGAAACCTTAATGATATTTTATTTACCATAAACAGGCTTTTGATTTATTTTACTGGTAATTAAAACCATAGCTACAAAAATTAAAAGCATTATGCTCATTGAAATTGATAATCCTTGAATTGCTAGTAAAAAATCAGTTCTGAACCCCCATATAACAATAAAAGGCACCAACATATAAAAAACAGCATACAATAATAAAAGGCCTTGTTTTTCAACTACAATAAAAAAAGTAGAAATTGGAGAAGTAATTAGGTTTAAAAAGAGCCAAGGGCTTAAATAACTAGCTACTTTACCAGCAATTCCCCAACTTTCACCAAAAATAAATAAAAAAATGATTGGTGCAAAAAAGTAAAGAACTGTAAAGGGAATAATTCCTAATAAAAAGGATCTAACAACACTTTTTTTAAGAAAAGAATAATGCTCATACTTTTCCAATACTGATAATCGCTGAAAACACACCTGTGACAAAGCTCCATTAATTAACCCTAGAGGAGATTGTAGGACTCGCCATGCAAGAGCAAACTGACCTAAAAACATGCTTGAAAACAACCTAGCTATCATTATATTTATTCCATTTACTCTTATCGCGTCTACCACTGCATTAGGGCCATTCAATAATGGCATTTTTTGGTACTTCTTTAACAAGAATTTATCATTATTAGCAACATTATTAAATTCATTTTTTGTTCTTTTAAAAAGGTAGTAAAGTCCCATTATCTGCCCCACTAAAACTCCAAAAATCATTCCTGTTACTCCTCCCGACATAGGAAAAACTCCAAAAAGAACTTGAAAAAAACTACTTCCGCCACTTTGGTATACTTTTGCTTTACTTATTAATTTATATTTTTTTTTTCTATTTAAATAGTAACGAATCACTTCTATTTGAGCTAGAACAAAGATACTTACACCCGCTATAAAAAAATATTTCTCAATTCCACTACCATTAATTTGCTCTACAATAGTCTTACTAAAATAAACTAAGAAAAATGTGGCTATAATTGAAACTATCGATATTATCTTCCTACTTAACTTCACTAATTGTTTAGCTTCTTCATCTTTTTTGGGCAATACAATAGCCATATTATATCTTAAAGAGCCTATGGTTAATATCCCCATAACTATTGAAGAATATAAGGAAAATAATCCAAAGTCTTTATCTGAATATAAACGTGTTAATATAGGGCTTATTAATATAGGCAAAGCTTGAGCCAAAGCCGTGCCCGTCATTAACGTAAGTACATTTTTTGAAAAATCGGACTTTAGAAAAAATTTCTTAAAGTTCATTAGAAATATACTTTATTTCTTCTTCTGTTAAATAAGGATTCATTGGCAAGCTTAAAATTTCTTTTGAAACAAGTTCAGAAACAGGAAAGTCACCTTCATTATATCCTAAATATTCAAAACATTCCTGTAAATGCAATGGCATTGGGTAATGAACAGCTGTAGGAATTCCATTTTCTTTTAACTTTACTTGTAACTCTTCTCTGTTTTTAACTCTAATTGAATATTGCGCCCATGCTGAAGTACAATTCTCTTCAACAAAAGGTTTTACAACATCTAAGTTATCAATTGTTTTAGTATAGTTATTTGCTACTTCTTGCCTTAACTTTAAATCTTTTGTATAATGCTTCAACTTTACATTTAAAACAGCTGCTTGAAGAGTGTCCAACCTACCTCCTATTCCAATGTGTTTATGATGATACCTTTTAGACTGACCATGTAGTCGTAATGACTTCATTCTTTCTGCCAACTTACTATCATTAGTAAATACAGCCCCTCCATCTCCAAAACACCCTAAAGGTTTTGCGGGAAAAAAAGAAGTTGTTGAAATATCTCCTAAATTACTATCTGTTTGACCATTATATCTTGAACCAAATGATTGCGCACCATCTATTATTACTTTTAAACCATGTTTATCCGCTATTTTTTGAATAACGTCCATATCTGCTGGTTGTCCATACAAAGAAACAGGCATAATAGCCTTTGTTTTTGTGGTAATTGCTTCTTCTATCTTTAAAGAATCAATATTATATGTTGTCTCATCAATATCAACAAACACTGGTTTGATACCTAAAAAAGCAATTGTTTCAGCAGTAGCTACAAAAGTAAAAGGTGTTGTTATGATTTCTTCTCCTGGTTTAATATTTAAGCTCATCATTGCTAACAATAAAGCATCTGTTCCAGAAGAACACGATATCGCATGTTTAACCCCAGTAAACTCCTCTAAAGATTTTTCTAACTCAGAAACCTCTTCACCCATTATATAATTAGATTTATTCAATACGGCTTGTATTGAAGTGTCTATTTCTTTTTTATATAATTGATACTGATATTGAAGTTTTGCAAAATCTATTTTCATTCTATTCCTTTTCCTCGATTAATTGGTTATCTATAATTCTATATCTACTATTATCGAAAGTATCTACAGCTCTGTTATTTTTATCAAATTTTAACGTATTTCCTGCTTTACTTACCCAGCCTATTTGTTTGCCTGGTACACCTACAATTAATGCGTAAGGCTTTACATCTTTATTAACAACAGCTCCAGACCCCACTAAAGCATACTCACCGATTGTAACACCACAAATAATTGTTGCATTTGCGCCTATCGAACAACCTTTCTTTAATAATGTTTTTTTAAACTCTTCTCTTCTGACAATAAAGCTTCTTGGATTAACTACATTGGTAAATACCATTGATGGCCCAAGAAAAACGTCATCTTCTACCTCAACTCCTTCATAAATAGAGATATTGTTTTGTACTTTTACGCCATTACCTACCTTAACATTAGGACCAATCACACAGTTTTGCCCAAAAGAACAATTCTCTCCTATTTTGCTTTTAGATAATATATGACTAAAGTGCCATATCTTAGTATTGTCTCCTATACTAACATCTTCATCTATAAAAGAAGACTCATGTACAAAATATTTAGCCATTTATAACTTTTTTACAAAATGGATGATATTCTCCTTTTAATCCTATTGGATCTAAGTTTCTAATTGTAGACACTGTGCTAATAGACCCATAAGCTTCATCTAAACCAAAACCGTTTCCTTTTAAGATCTCCTCATAACTACGAGTATGTAAATCTGTAAATCCACCACTGAATTCAATCTCTTCACCGTCAACAGTTATTGATCGATAAGTACGTAAACCTTTCATTTTAACCTCTTCTGGAATATAATCGTAGTTTACAGATAAAAACCATCTTACATTTGCATTTTTAAGTCTAAAACTTCCTGCATTTGCATCTGCCTCTTTTAAGTGAACCGTATTTTCTTGTACTTCACCAAAAATCCAACATAACATATCATAAAAATGTACTCCGATATTAGAAGCAATACCTCCAGATTTAGATTCGTCTCCTTTCCATGAAACAAAATACCATTTTCCTCTAGAAGTTAAATATGTTAAATCTATATCATATACCTTGTTTGGATTTAATTCCAACTCCTTTGTTACTTTTTCTTTTAAAGCTATTATTGAAGGGTGTAGCCTTAATTGAAGTATATTATAAACTTTTTTACCCGATTCTTTTTCTATAATCTTTAATTGGTCTATATTCCAAGGGTTTAACACAAGAGGTTTTTCAGAAATAGCATCTGCTCCATTTTTTAAAGCAAACCTGATATGAGAATCGTGCAAATAATTTGGAGAACAAATTGAAATATAATCTATTCTTTTTCCTGTATTATCTCTATGCCATTTATCAACAAACCTATCAAACCTTTCAAACTCTGTAAAAAAGTTTGCTTCAGGGAAATTACTATCCATAACCCCTATACCATCGTAAGGATCTAGCGCCGCTATCAAATTATTTCCAGTTTCTTTAATCGCTTTCATGTGTCTTGGGGCAATATATCCTGAAGCCCCTATTAGTGCAAAATTTTTCATTTATAATCTCCAATTTGGATTTTTTACTATTCCTTTTATATCCATAATAACGGGTATATCTTTTGATATCTTTTCATAATCTTTACCTGTTAACTCCTTAAACTGTTTGTGAGCAACTGCAACAATAATAGAATCATACTTTTTTGTTGATTCAAAAGGATTTTCAATTACTCCATGCTTGTAACTACTATAATCTCCATTTGGATCTACCCATGGATCATATACGTCGACATTACACCCATAAACCTTTAATTCTTCGATAATATCCACAACTTTTGTATTTCTCATATCTGGACAATCTTCTTTAAAAGTTACACCTAGAATTAATACGTTTGATTTATTAATTTTTTTGTCATTAGCTATCATTACTTTTACCGTATTCTCGGCAATATATTTCCCCATTCCATTATTAATCTGCCGAGCACCTAATATAAGATTAGGTTTGTACCCTAACTCTTCTGCTTTAAAGGTTAAATAATAAGGGTCTACACCTATACAATGACCACCAACAAGACCTGGTGATAATTTTATAAAATTCCATTTTGTTGCTGCTGCTGCTAAAACTTCATTTGTATCAATATTCATTGCATCAAAAATCAACGCAAGCTCGTTAATTAAAGCTATATTGACATCTCTTTGTGTATTCTCAATAACTTTACTTGCTTCAGCTACTTTAATACTTGATGCTTTATGAGTACCTGCAACAATTATTGATTTATACAATTCATCAACTTCATTTGCTATCTCAGGCGTTGAGCCAGAAGTTACTTTAAGAATTTTTGTTACTGTATGTTCTTTATCTCCTGGATTAATCCTCTCTGGGCTATAACCGCAGAAAAAATCTTTATTAAATTTTAATTTTGAGTTCTTTTCTAGCTCAGGAACACATACCTCTTCTGTCACCCCAGGATAAACTGTGGATTCATAAATAACAATATCTCCTTTTTTCAAAACATCAGCAACTAACCCAGAGGAATCTATTAAAGGTGTTAAATTAGGACGATTGTTAGCATCTATTGGAGTAGGAACCGTTACTATAAAAATTGTACAGTCTTCAGCTTCCTTTATATTTGCGGTATATTTTATATAACTTTTAACATCATCTAGCTGATTTTTTTCTATTTCTTGGGTTCTGTCATAACCTGTATTTAATTCTTCTATCCTTCTATCATTAATATCAAAACCAACAACATTATATTTTTTTGCTGCAAATGCATGCGCTAAAGGTAATCCTACATAACCAAGCCCAACTACACATATTTTTTTACTCATTTTTAATTATTTTATAAGTTCTACACTAACTTTTTTCAAAACTTACACTTTTATTTTATCTTTAAGGGAATTAAAAAAAACTTTTATAAAAAGACTCAACACCCCCATAATGAAACCTATAAAAGTCCATATAACTATTATGAAAAGCCTTTTTGGTTTTGATTTTATTACGGGCACACTCACTGGCTCTATTACTGTGAAAACAGGAGTGTCTTCTTTCAACTTAATTTTTTGAGTTTCTAATTGTTTTGCTAATTCAGAATATACTTCGTAGGCTAAGTTATAGTCTGACTGTAATCGTTCTAAACGTGATTGAGAACGAGACAGTATCAAACCTTGGTTTTTATCTCTAAAATTAGCCAATATAGATTGTTTTTCCACAAAGTCTTTCCTAACTTCCTTATGGCGTTCTTCTATAAACTTATATTGCTCTTTAGCTTTTTGTATTTTGAATTCTGTTATAGTCTTTTGTAAAAGTTCTTGAGTTTTTTTTGTCATTTGTGCAGCTGGTAATGCTTCTGTCATTGAAAATGATATTTTAACAAACCCTTCTTTATCATTAACGTCTAACACAAATTGACTTTGTAATAAATCAAATAGCTTTTTATCTTCTATTGACATTACATATATAGAGTCTTGTACGTCGTTCTCATGTAACAATGTACTTTTCTTCTTTTTAAATAGACCTACTATCTTTCCTGGTAACCCAACAGTATATTCCTTAATAGCAGATAATAAATTGAATTTTTGATAATTTGTGTAGTACTCTTTATAAGTTACTTCTTTTTCTAAATTAGAAAACTTCAATGGCACTTCTAAAAGTGCTTTCTGAAAGGGAATGCTTTGAACCACTTTAGGATACAAGCTAGGTGGAATACCTTCCGAATTACCACCTCCTATATTAATCCCTGCCATTGCTGCCAACCCTCCTAAATTACCTCCTACTTTATTATTCGAACTCTGTGGTAACACAATTGTTGTCGCCGTATATTCCTTAGCTGAAAAAACAGCTATAAACAAACCTATTACCACAAAAACTATAAGAAATTTGACAACTGTTTTTCGTCCCTCCCAGATAGTTTTAAATATCTCTAATAAATCTATTTCATCATTAGAAGTATATTTAGTTTTACTTTCCATAGTTTGTTAAAGTTATTTCTCAGTTAACGTTTTCACCAACACACCTAAAGTAGCTAAACCTGTAGTTATAGCTATCACTTGTTGCGTTGTAACTTTATTTGTTACCTCTGGTTTTTTTGGGACTAAAATAACTGCACCAGGTTTAACATCTGGATATGATTTAAAGAACAAAAACTTTTTTGTTGTTCTAATATCTCCATTTGCATACACTATATACGCTCTACTTTTTTTTGCGTTTTCAGAAAAGCCTCCAGAGTTTTCAATATAATGTTTGAATGATTTACCTTTTTCATATCTCACTAATGATGGTGACAACACCTCTCCTTCAACCTTTACGGTTTGTCTTTCAGAAGGGATAAATAACTCGTCTCCTTCTTCTAAAATTATATCATACTTTGATTTTTTCCCTCCTGAAGCTAATATCTTCTGTAACTCTATTCCTATTTTAAAGTCTTTTTTCTTCTTCATACGCTGTTCAACATTGCCAGATAATGAATCTCTTTGAGCAAAGTCAGCTATAAAGTCTGATTGCTTTTCATCTTCCTCTTCGTTGTTCTTCCTGGTTAAAAAAGCACCTTCTTCATAAGCATATTTTGTTAAACCTCCTGCTTGCTCTATTAAATCAGAAATTCTTTGGTTTTTTTGACCAATTGAGTACTCTCCTTCAAAATTAACTTCTCCTATAATAGTTACTCTTTTTTGTTCTGTATACCCTTTTAAATACCTTACAGAAACAATATCAAACGGTTTTAACACAAAGTTATCTAAGTGATCAGTACCTAGATTTTTACTTGCACTTAAATCAAAGTTTTCACTAACAGTTTCAAAACTTCCATCTTTCAACCTTCTAGATACATCAATCATACTTGCGTCTGCTCCATCTTTTAACCCTCCTGCTAATACTATTAAGTCCTCAACACGCATTCCTTTCATAAAATCAAACTCTCCTTCTTTATTCACCGCTCCATTAATGGTAATAAACTCTTTTTCTTTTAACTCTTCTTTCGTGAAAATGTAAATACTATCGCTTTCCTTTAAAAGTATATGCTCTTTATTTTCCATTGCCTTTCTCGGAGAAAAAGATAATGTTTCTTTATCGCTCTTATCATATGTTCTTACAATGATCCCTCTATCTAAAAAGGCTTCTTTAGTTACCCCTTCAGCTTTTAGCAACAAGTTAGAAGCCGTCATTCCTTCTTTATATTCGTAGTTACCAGGCTGAAAAACAGCTCCTCCAACACTTACTCTATTCAAGAACTCATCTACTATTTCGTTTACTTTGATATAATCTCCATCTTTTATTTTCACAGAATCAAAATTATCTTGTGAAACCTCCACAATCTCTTTTTGAACCCCTTTAATTCTCTCTATAACAATTTTTTGTCTATACGCATTTGAGGTGAAACCACTACAATAATTTAATAAGTCTTTTACACTTTCTTCGGATTTCATCTCAAAAACACCTGGTCTTTTAATAGCACCTTCAATAGTAATTTTACTTTCATAAGGTCTTACTATTATTACATCCTGATCTTGAACCGTTATATTTCCTTCTTCTGAACCATTTACTAAAAACTGATAAAAATCAAAATCAGCTTCCTTCATTCCTCTCCTAAAAAGCTGAATTCTTCTAAAAGTACCATTCTTTGTTGGACCACCTGCTGCATACAAGGCATTTAATACCGTAGATAAAGCACTAACTGAATATGATCCTGGGACCTTTACTTCTCCTACTATATTTACTTGAACATTTCTTACTTCTTTTATAGAAACAGCTACATTTACTTTATTATAACTACTAGAAGAAGCTCCTATTCCTGCATAGATTCTTTTTAAATAATTTTTTATTTTAGATTTTGCAGCACTAACTGGTAATCCTATTAATTGAATATACCCTACTCCTTCTACATTTATAGCCCCTTGTTTGTTTACTTTTTTCTCATAATTGACCTCTGCTGCTCCCCAAAGGTCAATTGAAATAACATCTCCCGCTCCTATAATATAGTTTTCTGGTGTAGCTATATTTAAATTTGGTGTAAACGAAATATTTGGGTTATTAAAAAAACTATACCCAAAGAGTTCTTCTTTTTTTTCTTCCTTTTTTTCTTCTCCCGTCAAACCGAAAAGAAGCTGAGTACTATCTACTTCTTCCTCTTGACTTTCTTCTTCTCTTTCCTCTTCTTTATTTTGTGGTTTATTTTTGAGTTTTTCTATTCTTCCTCTAAGCTTTTGAGCTTGTAATTCGGACATTCCTCTAGTTTTTGCTATTGCTAAGGCCTGATCTAGAGTATACCCTTCCTCTTTTATTTTTTCCCAGTATTTTGCTACTTGTTCATCAGATAAATCATCAATTTGTATTTGACTCATTTGACCTTGAACGTCTTGAGCTCTCATTTCAGTATTAGCTAACACCAAAAAAGCAACAAAAACCACCTGTAATAAAACCTTAATTTTCAATGTTCTTTTTTTTACAATTAATATTTTTTGGTTTCTAACTTCTAGTTAACCTCCTATCCTTTACATTCACCTCTCAACTTCCTGTTATCTACACGTATAAAAACACCTCATTATTAGTATTTTCTTACTCAACCAGTACTCATTAAACATTTTTCAAGTTCACAAAACTACAAAAAATTGCATGAACAAGAAGGTTATAAAATAAAAAAGTCTCATCAAATAATGATGAGACTTTCAGTGGGCGCGAAGGGATTCGAACCCCTGACCCCTTGGGTGTAAACCAAGTGCTCTGAACCAACTGAGCTACGCGCCCGCCTGCAATTAAACCTTTGTAAGAGTTGTGGGCGCGAAGGGATTCGAACCCCTGACCCCTTGGGTGTAAACCAAGTGCTCTGAACCAACTGAGCTACGCGCCCTTACTTGTTAATTGCGGATGCAAATATATAACAGTTTTAGAGATTGACAATAACTTTTTTATTTTTTTTCTATAAAATTTCTGCCACTACAAATGTGCTTCCACCAATATAAATTACATCCTCTTTGGACGCATTTTCTTTTGACCTCTCAAGCGACTGACTTACAGAGCCAAACACCTCTCCTCCCAATCCGAATTCATTCGCTTGTTTTTTTAATTCACCTGCCGACAACCCTCGTGGAATATTTGGTTTACAGAAATAATAAATGGCGTTTTTAGGAAACATTGGTAAAATTTCATTCAAATTCTTATCGGAAACTACTCCCAAAACAATATGCAATTGCTTATAATTTTCTTTTTTTAATTGTTTCAATGTATAAAACAATCCTTCTTTGTTATGCGCTGTATCACAAATTACTTTTGGATATTCCTGCAACACTTGCCAACGCCCTTTTAAATTGGTGTTTTTTACAACATTTAACAATCCTTTTTTTATTTTTTCTTCAGAGATATTAAACCCTTTTAGTTGCTGAATGGCTTCTACTGTTGTTTTTACATTGTTTTTTTGATAATCACCCAATAAATCAGTTGTATAATGTTGCTCTTCATCCGAAGCAAAAACAATTGGGGCATTACATTCTTCCGCTTTAGTAATAAAAACATTTTCTGTTTCTTTTTGACGTTCACCAATAACTACTGGAATATTACTTTTGATAATTCCAGCTTTTTCAAAAGCTACTTCTGGTAAGGTTTCTCCTAAAAACTGTGTGTGATCTAATCCTATATTAGTTATTACCGAAACTTCGGGTAAAATAATATTGGTTGAGTCTAGCCTTCCTCCTAAACCAACTTCGACAACTGCTATATCTACTTTTTGATTTGAAAATTCTTCAAATGCCATTCCAACAGTCATTTCAAAAAATGACAACCCTTGTTTTTCTAAAAAGGTCTTATTATTTTCTATAAACTTGACCACAGAACCTCTTGATATTTCTTCTCCGTTGATTCGGATACGTTCTGTGAAGTTTTTTAAATGTGGAGACGTGTACAGACCGACTTTGTAACCAGCCTCTTGTAATATGGATGCTAACATATGACTGGTAGACCCTTTCCCGTTAGTTCCTCCTACATGAATAGTTTTAAACTTTTCTTGAGGGCTACCTAGTTCTTTACACAATGCAATAATATTTGTTAGATCTTTTTTAAATGCTGCTTGTCCCTGACGCTGGTACATTGGTAACTGGACAAACATCCAATCTAATACTTGTTGATAGGTCATTAAATAATTATTTTTTAACGGAAGAGAAAGTTTAAAAACAAATTCAAGTTGATTATACGAAAGAGATTATTTAATAACTTGAAGAATATTTCTTCTGTTACTTTTACCTATTTGATAGTATTCAAATCCTTTTTCTTCTAAATTATAACTATTATACTGATTTCTTCCATCAAAAATAACTGAATTTTTCAATTGTTTTTCGATTTCTGAAAAATCAGGAGAACGAAACTCCTTCCATTCTGTTAATAATATTAATGCTTCTGCATTTAATAAGACTTCGTATTTCGTTTTCTTATACACTACATTATTAACATTCTTTAGATAAAAATCTTTTGCCTCTCCCATGGCCTTTGGATCATAAGCCTGTACCTTTGCTCCTCTTTTCACCAACTCCTTTATCACATAAATTGCTGGAGCCTCACGCATATCATCGGTTCCTGGTTTGAATGCAAGCCCCCAAAGCCCAAAGGTTTTACCTGTTAAATCTTCTCCAAATCTTTTGATTATTTTTTTAGTAATTACAAGCTTTTGACGATTATTTACATCTTCAACTGATTTAATTAACTGCGCTTCATAACCATTATCTTCTGCAATCTTTTTTAAAGCTTTTACATCCTTTGGAAAGCAAGAGCCTCCATAACCTACTCCTGGATAAATAAAACTGTATCCTATTCTTGAGTCTGATCCAATCCCAACTCTTACGTTATTTACATTAGCACCTACACGTTCACATATATTTGCTATTTCATTCATAAACGATATTTTTGTTGCAAGCATGGCATTGGCTGCATACTTAGTCATTTCAGCAGAGCGAACATCCATTGTTATAAAACGATCATGTGTTCTAAAAAATGAGCTATATAATTCTTTCATTTTTTTAAATGCGCATTCAGATTCAGCTCCAATCACCACTCTATCTGGCTTCATAAAATCACTGATGGCGTCTCCTTCTTTTAAAAATTCAGGATTTGACACCATCTCAAAACCAATCGTTACTTTTCTTTTATCAAGTTCTTCTTGAATTATAGCTTTTACTTTATCTGCTGTTCCTACTGGTACAGTAGATTTATTAACAATGATCAGTCTTTCATTCATTTTCTGACCAACCTCCTTCGCTACCGCTAATACATCTTGTAAATCGGCGGAACCATCTTTCCCCATGGGAGTATCGACTGCTATAAAAATAATTTCAGAATCATTGACTGCTTCCTCTAACTTCGTAGTAAAAAACAAGTTTTTCTTATCTATATTCTTCAATACCATTTTTTCCAATCTTGGCTCGTAGATAGGAATAATTCCTTGATGAAGGTTATTTATTTTTTCTTGATTGATATCTACACAAATCACCTTATTTCCCATTTCTGAAAAGCAAGCCCCAGATACCAACCCTACATATCCTGTTCCGATAACAGTTAATTTCATGTACTTATATTTATTGATTCTTCATTAGTTGTTGCATACATCCTTATTGAATAACTATTCCTTGTAGCTATTCTGCTAAGATATGCTATTTTGAAAGAGAAAACTTGTAGATAATTGTTCCTCGTTGTTTTGATGGCGCATTTCCATCAGCGTTCCATTTTGTTTTTAATGCTGCTTTTTTTGCTGCATCATATAAACATGAAGCTGAATTTGTAGTTCCTTTAGCTCCCGGAGTTGCTTTAGTAACTTTTCCGTTTTGGTCTACCTCAATACTCACTACTACGGTACCTTCTTCTTGACAATCTGGTTTTTGAATAGGTTTTGATAAGGCTTTTCTTCCTGCTAAATTATAATTTCCTCCAGAACCACTTCCCGAATTTCCGTAGTATTTATCAGAATTCGGATCTCCGTTTTCATTTCCTTTTACACCTGATTGCTTATCATCTCCTTCACCAGAGTTTACTCCTTCTTTTGAAGCACCATTCAACAAACTATTCAATGCATCCGTTGTTTCTTTTGATGGTTTTGGCTTTAGTTTTTCTTTCGGTTTTACTTCTTTCGGAGTTTCTTTTACTGCTTCTTTCTTTTCTGCTTTTTTCTCAACTATTGGAACTTCTTCCGCAGTATCATTTGTAATAATTTCTTCTTTGATAGTTTCTTCTGGAGTTTCTTCTACTTGCTCTTCAACTACTTCTTCTTGTTGTTGAGTAGCTTGAGCTTTTGTTTTTTCAACAGGTTCACCACTTCCTACTTCTGAGTTCCCAAAATTGATTGCTAACCCATATTCAATAGGCGGATCTAGATATTTAATTCCATAGTTAAATACTCCAATTATTAATAATATCAGAATAATAGCTGTGATAATAGCCGATTTACGTTTATGTTTTGTTTCTAAAATTGTCATTTATTTGCCTTTTACAGCCAAAATCATTTTTAACTTGTTTCTGTTCGCAATATCAATTACCTGCATTACATTTTTATACTGCACGTTTTGATCGCCACGAATAACCACTGTTTTCTTTTTATCTACACCTACTTTAGTGAGTAATTCTCTTTCTAAGTTTACGTTACTTACCTTTGTTTTATCTATATAAAATAATGCGTCGTTTGTAATAGTTACTGCTACTGACGTATTATTTTCAGTTTTTCCTCCAGCTTTTGGTAACAACACGTCAATCGCACTTACTGTGACAAGTGTGGATGTTAACATAAAAAATATCAATAACAGAAAAACAATATCGGTCATTGATGACATATTGAAATTTGGATTGACTTTATTTCTTCCTCGTAAATTCATTATACTGGCTCGTTTAATAAATCTAAAAACTCAACAGACTTTGCTTCCATTTGATAAACAACTTTATCTGTTCTTACTACTAAATGGTTGTAAGCAATATATGCTATAATTCCCACAATTAGTCCACCAACCGTAGTTGTCATCGCTGTATACAACCCATCCGATAACATTTTAATATCTATTTGTCCTCCTGAATTTGCTATCTCATGTATCGCAATAATCATTCCAATTACAGTCCCTAAAAAACCTATCATTGGAGCAGCTCCTGCTATTGTTGCCAACACAGATACATTCCTTTCTAACTTATATACTTCAAGCTTTCCTGCATTTTCTATTGCTGTATTAATATCTTCTAAAGGTTTCCCTATTCTAGAAATTCCTTTACCAATTAACCTAGCAGTTGGTGTCACTGTATTATCACAAAGTGATTTAGCACTATCAATTCTTCCATTCGTTACATGATCTCTAATTTGATCCATGAAATTTATGTCTACTTTTGAAGCTTCTTTGATAGCAAAAAATCGTTCAAAATAAATATATAGAGCTATAGCTAACAACACAAATAATAAAGCTATAATAATTTGTCCGCCTACACCTCCATCCATAATTAAACTATAGATTGATAATGTTTTTTCTTGTGGAACTTCTTCTACTAACTCCTGAGTTTCTTGAAATAATAGCATGAATACTAAATTAGGATTTATATTATGTTTTCGCTACTTAACTAACGATTTGTTTTATGTAAAATTGTTTTATGTAAAAAGCCTTCCTTAATATTAACAAGAAAGGAAGACTTTTATTTTTTATACCTGTTTGCTCAAAAACAGCATTTTTACAACTATAAAAGTTATATGATTTATACTAATTCTTTCAAAGCTATTTCAAAAGCCGTTTCACTTATTTTAGCTTTTGAAGCACTTCTAGCAAACGTTCTTTGTAAAGCTTTTTTAATAGTATTTGAAGTATCTTCAAAAATAGCTTGATCTGTCATTTCTACTCTACGCTCCATAAAGTATGCAAATACTCTTGCCATACCACAGTTAGATATAAAATCAGGAATTAGGCTAACTTTTTTATCAGTATCTTCCATGATTGATCCGAAGAAAATTTCTTTATCTGCAAACGGAACATTTGCTCCACATGAAATAACTTCCAATCCTGAATTTATCATGCTATTAATTTGCTCTTGAGTAACTAATCTTGAAGCTGCACACGGTGCAAAAACTTCACAAGGCAAATTCCAAACACGCTCGTTCATTTCTTCAAACGAAACCATGTTTTCAGACACTAAAGTATTTCCATCTTTGTTTAAGAACATTTCTTTTATCTCATCAAAAGAAAAACCTTCTTCTTTAATCACTCCACCAACTCTATCAATTATACCTACAACTTTAGCTCCCATTTGTGCTAAATAATAAGCTGCTGCTGAACCTACATTTCCAAAACCTTGTACTACAGCACGTTTTCCTTCTACTGTTCCTCCATAAATATCGTAGTAATGACGAACTGCTTCTGCAACACCATATCCTGTAATCATATCAGCTACTGTATATTTTCTAGCAGTATCTGGTGATAAATTTTCGTCTTCTAATACCTTAATTACTCCGTGTCGTAATTGACCTATACGATTAATTTTATCTGCTTCAGTTGGTTTAAAATGCCCGTTAAAAACACCTTCTTGTGGATGCCAGACACCACTATCTTCTGTAATTGGAATTACCTCATGGATTTCATCAACGTTTAAGTCTCCACCTGTTCCGTAATAGTTTTTTAACAACGGAGCCACGGCTTTATACCAACGTTCTAATACTCCCTTTTTTCTTGGGTCTTGTGGATCAAAATTAATCCCAGATTTTGCTCCTCCAATTGCAGGGCCAGATACTGTAAATTTCACTTCCATAGTTTTTGCAAGTGACATTACTTCGTATTTATCTAATCCTTTACGCATACGTGTACCACCACCAGCAGCACCTCCTCTTAATGAGTTTATAACTGTCCAACCTTCTGCTTCTGTTTCTGAATCTTTCCAATTAAATACTATTTCAGGTTGTTTTTCTTCGTATTGTTTAAGTAATTCTTTCATTGTTTAATGTTATAATAGATGATTTTCAACTTTGCTTATTTCTTTTTCATGTTTAAAAATTCGATGTGATTATTCCCCTAAGGGAAGCTAAAGTTGATTCATTATAATATAGGTTTTAATGTGTAGTTGTTACCGAACAAATTTATCATAAAAAACAACATTACTCAAATACTTTAAATTATTTCTGAGGGTAAAAAACGTTACCCGAAGAATGGTCTCTCTTCGCACCAGTTACTGACTGTAAACAGTTTACTTTGTTTTGGGTCTTTAGCACTCCTAACAACGCAAAAATCAAAGCTTCTTTGTAATCAATAAGCTCTGTGCTTACTTGTTTTATTTTTGTCTGTGTAAAAAACTCTATTCTTTTCATTAAAAACGTATTGAACGCTCCTCCTCCAGTTACTAAAATAGTAGCCTCTTTTTTAACAACATCACCAATTTGCATCGCTACATGCTCTACAAAAGTTCTTAGAATAGTCGATATATCTGCTTCCTCTTTACCTATTAAAGGAAAAATAGTTGACTTTACCCATTCTAACCCTAAAGATTTTGGAGGAAGTTCTTGATAAAAGGGAAGCTCATTCAATCGCCTCAATAATTCAACATTAATTTTTCCTTCTGAAGCTATTTTCCCTTCATCATCATATTCTAAACCTATTTTACGTGTGTAATGGTTTAGTACAATATTCACAGGACAAATATCAAAAGCTATTCTTTGTTTATTTTCTTCATAAGAAATATTAGCAAACCCTCCTAAGTTTAAACAGTAATCATAATCAGTAAACAATAAACTATCACCAATAGGCACTAAAGGGGCTCCTTGTCCACCTAACGCTACATCTTGAGTTCTAAAATCACATACTACTTTTTGCTGAGTAACATTTGCTATAACTTGCCCATTTCCTATTTGTAGGGTAATTCCTTTTTCTGGTTGGTGTAAAACTGTATGTCCGTGAGACGCTATAAAATCTAATTTAGAAATATGGTGTTTTCTTATAAAGTTATTCAATTTACTCCCCAAAAATTTACCATAACTAACATCTAAAATTTGTAAATGCTTCTTTTCATAATTTATAGCTTCTTGCAGTTTATTTTTCCATTGATTAGAATATGTTACTGTGTTTGCCTTTAAAATCTCAAAATCATCATAGGATTCACTATTCATTTTTATGTATGCTAAATCAACCCCATCTAAAGAAGTTCCCGACATTAATCCAATACAATAAATATAGTTCTCTTGCATAAAGTAAAAATAGCTAGTCTATTGAAAAATTGCTATTAAAAAAGTATCTTTGAACACATTTTTTACGAATTTAACAAAATATAAAATAAATACATGGATTTTAACCTTACAGAAGAGCATTTAATGATTCGTGATGCTGCACGTGATTTTGCTCAAACCGAATTATTGCCAGGAGTTATAGAAAGAGATGAAAAACAAGAGTTTCCTAACGAACTAGTTCGAAAAATGGGTGAATTAGGGTTTATGGGAGTAATGGTAGATCCTAAATATGGAGGAAGTGGAATGGATGCAGTTTCTTATGTGTTAATTATGGAAGAATTATCTAAAATTGACGCTTCTGCTTCAGTAATGGTTTCTGTAAACAATTCATTAGTATGCTACGGTTTAGAAGCTTACGGAACTGAAGAACAAAAACAAAAATATTTAACAAAATTAGCTACAGGTGAACAAATTGGAGCTTTTTGTTTAAGTGAGCCTGAAGCAGGTTCTGACGCTACTTCACAAGCAACTACTGCTGAAGACAAAGGCGATTACTATCTATTAAATGGTACTAAAAACTGGATTACAAACGGTGGTCGTGCTGATACTTATTTAGTAATTGCACAAACTGATCGTGAAAAAGGACATCGTGGTATTAATGCTTTTATTCTTGAAAAAGGAATGAAAGGTTTTGATATTGGTCCTAAAGAAGATAAATTAGGTATCCGCGGTTCTGATACTCATACGTTACAATTTAATGATGTAAAAGTTCCTAAAGAAAATAGAATTGGAGAAGATGGATTTGGATTCAAGTTTGCTATGAAAACTTTATCAGGTGGTCGTATTGGTATTGCTGCTCAAGCATTAGGGATCGCATCAGGAGCTTACGAATTAGCTTTAAAATATTCTAAAGAACGTAAAGCTTTTGGTACTGAAATTTGTAACCATCAGGCTATCGCATTTAAATTAGCTGATATGTACACGGAAATTGCTGCCGCTCGTCATTTAGTAATGGCTGCTGCTTGTAAAAAAGATGCTGGTGAAAACTACGATCGTGAAGGTGCTATGGCTAAACTATACGCTTCTAAAGTAGCAATGGAACAAACTGTTGAAGCTGTTCAAATTCATGGAGGTAATGGTTTCGTTAAAGAATACCATGTAGAACGTTTAATGCGTGACGCTAAAATTACTCAGATTTACGAAGGAACTTCAGAAATTCAAAAAATTGTAATTTCTAGAAGTGTATTAAAAGATTAATTTCTATAAATAGATAAAACTAAAAAAGCGTATCGTTTGATACGCTTTTTTAATTTTTAAAATCTATTTTATGTAAATGTAAACCTGAAGCTGGAGCAATATTCTTTATCAATTCTATATCAGAATCTGGATTTAAACTTTCTTTAATAAAGCCTAATCCAAACTCTCCTTTTCCTAAGTCGTGTAAAGCCCCCATTATTAATCGAATTTGATTTCTTAAAAACCCTTCTCCTCTTACGATTAAAACATAACTTTCTTTTGGAAAAAATGAAGCTGTTAACTCAATGTTCTCTTCTATTCTACAATACTTAATTTCTCTTTTTACTTTGGTTGTTTCAGAGGGTTTTGTGCAAAATCGTTTAAAGTTATGAAAACCTTCAAAAAGTTGCGCTCCTTCTTGCATTAATGTAATATCAAGTTGTTCTCTAAAACGAGTTAAAAAAGGTGCAGCGTAAGGATGATTCTTTTCTCCAAAAGAAAAGTAATAACGATACTCTTTAACTTTTGGATGCTGAATGATATTAAAATTTTTAGGAATATCTTCAATCTTCAAGGCTCTCATATCGCTTGGTGCATTCGTATTAAACTCAATCATAAATTGTTTAAAATCTATGGCTTCATCTATAAACAATTGAAATGCAAAATGACTGGCTGAAACTCGAGCATCTGTTCTACCCACTCCCAAGCTTTTAAATCGAACCCCTTTGTAAATAAACTTTAAAGTTTTATCTAAAAACAAATGACCTGTTTTTAAATTTGGTTGCTTTTGCCAACCATGAAATCTAAATCCTAGATATTGAATTGTTACTAAATACGAATGTTTATAGCTCATATTTAAAAGATAAATAATTAACATAAAAAAACCTCAATCTTTTAAAGATTGAGGTTTATAAAGAAAGGCAACGACCTACTCTCCCACCATTGGCAGTA
>NZ_JAUORH010000013.1 GCF_030547425.1 Tenacibaculum sp. 1_MG-2023 | reverse complement strand
CGTAAAGTCAAACTCTACAGCACTTCCTTCTGTTCCACTTGCATCTGTAATGCTTGCTACGGTTGGGGCTCCATCATCATCATTTATTGTTACCGATCCATCCGTTATAGTTCCTGTTGCTCCTGCTGTTACAACTCCTGTTGCTGGGAAAACTTCGTCAGCTTCTCCTGATACAGTATCTTCTATCGTTGGAACTGTTACACTTCCTGTAGTATTTCCTGCTAAAATTGTCACTGAATAAGCCACACCATCAACCGTTACTTCTACGGTAGTATCTTCTACACTTGGATTGCTTAACGTTACTGGAACAATCGCGTCATCTCCTTCTGATACCGTTACATCTCCTATTGTTACAGTTGGTGGGATACGTACCGTTATAGATATATCTGAACTATCTTCACATCCTCCTATAGAAGTAACTGTATAAGTAATTGTTACTGTTCCTGCTAGCACCCCTGAAACTTCTCCTGTACTAACGTTAACTGTTGCCCTAGAAGGATTTGATGAACTCCAAACCCCACCCGAATTTCCATCCGAAGTTAATGTTATACTATTATTAACATAAACCACATTTCCTCCACTTAATGTTCCTGCATCTGGAGCGGGGTTGGCTGCAGTACTAGTTCCTATTCCTTGCCCTTTATCTCCTCCTATGTCTGCACTTCCTGAATTTACTAAAACAGGAACACCATTTGTGTCAGCTCCACCATTAGCAGCAATGTTGATACTACCGTCAGAGTTTAAGTGAGAACTAAGAACATTCTCATCTCCCTCTATAGCATCATAACATCCATCATTATCGCTATCTAAGTCTAAATGATTTGGTATTCCATCATTGTCGGAATCTAACAGACAGCTTAATCTTGAGAATGGTAAATTTCTTCTTGATATAGATGGTCCTGCATATTCCACCGACAAACTTTCAGCTCCTGTTCTTTCATAAAATAACACTTCGAGTTCATGTACTCCTGGTTTAAGAGATATTTGACCATTTCTGGTTTGACTACCATGTAATCCATCATTATCAACAACTTCTATTCCATTTATAAATAATTTAGACCCATCATCTGATGTTGTATAAAATGTATAAACTCCATCAGTATCTATTCTTAATAACCCTTTATATCTAACACTAAATGTTTCATCATCTCCTGGGGTATGTAGCGCCCATAATTGGTCTACATTGAAATTAGACCGAGTTCCTATAGCTAAAGCCCCTGTAGTTGGTATATCATCTACTGAATTAGATGCAGGGTAAGAGTTGTAGAATTCATAACTTATAGATCCTATACAATTATTTTCTTCTGTATCTAAAATACCATCATTATCATCATCTAAATCATTTCTATCCGCAACATTGTCTCCATCACTATCTGCTAAAACTGTTACCGTAACCACTGCTGTATCACAATTTGTTGAAGGCTGACATAAACTATACACTAATTCATATACCCCCGCTGGTACACCAGAAGCTACAGTAACTTCTCCTGTATTTGTATTTAATATTATTCCTGAATTTTCAGAACTAACTTCAGATAGCTCTACTCCTGATGCAGATGGATTAGTTATACCTGCTACTGTATCATTTGTTAAAACATTTACTACGGCTACCCCTCCATTAGTACTAACAACTTCTCCCGAATCATCTTCAGCAACTATAATAGGTACACCTCCTACTTTTGTAATAAACACACCAGAGTCATAACTTGAATCAAAAACATCTGCAATCGCTATTTTCATATGGTAAGTTATTCCTGGTGTTAAGTTTATATTTGCGGTTAATTTTCTAGTAATACCGTTAAACTCTACGCCTATAGGAGTGGTTCCTGGATTATTATTTACAGGGCCAGCATTATTTGGGTTTGTATCATTATCTAAAACATGCCCATTATTAATATATAATGCACCTTGCGACAAATCAGGAGTGATACCGGGGTAGTCCCCAACTCCTCCTGAACTCCCTCTAAAACCAGCATTTATATTATTAATTGCCACTGGATTTGCAGTACTAGGTACCTGTGCTAGATTTGCACCAGGAGCAGTATTTGGTATTGTTGGATCTACCCCTAAAGGATCAGTCACAAAAAAACCAAAAATATCATTGAAAGGAGATCCTACAAAGTCTGGGTATTCCTCAGATCCAAACTGATATTCTAAAAGAACTCCTGTATAGTTTGGCAATGCTCTAAAATCAAACTCAAAAACAACTACATCCCTAGTTGCCTCTGGATCAATTGTTGTTAAATCGGTATCTGAATAATTTGTTCCAGAAGCATTTACAGATAGTCCTGTTTGATTATTTGTAACAAAAACCTGATTAACATTAGATGTTGTAAAAGCGATTCCTCTATCAACCTCTAAGTTAGCACCTCCATCACCATTTGTAAAAAGAGCTATTTGGTTTGTTGCCCCTCTAGTGATTACAGGATTTGTTATGATTACACCTGCTGATTGTAATTCTGTTGCTATTTGTACAGCTGTAGGATTAGGTGTTACTACTACCTGAGCTTTTACGTGTACAATTACACTTAAAAAAATTAAGGTTAAAAAGAATTTAATACCTTTTCTTATTGTAAAGTTATTTGAAATGTAACTCTCCCTCATATTAATACATATTATTTTATATACAATGTTGTGCCTTAAAGTTCTTCAAGGCTTTTTATTTTTTAATAAACAATACGGTGGGATATAAAAAACCCCACACAAAAAAAACATTAAGTTGCTCTTTTACAACTTATTTCTTGTGGGGGGCCTCTAAAATTTTGAATGTGCAAAAGTAAACTTTTTTTACTCTCACTAAAACATTAGACGTAAAATTAACAATTTAAGTCACGTTATAATAAAAAAAAATAACAAACAATCTTATCATCAATAAAACATATCAATAACAGAATCAATATTTTTTAACTTTTACTTAAAACAAATAAAAAAAATTATTTTATTTTTAATACCTTTTTTAACTGGTTCAACGCATAATCAATTTCATCAATTGTGTTTAATTTACTAAAAGAAAATCGTACGGATGTTTTCTTTTCTTCCTCTTCACCTAAAAACTCTTGTAACACGTGAGATCCTTTACTACTACCACTCTGACAGGCACTACCTCCAGATACAGCTATTCCAGATAAATCTAAATTAAACAACAACATTTTATCTTCAACAGGAAATCGTAAATTTAGTATGGTATAACTTGTTTCTTCCATCGATTCTCCATTAGCCATAACACTTGGGATTATTTCTTTTATTTTTCTTATAAAATACTTCTTTAACCCTTTTATATATTCCTCATCTTTTCTTAGGTTTTCACAAGCAATAGTTAGCGCCTTTTCCATACCAATTATTGAATGTACATTTTCAGTACTTGACCTTGCTCCTTTTTCTTGTTCACCTCCATGTAACATTGGAAGTATTCCAATTCCTTTTTTAAAATAAGCGAATCCTACTCCTTTAGGTCCATGAAATTTATGAGCACTTGCTGCAATAAAATCTATTGGTGTTTTTTGTAAATCAATGGCATAATGCCCTATGGCTTGTACCGTATCTGAATGAAAATAAGCATTATGCTCTTTACATAATTTCGCTACTTTGTCAATTGGTAATAAATTGCCAATCTCATTATTTACATACATCAAACTCACCAACGTTTTTTTCTTTGATTTATTTAGTATGTCTCCCAGATCGTCTACTAAAACAGTCCCGTTTTCATTTACTTCAATGTAATCAACAGTTATTTTATACTTTTTTTCTAAAAACTGCACCGTGTTTAAAACAGCGTGATGCTCTATCTTAGAAGTAATAATTCGTTCTACTCCTAAATTTAATACAGCATTA
The DNA here is from genome assembly GCF_030547425.1 of Tenacibaculum sp. 1_MG-2023. GTDB lineage: Bacteria > Bacteroidota > Bacteroidia > Flavobacteriales > Flavobacteriaceae > Polaribacter. The sequence continues at coordinate 96,609 of NZ_JAUORH010000013.1, read as the reverse complement.
AATAAAATTAAGTTATCCGCTTCAGTTCCTCCTGCTGTAAAAATAATCTCACTTGAAGACACATTAAAATGTTTCGCTATATTTTTTCTAGCTGTTTCAACCGCAGCTTTAGCCTTCCTTCCATATTGATGCGTAGATGATGGGTTTCCATAATTTGTTTGCATTGATTGTTGAACAACCTCAATAACTTCTGGCAGCATAGGTGTTGTTGCGGCATTGTCTAAGTATATAGAATTCATAACACAAAAGTAAGATTTTCTAGTTGATAGTTAAACTCATTAGGCGTTTTGTAAATGAATTATCCATTTTGAAAAACATACACCTCTGTAGCTCCCTGTCCATATTTTTGATAAGAAGCATCGTAATATTTAACTGGATAATTATTTAACAAGTATTTTAATTCTGTTTTTAAAACTCCATCTCCTATTCCATGTATCAAAACTAACTTAGATATTTTTTTTGATATGCAGTATTCTAATTTATGCTTTGCTGTATTAATTTGTAATGACAAAATATCAAAATTATCCATTCCTCTTGTAGATTTCACTAACTTTTCAGCATGTAAATCTACCTCCATTATCACTTCTTTTTTATCTTTTACAAAAGATGTTTTTTTCTTTTTTTCTTTTGATTGAATTTTAGCTTTCAGCATTGGGTTGTTTATATCAGAATACTTGCTTAGCTCATTTTGATCGACTTCAACCTTCACTAGTTCTTTTTTTGTAAAGCAATACTCCATACCTTCATCATCTAATACAAAAACATTATCTCCATTTAATTTCACTACTACTCCTCTAATGTTAGCATCTATAACAGCTACTTTATTTCCTATTTCCAAACACATTCTTAACCTTTATTTAATTAGCTAAAAGGGCATTAGCTTGTATTTTTACAAATAATTTCACTCTGCAAAATAACTGCAAATAAATGATAAACACTAAGAATATCAACACAAAAAATTTCTTTGAGGAAGCAAGAAAAGAATTAATTCTTACTGAAGACCGTAAAGATTTATTACTTGAAATAGCTGATACTATTTTTGAAGAGTATCTTGATAGAGAAAAAATAAATTTAAACTTTATTTGTACTCATAATTCTCGTAGAAGTCAGATTGCCCAGGTATGGAGCTTCTTTGCTATTGAATATTTTAATTTAAAGAATATGTTTACCTATTCTGGTGGAACAGAAACTACTTCTTTTCACAGAAACACAGTTAAAAGCTTACAAAAAACTGGCTTTATTTTTAGTGTTGTTGATTTTTCTCATCAGAATCCTAGATATTTAGTATCTTTTAACGGGACTAAGAAATCTATCTTAGGTTTTTCAAAGTTATATGATCATCCTCAAAATAGTTTTCCTTTTATTGCAATTACTACTTGTGATAGTGTTGATCAAAATTGTCCGTTTATTCCTGATGCTATCGAGCGTTTTCATTTACCTTATAAAGATCCTAAAACATCAGACAATACTGACTTAACCGAAGAAACTTATCTTCAAACAAGTAAACAAATTGCTGGTGAATTGTTTTTTATTTTTAAAGAAATACAACAAAGGCTACCTTAGTTATACTTTTATACTTTTATCGTAAGGTATTCTTTCTAAAATATAATTAATTACATTTACCCTTGCTACTGTTTTTCTATTAGCTCGAATGACTTTCCAAGGAGATATTTCTGTATTTGTTTTAGAGAACATTGCTTTTTTATATTCTGTATAATCATCCCAAAGTTCTTGTGCTTTTTCATCTACAGGCGTCATTTTCCATTGTTTTAATGGATTATTTTTTATATCGTTGAATCGTTTTGCTTGTTCTTTTTTATTGATAGACATATAAATTTTCACCAACCGAATGCCAGATTCTAAAATCATACGTTCAAAATCGTTTACCTGATTCATAAAAATCTCATATTCCTCTTGAGTACAAAAACCATTCACGGGCTCAACTACTGCGCGATTATACCAACTTCTATCAAAAAACACAATTTCTCCTGCTTTAGGAAACTGTTCAACATATCGCTGAAAATACCATTGTGTTTTTTGATCTTCATTAGGTTTAGGAAGCGCTACAATTCGCATGTGACGAGGATTGATACGTTCTGTTATTCTACGTATTGCCCCACCTTTTCCCGCAGCATCTCTTCCTTCAAAAATCACGATTATTCGTTCATTTTCTTGAATCGCCCAGGCTTGTAAACGAATTATTTCAACTTGTAACTTTTTTAATTTTCGCTCATAATCAACATATCGGATTGCTCTTTCTAAATTAAAAGATTTCGATAATAAAGCTTTTAAACCTCTTGTTGTATTTAATTTATTTACGTCTCTTTGAGTTAACTTTCCCATTCTTAATCTAAATGTTTTACTGAACGATAATAACGCATTACAATATTTGGATCTGGCGTTAAAACTGTTGTTTCTTCTTCTCTTCCATCATAATCAAACTGAGATAATACATGGCGCATACACTCTACTCTAGCTTCTTTTTTATTGTTTGTTTTTACTACTATCCACGGGCTATAAGCCGTATGTGTTTTACTAAACATTTCATTTTTATAGTAACTATATGTATCCCATAATTCTTGTCCTCTTTTATCAACAGGGCTAAACTTCCAACGTTTTAAAGGATTGTTATTTCGAGAATTGAAACGTCGTAATTGTTCTTCTTTTGAAATTGACAACCAAAACTTTATAACCACAACACCGTCTTCATACAACATATGCTCAAACTCTGGTACCTGTACTAAGAAGTTTTTATACTGGTCATCTGTACAGAATCCCATCACTGGCTCAACCACTGCTCTATTATACCAACTACGGTCAAAAAATACAATTTCGCCTGGGTTAGGCAACTCTTTAATATATCGTTGAAAATACCATTGCCCTTTTTCTACTTCAGTTGGTTTATTTAAAGCTACTAAACGAGTAGAACGCGGATTCATATGCTCCATAAAACGTCGAATACTCCCTCCTTTTCCTGCTGCATCTCTACCTTCAAAGATTACAGCTACTCGCTTATTATTTTTTGCTATCCACTGCTGAAGTTTTACTAACTCTATTTGTAACTTCCTCAGCTCTTCTTCATAATTTAGCTTTACTTTAACTTTTGTAATAGAAATTCCCTTTTCTTCAATAATAGCCAACAATTCTTCGTTTGTCGAAACACTTTCAAAGTCTTCAATTGTTAATTCAGGTTTTTCTTTCATAAGTTTATTTAGTTATTCTTGTTAATAATTTAACCAAGGTTGTGCTAAAATAATACGATATTTACAGCTATGAAAAAAAATATACTACTTTTATTTATCTTATTTTCTCTTCGTACATTCTCACAACGTAAATACACTAAGGAGTTTAGTTTTATAAATGATAATGACTTATATACTTCTACTTATCAAGACAGATATTATACTAACGGAGCCTTTTTAACATACCGCTTCCTAAGTAAAAAGCAAGTTGGAAATATTGATAAAAAAATATATGAAATTCAATTAGGACACCATATGTACACTCCCTACAAAGCTGTTGTTGAAACTATTGAAGAGCATGATCGTCCTTTTGCTGGTTATTTATATGGTAGTTTTGGTATAAACAAGTTTTACACAAATGAATCTATTTTAAAAACATCCATTCAAATAGGTGTCATCGGTTCATCTTCTTTAAGTGAAGAATTGCAAGGTATTATCCATAAAATGTATGGTTTTAGAGAAGCTACAGGATGGGAGTACCAAATAAAAAATGCATTTGCTCTTAATTTAAATACTGATTATATTAAAAAAATAGCCCGAGATAATATTTTTGACCTTAACTGGATAAACTCTGCTAGGTTAGGTACTGTTTACACTGACTTATCAACAGGCTTGTATACTCGTGTTGGTTTTAAGCCTTTAGAGAGCATTACAAATTCCATCGCTTTTCATGGAAACTTAAATAACCAAAACACTAGCTTCGAAAATAAGGCGGAAGTCTTTTTATACCTAAAACCAATGCTTCATTATGTTGTTTATGACGCAACTATTGAAGGAAGTTTTTTAAACGACGACAGCCCAGTTACGTTTGAAGTAGAGCCTTTTAAGTTTACAACAGAGTTTGGAATTCGTTTTACTAGTAATCGTTTTAATTTTGGATACGCCATCAATTATCACACTAAAAAACTCAAAAGCTCACGTGTTCCTAAAGGGAATTTTTATGGCACAATACAATTAAATTATCAATTCAATTAAACTTATTGTGCTCTTTAAAAAAAATAATTTTTAAAATCATCAAATTAAGATATATTTGTAAGTCTAATAAATAGAAAAATTACTAAATGAAATTTATCGTATCTAGCTCACAGTTATTAAAACAACTACAAGTTTTAGGAGGAGTTATAAATAGCAATAACACGTTACCAATTTTAGATAACTTTTTATTTGAACTATCTGAAAACGAATTAAAAATATCTGCTTCTGATCTTGAGACTACCATGTCTTCTGTTATTGAAGTAGAAAGTACTGATACTGGAGCGATTGCTATTAATGCTCGTTTGTTATTAGATACTTTAAAAACATTTCCTGAGCAACCACTTACTTTTAAGGTTGAAGGAGATAATACTATTGAGATTATTTCTGAACAAGGAAAATATGACATGGCATACTTTAGTGGAGATGAATTCCCTAAAGCTGTAGAATTACCTTCTCCAAGTAGTACAGAAATCCCATCAAATATTTTAGCTACAGCTATTTCTAAAACTATTTTTGCGGCTGGTAATGATGATCTACGTCCAGTGATGAGTGGTGTATTTTTTCAGTTCAATTCGAAAGAGTTAACTTTTGTAGCTACGGATGCTCATAAATTAGTAAAATATACTCGTACCGATATTACTGCTGATAAATCAGCCGAATTTATCATGCCTAAAAAACCTTTGAACTTATTAAAGGGAATTTTAGGTGGATCAGAAAATAATGTTATTATTGAGTACAACGACACCAATGCTAAGTTTACTTTTGACAACGTAGTATTAATCTGCCGATTAATTGATGGAAAATACCCTAACTACGAAGCTGTTATACCAAAAGAAAACCCTAACAAGTTAACTGTTGACAGGGCTTCTTTCTTAAACTCTGTTCGTCGTGTGTCTATTTTCTCTAGTAAAACAACGCATCAAATTCGTTTAAAAATGGCGGGAACTGAGTTGAATATTTCTGCAGAAGATTTAGATTATTCTAACAAAGCTGATGAACGATTAAACTGTGATTATCAAGGAGATGATATGCAAATTGGGTTTAACTCTCGTTTTTTAAGCGAAATGTTAAACAACCTAAACTCTAACGATGTTTTAATTGAAATGAGTTTACCAAATAGAGCTGGAATTTTAACTCCAATTGACGGAACTGAAGAAGGTGAATTAGTAACTATGCTTGTTATGCCTGTGATGTTAAACGGATAATAAATTCACAATATATAAAATTACAAAAGCCACAGAATCAAAAGTCTGTGGCTTTTGTAATTTTATTAACGTCTTTCTCTTTTAAAAATGATAAATAATTGTAAATTTACCTCTTTCAAACTTTATAAATTATAATGGGTAGAATTATTGCAATTGCAAATCAAAAAGGTGGCGTAGGTAAAACTACTACATCTGTGAACTTAGCTGCGGCTTTAGGTGTTTTAGAAAAAAAAGTATTGTTAATTGATGCTGATCCCCAAGCAAATGCTACTTCTGGTTTAGGTTTAGACGTTGAAAGTATAGAAATTGGAACATATCAGGTTTTAGAACATACAATCTCTGCAAAGGATACTGTTTTAAAAACTGACTCTCCAAACGTTGACTTAATCCCTGCTCATATTGATTTAGTAGCCATTGAAATTGAATTGGTAGACAAGCAACAACGCGAATACATGTTAAAAAAAGCGTTAGAAGATATTAAAGATGATTACGATTTTATTTTAATTGATTGTGCTCCATCTTTAGGTTTAATAACCTTAAACTCACTTGTAGCAGCAGACTCTGTTGTTATACCTATTCAATGTGAATACTTTGCTTTAGAAGGTTTAGGAAAGTTATTAAACACCATTAAAAGTGTTCAGAAAATACACAATCAAGAATTAGAAATTGAAGGTTTATTATTAACTATGTTCGATTCTCGTTTACGTTTATCAAATCAAGTTGTAGACGAAGTACGTAAACACTTCAGTTCTATGGTTTTTGAAACAATAGTACACAGAAATATCCGTTTAAGTGAAGCACCAAGTTATGGAGAAAGTATAATTTCATACGATGCAACGAGTAAAGGTGCCGTAAATTACTTAAATTTGGCGAACGAAATTTTAACTAAAAACGCATAATTACTGTACATGGCAAAAGCAACAAAAAAACAAGCTTTAGGTAGAGGTTTATCAGCATTATTAAAGGAAACTGCAGAAGTAAATTCAGCAGAAGACAAAAATGCAGATAAGTTAGTAGGAAACATTCTTGAAATCGATATAAATTCGATAGATGTAAACCCGTATCAACCTAGAACTTATTTTGATGAAGAAGCGTTGCGCGAATTAGCTAGTTCTATTAAAGAATTAGGTGTTATTCAGCCTATTACTGTCCGTAAACTTTCTAGTGATAAATTTCAATTAGTTTCTGGAGAGCGCCGTTTCAGAGCCTCTAAACTTATTGGAAACAAGACTGTTCCTGCTTATATTCGTTTAGCTAACGATCAGGAAATGCTTGAAATGGCATTGGTTGAAAATATTCAACGTAAAAATTTAGACCCAATTGAAGTTGCTCTTTCATACCAACGTTTAATTGATGAAATTCAACTTACACAAGAAGAATTGAGTACTCGTGTAGGTAAAAAACGTTCTACAGTTACCAACTACTTACGTTTATTGAAATTAGACCCAATTATTCAAACAGGAATGCGTGACGGATTTATTTCAATGGGACACGGTCGTGCTTTGATTAATGTTGATAGTAATTCTGATCAATTAAATATTTATGAGAAAATTGTTCGTGATAAATTATCAGTACGTCAAACTGAAGAACTAGTCAAAAACTTAAAAGCTGGTAAAGTTGCTAAGGCAGTAAAAAAGAAACCTTTACCTAATTATATTTCTGAAAGTGTTAAAGATATCAGTGATTATTTTGGTCATAAGATTGATGTTTCTGTAAATAATCGTGGAAAAGGTAAAATTTCTATTCCTTTTCATTCAGAAGAAGATTTTAATCGCATTAAAAACTTATTAAAGTAATTGAACGTACGTATAATCATATTCGCTTTTTTTAGTCTTTTTTTGTTTCAAAATGCCTTTGCTCAAAAAGATTCTATTGCAGTTAGAGCAAAACAGCTTCAATTAACTAGCGACAAATACAACCCTTTATCTCCTTCAAAAGCTGCTTTTTATTCGGCTATTTTCCCTGGAGGTGGGCAAATTTATAATGGAAAGTATTGGAAAGCTCCTATAGTATGGGCGGCAATGGGTGCTAGTGCTTATTTTTATATTGATAATAGTAACCAGTATGATCGCTACCGAACAGCTTTTAAGCTAAGAAGCCAAGGATTAAAAGACGAATTTACTAGAGAGGATGGAACTGTTCTTATTTCTACTCCTGGTTTAGAAAGTGCTCAAAAAACTTTACGAAAAAATAGAGATTTATCATTATTAACTGGTGTGCTTTTATACGTTTTACAAATTGTTGAGGCTAGTGTTAATGCGCACTTATTACAATTTGACACAGATGACAGTTTATCTGTAAAACCAGTAATAACTCCTGATCCTTTATTTATTGAAGCCCCAAAAGTTGGTTTAACACTAAAATATTCTTTTTAAGATGAAAATAGCCTTACTTGGTTATGGTAGAATGGGTAAAGAAATTGAAAAAATTGCTTTACAAAGAGGACATGAAATCGTTATAAAAAATTCTGGAAAAGAAGTTTATGATATTACAAAAGCTGATGTAGCAATAGACTTTAGTATTCCTTCTTCTGCATACAACAACATCAGCAATTGTATTAACAATAATATACCTATTATTTCTGGTACTACTGGTTGGTTAGATAAATACAACGATGTTGTTGATTTATGTAATAAAAAAAGCGGTGCATTTATTTATGCCTCTAACTTTAGTTTAGGTGTTAATGTTTTCTTTGAACTAAACAAACAGCTTGCTAAAATGATGAGTACTTTAGAACAATATAATGTTTCTATTGAAGAGATTCATCATACTAAAAAGTTAGATGCTCCAAGCGGTACTGCAATTACATTGGCAGAAGGTGTTATTGAAAACACTAACCAAAAGGCTTGGGAATTAGATGAAAAAACATCAGACGAAAATATTCCTATTAAAGCTATTAGAACTCCAGATGTTCCTGGTACTCATACTGTAACTTATAATTCTGAAGTAGATACTATTGATATTAAGCATACTGCTCATAACCGTCAAGGGTTTGCTTTAGGAGCTGTTATTGCTGCTGAATGGTTGAAGAAAGACAAGACAGGTGTTTTTACGATGAGAGATGTGTTAAACTTAGGTTAATAGCGTAACAAAAAACTCTAAAAACACACAAATAATATTGAATTTTATTCCTTAAAAGGAAATACAAAATATATAGATTATGACATTTACTGAATGGTTTTTATTCTTTTTATTCATACAAGTTATTCATTTTTTAGGTACTTGGAAGTTATATACTAGAGCTGGCAGAAAAGCTTGGGAAGCAGCGGTACCTGTATACAATGCTATCGTATTAATGCAAATAATAAATCGCCCAAAATGGTGGGTAGTTTTATTATTTATTCCTATTGTAAATTTATTAATGTTTCCTATAATTTGGGTTGAAACTTGTAGAAGTTTTGGTTTTAATAAAAGACCTGATACTATCCTTGCTATTCTAACTTTAGGGTTATACATCTATTATATTAACTATTTTACGAATGCAGAGCATATAGAAAATAGGAGCTTAAAACCAAGATCTCCTTTGGGTGAATGGGTAAGTTCTATTGCTTTTGCTATTATTGCTGCTACTTTAGTGCATACTTACTTTATGCAACCCTACACCATTCCTACATCATCATTAGAAAAAACCTTATTGGTTGGTGATTACTTGTTTGTAAGTAAATTTCATTACGGTGCTCGTGTACCTATGACCACTGTTGCTGCACCTATGGCACATGATACTATTCCTGTGTTAGGTACAAAATCATTCTTATCTGACGATAAAAATAAAGATGGTTTGCTAAACAAGCTATCTTTACCTTACATGCGAGTTCCTGGCTTTCAAAAAATTAAGCGTAATGATATTGTTGTTTTTAGCTGGCCTTCAGATTCCCTAGCTACGATGTGGGGAGATAATTCTGGAAATTTCACTTATAAACCCATTGATAAACGTACAAACTATGTAAAACGTGCAGTAGGTACTCCTGGTGATACTTTAGAAGTGCGTGATGGTTATGTATTTATTAATGGAAAGAGAACTGTATTACCTGATAGAGCAAAACCACAATGGCTACATATTGTAGACACTAACGGTGAAAAGTTTAGTGAAGGCGCAGTAAAGAGATACAACATCAGAGAATGGGGAATGCAAGGTGATAAATATGTATTGAATTTAACTGATGAAGAGGCTGCTTTAATAGCTAAAAACCCAATTGTAAAAAACATTGAAAAACACTTAACTCCAAAAGGAACTTATGATAAATCTGTTTTTCCTCACGACCCAAGATATGCTTGGTCTACTGATAATTTTGGCCCTATATATATTCCAAAAGAAGGAGCAACGGTTGAATTAAATGCTGCAACCATTCCTTTTTACGAGCAAATTATTCGAAGATATGAAAACAACAATTTAACTATTTTTGGAGACGATATTTACATCAATGGTAAGAAGGCAAAAGAATACACTTTTAAGCAAGACTATTACTGGATGATGGGTGACAATCGTCAACGCTCATTAGATGCTAGAAATTGGGGGTATGTACCTTTTGATCATGTAGTTGGTAAACCTGTTATGATTTGGTTAAGTTGGGATGCCAATGCACCTAGTTTTATAGCTAAATTAAACTCTATTCGTTGGGACAGAATGTTTACAACTGTTGGGGGTAGTGGTAAACCAGTTTCTTATCTTTGGTTAGTTTTATTATCAATTGGGGGCTATATTGTGTATAGTTTTAGAAAAAGTAAAAAGAAGAAAGCCTAATGTCACTTTTTATCCCAACATACTTTGCTCCTATTTCGCAATATGCAGCAATCTATCAATCGGATGCTATTACTTTTGAGGTTAATGATAATTATCAAAAACAAACCTACCGTAACCGTTGTTATATTTATGGCGCTAATGGTAAACTTGCTCTAAATATTCCTGTAAAAAACAAAACAAAAGAAGGTCGAAAAAAGACAAAAGATACTTTAGTTGAAAATGACTTCCCTTGGCAACAGCAACATTTTAAGTCATTACAGTCAGCTTATCGCTCCTCTCCTTTTTTTGAATTTTTTGAAAATGATTTACTCACTATTTTCAACAAAAAGTATAAATTCTTACAAGATTTAAATATTGATACTCATTTATTTGTAACTGATGCTCTACAAATTAAGCAACAATTCAATAAAACAACCAGTTACGAACTAAACTCTGAAAGCACAGATTTTAGACCTTTAGCTATTGCTAAAAAAGGAATTGAAATAGAAATGGATTCTTATATTCAAATGTTTGATGATAAATACGGGTTTATACCTAATTTATCTATTTTAGATCTTCTTTTTATGGAAGGTCCTAACACTGTTAGCTTTTTAGAAAAAATTAATGTAAATTTGAGATAGTCCCCTCTAATTATTTCATCCTTTACTTATTTTACTTAGAAAGTTTTTCTGAGGTTTTCATCCTTTATCTAAAGCTGCTTTAAATAGAATTTTTAATATTTTAGAGCTATTCAATAGTTTATTCTATAAAAAAGACACTAGAAAAAAATATATTTAAAGCCGAAAATTTACTCTTAAATATTTTTTCATTTACTTCAACAGAAAAGACATCTGACTTTGAAAGACGGAGATTAAATAACCTATATTTTTTTACATAAACTAAAAGGTTATTTACTTATTTTATATATATTTGTCAACGAAGCATTTCCCCCTTTTAATGTTTCATTTCCCTTATTATTAAGAAAAGACTTGTTCCCTTTGTGTTCAGGTCTTTTTACTTTATATATCTTTTAGCTAAATTGTTAATCTGTTCAGAAATAGATAATTTTACTACTACAAAAACATAAATCGCTATAATTAATATACTTTTTAAAATAATGTTTACTATTGGGTGAATTGGAAAGTCAAAAAGATAAAACTTAGGTATTGAAAAATTCCAAAAATAAAACCCTAAAAACATAATTAAAATGATTACAATCATTAAAAGTGTTTTATTAGTAAAAGGCGTCATGTTGAATTTTTCTTTTACAAACCATAGTTTAAATGTATTAAATACTAAAACTGTGATAAGTGTTGCCAGTGCTAACCCTTTTGTTCCCATTTCTAAATCATTAAAAAAATAAATATTTAAAAAATATACCGAAAAAGCCATTCCAAGACCTACTGGTAAGGTTATGCGATAAAACTTAGAATTACTAATAATAGCTCCATTGCTTCCTAATAGCATTAAAAATAATTTTGCAGAAGAAATCAGTAATACTACTAATACTCCTCCTGCTCCGTAATTTTCATTAGGCATCAACCTGAATAATTCTTCTACATTACAATTCACTAATACAAAAAACAATCCTCCAATCAATAATAAGTTAATAGAACTCTTTTTATATAAACTTTCTGTTTCTTTTGGGTTATTTTCATTGATCGCTTTAGAAGTAAGCGGTTGCAAAATTTGTCCCATAGCTCTACTTGGTGCTTCTATAAACGACCCAATAAATACTGCTACAGTATAATACGCCGCAGTAGCAAAGCCTTCTTTGCCTGGTATCATTACTTTATCAATATCTAAAATTATTGCTCCTGCGCTACCTGCTAAAATGATATAAAAAGTGTATCGTAAAACTTCTTTAAAATTATCTGGTAAACTGAATGCAAATTTTGGTGTATATAAACGAAACGCATATATCATCATTAACAACACTCTAAATATATATGCTACCGACATATATACTAGAAACTCTTCCTTAGTTATCAAATGAAAATACACAGCCAAAAGTAAAACCATTACAGCTACTCTGTTATATAGCTCTTTTAAAACATTACCAAAAACCGATTGCATTTGTACTCTTGCCCATGAATAAAACACTTCAAAATAGGCGCAAGCAACCGCTATTATATAAATATAAATTGTGTAGTCTTCAATTATTAAATTTTCATTAGAACCACTTGCTACTACATAATTCATAATCCAGTTATGAAAGAAATTCCAAAAATATCCTATTGGAATCGCTATAAATAATGGTAAAAAAATTATAGAGCTTAAAAATTTATCTTTTTCTACTTTTGAAGTATATCCAGAAAAAAACTTGATAATTGTAAAGTGAACTCCAAAGGCTGTTATAGGCATAATTAAGTTTGAAGCCGAAAAAACATAGGTTGCTAACCCATAATACTCATCTCCTAAAAACCGTGTGTATAACACCAAGGTGTTAATACCTCCAATTAAAAACCCTAAATAGATTATTAGAGTGTTTCTGAACGATTGTTTAAATACAATTCCCAATTTATTCTTTTATTAATTTTAGTATTGATTTATATATTTTTTCTCCTACATTATCTCCATACAGTGACTCTTTAAAGTCTTTTGACAGGGCTAAGAACTGTTGAAAATGAGTTTCTATTTTTTCTGAATTAGCCCCTGTTATAGCAGCATAACCGTTATCCACTAATTCTTTCCATTCTGTTTCTTCTCTTACTATTACGCAAAATTTCTTATTAAAGAAAGCCTCTTTTTGCAATCCTCCACTGTCAGTTATAACAAGAGTACAATTCTTTAACAATTCTAACATAGAAAAATAACCTACAGGCTCAATAAAAGTTACATTAGGCTTTAATTTGTACTCATCAAGCATTTTTTTTGTCCTTGGATGTAATGGTAATACTACTTTTTTTGAAACATTAATTTTTTCAAGAGCTTCAAAAATATTAGTTAATTTCTCTTTATCATCAGTGTTTTCTTGGCGATGAATTGTTGCTAATACAAATTCATTTTTAATCAAACCTAAATCTTTTATAATAGTTGATTTCTCCTCTGACACCTTACTATAAAACTCCACAGCATCTTTCATTATATCACCATGTTTTTCTATCAAAGTATTAAAGCTATCAAATCCTTCATTTTTTAAATTTGATACTGCTATTTCTGTTGGACAACTTAATAAATTTGCTATCCTATCTGTTAAGATACGATTTATTTCTTCTGGCATTTGCATATTGAACGAGCGTAATCCAGCTTCAACATGCACTACTTTTATATGAAGTTTTTTGGCTGCCAAAGTACCTGCCAACGTCGAATTTGTATCTCCATACACAACAACGACATCCGGGTTTTCTACTAGTAAAATCTCTTCAATTTTCTCCAACATTTGCCCAGTCATCGCCCCATGATTTAACCCATTAATATTTAAATTATACTTAGGCTTAGGTATTTGCATTTCCTCAAAAAAAACAGCGCTCATATTAGCATCAAAATGCTGCCCTGTATGCACTATTATTTCTTCTACTTTATTGTGTTTTTGAATCACTCTACTTAACACAACTCCTTTTACAAATTGTGGGCGTGCACCTAATATAGTTACTACTTTTTTCAAGAATTAACGACTTGTTTTAGTATGATAGATAATTTTTCTGTTAGTTTTTTTCGATGGTACTGCTCTATGTTTTCAGAATTAACTTCTAAAGCTCCTTTCTTATATTGATTATAAAGAAGTTTAATTTCTTTTTTCATTTTTACTACATCATCAAAATCAACAATAGTTCCTGAGTTAGTTTTAGCAAGTATTTCTGCTAAATCACCATCTTCTGGACCTACCGCTAAGATAGGGCGTTTTGCCTGTAAATATTCAAAAATTTTACCTGTTATAATTCCCTTAGCACTTGGTACTTTATTTACAGCTAACAACAAAACTTGCGAAGTTTTTTGGTGTTGTTGTACTTCTTTATGCGGAACATATGCAATTTTTGTAATATTTTTAAACTCGTATACTCCCAAAGCTTTTTCAACTTCTTCTGCTACTTTTCCTATTAGTTTAATTTCTAAGTCTTCTGTAAACTCTTTATCCTCTTTACATAATTCTGACAATGCTCTCCATAAAATTTTTGGATTTCTATCAGCATTCATCAAACCTATATGTGTTATTGAAAACTTTTCATCAAGAATAACATTCTCTTTATTATTCTCTTCAGAGTCAAAGCCATTAGTTATAACGTGAATATTCTTTGAAAATTTTTGATAGTTCTTTTTCATTGTCTCCCCTACCACCAAACTTGCGTTAGCATACCTTAGTACTTCTTGCTCTAACTGATGATGTTTAGCTTTAGCCTTTTCCGTTAGAGGTAGTTGATGAAAATAATCAATATCTGTCCAAGGATCACGAAAATCTGCAATCCACTTCAATCCTAGTTCTTTTTTAAGCTGTAACCCGATTAAGTGTAAGCTATGTGGTGGTCCGGTAGTTATAATAGCATCAATAGTATTTTCTTTTAAATATTTTTTCAGCTTATTAACTGAAGGTTTTACCCAAAATTTTCTTGCATCAGGAATGAAATAATTAGCTCGAACATATTGCATTACCTGACCTATTAAACTCGGGTTAAGATCTAAAAAACCAGCACTTGTTTTTGTCTCACTTTTTTTTAAAATTGAAAAAATATTGTTAGGTTCTCGTATAGTACTTTTAACCACCTCTATACCTTCAGGTATATCTTTTTCTAAAGAAGTATCTATAATTGGGTAATTTGCTCCATCTACTGTATAAATGACTGGTTCTATGCCAAAATCACGTAAGTACTTTACAAATTTCAACCAGCGTTGTACCCCAGAGCCCCCTGCAGGCACCCAATAATATGTTATTATAAGTGCTCTCAAACTACAAATTGTTATATGTGTTTATTAACTCTTCTGAGGTCTTATCCCAAGTAAACTGATTTCTAACAAAAGTTGCTCCATTTTTTCCTAGTTTATCTCTAAGAGTTGCATCATTATATAAGGTTAAAACCTTCTTACTAAAATCTTCTACATTTTTTTCCTCATGCACTAGTCCTGCTTTTATCTTTTCTATTAATTTTTTTTGTGCAATTGCATTACTTACCAACAAAGGTTTTTCTAAACTCATGTATTGAAACAATTTATTAGCATAGGCAACATCGTGCTGTATGTTTCTGTGTAGTGGCGATATACAAATACTGCTAGCTTTAATATAAGAAGGAAATAATAAAACGTTTTGCCAACCTTCAAAACTAACATATTTTTCTATTTGTAATTCTGCAACTTTTTTCTTTAGTTTAATATCTGTTGTATTTTTTCCTACTATTACTAACTTTATTGTAGGAATTATATTTTTAAGTTTGCTTACAGAGGTTATAGCTGTTAACAATCCTCTTCTTAAATGTGTATCTCCTAAATAAAGAATTACAAAATTATCTTTAAACTTTTTGATTATTTTGTTTTCAAGTTTATACGATTCATAAAACGACTTTCTAATTGTATTTGGTACTAAAACAAC
Source organism: Tenacibaculum sp. 1_MG-2023 (assembly GCF_030547425.1). Lineage (GTDB taxonomy): Bacteria > Bacteroidota > Bacteroidia > Flavobacteriales > Flavobacteriaceae > Polaribacter. The sequence continues at coordinate 80,946 of NZ_JAUORH010000013.1, read as the reverse complement.
TTTTTCTTCCGGTACTTTTGTTCTTTGAATTACTTCATTGATAAACTCTTGCGATACTGTTATAACTTTGTCTGCTCTTTTTATAAATTCTTCTTCTTTCTTTTTCCATCTTTTTGGAGAAATCAAGTATTTTCCAGGAAACTTTTGTAAATGCGGATAAAACTTCATTACCTCTGGCATGTTATCGTGTAAATCTAAAACAATTGGTAACTGAAACTTTTTATTCGCTAAAAAAGCTGCTTCAGCTATTCTAATATCATGAATATGTATAGCTTCAATGGTATTTTTATATAAAAAACATGTAAGCTTTCTTTTCATTAATAAAGAATAAAAAGGAAAAGTGTAAGCTAATGCTGATAATTTATATTCTATTTTATTTGATTTATATCGTTTTATATTTATTGTGTTAATAATCTCTTGTGAAGGTTCATCTTTATAATTTAAACAAAATAAAAAAACCTCATGTCCCGATTTTATTAACTCTATTGCTTCATTTTCTACACGTGGATCGGGTGGAAAAACCTTATCCAAAATCATTCCTATTCTCATACACTGCTTATATAACAACAAATGTAACTCAATATATCTTAAACAAAAAAAGAGAATCGAAGGTCTCTTTTCTTTATCTTTTCATAACCTTTGTTTATCCTTCTTTACAACAAACATCAGCTATTTACTCTCCTACAAAAGTATAGTTACAGTCATTTATAAAAAACTTTTATATTGACGCTTTGCAAAAAGTATAACACCTTCAGCTTATAAAAAATCTTGATAACTAACTACCCTAACTATTTTTATTTTTTTGCGATACTGCTAACCAACCTAAGGGCACTAAAACTAATAAACCATAGCAAAGTAGCGACACCAAACTTCCTGTTTTAATTATTGCAGGCTCATATTTAAAAGTTATGGTGTGTTTACCTACAGGAACATTGAGTCCTCTTAATATATAATTTACTCTATAATACGGAACATTCTCTCCATCAATATAAGCTTTCCATCCATCTTTATAATATATTTCTGAAAATACAGCAAATTGATTTGAACTTGTATTTGATTCATACACCAATTCAGTAAGATCTTTCTTTTTTATAGAAATAGTAGCTGTTGAATCTTTTTCAAACGCATCAACTCCTACTTTAAACTCCTTTGAGTTTATAACTGCTTCCGTTTTTGTTCTCAGACTATCTAATGCTATAATTTCTTCATTTGCAGAATCAACTTCTTTTAAAGAAGTTACAAACCATGCATTTCCATTAGCTTCGGGATTTTCTTGAAATTGTTCTTCATTAACAATAAAGTACTTGGTATTTAACATATTTAGTACTTCCATGTTATTTTTAGCTATTTGATAATCAAACAACTCTTGATAACGTTTCATTTTGGCAGCATGATACCCTCCTATCGAATTGTGGAAATAAGAAGTTCTACCATCTTGCATAGATGTTTGATAATATAATTTTTTCTTTTCTGGTGTTTCGGTTATGCTAAAAACAACAACTCGATAATTTCCAGTATCCTTTAAAATTTCTGTATCAGCCTTTGTTGCTGTAAATGGTTTTTGCACTCTTCTAGCTGAAGTAAAATCTTCCTTATTAACATAATTTGCATCTATTGAAACTAAATCAAAAATTATCAATCCTCCCAATACAATTAACACAGGTACTTGCTTCAATTTTCCTTTTAAGTAAAGCCATAACATTCCTGCAACAGCTAAAACCAATAAAAGAGAACGTAAACTATCATTAAATAACATTAATTTTCTATCTGTAATTAAAGCATCTATTAATTCTGGAAGTTGTTGATATCGTCCATCACGTAATCCTTCAAAAGCAAACAAACTAGATCCAAATAATAAGAATAATAAAGAAATACCTCCAATAATGTAAAAAGCTTTCTTTAGTGCATTTTCTTTTTCTTCGGAAGAATTTTTTGAAGAGAAAAATTCTTTTAATGCCAGAATCCCTAACAATGGAACACATAGTTCTGCAATTACCTGAATAGACGAAACCGCTCTAAACTTATTATACAACGGAACATAGTCGATAAAGAAGTTCGTTATTATAGAGAAATTTTTTCCCAAACTTAATACGATGGAAAAAATAGTAGCTGCAACCAACCAATATTTTAATCGTCCTTTTACTAGGAAAACTCCTAAAAAGAATAAGAAAAAAACTATCGCACCAATATAAGCTGGGGCTTCAACAATAGGTTGCTTCCCCCAATAAGTTAATGCTTGGTTAGATTCTCTTTTAGCAATACTTCTATCTATATTTTGTTCCAAAACCTGATAAAAATTTGAATCCTCTCCTAACTCTTCAACCGTTCCTCCTCCCATAAAACGAGGAATCATTAAATTAAATGTTTCAGCAATCCCATAACTATACTCTGTTATGTACTCCTTATCTAATCCAGAAGATTTTTCTTTAGGCATCCCATCAGGAGTAATTGTTAACTCCGATTTACCTCTCGTACTATAATCTGCATATTCTTTCATTGCTAACAGTCTGGTAGAATTAGCTCCAACACCAATTAACATTGCTGCAACCAAAATAGCTGATTGTTTAAGGAACACAGGTAATGTTCTCGATTTGAAAGCTTCAACACATTCAACAATTACCAAAATCAACAAACAAAACCCTAAATAATAAGTCATTTGCGGGTGATTAGAGTAAATCTCTAAAGCCATTGCCAAAGCTGTTAGAACAAACCCTAATAGGTAACGTTTTCTGAAAATATAAATAACTCCTGCAATCACCATTGGCATATAACCTATAGCATGTGCTTTCGCATTGTGTCCTGCTCCAAAAATAATTATCAAATAGGTAGAAAACCCAAAGGATAAACTACCTAAAATAGCTAGCTTCCAATCTACTTTTAAAGCTGTTAACAGTACAAAAAAACTTAAAAAGTATAAGAAAAGATAATCTGCAGGTCTAGGTAAAAACCGAATAACCCTATCAATATAACGTACAAAATCATTCGGATAATAAGCACTTACCTGATATGCTGGCATTCCACTAAAAGCATTATCTAACCAATAAGGCTCTTCTCCTTTTTCTGCTCTATACTCTTTTACATCTTTTGACATTCCTATAAATTGGGTAATGTCACTTTGTTTAATTTGTTTTCCGCTTAAAACCGGATTAAAATACAATACAGATGCTATTGCAAAAACAATAATTGCTATTGCAAACGGTAAAAATTTCTTTAAGTTCATGGTTAGTCTATTTCTTCATAGTCAACGTACTCGCCAACAGAATTATTACTTTCTTTCGAATTATTTGGCTTTTTATCAATAACAGTTTTCCCTACTTCAACATCAGATGCTTGTTGTTGGTTTCTATACTGTTGCTCAGCTTTCTTTTGTACTTTGTCTACTGCTTTTTTTATTAGGTATGGTGCAAAAAGTTTCGCTAAAAACTTTATAACGTAATAAACTAACAGAATAATTAATATGGTCTTTAAAAAATTCACAGGTCCAGCTTCATTTAAATATGTCATCTTTTTCTTAAAATAAAAAAATCAATCAAAAATAACAATTTGAAGCAAAAGGAAGCGTTAAGAGTTTACAAAACTTATATTATATAGGTAATTGTATTTTTACGTATGTTTGTACAACCCAAAAATTTGGATTTATTATATATGATTAAGAAACTTCTTATCCTTTTTATTTTTTGTTCTATTTTAACTGCTAACGCGCAGTATACACCTGTTATAAATTCAAATAGACCAGGTTTTTCTGAGAGTCCATACAGTGTTGGTTCGGGTGTTTATCAGTTTGAAACAAGTCTGTTTTATAGAAAAATGAATGCTACGCCAACTTTTAGCAATCCAGAAGCTTTAGGTTTAAACCTATTTTTTAGAACTAGTTTTTTTTCTGAAAAACTAGAGTTTAATGTAAATACTTCTTTACAAAGAGATAAAATAGCTTTTAAAAATATTTTTGAATCATCATATAATAAAACAGGATTGAGTCAATTCAGTTTAGGTGCAAAATACATGATTTATGCTCCTAAATATGATGATAAAAGTAAAGAAATAAGAAGCTGGAAAGCTAGACACTCTTTTGACTGGAAGCGATGGATACCACACATTGGTATTTCAGCAGGTATAAATGTTGGTAGTTTTTTAACTGATTATCACGAAAGAGGTGGTTTTAGCCCTAAAGTCGGTATTTTACTTCAAAATGAATTTTCAGACAAATTAAATGTTGTTACCAATCTTCATTATGATTATATTGGTACTGACTTTTCTCAACTTTCCTATATTGTAACTGGTACCTACAATTTTAATGACTACTGGTCTGGTTTTGCTGAAATACAAGGCATTTTTGAAGAATATGAGAAAAAAACTAATATAGGGGCTGGTGCTGCCTATCTTTTTAGTGAAAACTTACAATTTAACGCATCATTAAGAGCTAACTTACAACAAGATGAAATTGGAATTTATAGCTCCTTAGGTGTATCCTATAGAATTAATAGACATAAAGACGATTTTGTTGAAATAGATGAATTTGGAAACAAAATTGAAAAAGAAAAGCCTGTTAAATATGACGAGAATAAAAATTTCTTTGGTCGAATGTTTAGTAAAGCAGGTAAATTATTCTCTAAAAAGGAAAAACGAAAAGTTGATCTGGATACAGAATCTAGCGATGGTGAGCTTTTAAATGAAAAACCTAAAAGAGAACGTCAAGGGTCTTTAGTTGACATGATTATTAAAGAAGACAAAAAACAAAAGAAAAAAACAGCCAAAGAAGAAAAAAAGGCTGCTAAAAAAGCTAAAAAGAACGCCGAAAAAGAAGCTAAACGTAAAGAAAAAGAACGCTTAAAGCTTGAAAAGAAGATTAAAAAAGAGGAAGAAAAAGAAGCCAAGCGTAAAGAAAAGGAGCGTTTAAAACTTGAAAAAGAGATAAAAAAATTAGAAGAAGAAATCAAAAAAGAAGAGCAACAAGAGAAAGAAAAGGAAAAAGAAAAGGAGGATAATTAAAAGTCCTTAAATTTGCAAAATGATTCAAATTAAAGAAATAACAACCAAAAAGGGAATGAAACAATTTGTTAAGTTTCCTTTTTCTCTTTATAAAAATAATAAGTATTGGGTTCCTCCTATTATTAAGGATGAAATAGAAAGTTTTGACAAAAATAAAAACCCTGTTTTTGAATATGCCAATGCTCGCTTTTTCTTAGCCTTAAAAGACAATGAAATAGTTGGTAGAATTGTAGCTATTATAAATTCTTATGAAGTAGAAAAACAACATATAAAAAAAATACGTTTTGGTTGGTTTGATATTATTGATGATATAGAAGTATCTAAAGCCTTGTTAAATAAAGTTGCAGAAATAGGGCGCGAAAACAACTTAAAATATATAGAAGGTCCTGTTGGTTTTAACAACCTAGATAAAACTGGTGTTCTTATTAAGGGGTTTGATTATATGGGAACAATGATTACCTGGTACAATCACCCATACTACGCTAAACATTTGGAGCAATTAGGCTTTACTAAAGAAAAAGAATATATTGAAAGTATATTCTCTTTTAGTAATGTTGATATTAAAAAATATAGAAAGGCAAGCAATATTATTCAAAGAAGATATAACTTAACTCCTTTGAACTTTACGTCCACAGATAAGATTATGCCTTATGTTGACGAAATGTTTGACTTGTTTAGTAAAACTTACTCTAAACTATCAACTTATGTCCCCATATCAAATGCTCAGATAGCTTATTTTAAAAAGAAATATATAAGCTTTATAAACCCTGAGTATATAAAATTTGTTGTTGACGAAAATCATAAACTAGTAGCTTTTGCTATTGTGATGCCTTCTTTTTCTAAAGCTTTGCAAAAAGCTAAAGGAAAACTTTTTCCTTTTGGAATTTTCCACTTGTTGAATGCAAGAAAAAACTCTAAAGATGTTACTTTTTATTTAATTGGCGTTGACCCTGAATATCAAAATAAAGGAGTAACAGCTATTATATTTGAACAATTCCACCCTGTATTCTCAGCTAGAGGAATTCAAAACTGTATTAGAACCCCAGAGCTTGAAGAAAACCAAGCAATCCATCAAATCTGGAAAGATTTTGACCCAAAAATTCATAAAAGAAGGAGAACATACAAACTCGATTTATAATGCAGCTTTTTTATAATCCAAATTTATTAATCACTTCAAAAGAAATTACTTTCAATAAAGATGAAAGTCGCCATATAATTCGTGTTTTACGAAAAAAGGAAGGAGATATATTACACATTACTAACGGAGGTGGAATTCTTTTCTTTGCCGAAGTAATTATTGGAAATGACAAAAAATGTGTTGCTAAAATTATTAAGTCTGAAAAAAGAACTCATACTAGAGATTATTATTTACACGTAGCCATAGCACCAACAAAAAATAACGATCGTTTAGAGTGGTTTTTAGAAAAAGCTACAGAAATAGGTATTGATGAAATAACCCCTATTATTTGTAAAAACTCTGAAAGAAAAGTTGTAAAAATTGATCGTTTACAAAGAGTTATACAATCTGCAATGAAACAATCACTACAATTTACATTACCTAAACTTAACCCTCCAATAAATTTTTCTGATTTTATAAAGAATGATTTTTCAGAAGAAGTTTTCATAGCACATTGTGAAAAAAGTATTGAAAAGAAGTTTTTAAAAAATATTGCTTCTCCTAAATCAAAATACACAATTCTCATTGGTCCCGAAGGAGATTTTTCACTCGATGAAATTCAGCAGTCTTTAAACAAAGAATTCATTCCTATTTCTTTAGGAGAAAATAGACTCAGAACTGAAACTGCTGGTTTAAATGTAGTACAGAGTATAGCTTACTTACATCAATAATTCATTTTTTGTATATTTAGCTGCTCTTAAAGTTTTTTATTTTGACTACAGCAGATTTTTTTAATCTCTTTTTGTTAATTAGTGCCGTTCACGGTTTCGCTTTTAGTATTATACTTTTCTGTTCAAAAAATGGACGAGAAAAAAGTATGATATATTTAAACCTTTTAATATTAGCTATCTCATTAAACAACATACAATCTTGGGCTTTAGAAAGAGAATTATTTCAACATAAGTTTGCCCTAGACTATGTACAAGTGCCTTGGCACTTTTTAGCGATGCCCTTTTTATATATGTTTTTAATTCATTATTTAAATATTGCTAAGAGATCCTATAAAATATTAAAAATAATTATTCCACTTTTCTTAATTCTAGTTGCAAGTCAAATTAGTTTTGTTCTTTATTATAGTGATTCAGCTTCTAGAGAATATTTAAATTTTATTTACGAACGATACACTTCTATAGAAGAAATTTTTAGTTTAGCTACTTCATTAAGTATTTTTGTGTACTCTTTTTACATATTATATAAAAAAGAAAAACTGTTTCCTAAAATTCTATCCTTTGACAATCTTAGATGGATTTATACATTCTTTATATTAACTTCTATAGGATATGCTCTTTGGATTTTAGCTTTATTTATTAAAGTAAAAATGAATTTTACTGGTTTTTTATTTTCTTACTACCCTTTAAGAGTTTATACTACTATATTAATTTATTGGTTAGGTTATCAGGGACTAAAACAAATCCGTCTATTAAAAGAACGTAAGAGAATTAGAGAATCTCTTCTAATTGATTTAAACGGTGATTTTAGTATTGATACAATTAATTTAAATATCGAAAAAAACTTCTCTGAAAACCAAGTTGAAAGACAAAAAGAACAATTTATAGAAATAGATAAGTTTATTAGATCTAAAAAGAAATACTTATTAAACAAATACACACTACAAGACCTATCTGAAGATACAGAACTAAGCTCTAGTACACTTTCTCTTATTATAAACAATATTGCTAGAAAATCTTTTACCGATTATTTAAACGAAATGAGAATTGATTTAGCTAAAACTCTTTTATTAGATCCAGATTATACTAATTATACAATAACTTCTATAGGCTTAGAGTCTGGTTTTAATTCTAAATCTACATTTTATACTGTCTTTAAAAAACATACAGGACACACTCCTGTAGAGTTTAAAAACTCATCATTAGCTATTTTAAGTTAAAAATTACTTTTATTTTACAAAAAGACAGTTCGAAAACGTCCAAAATGGATGTTTCCGAACCCCTATCTCCTCATTCCAAAGTATATTTACTTGTTGAAATTAAAAAATTAATAATTGAAAATAGTTGAAGGGGTTTTCAATTGATAATTAAGATTTCTAGAAAATTATTGAGAATACTTATTCTCAATACGAAAAAGGAAAAGCTATAGTTATTAAAAACACCAATATTAATATTGGTGTTTTTTACTTTTCATAAGCCTAACACAACCTATATATAATTTTCACTAACTATGCTTTTTACAAAAAATTAGTTTTAAAACACCTTTTTAGATGTAATTGAACTGGGTATATAAAAGCATACAATACATTTATCACATAAATAAAAATGCTTTTCTAAAAAATTGGGGAATTTTCGGAATAAAGCTTAATTTATTTTTTTAAGGGAAAAAACACCAACAAGTTTGTTGGTGTTTTTTATTATTGTTTTTACTATATTGCTTTTAAATTTAAGTTAATTAATGAAGAACCTCACCCTGTTTTTTTTATTTCTACTAAATCTCAATACTTTTTCTCAAGAAATAGCAGTTATACAATATAAAGGAGGTGGTGATTGGTATGCTAATCCTACGGCTTTACCTAACCTTGTAAAGTTTGCCAACCAGAACACGAAAACTCAGATTAACAAAAACATACAAAGTATTACGCTTGATGATGAGTCAATTCTTAACTACCCAATTGTTTTCATTACTGGGCATGGTAATATTTTATTTACAAACGATGAAATTTTAACACTAAGAAACTACCTTATTTCTGGAGGTTTTTTACATATATCTGATAATTATGGTCTTGACAAGTACGTCCGAAGAGAACTAAAAAAAGTTTTCCCTGAACTACAGCTTCAAGAAATACCAAACAATCATCCTATTTATCATCAAGCTTTTTCCTTTCCTAAAGGATTGCCAAAAATTCACGAACACGATAAAAAACCACCTCAAGGATTTGGCCTATTTTACGAAGGAAGACTTGTTGTTTTTTATGATTACGAAAGTGATTTAAGTGATGGATGGGAGGATACTGCTGTACACAACAACCCTAAAGAAACTAGACTAAAAGCTCTACAAATGGGAGCTAATATAATAGAGTATGCTTTTAAACATTAATACTTTACAAATTGACAATATCAAAATTAATTTTGACACTGAGGCTTTGTGGATGCTTAACATTGCCCTTGCTATAATTATGTTTGGTATTGCACTAGACATTAAAATAGATGACTTTAAAAGGCTTATTAAAAAACCTAAAATATTATTTGTTGGACTTTTATCTCAGTTTATTTTACTTCCTCTTTTAACCTTTATTCTTATCAATATCATTAATCCTTACCCTAGTTTTGCTTTAGGTATGATAATGATTGCTGCTTGTCCAGGAGGGAATGTTTCTAACTTTTTTAGTAAAATGGCAAAAGGTAATGCTGCGCTATCGGTAAGTTTAACAGCTTTTTCAACTCTAATTTGTTTAATAATGACTCCTTTAAATTTGCAATTATGGGGAAGTTTATATGAACCTACAAACGAAATTCTTAAAAGTGTTTCTTTAAACCCTTTTGAACTTTTTAAACTAGTACTTCTCATTTTAGGAATTCCAATAGTATTAGGAATGTTCGTAAATCACTATCATCATGAAATGGCTAAAAAAATAAATAAGCTTTTACGTCCTTTTTCTATTTTCTTTTTTCTTTTATTAATTGTAATAGCCCTATATGACAATGCGGACATTTTTAAAAACTACATACATTTAGTATTGTTTCTGGTAATATTTCATAACATTTATGCGTTTGTGATAGGTTATGTAACAGCTAAATCTTTTAAGTTAAATAAAAAGGACTGTAAAACTATTTCTATGGAAACTGGAATCCAAAACGGTGGTTTAGGATTACTTCTTATTTTTAGCTTTTTTGATGGCTTAGGAGGAATGGCTCTTCTTGCTGCTTTTTGGGGAGTTTGGGATATTTTTTCAGGCATGATGTTAGCTACTTACTGGGGAAGAAATAAATAATAAATGAAAACACTGATATACTACTTTTTTAAACTTTTTGTAAAAACTGGCTTATTCTTTTACTCTAAAAAAATAACAGTTGTTGGGAGTGAACAAATCCCCAAAAAAGAAGCTGTAATTTTCACAGCTAATCATCCTAACGGATTAATTGATCCTTTGCTTATAGCTACCCATATAAAAAGAAGAACAAACTTTTTAGTGCGTGCCGCTGTATTTAACAACCCTACAATAGCTAAGTTTTTTAATTTACTTGGAATGATGCCTATATACCGTATTAGAGACGGTGTACAACAACTTAGTAAAAATGAAGAAATTTTTAACAAATGTCAGTTACTTTTAAAAAACAAAAAAACCTTATTAATCTTTCCTGAAGGAACTCATAAAAAAGACAGAGCTATTAGACCTTTGAGTAAAGGATTTACAAGAATTATTTTTAAAACTTTAGATAGTTTCCCTGACACTAAAATTAATATTGTTCCCGTAGGAATTACATATCAAAATGTATCTAATTATCCTTCTAAAACTGCTATACATTTCGGTTCTCCTATTCTAGCTAATGATTATTATGATGAACAAAATATAAATCAATCAGTAAAGGACATAAAGGAGCTTGTTTCAAATCAATTAAAAGATTTAAGTGTTCATATAAAACAAAATGAAGACTATAAAACTACTTTATCTAACTTAAATAACGCTCAAGTTGATTTCACCAAAGTCAATCTAATAAACACTCTTATACGAGATAAAAAAACACTTACAGAAAAAAAACGCAGTGTAAACTATGCTCTTCCTCTCTTTTTATTAATTATTTTAAATAGCTTAGTTCCGTATTCAGTTTGGAAGCTTTTAAGTAAAAAAGTGGACGAAATAGAGTTTATAGACACCTTTAGATTTGGTGTAAACGCTATTTTATTTCCTTCCTTTTATTCTATCCAAAGCTGGATTATATATTTATATTTTGGTTGGAAATTAACTTTAGTATACTTTTTAGCTTCTCTTTTTCTTATTCTATTATATACTAAACTATCACCTACTCCACCATCAAAATAGCATCTTGAATATCTTGTTGAATTTTGGTACGTATATTACTTTTTACTAAACCATAGTTTCTCATTGTTGGATAAATCCTGTTTGATAAAAAGACATACACAACACCTGTTGCTGGGTCTGCCCAAGTATAAGTTCCTGTAAAGCCACTATGTCCAAAGCTTACATCTGACACACAACCACAAGTAGCCTTCACTTTAGGGTTTAATTGTGGTTTATCAAAACCTAATCCTCTTCGTACTCTTTTATTTTCATAATAGCGTTTATTAAACTTATGTACTGTTTCAGGCTCTAAATACTTATTTCCTCCATAAGAACCATCCTGTAAAAACATTTGCATAATTTTAGCTACATCATTTGCGTTTGCAAATAAACCTGCATGTCCCCCTACTCCTCCAAGCATTGCTGCTCCCATATCATGAACATAACCATGAACTAACTGATGCCTGTAATAATTATCTCTTTCTGTAGGAACAATTTCATCTTTTGTAAATTTATTCAAAGGTAAGTAAGTCATTCTATCTGCTCCAATAGACTGATAAAAGTGTTCATCTACCAGTTTATTTAAAGGCCTTTTATATTTTCGTTCAATAATTTCTTTAAAAATATAATACCCTAAATCGCTATACTTATACCCCACTCTTTTTCGTTGTTCTGAATCAACTATTTGTTTATAAATGGAGTCTTTATATTCTTTAGCTAAGTATAAATTTCTTGCTACTTTTATACTAAACCTTGGGGTTCGTTTTTTTCTATAAAACTGTGTAGAGTTTTTTCCTGTTATACTGTCTTTAGTATGTAAGTAAAAAGGAATCCAAGCACGTAAACGTCCATAATGAGATAATACTTCTTTTAGTAACAAGGTGTCTTTATTCGATTTACTATACCTTGGTAATACATCTCCTAAATTTGAAAACAAACTAATTTTTCTCTCCTCCTCAGCTTTCATTATCATAGGTAACGAGGCTAAAATTTTAGTTAAAGAAGCTAAATCATAAATATCTGAATTCTTAACTGGCTTTTTTTTTACTAAGGTATGATAGCCAAAACTTCTATTGTAGATTACTTTTCCATCTTTGGCTACTAAGATTTGCCCTCCAGGAGCCATCTTTTCTTGTAAAATCGTATCAATTCTTTTATCAATAATTGAAAGTTTTTCTGATGAAACTCCTGCTTCTTCAGGGATTGTATACTGCAGCACATCTAAGCCCTCTACAAATAATCCATCACCAACTTTAAATTCATTTTTTATAGATACTGGTAGCTTCCCTTTTAAGTCAAAAGCACCAAAAAGTGCTTGTGCAGAAAGTTCTTGAGCTAACTTACTATTCTGATACGACATTACTAATCCTTCTATGTTAGTAAAAGAAGGCACTTGAAGTAAACTATAAGGACTTGCAAAAACATTTAAAATAACTTTATTGTTTCTAGCTATTTCTTGCAACCATGTAAGGTCTTTACTAGAAAACCTGTAACTTTTCCATGGGTTCTTATTCGATTTATGAAACCCTACAACTACAAGGTTATACTTTTCTAGCTTCTTTGTTAGTACACTTAAATGTTTATCAGAAACCTTATCTACTTTCGTATAATTTGTTAGCATTTCATAAAAGTCTGACCCACTATCATTTCCTAGAGAAACATAAGCCACTTTCTTTTCTTTAAGGTTTTTAATTGGTAAAATAGCTTCTTGATTTTTTAAAATCGTGATAGAGTTCTTTATCAATTTACGGTGTAAAACCTCATCATAAGGACTATTTATATCTTTAGAAACATTTTCTGTTTCAATAGGTTTGTACTTGTTTAATCCAACTAAGTATTTTGCTTTTAAAATCTTTTTTACTGAATTGTTTATACGTGCTTCCGACAGCTTTCCTTCTACAATTGCTTTTTTTATCAAGCTTATTGAACCTGGCACATCTTGAGGAATTAATAATATATCATTTCCCGCCAAAATTGCTGCCAAATCTATTTCTGCAGGTGTTGAATAGTTTGCTGCTCCTTTCATATTTAAACCATCCGTAACAACCAACCCTTTATAGCCTAACTGATTTTGTAATAGATTAGTTACTACACTTTTTGATAATGATGATGGTAATTTTGGATTGGTTTCTAAAGCTGGAATGCTTAAATGTGCTGTCATAACACTCCCTACTCCTGCTTCAAATATTTTTTTAAACGGGTACAACTCTATCGAGTCTAATCGTTGTTCTCCAAAATTAATTGTTGGTAATGTGTGATGTGAATCTGCTTCGGTATCTCCGTGCCCTGGAAAGTGCTTTGCGTTTGCTAATACACCTTCTCCTTGCATTCCTTTTGTAAACGCTATAGCTTTTTCGGCAACATTTTCTTTACTTTCTCCGAAAGAGCGATTTCCTATGATAGGATTCTTAGGATTAGTATTTACATCTACTACTGGAGCAAAATTCATATGAATTCCTACACGTTTACAATGCTCTCCAATTCTTTTTCCTACCTCTTGCAACAATAAAGTGTCTTTTATAGCTCCTAAAGTCATATTCCAAGGAAAACGGTATGTGTTTTTTAAACGCATATCCAAACCCCATTCACCATCAAAACCAACCATTAAAGGGATCTTTGCTAATTTTTGATACTTATTATTTAAAACTACTTGTTTATCGGGTGTTCCTTGCATAAAAATAATGTTTCCTACATGATACTTCGTTACCATATTTGAAATAAAATTTTCGTGCTTTTTATCTTTGTTTGAATATGCTTGTATCATAAATAATTGTCCTATTTTTTCATCAATAGACATATTTTTCATAATACTATCTACCCATATATTTTGCGCTATAGAGTCTTTGGCTAACAAAGGGTCTACTTGTTGGGCTTGAATTATTTGTACAAAAACAAACGTTAATAACGTAACTATTTTTCCCTTCATATATCTTACTTCTTTATAAGCTTTACAGTTTTTTGTAAAGTTTTAATATTTTCTTTTTTTATAAAATCAATAGTTATACCAAAAATCGTGCATGCCAACTCTGGTTTGCTGGTACTTCCCATTTTGTTTCAAAATCTCCTTTTGTATTTACCATATTATTAAACACGATTGTTTCTGCTATTATTTTTTTTTCTTTGACAAAATTTTGGAACTCTGGAAGTTTAACAATATTAATGTTATCTCCATCTTTAAAAGAAACATTCATTTTGTTCATTAAATCTAGCTCTAACTCTTTTTCTAACTCCTTTATAAAACGTACAGAAGCATCAATTGAACAACCTGAAACATTGTTGAAACCTTCATCTACTGCCAATATTAAAAACTGATTATATTTAATAGTAAATGACCCTTTTAAATCGTCTCCATGACGTGTCCAATTATCAATAAAAAGCAGTGCTTTTGCACTTATAAATTCTATTTCTTCTTGTGTAAACTCTCTATCTGACTGATACACCCAAATTCTTGCATTTTGGGGTAGTTTTTTATATTCTGTGAACATTTTTATTGTATTTGTTTTCGTACTATCTAAATTAAAAAACAACTGAGATAATTATTAAAAATAAATGTTAAAAGATTACCTTAAATTAAACTTCTGTTGTAGGGCTTGTAACTTTTCTTCATCGGTCATCATATTTTTGGGTGCCGACATTCGTTCTTTTATTTTTTTTAACACCTTTTTTGTGTACAAAGGAAAATCGGCATTTTGAATCCAAGTATTATACCCTGGGTTTTCTTTGAATACCTCTTCAACAGTTCTTCCTTTGTACTTTCCAAAAGAAAAGATTTCTTGATCTTTATCATTAAATAAGATAAACCCTGCAAAATCTGCTCTTTTTCCATGAGTTGAAAATTCACTCAATGCTTCTACTGAGTTTTCTAAATCTTCATATTTTTCAACCTGTGCTAATAAGATTTCATAGGTTGCATTCGTATCCGCTTCAGCACCATGCGCTCCTACTAACTCTTTTCCACAGTAAAATTGATACCCTGCACTTAATGTTCGTTGCTCTTTTTTATGAAAAATAGTTTGTACGTCTACCGCTTTACGATCATTCATGTTAAAATCAATTCCCGCTCGTAATAACTCTTCTGCTAATAAAGGAATATCAAATCGATTTGAATTAAACCCAGCTAAATCGGCATCTCCAATTAGTTCATTTATTTGTGGTGCTAACTCTTTAAAGGTTGGCTCAGTAACTACCTTTTCATTAGTAATTCCATGAATTTCTGAAGATTCTTTTGGTATTTCAATTTCTGGGTTTACCAACCATGTTTTACTTTCTTTATTTCCATTAGGAAACACTTTTAAGATAGATATTTCAACTACCCTATCTTTAGCGATGTTTATTCCTGTGGTTTCTAAATCAAAAAATACTATTGGTTTTGTTAAATTTAAATTCATTTTTTGTAGTGCTTAAAGACAATATTCTATTTACTTTACATATATCTATTATTGTCTTTTCTATGTATTATTCGTTCGTTAATTCTTTTTTAAATTCATCTATTTGGTCTAACACTTTCTTTGGCAGTGTAGGCTCTTTAAAATTATATTTTTCTAATTCTTTTTCTAATGCTTTTGCTACAATGTAACGTGCTGTAGGTTTATCATCTGCAGGTATTACATACCAAGGCGCATAACTTGTTGATGTTCTCTGTAACATATCTTCGTAACACTCTTGATATTTATCCCATAACTTTCGTTCTTCTAAATCACCCGCAGAAAATTTCCAATTCTTTTCAGGAATATTTAACCTACGTAATAACCTGTTTTTCTGTTCTTCTTTAGATACATTTAAAAAAAACTTTAAAATAATTGTTCCGTTTTCAGATATATGCCTCTCAAACTGATTAATACGTTCCATTCTACCATGATAAAATTCATCATTTAAATCATCAAGACTATTTACCGTAGGTATATTTTCGACAAAAACATACTCTGGATGCACTCTTGTTACCAAGACATTCTCATAATGTGTACGATTAAAAACTCCTATTTTTCCTTTAGCAGGCAAGGCTATATAATGACGCCATAAAAAATCATGTTTTAATTCTAATTCTGTCGGTACTTTAAAGCTATGTACTACTACTCCACGTGCATTAACATCTTTAAAAACTTCTCGAATCAAACTATCTTTACCTGCTGTATCCATTCCTTGTAAACACAATAAAACACTATACTTACCTTCTGCGTACATTGTGTCTTGTAAATTACTAATTTTTTTTCTTGATTTTTTCAGCTTCTTCTTAGCATTATCAACAACTTCTTTAGTAGAAAATTCATTTAACTTTCTTTTTTCAGAAAATATGTAGGCATTTGTGTTCATCCGCTTTTTTATAGCATAAAAGTACAAAAATATAGACTTCTTCTATTGATTTTTTCTTGGTTATTATCAAATATTACAATTAAATTCAAAATATTCTTTTATTTATTTTTTTGAGCTTTACTTCCAAATAAATGACATAATGAATAAAACAGTTATCATACAAGCAAGTTCTAAAAGTTTAGGAAACACATACAAAGTAGTTAATTACCTCAATAACAATGAGTCTTTTAATTTTATTGACTTAAAAACAAAAGAAATTGGTGTATTTGAATATGATTTTAGCAATTCTGATGATGATTTTATCTCTCTCATAGAAGAAATTGTTAGTAAATATAATACTCTTGTATTTACTACCCCTGTATATTGGTATAGCATGAGTGCTACTTTGAAAACATTTTTTGATAGACTTTCAGACTTACTTCATTACAAAAAAGATTTAGGAAGACAATTACGAGGTAAAAACATGGCTATGATTAGTAATTCTGGTGCTAACGATCTTAGAGATGGCTTTGAAATGCCTTTTATAGAAAGTGCTAAATATTTAGGCATGAATTATCTTGGTAGTACTCATGCTTGGTTTACTGAAGACGGAAATGAAATTCACCCCGATGCTAAAGTTAAAATTAATGAGTTTAGAAAATTACTTACTCAATAAAACACTTAAAATCTTTTACTCGCTCTCTGCTTACAATTATTTCAGTATCATCGTAAGATTGCAACTTTAATTGTAAGCGTGAGTTAGTATATGAAACAATATCTTTTATCGCATTTATGTGTACTATAAATGTTCTATTTACTCTAAAAAAATGCTCGGGATCTAACTCTTCTTGCCAATACTCTAAAGAGTTATCTATTAAATAATTTCTATTAGAAGATGTGTGAATATAGGTTGCTTTATTTTCTGAATAAAAACATTCGATATCTTCAGTATTAATTATTTTTAAATGTTGTCCTACTTTTATAGTAAATCGTTTTTTGTATTTTCTATCAACAGGGTTAATCAACAACTTACGAATGTCATCTATATTAACTTGTATATTACTTTGTATAGGTTGATGTTCTTTAAATTTATTTACTGCTATTGTTAACTCATCTTCATCTATCGGTTTTAAGAGATAATCTATAGAGTTTAACTTGAACGCTTTTAATGCATACTCGTCATAAGCCGTTGTAAAAATGATAGCTGATTTTACAGTTACTTCTTCAAAAATTTCGAATGATAATCCATCTGAAAGCTGAATGTCTAAAAAAATTAAATCGGGATGCTCATTATTTTGAAACCAATTAATCGATTCTTCTACCGAGTGCAACATTTGCTGAACTTCTATATCTAATTCAGCTAACATTCTACTTAACCTTCTTGCAGCTGGCTTTTCATCTTCAATAATTATAACATTCATAGTTTAGTTTGGTCTATTTTTAACAATTACTTATTCATGTATTCTTTAATCTTTCGCTCTTCCCATTTTTTAGAGAATAATTTTCCTTTTGCAAAGACACTAAATCCGTGTAAAAATACTATAACTCCCCACAAAAAAAATAAATTATAGTTGCTTATATCTAAGAAAGCATCCATAACAGATTCGTCTCTATAAACAATATCTTTATATATTCTTCTTCCTATAAAAACTAAGTTTATAAGCATGTAAACCACTAAATGTTTGTAAAACTTTTTAATTTCATCTACTCTTTTTTGAGCTCTTATATATTGTTGTTCTCTATTAATAGTTTCCATTTTCTTTCTTTTTTAGTTCATCTAGATACTCTTGTATTTTACGCTTCTCCCAATCTTTATTAAAAAACATATTGGTTCCAAATACTCCTAACCAATGAAAAAAGACTCCAATCCCCCAAAAAAACCAGGTGGCATATACACCAAAATTGCTTATTGCTTTGATAAAAGTTAACTTATCCTCATTCATCAAGCCCATAATAGTTACGACTGAAATAAATATATTCACAATTATATATGCTGCCAAATGCCAATAAAATCCTTTTATTTTTTCTACTCTTTTTTTGGCTAATAAATATTTATGTTCTTCTTTATAATCATTTTCCATACTAATCTTTTTTATTTAGGTATTCGTTTATCTTTTTCTCCTCCCAATCTTTTCCAAGCCCTAAAATGTTAACACCAAAAACTAGCATCCAATGAATAAAAGTCACTAGTACTATTCCTATAACAGGAAACCAAAACCAATGATAATAAGGTGAAAACTTTAAATTTACTACTACAATGATTATTATTGAAACTATATTTACCAAAACATGAGCATAAAACCCTTTTACTTGCTTCACCTTTTTTTTGGCTTCCAAATACCTTTTTTCTTCTGTAAAATTATTTTCCATGATGTTTTTTTTCTAAAAATTCTTTAATCTTACGTTCTTCCCAATCTTTTCCTAAACCTATTTTATCAATTCCGAAAATTCCAAACCAATGAAAAAAGACACCAATTAACATTCCTATTATTGGGTAATAAAACCAATAATAACTTGGCACAAACTTTAAGTTTATAAAAATTAAAACTGGAATGATTAATACAGTGACTATAATATGAATGTAAAACCCTTTGATTTTCTCTACTCTCTTTTTTGCTTTTGCATATTTGTAAGCTGTTGTATATTCTTTTTCCATATTACTTATAATTTTTATCATCATCCATCAACTCCTTAATCTTGCGTTCTTCCCAGTTTTTCCCTAAGAATAAGTTATAACTATTTACTTCTAAATAATGAAAAATTAATCCTATCCCCCAGCCTATCATTGGAAACCAAAACCATTGAAATTTTGAATATGTTTTGAGGTTTATAAATATTAAAAAAGGAATAACTATACAATACGAGACTAAATTTTGATAAAACTCTTTTAGTTTCTCTACCTTTTCTACTGCTTTTACGTAACTGCTGTTTTCTAAATTTTTTGTATCCATGATACTATTTTTTATATTAATTAACAGTGGTAAACACACTGTAAATGTTTTGTTTTTATTAATTATTTGAATGTTTCTATCGGTTATTAAACCGTAACGATCTGCTATATTTCTTAATCCTACTTTTGTACTTTTACCTATAGCCTCTTTCGGATTAACGTTGTTTTGAATTTTTAAAAAGCCATCTTCTTCATAAATACTTATTTCTAAAGGTTTAGTTGAAGAAACTACATTGTGTTTCACTGCATTTTCTAATAATAATTGAAGTGATAACGGCACTATTTTTAAATCTAAGTTACTTACTTCTTCTGGAATGTTAAACTGTACAGCTTCTTCAAAGCGCATTTGCAATAATTCCATATACGTCTTAGCAAATTGTAACTCCTCTTGAATAGGCACTAACTCTTTATTTCGTTGTTCTAATACATACCTATATACTTTAGATAGTTTTGTGGTAAACCTTTCTGCTTGCTTTGGGTTTTCACTAATTAAAGAGGTTAACACATTTAAACTATTAAACAAAAAATGTGGATCTATCTGACTTTTTAAAGTTTCAAACTTTGCAGTTTCTGTTTTGGCTACTATTTCATGTTGTGTAGTTTCTTGTTTTACAGAAGCTTTCCAGTTAACCATAAAGTCTTTCGCGTGAAAAAATACAGCAATGGCCAATGAAAGTATAATTGCAAATAAATGCATCCATAAAAACTGCCCTTTAAAAAAGTTACCTATGTTGTTATTAAAAATAACAAAGTATTGTATATAATGAATTAGTAATACAGCTACTACTGTATAACTAATTGTTGCTATAATCCCTGCCCAAACCCTTTGGTTGGTTTGCAAAACCCAGTCCCACTTTTTACTTAAATAACCATTAATAACTCCATTACCTAAGCCCAAAACAAAAGAATACATTGCAGAAAACAAAAACACTAACCCAGCTTCTTTTAATGTAAAAGCTTGATTTATTAAAGTAAAAACAGCACCAAAAATGATTGTAAGCTTTAAGCAAATCCAAATATCATTCTTCAAATTATTAAATATTTTTTTTACTGGTGTTTTCATTCTTTATGCTTGTTATATTTAAAGGTTTACCTTCTTTATTCTAAAATTTAATATCGAAAGATACATTTTTATCCTCAACTAAGAATTTTGCTTCTTCAAATTGAGGAGGTCCAAAACGAGATAATTTATTGTTTGATGCTCCATAATCTTCCAAAGGCATTCCATTAGGCTCAAAATCCATTTTACTATTATTATTTGCGTCATGAAAACAAATTATAGCATACTCACCAGTTGGAATGTTTTCAAAAATCACAGTACTTTTTCCTTCTTTAATTACTGATTCTTTCGCTTGTAACGATTCTTTTCTAAAATTCTCTTTAATATATAAAGCAAATTTTACTTTTCCTTTGTCAGAAGTGACATTCACAACTGTTGCTGTAACTGTTTTGTTTTGAGCTGAAACTGTTTTAACTGTAAATAAAACTGCTATAACAAAAATGTGTATTAAGAATTTCATTTTGTTTATTTTTTATGGTTAATTCTGACACAAATATTCATCGGAAACTCTATTTTTAAAATAATAACAAACTGAATTGTATTATTTTTAGGATGAATTGTAACAATTTGTATTTTTGAGCTACTTATAACATATCAACTCTACTAAACTCAGTGAAAAAAGAATTAGAAAATAAATTTTTAACTGATTTCGAAGCCAATCAAAACATTGTGCATAAGGTATGTAGGATTTACACTACCAACCAAAATGCACATAACGATTTGTTTCAAGAAATCACCATTCAGTTATGGAAAAACTATAGTAAATTTAGAGGAGATGCAAAATTTAGTACTTGGATGTATCGAGTAGCATTGAATACTGCTATTTCTTTATATAGAAAATCAACAAGAAGTATAAAAACACAAGACTTTACAGACTATTCTTTTAAAATTAAAGCAGAAGAATATGATGATACTGAAGAAGTACAGTTAAAAGCTTTGTATGGTGCAATTCGTAAATTAAATGATATTGATAAGGCTCTGATTTTTTTATACTTAGAAGACAAACCCTATAAGGAAATCTCTGAAACTTTAGGTATAAGTGAAGTAAATGCTCGTGTGAAAATGAACAGAGCTAAAGATAAATTAAAAAAAGTATTAAACCCATAATTATAAATGGATTTAGATTTAGATAAATATAAAAAAGCTTGGGGTAACCAATCAGAAGAAACAGATAAAGTTTCTAAAATTGATATCTATAGAATGGCACATTCCAAGTCATCTTCAATCGTAAAATGGATTTTTATTATTGGAATTTTAGAGTTTATTTTCTTGAATTCTTTCTATTTTATTTTTGATATGGAAGAAGCTTATGAAGAATATAAAAAACTTGGCTTATATAGCTTTATGATTTATTCACAATTCATCATCTACCCTGTACTACTCTATTTCTTGATTAAATTTTACCTTAATTATAAAAGCATTTCTGTTGTAGACTCTACTAAAACTTTAATGACAAAGATTATTAAAACTAGAAAAACTGTAAAGTACTACGTTATATTCAACTTATTGTATGTATTTATTTTTGGAATTATAGTTGCCATTGCATCATTAAAAACCCACCCAGAGTTTAACTCTAAGCAAGTTTTAATTTCAATAATTGTTACAGTGATAATGTTAATAATTATGCTTATAATTCTATGGTGCTTTTATCAACTCTTGTATGGAATATTACTAAGAAAACTAAACAAAAACTACAAAGAGTTAGCTAAACTCGAAAAGTTAAATTAAAAAACACTAATTTTTTATAAACTTCTCTTAACGTTTTATGATGACTATTTATTATATTAGCTGAGTTAACTATTTACTTATGAGTAGATTATTTTTTTTTAGCTTTTTTATTTATTCTACTATAGCTTTTACTCAAGAAGATAATTTTTGGAAAAATGTTCGTTTTGGTGGGGATGTTAGCTTTGGTTTTGGCTCAAACAATACGACTCTTGCTATATCTCCAGCTGCTGTTTATGATTTTAACGAATCTTTTTCTATAGGTATAGGAATTGGTTATGCCTATAATAAGAATGAAGGTTTAAGTTCTAATATTATTACACCTAAAGTAATTACACTATTTAGACCTATTAGAGAAGTTGAGTTTTCTGCCGATTTACAGCAAATGTACGTTAACACTAACATTAATGGTATCTCGAAGAGACACAACTACCCCGCTTTAAATATTGGAGCTTCTTATAGAATAGGTGCTGTTTCTTTAGGTGTGCAATACGATGTTTTACATAAAGAAGACAGAAGCGTGTACGCTTCTGCTTTCTCACCTATTGTAAGGGTTTTCTTTTAAGAATAGTTGTTTAATACTCCTAACAAAACATTTAACATTTCATCCGTAAAGTCTAAATGTGTTACAATGCGTATTTTCCCTTCCCCCATAGAAATTAGCAAAATACCTTTATCTGCCATTTTTTTTATAAAATCATCTGGATTTATAGAATCGTTTACATAAAAAATAACAATATTCGTTTCAATAGGTTCCACTTTAGTCACATACCAACATTTTTCTAAAACTTCTCCTATCTCTTTTGCTTTTTGATGATCTGTTGCTAAACGCTCTACTTGACTGTCCAAAGCATAAATTCCTGCGGCTGCTAAAAACCCAGCTTGTCTCATTCCTCCACCGAACAACTTACGTACACGTAACGCTTTTTCTATATGTGCCTTACTCCCCACTAATACTGAACCTACAGGAGCCCCCAATCCTTTCGACAAACAGATAGAAATCGTATCAAATAATTCTCCATACTGTTTTGGAGTTTCATTTTTAGCTACTAAAGCATTAAATAAACGTGCTCCATCAAGATGGTAAGCTAAATCATTTGTTTTAGCTACTTTTTGAATTTTTTGTAATTCTTCAAAATCCCAACAAGCACCTCCACCTTTATTCGTGGTATTTTCAACACAAACTAATCTACTATATGGTGTATGAATATCATTTCTTCCTCCTACTAAACTCTTTAATTGTACTGCAGTAAACATACCTCTATTACCATCAATTAAACAAGAGGTTACCCCTGCATTAAAAGCAGCTCCACCTCCCTCATAGTTATATACATGCGCCCATTTATCACAAAACATTCTATCACCAGGTTGTGTGTGGATTTTTATCGCAGTTTGATTTGCCATGGTTCCCGAAGGAAAAAACAACGCAGCTTCCATTCCAAACAGATCCGCTACTTTTTCTTGTAACAAATTCACTGTCGGATCTGCTTTAAAAACATCATCTCCTACTTTAGCACTCATCATTGCCTCCAACATTCCTTGAGTTGGCTTAGTTACAGTATCACTTATTAAGTTTATTTCCATTTCTAACTACGATTTATAAAATGTATTTTTGCATCTATGATTACACACGAACAGCTTAAAAATATCGCTGAACGAATTGGCAAGTTAAAAGGATATTTAGAAATTGACAAGAAGTTAATTGAAATTTCAAATGAAGAAGAAAAAACAGCAAACCCTGACTTTTGGAATAATCCTAAAGAGGCTGAAACTGTTATGAAATCGCTTCGTTTTAAAAAGAAATGGGTAGAAGATTATAATACTGTTGTAGCAATGAACGACGATTTAGTAGTCTTATACGATTTTTATAAAGAAGGTGATATTGAGGATAGCGAAGTTGAAGAACAATTTGAAAGAACAGCTACTTTTTTAGAAGATATTGAGTTTAAAAACATGCTGTCGGAAGAAGGTGACAATTTAAGTGCTACCATACAAATAACCGCAGGTGCTGGAGGTACAGAAAGTTGTGATTGGGCAGAAATGCTTACCCGAATGTACACTATGTGGGCAGAAAAACAAGGATTTAAAATTAAAACACTGAACTATCAAGAAGGTGATGTAGCCGGTATAAAAACCGTTACTTTAGAATTTGAAGGTGATTATGCTTTCGGGTGGTTAAAAGGTGAAAATGGCGTGCATCGTTTGGTGCGTATTTCTCCTTTTGATAGCAATGCAAAACGTCATACCTCATTTGCTTCTGTATATGTATATCCTGTTGCTGATGATTCTATCGAAGTTGAAGTAAACCCTGCCGATATTGAAATTACTACAGCTCGTTCTAGCGGTGCTGGTGGACAAAATGTAAATAAGGTTGAAACTAAGGTTCAATTATTACATAAGCCAACCGGGATTCAAATTCAATGTTCAAACTCACGTTCTCAGCACGATAACAGAGCTACAGCAATGCAAATGTTAAAATCGCAATTATACGAAATTGAATTACAAAAACGACTAGCTGCTCGTGAAGAAATAGAAGCTAATAAAATGAAAAATGAATGGGGAAGCCAAATTCGGAACTATGTAATGCATCCATATAAATTAGTAAAAGATGTTCGTACAGCTCATGAAACAGGAAATGTAGATGCTGTTATGGATGGGAATATTAATCCGTTTTTAAAGGCTTATTTAATGATGATGGGACAAAAAGAAGACTAGGAATTAGGAACATTTGTTTTTTCAATTTACAAACAAATAAACCTTTAAACTTTGTAAACTAACAATAAAATGATAAAAATATACCATAATCCACGTTGTTCTAAATCGAGACAAGGTTTAGAAATTTTAGAAAACTCTGGAAAGGAATTTGAAATTGTAAAATATTTAGACAACACTCCTTCCGAAAAAGAATTAAAAGAAGTTATTCGTTTATTAAATATTTCTCCGATTGATTTAGTTCGTAAAAATGAAAAAATTTGGAAAGATGAATATAAAGGAAAAGAACTATCAGATTCTGAAGTCATTAAAGCAATGATTGAAAACCCTAAGTTGATAGAACGTCCTATTGTTATTAAAGGTAATAAAGCTGTTATTGGACGACCGCCGGAAATTATCAAAGAAGTTATATAAACCATTCAAAAACTCTCAATAATTTGGGAGTTTTTTTTATTTTTTCAGAAATCTAGACTCAAGAAAACCAAGCCCGTAACCATAAAACTGAGTGATGGTTGTAATAATACTCAAAAAAGCTACTTGCAAGTTTTTATTTTGTAATAGAGAATCTAAAAAGATCCCCGTAAAATAAACTCCATAAAAAACTAACAACTGCCAATACCCAAAGAATACTACTATAATCGCAAAATCAATTCCAATAATAAATAAACTCGGAAACCAATAAGTTAACTTTGCTGTTTCAGGGTACTTTTTATTTAAAATAGGTCTTGCAGTACCAAAAGCAAATGTTTGTTTAAAAAACTGTTTAATAGTACTTCTACGCTTATGATATACAAAAGCCTTTTCTATTAATTGTGTTTCAAAACCTTTCTTCCATAGGCGAAAGGTTAAATCGATGTCTTCTCCCGCTTTCATTTTAGAAAAGCCATTTGTTTTTTCAAAAGCAATTTTAGACAAACCAAGGTTAAAGCTTCGAGGTTGGAATTTTCCTACAGCTTTTTTCTTTCCTCTAATACCTCCAGTGGTTAACATCGAAGTCATTGAATAATTAATAGCTATTTGTAATGCTGTAAAACTGGGGTGTGCTGCATCTGGACCACCAAAAGCATCAGTATAATTTTCTTCTAATGCTTTTTTTACTTCAGAAAGATATTGAGATGGAACAATTACATCAGAATCTAAAATAATAAAATAATTTCCTGAGGCTCTCTGCATTCCATAGTTACGACTTGCCCCTGCTCCACTATTTTCTTTATAAAAATAGTTTAGATTGAGTTTTGACCTATACTTATTTACAATCTCTTCAGATGAATTTTCTGAACCATCTTCAACAATTAATACCTCAAAATCGTCTTTCAAGTCTTGTTTTGTTAAGCTTTCTAACAACTCATCAATTTCTTGTGGTCGGTTGTAAACAGGTATTATTATTGAAAACTGTATATCCACTACACTAAAGCTGCTTGTTTAATTTGTTTAGCTATACCATCCCAGAGTTGTATTCTTTTTCGCAAAGATTCTTTAGCATAATATAATGCGTCATTCCATTTTTGTTCATCATTTCCACATAACTCTTCTATCATTTGTAATGATAATGGTCCATGTTCATCACCGTCTAACTCAATATGTCTATTAAGATAATACGTAAGTTTACTGTATGAACTCCCTTCTTTCTCTTCCGTATTTTTTACAATTTCTAAAAACATATCTGGTATTACATCTTCTCTTCCAAAAGTAAAACTAGATGCAATAATATGTGGTTGTTTTGTTTTAATAATTTCAAAAGAAAAATTTACAAAATCTTTGACTTCTTCAATAATTGAACAGTTTTCCAGAGCTTGGTCAACAGGTTTACCATCAAGGATATCTGAAATAAAACTTGAAATTTCAGAAACACTTCCTCCTGCTTGACGCATCGCATCAATATACATTTCAAAGTGACTCTTAGGTTCTCCTAACTCATTAATATCAGTTTCTTCACCTAACACAATTTCATTAATAAAACGAGCTGTTTTAATATTTACAGCAGGTAACCAAGGCAAATTTACACAAGTAAGTTCTCGTTGTAATGCCTTTAACAACGACATAAAGTCCCACACAGCAAATACATGCGATTCCATAAATAATTTTACATCGTTTATATCATTTAACGAATTATATAGCTCATGTTCTTTAAGCTGTTTTCTTAAGGGTTTTAATTCCTTTACTATGTGTAAAATATTGCTCATTTATAACTGTCAATAAAAAATGCAAATCTAACGATTTGCATTTAATTATATATTCTTTCAGTACCTTTCGACTACGCTCAAGGCACAAGTTAATTTACTCTTCAGTAAATCTTTCCATTACAGCATCACTTACTCCCATGTTAGAAAACCCTCCATCGTGGAATAAATTTTGTAAGGTTACTTTCTTTGTTAAATCTGAGAATAATGAAATCGTATAGTCTGCACACTCTAACGCTGTAGCGTTTCCTAATGGAGACATTTTTTCAGCATATGAAATAAATCCATCAAATCCTTTTACTCCTTGACCTGCAGTCGTTGGCGTTGGTGATTGAGAAATTGTGTTTACACGTACTTTATGATCTCTTCCAAAGAAATAACCAAAACTACGTGCGATGCTTTCTAAATACGCTTTGTTATCAGCCATATCATTGTAATCTGGGAATACACGTTGTGCTGCCATATAAGTTAATGCAACAACACTACCCCATTCATTCATGGCTTGTTTGTTATATAAAACATTCATTACTTTATGAAAAGATACTGCAGAAACATCCCATCCTTTCGTTGTGAAATCGTATTTAGAATCTGTATAATGACGTCCTTTACGTACATTAACTGACATACCGATAGAGTGTAAAACAAAATCGATTTTACCTCCTAAAATTTCCATAGATTTTTCAACTAAATTGTTTAAGTCATCCATAGAAGTCGCATCAGCTGGAATAATTTCTGATCCTGTTTTCGCTGCTAAATCTTTAATACCTCCCATACGCATTGCAATAGGTGCATTAGTTAACACAAATTCTGCTCCTTCTTCGTGAGCACGTTCAGCTACTTTCCATGCAATAGAATTCTCATCTAATGCCCCAAAAATAATTCCTTTTTTTCCTTTTAATAAATTATACATATTTAAAATATTTTAGTCTATCGTTGTTTGTTCTAAAAGCAAATATACTCTTAATTTAATAATTCTTTTGCATGCGTTAAAGCGCTTTCAGAAACATCTTTTCCACTTAACATTTCTGCTATTTCTCTAATGCGTTCGTCGTTTGACAGTAACTTTAAGTTAGAGGTTGTTACTCCTTTTTCTTCGCCTTTAAACACTTTATAATGCTGTACTCCTTTTGAAGCTATTTGAGGTAAATGCGTAATGGTTATTACCTGCATATGAGTACTCATATCTTGCATTATTTTTGCAATTTTATTAGATACTTCTCCTGAAACACCTGTGTCAATTTCATCAAAAATAATCGTTGGTAATTGTATGTTTTCTGATAATATTTTTTTGATAGATAACATGATTCGAGATAATTCACCTCCAGAAGCAACTTTCTTTAACTCTCCAAAATTGCCTCCTTTATTTGCTGAAAATAAGAACTGTAAATTATCTTTCCCGTTTGATAAGTATTCTTCTGACGGTAGTAATTCAATAGTAAAACGAGCATTTGGCATTCCTAACTCTGATAAAAGGTATTCTAACTCTTTTTTCAACTTTGGAATTACTTTATTTCTAGATGTCGTAATCATTTTTGCTACGTCATCTAACTTCTTAGCCACCTCTTTAATTTCTACTTCTTTTTGAGCCACGACTCCCCCTGCATCTTCAACTTGTGCTACTTTTTCAGATAATGATGTATGCATTTCTTGTAATTCACTTATAGTTGATACTGAATGTTTCTTTTGAAGATTGTAAATAAGTTGCAACCTATCATTTAGTTCTTCTATTTCATTCGGATTAAATTCAACTTCTTCATTCGCACTTTCTAACTCAGTAACTACATCATCTAACTCAATTTTCACGCTTGTTACGCGATTCGCTAACTCTTCATATTGCTTAGAAAAAGAACTAATTTTTTGCAGTTTACTCTCTAAAGAGTTTAGCAACGTTTGAATTCCTATTTCTTCATTAATCGCAACACCTAAAGCTTCAGATAAATTTAATTTTATTTCTTCAATATTATTTAATTTATCTAACTTTTCTTCTAAAGCTTCTTGCTCTCCTTCTTTTAAATTAGCCTCTTCAAACTCATTAAACAGGTGTAAATTATACTCGTATTGTTCTTTCGATTTCTCAGTTTCTTCTTGAAGTACTTTCAGCTCTTTTCGTAATTTGTTATACGTACGCAAACCTCTTTTATACGATGCTATTTTAGCCTGATTTTTTGCCAAGGCATCAATAACAGAGAATTGAAAAGATACATCAGACAACTGCATGGTTTGATGTTGCGAATGAATATCAATGAGCTTTGTTTTCAAAGCATTTAACACCGATAATGTAACCGGCGTATCGTTAACAAAAGCTCTTGATTTCCCAGATGGTAAAATTTCTCTTCGAATTATGGTTTCCTGCTCATAGTCAAGATCTAATTCTTCAAACAATTCTTGTAAAGCATATCCTTCAACAGAAAATTGAGCCTCAATAACACATTTTTTTTCTGTGTCTTTTAAAGCAGCTAAGTCGGCACGATTCCCCATTACTAGCCCTAAAGCACCTAATAAAATGGATTTTCCTGCTCCAGTTTCACCTGTTATAATAGATAAACCGTTTGTAAAATCAATCGTTAACTGATTGATTAATGCGTAATTATGTATAGATAAATGTGTAAGCAAATTCTATTCTTTAGAGTGAATAAAAGTAAGGATTTTGAATGAATTAAGTCTAACCAAAACAAAGGAAGTCTATTGATTTTTCAACAGCTTATAAACGTTACATTTAAGACCTTTATAATAAATCTTATTTTACTGAAGATTCTTCCATTTGTCTTTATAAGTAGGAGCAATTTTATTTAAAACCGTTATCATTTGCGATTCATTTCTTGAAGGAGTTCCATCGGAAAACACATTCACTATTTCGTCTCCTTTTGCATCTAAGAAAACACGGATCATATAATTACCAATAGTAATATTGTGTAACTTATCTAAATCTAAAACACTTTTTTCAATTGCTTCTTTAGCCGAATTCTTGTTATCTGCAAAATTATCGAAACCATTACGGTGATAATTGTAATAAATACTACGTAAAGCGCTAAACTTTGAAGACAGTAAATTATCTATCAAAGCAAAACGATTTTGTTTTCCTACTTGATTTTGCCAACCAGACTCTCCATTAGATTGCGCCAACAACATAATATTTTCTGCTTGTTTCAAATAGCTTTCTCCTCCTTTTAAAGCAAAAGTATCTGCGTCAACGCCTAAAATTGCATATATATAAAAAGCAATTGTTGAAATTAAGTTCGACTCGTAAACTGTTGGGTTATAAATTAACGGATCAAACTCATTGTAACGAAAATTAAAGTTTGTATCATTAATATTTAAAACAGGTGTAGCGTATGTTGAGTTATATACAGGTCTTGTTGATTGCACTTGTAAACTTGCTGAAAAATTACTCCCGTTTTGCTCGTTTATTATAATATTAAATGCACAATTAATTCGTTCTTGTTGTTTAATGTTTCTATTCGTCCATTGTTTATCATTAATAAACTCCGTTAGTGCTTTTTGTAACGTTTGGTAAACTTGCTTATTACTACTCTGTATTTTATCTGAATTGATAATTACAGTAGCGTTCAGCTCTTGTGAATAAGAAGAAAAAGTAACTGAAAGAAGAAAAACTATAAAGAAAAACTTACGCATTTAATTTTTGTATTATTTCGTTAACGATATCTTTTGACACTGCTGTTTTCGATTTTAAATCAAATGATTTCTCATTAAAATCAGTATCAATAATTGTAATTTTATTGGTATCGGTCGCAAAACCGGCACCTTTATCACGTAACGAATTTAATACAATAAAATCTAAATTTTTGCGTGTAAGCTTACTTTTTGCGTTTTGCACCTCATCGTTCGTTTCTAGGGCAAACCCAACTAACAACTGATTTTTCTTAATTTCTCCTAGAGATTTTAAGATGTCCTTAGTAGGTTCTAACTCAATACTTAACGCTGCTTCTTTCTTTTTTATTTTTTGGGTAGCTACATTTTTTGGTCGATAGTCAGAAACTGCTGCTGATAATATAGCTATATCTACCTCAGCAAAGTACTTATGACACGCCTCATACATATCTTGCGCTGATTTTACATCTACTCTATGAATAAATGAATGATTTACCTGCTGATGTGATGGTCCTGATACTAAAAACACTTCTGCTCCTAAATTTGCCGCTGTTTTTGCTATTTCAAATCCCATTTTACCAGAGGAATGGTTTCCAATAAAACGTACAGGATCTATCACTTCGTAGGTTGGACCTGCAGTAATTAGCATCTTTTTTCCACGAAGTGGTAATTTAGATATAATGTCTTTCTCTATAAAGTCAACAATATCTTCTGGTTCTGCCATACGACCTTCACCAACCAATCCGCTTGCTAATTCACCAGAAGTAGCAGGAATTAAGATATTCCCAAAACTTTGTAAACTTTCTAAACTGGTTTTTGTTGATGGATGTTGGTACATATCTAAATCCATCGCAGGCGCAAAATATACTGGACATTTAGCTGACAAATAGGTTGCTAATAGTAAGTTATTGCAGGTACCATTTGTCATTTTAGACAAGGTATTTGCTGTAGCTGGGGCTATTAACATTAAATCTGCCCACAAACCTAAATCTACATGATTATTCCACAATTCATTTTCATCTTCTTTATCATAAAAAGTAGAATGAACTGGATTTTTTGATAAGGTGGAAAGTGTAAGAGGTGTTATAAAATCTTTAGACGCAGGAGTCATAATTACTTTGACTTCTGCGCCTGATTTTATAAATAAGCGAACTAAGTTCGCAGTTTTGTATGCCGCTATACCGGCGGTAACACCAAGTAATACTTTTTTACCGCTTAGTACAGACATATTATTTTGTCTCTGGAGTTCTGTAATACACCTTCCCGTCTAACCACTCTTCTACAGCAATAGCATGTGGTTTAGGTAAACGCTCATAAAATTTAGAAACTTCGATTTGCTCTTTGTTTTCAAAAACTTCTTCTAAACTATCGTTATAAGTAGCAAACTCATCTAACTTATCAACTAATTCCTTTTTTAAATCAGAATTAACTTGTGTAGCTCTCTTTGCTATGATAGAAATAGCTTCATAAATATTATGCGTTGGAGCCTCGATAGCTTCTTTGTTATAAGTTATAGTACTTAACGGCGCTTTCGTTTCTTTATAATCCATTTTTTAACTTTTAGCTAATTGTTCTTGTTCTTTGTTTAATGTTGCTAACATTTCGTTTGATTCTTCCATGAATTTTGATTCAGGAAAATTTCTTTTTAATTTATCGTACGCTTTAACTGCTTCTTTAATTCTTTCTTCTTTTCTACGTTGCGTACTTTTAACTGCAAAATCATGAGCTGCTTTTAAACGATAGTATAAAGCTTCTTCTTTATACTTAGTTCCTAAATAATCTTCTAATAAATTATCAAAAGCTACAATTGCCGCTTTATAATTTCTAGAGTCATAATCAGCAGTTCTATAATATGTTTTTGCTATTTCAAAAGATTTCTTTTCAAGTTTTGCTCTTAACTCCGCATGATACTTGTTAGCTTCTTCTATCTTATCTGAATCTGGATAATTATCAATAAATTTTTGAAAAGCCTCTAACGCTTTGTTTGTATCAGTTGGATCTAAACTATAACTAGGTGCAGCTTTGTAATAGCTTAAAGCTGATAAAAAAGCGGCTTCTTCTCTTTTTGAACTTTTTGGATAATTTCCTGTAAATCTATTAAAGTAATACCCTGCTAACCCATAATTTTTCTCATTAAAGTTAGATTGAGAAACCATAAATTGAATACGCTCCATTTGAGGTTTACCTCTGTATGAAGGGGTTATTTTTTCGAACAAACGTAAAGCTTTACTGTACTTTTGAGCTTCGTACATTTTTACAGCCATTTTGTATTGTTCTTCTACAGTTCCTTTATTCAATACTTTTTGATATTCTCCACATGAAGAAAGTACTAAAAGCATTACAGCAATATACGCTAGATTTTTCATTTTTTGCATCTGGCAAAATTAGTGATTAATTATGGATTATTAAAACGATTTTTTATCTCATAAATGAGATTAACAAGAAACTACAAAATCTGTTATAATTTTTCCACAGAACTCCTAAATGTTTGTTAATCTTATTGCTGAGCTCCAGCAGCAGATTGAGCTACTATTTGTTTAACATCATTATCAAATAGATACAATCCTCCCTTATCATCTCCAATTAGGTTAATTTTATCTAAAATGTTGCGTGCCAATGCTTCTTCTTCTATTTGCTCAGATACATACCATTGTAAAAAGTTATGGGTTGCATAATCTTTTTCTTGTAATGTAATATGTACTAAATCGTTTATTGATTTAGATACCATTACCTCATGATCAAATAATGTTTGGAACATATCTTTAAAAGACCCAAACTTTGCTGGTGGTTCTTTTAAATCAGAAATATGTGCGTGTCCGCCACGTTCATTTACAAACTTTATTAATTTTAACATGTGCATACGCTCTTCATCTGAATGTGCATACATAAATTGTGCTACACCTTCAAAACCTTGAATTTCTGCCCAACATGCCATAGCTAAATATACTTGTGATGACTCTGCTTCTACTCTTATTTGGTCGTTTAATGCCTGCTCTATTACTTTTGATAACATATTTTCTACTTTAAAAATTACATCTTTATACAAAGATGCTAAAAAAATGCTTAGGTGAAAAGCAAATACCATACTCTACAGTTATAAAAAGTATGCTACTTTTTTAAATATGTCTGTTATTATACCTTTTGTATTGGCTTAAAAATAAAAGTAATTTAATCTATTGTAATCTTTTAAACAAACGTTAAAATTTATTAAAAATAGAAAAACTTTCATTTTGTTTCCATACATTTATTGAAATAAAATTGCATTCTTGAAGGATAAATAATCAAAAATTATTTTCTGGAAACAAATTTTAATAAAAGAATAACCTAGCAAAACTTATTTATTTCATGGTAAATGAGTTTTGAAAATTATAGGCATAAACTTTGGGTGCCTTAAAATGACCAAAGCATATCTAATTATAAAAACTTTAATATGAAAAATTTAAAAAGTTTAGGGAAAATTTTAAACAGTAATGAGCAAAAAGCCGTACATGGTGGTTTAGATTATCTCAAAGAAGCCTGTGACGAACCTGTATGTTGTTATGAAAGAATGGTTCATGACGGTTGGGGTTGGGTTATGGAAGTAGTTTGTGAAGACAACCCAAACTAATCCTATTCTATATTTTACAGTTTCAAACGCCCCTTTTTAGGGGCTTTTTAATTAGTAAAAAAAATAATAAAAACTTATCTATTTAATAATTTATAGTTTTTAAAAACAATGGAAATAATATTCTAACTAAAAAAAGACCATAGTATATGAAACTATAGCCTTTTTAACTCCTTGTTTTCTATATGCCTCTTTTATAGATTATCTATAAAATCTGATATTTTTGTTTGTAATTCTTCTGAGGCTGTTACTAATGGTAAACGTACTTCATCTAAACAGATTCCTAATTTTTGTAATACTGCTTTAATTCCCGCAGGATTATTTTCTTCAAAAATTAGATTTACTATATCCATTAGTTTGTAGTGTATATCGTAAGCCTCTTTTACTTTCCCTTCTAATCCTAACTGAATCATTTTTGAAAACTCTTTAGGTAATGCTTGCCCAATTACAGAAATAACTCCTGCTCCACCTGCTAAAGCTACTCCAACAGCCAAATCATCATCACCAGAAATCACTAAAAAATCTTCTGGCTTGTCTTTTAACAACTCATAGTATTGTTGTTGATTGTTTCCTGCTTCTTTAACTGCAACAATGTTTTCAAAATCTCTTGCTAATCGTAAAGTTGTTGCTGGCTCCATATTTTTTGCTGTTCTGCCAGGAACATTATACATAATAATTGGCTTAGGACTCGCTAAAGAAATTGCTTTATAGTGCTGATAGAATCCTTCTTGCGTTGGTTTGCTATAGTATGGAGCTACTGATAAAATTCCATCTATTTCAGATAAGTCTAAAGATTGTAATTCCTCTACAACAGTTTGTGTGTTGTTTCCTCCAACACCTAAAACTAAAGGTAAACGTCCTTTATTTTCTTCTGCAATTACTTTTATTATTTCTATTTTTTCTTCTTTAGTAATTGTTGCACTTTCTCCAGTAGTTCCATTTATTACTAAATAGTTTGTACCGTTTTCAATATTGTAATTTACTAACTTTTTAAGTGCTTCGAAATCTACACTTAAATCTTCATTGAAGGGAGTTACCAAAGCTACTCCAGTTCCTACAAACTTTTGCATTATATTTTATTTAAAATCGTTAGGTATTTTTTTAATTCTTGATTTAAAACTGCTTCATTAAAACTAGTATCAGACACTACTATATCGTACAATCTGTCATCAATTTCTGCGAAACCAGCTTTAAAATCTGCTTGTGACAACAAAGTTACCATATTCGTTAATAAGTTTGACGTTTTTGTATAGTTTATGAGTAGGTCATATTTGTTTTTAACGAAATCTTTTAAATTGTCGGATTTTAAACTCGCTTTGAAACCAAAATCTTTTTCGGTAAATAACTCTGTAGATGGCTCTTCTTTCTTTGAGTACTCTTTGTAAACTAGTACTCTTATATCTGCTTTTTGAAAAGGAAAAATGTTTGTTAAGTTGGCTATTACTACATTTACTAAAGCTTCATTATCTAACAATATTGCTACACTTTTAACTTTAGTTTCTTTATGTGGGATATTCTCTTTTTTTACAACTAATTTGTCGTATACTTTCTGAATAGATTTTTTCTTTAGGGTACTTATCATCTGTAAAAATTACGAATAGCTAATTTATATTATTTCTCTTCAATTTCTAATAATAAAAACTGATTTAACTGCTTTCCATACAACTGAAAGTTATCATCAGCAGCCAAGATTAACGATTTATTTCCGTTTTGCAATATTGGACCAAATGTAATCGCTTCAATATTGTCTATAATTCCATCTGTTAATTGACTTTGAACAGTACTAAAATCTAATAACAGTTCTTTTTTTAACGGCGTATATTTTTCGTTTTTTAAAGATTGTATTTCCAAGGTGTTTGTTGAATTGTCGTTAATGGATGCTTTAAAAATTCTAACTACATTTCCATAGCTTTCATAACCACTTTGATAGGCTCTTTCGATTATGAAAAAGTGATTTTTTTCATATTCTAAAATAGCTGTTGTTCCGTTTAGGTTTATGTTTCCTTTCGCAGGTTTATCAATCTTTTCTAACTGATAAGCAAATTGCTTCGTCGCCTTTTTTGATTCGTTATCAAAGTAGGTTATTCTAATAGGAGATTGTGTTTCGTGAAATGTTGGTTCTTCTCCATCTGCTTCTAAAGGAGCTTCCATTGCTACCCAAAAACCTTTTCCATCAAAACTTTTTGAAGAGCCTTCAAAAATTCCATTATGTTTTGGTTTTGCTTTAGATGTTGCTTTAAAGTAATTAGGTATTTTTATCTCTCTTTTAAAACTTCCATCTGTATGTATTTCAAATATACTTGGGTCTTTTTTATATTGAATAGAACCTTCACTCGTTAAATTAAT
Organism: Tenacibaculum sp. 1_MG-2023; assembly: GCF_030547425.1. GTDB lineage: Bacteria > Bacteroidota > Bacteroidia > Flavobacteriales > Flavobacteriaceae > Polaribacter. The sequence goes on along the minus strand of NZ_JAUORH010000013.1, from coordinate 44,333 downwards.
TGTTCCTTTATCAACAAAAATAGATTCTAAATCTAATACATGATTTTTAGTAAACTGACTTGTTGTATCAACTACGATAACTTTTTCAAAGTCTACAGATTGAATCGAATCATTTTCAATAGAAATATTACCTATTAAAATTCTTGGATTAGTAGCATCGTCAACTACCATGTAGTAATTATTATTGTAAAAATCAATCCCTGAAACCCCACCAATTACAGTATTATTAATAACTAAAGAATCATTTATCACATATTCATCTAAAAACTTAAGTGATATTTTTTGTTGTTTACAAGCTAACAAACCAAAAACCGACAGGGCAAGTACTATTTTTTTCATACCTACAAAAGTATTGTTTTTAGTTTATGTAAGCATTAAAAAATGCAACGTCTAATTCAATAGATTTAGTTAATTATGAAAAAATATATTCTTTTAATTTTAAAATTGATAGCTGCGATTATAATGCTTCAAACGTTATTTTTTAAATTTACTGGAGCTCAAGAAAGTATTGCTTTATTTACTAAAATAGCTGGAAATAATGAAGCTTACATGCGAATAGGCACTGGTGTTTTTGAACTAATTGCTTCTATACTTTTATTTACCCCTAACAGAACCTGGTTGGGTGCTTTGTTAACTATAGGTTTAATGGCAGGAGCAATTATGAGTCATTTAACCATTTTAGGTATCGAACATAATGGAGATAGTGGCACTTTGTTTATAAGCGCAACCGTAACTTTTATCTCAGGAATAATTTTATTGATTTTCTATAGAAAAAACATCCCGATAGTTGGAAACAAACTATAACTTTACAATACAGAAAAGGACAGCTTTAGAACTGTCCTTTTTTTGATTAATTTACTCCTATAAATATTTCTACTTCAGCATTTGTTGGGTCAGATGCTTTTGCCCCGTAAACTTCATAATCGGAAGTATAAGCTCTGTTAATATCCTCTTCCCAAATCTCTAGCCATTTGTCATAAACCACACCCTCAGTTAAATTACCTTGTGCTACATATGTTTTATAGTTTGGCGCTTCAATTTTTTTACTCACAAACCCTTCTGGGACATTATCTACCTCGTTTACTTTGTAACCAATGATTGTTGTATATGGTTTCGTATGGTCTGACTCATAATCGGTATACACAGCATAGATTTCATTGGAAGATTTATTCGGGATTTTATTGGCTATGTTTTCAGACATAAATCGTTGCCATAAAGCAGGGATATCTTTTGCTGCTTGCTGATTCTCGTTAGTAGTTCTTACTGAAACTCCTACTACGTAAAACGTTTTTTTTTGTTCTGTACTCATCTTTTGTTTTTAAATTTTCAACAAAAGTAAAACCCCACTATGTCAACCCTATGTCAGGGGTACACCGTACTTTTCTTGACATATTTTAAAATATTCTTCCAAGGTTATTTCATGAGGAGTGAATACATCATTTAAAACCCTCATATTCTGAATACAATCTAGCCTAAATACCCGAAATTCATTTCTCAATTGACAATACGCTATTAACAACCAGTTTTCATTGGTACTATATAACGCAAAAGGTTCTACCGTTCTCTTTGTAAAGTTGTTTTCAAGTGATAAATAATCTAACTCTAGTAAATGAAAATTTGTAATTGCTGACTGAATTTGAATTAAGTAATTACTTGATTGTTCTTTTTCTGTATTTGCTCTAAAAACAATTCTTTGGGAAAGTAAATCTACCTTATCTTTTTGCGAATATCTTAAGGCTGCTTTAATCTTAGTTATAGCTTCTCTGTAGTTTTCAACTAATGAAGTATCTTTGTTTTTCAAAATCAACTGCTCTGCTGTTATCAGTGCATTGGCTTCTTCTTCAGAAAACATGATTGGCGGCAACTGATACCCTTCCTGTAAAAAGTACCCTTTTCCTTCTTCAGTAACCACAGGAATTCCTGAACTTTCAAGCGTTCTAATATCTCTGTAAATTGTACGAACACTTACTTGAAACTTTTTTGCCAATTCAGTAGCCGTAACCAATCTTTTTGACTGCAGTAATGTTACAATTTGAGTTAACCTTGTTAACCTCGGTTTTTCCATTAGAAATTTACTTTTCTTTAGCTATAACTGCCTTAACAATTAAGTATTGAGAAACGATATACAGGATGATTATAGCAATATCAAACAACCTTTTAGGTGTATAAAAGTTATTTAATGCTATAAGGCTATCAGAAGCAATAAACAAAATAGCTCCTAATAATAACCATGAATTAGCTGTGTTTTTTTGCTGACGGTAATTTAGTAATGCAGCCGTACCAAAAATTGAAATAGCTACTCCATACACCAATACGGGTAACAACATATCTCCTAAGTTATTATAAATTAAACCTAAGAGTCCCATAAACAACAATACAAAAGGAATTGCTGATGTTAGTATTTTAACTACTGAATCTTTATACAAAAAGCTTGTCGTTATTTTAATATATACCATATGCGCTACTAAGAACGATGCTAAACCAAACACAAAAAAGTTTGTTTTATCTAATAGAAAAACATCTCCCCAAAATGAGAAAAACAAGGCCGATAACAACCAAAAACTAGGCTTACTTACCGATACTAAATACACCACTGCTAGTGTTGTCGTTAGTAGGGGTTTAAAAATCATTTCGATTGTTTTGGTTTGTGTTATTACTGCATATACGTCAACAATAGCGACCAATAAAAATACGATGGATGCTATAGTTATTTTAGTTTGTTTGGTCATATTTTTAAAGTTAGATCTAATGTTTTTTTCACTATCAGCAGTCTAAAAACTAAGCAATCATATTTATAAAATCTTGTTCCGAGATAATTGGAATTCCTAAACTTTCAGCCTTGATCAGTTTACTTGGCCCCATATTATCACCAGCTACAATATAAGTTGTTTTTTTAGAAATGGAACTCGACACCTTACCACCATTGTCTTCAATCGCTTTTTTAAGTTCAGTTCTACTCATTTGATGAAAAACTCCTGACACCACAAACACTTTTCCTACTAACTTATCTGTTTGACCTTCTAAGCTCTCTGCAGAAACTTCTAACTGAACTCCGTGCGATTTTAGTCGGTTAATTAAATCGATATTTCCTAAATCATTCGAAAAATCAATAATACTTTGTGCAATTCTATCACCAATTTCATCAACCGCAACAAGTGTTTCAAAATCAGCATTTAGTAAGTTATCTATCGACTTAAAATATTTTGCTAATTTTTTAGCTACAGTTTCTCCTACAAATCGGATTCCCAACGCAAACAACACTTTTTCGAACGGAGTTTCTTTTGATTTTTCAATTCCTTCAATCATATTTTGTGCTGACTTTTCTGCCATTCGTTCTAAAGGAATTATTTGTTCTACTGTTAAATCGTACAAGTCAGCATAGTTCTTTATCAATCCTCCTTTACGTAATAAATCCACTGTTTCACCTCCTAAACCATCAATATCCATGGCTTTCCTACTGATGAAGTGCTTGATTCTTCCTGTAATTTGTGGTGCACATCCAAATTCATTCGGACAATAATGTTTTGCATCTCCCTCAGTTCTCACCAATTCGGTATGACATTCTGGACAATGAGTTGCATATTGAGTTGGAACAGAATCCGCTGGACGTTTAGTTAAATCAACAGCAATGATTTTCGGAATAATTTCTCCTCCTTTTTCTACGAAAACCGTATCCCCTATTCGTACATCCAATTTTGCTATTTGATCTGCGTTGTGTAATGAAGCTCTTTTTACAATCGTTCCTGCCAATTGTATAGGTTCTAAGTTTGCTACTGGCGTAATTGCTCCTGTACGTCCTACTTGATAGGTAATTTCATTTAATATTGTTGAAACTTGCTCTGCTTTAAATTTATAAGCAATAGCCCAACGTGGTGCTTTTGAAGTATACCCTAATTCATCTTGTTGTTGGTATGAGTTTACTTTTACTACAACCCCGTCAGTTTCATAAGGTAATGTATGGCGTTTTACATCCCATTCCTTTACAAAGTTTAGCACCTCTTCTATAGATTTTGCTAAAGCAATCGTATCTGGAATTTTAAATCCTACTTTCCTAGCAGCTTCCAAGCTTTCAAAATGTGATGCATATTTACGCTCGGTTGTTACTACTTGGTACAACAAACAATCTAACGGACGCTTCGCAACCTCAGCACTATCTTGCAGTTTTAAACTTCCACTAGCGGTATTACGTGGATTTCTATACGGTTCTTCATCATTCGCAACACGCTCTTCATTCATTCTATGAAATCCCTCTAATGGCAAAATAATTTCTCCTCTCATTTCAAAATCAGTGACGAAATCACTATTAGGTAATAAAGGGATAGATTTTATGGTACGAATGTTAGTCGTTACGTTATCCCCTTGAAAACCATCTCCGCGAGTTACTGCTTGTACAAACTGACCATTTTCATAGGTAAGATTAATAGAAGCTCCATCGTATTTTAACTCGCAGGTATATTCGATATCTTCTGTTCCTAAAATTTTCTGAATACGCTTTTCCCAATCCAATAAATCTTCTTTAGAATAGGAGTTATCCAACGAATACATTCTATTTTTATGAGTAACAGTGTCAAAATTTTTGGTTACCTCTCCTCCTACTCGTTGTGTTGGTGAATTTGGATCGAAATATTCTGGATTTTCGTCTTCTAGCTGCTGAAGTTCTTTTAACTTAATATCAAAATCATAATCGGATATAGTTGGTGTATCCAACACATAATAACTATGATTGTGTGTATGTAACTCTTCTCTTAATTGTTGTATCTTCTCCTGAACTGTCATTAAATTATTTCCTAACGGTACCTGTAAAATGATTTATTTTTGAATTGATTGGGTTTCCTGATGCTCTTCTAAATGAAGCCAGTTGACCTGCATGCCAAATAGCATCGGCAATAGGTCCGTTAATAGCATTCCATAATGGAAATTCTTTTTCTCCAAAAATTATTTTGAATTGTGACACATCATCACTTTCTCTCAAAATATCACTGGCTTGTTTTAAGTTTTCTAAGGTTGTTTTTCTTTTTTCAGCAAATGTCATTTCTGACTTTAGTTTTTTATGAGGAACCTTTAACGCTGCATTTTTAATTACTTCCGACAAACTTAACACATGATCTATTGTTTCTCCTGTGGTTTTTGCTTCTACACTTGGTTTGTATTCTAAATCTTTTTCTGTTAAGCCTTCCGTTGCCCAATAATAACGAAAACCTAATCCATCTATCATCCTACTAATTACAGAACCTGAAGTGAACTCTTTGGCTTCTTTAGGTATTTCGTAATATGGTAATTTAGATTGTGCGTTTGTTGTTATTGCTGCAAATAACAATAGTAGTGGTGTAAGTACTGCCTTCATTTAATCTTATTTTTTGACGCTAATTTAAGGAAAAGATTTATGAGTAGTATATGTAAATATAACGCCTATTAAAAATAAAAAAACCGAGGCAATCCCTTACCTCGGTCGTTAAAAAATAAACTATTATGTGTATAGTTTATTTTTTTAACCACATAGTATAGATGGTTTCTTTATTTCTTGCTGAAACTAGCAACATTGTCTCGCTAATTTTTTCAATTTTTAAATTTTCTTCAAAACTTTCGTTATCAAACTCTAGCTCCTTAGCATCTGTAATTAGTTTCCATGTTCCGTTTTCTTCTTTATTACTCATCATTACATGATATCTTCCATCAGGACTTAATTCTAACCAATTTTTACCATCTGAAAACTCAAATTTTTCATTTCCAATTTTCATTGAATCTACAAACCATTTACCAGAAACTAGTGTTTTTAATTCTTGAGAATAACTTAGTGAAGTAGCACCAAGTATTAGAAATAGTAATACAATTACTTTTTTCATTGAGGGGAAATTTTTAAGGGGTTACTCTTCCTCAAATATACTAAAAAAGCCGAAGCAAATCAATGCTTCGGCCATTTTATCTGTTTTTAACCTATTTTAATAATAAGTATAACGACGTACTTTAGCAATATGTTTTGCTAAACGCATTACTTGATGTGAGTAACCGTACTCATTATCATACCATACGTAAATTACAATGGTATCTCCATCTGCAATTGTAGCCTTACTATCAAAAATAGACGGTGCTGTTGTTCCTACAATATCAGAAGACACTAATTCATTACTTAATGAGTATTGAATTTGCTCTACTAAATCTCCTTCTAACGCATATTGCTTCATGATAGCATTTACAGATTCAACTGTAGCTGGAGTTTTTAGCTGTAAGTTTAAGATAGCTAATGATCCGTTTGGTACTGGCACACGAATAGCACTTGAAGTTAACTTACCTGCTAATGCTGGTAATGCTTTTGCTACAGCTTTTCCTGCACCTGTTTCAGTAATTACCATGTTTAACGCAGCAGCTCTACCTCTACGGTATTTCTTGTGCATATTATCAACCAAGTTTTGGTCGTTTGTATATGCATGAATTGTTTCTAAGTGTCCTTTTTTAATTCCGAAATTATCTTCTAACACACTTAATACCGGTGTAATAGCATTAGTAGTACATGAAGCTGCCGAGAAAACATTGATATTATCAGGATTATTTTCTTCGTGGTTTACTCCGTGTACAATGTTAGGCACACCTGCTCCTGGAGCTGTTAATAACACTTTACTTGCTCCTTTTGCTTTTAAATGACGGTTTAATGCTTCTTCGTCTCTAAAAGCACCAGTGTTATCAATAATTAACGCATCGTTAATTCCGTATTGTGTATAGTCAATATCTTCAGGTTGCGCAGCAGAAATCATATATACAGTTGTACCGTTAATGATTAATGCATTATTATCAGCATCTACTTGAACTGTTCCTAAGAAATCTCCATGAACTGAATCTACACTTAATAAAGAAGCTCTTTTTTCTAGTACTGTTTGATCTATTTTACCACGAGTAACTACTGCTCTTAATCGTAATTGAGAACCTTTCCCCATCTTACTACTCAACTCACGAGCTAATAAACGTCCAATACGTCCAAAACCGTATAATACTACATCTTTTGGTTGAATGTTTTCTGTTTCAGTTGCATCTTTTAATTGCTCTTTTACAAAAGCTACCTTATCTGCTGATGCATCGTCTTGTAAATGATATTCGTACGCTAATTTACCAATATCTAATTTTGATGGTGGTAAATCAATCGATTGAATTGCTTTAGCTATTTCTAAAGCATCTTCTATTGTTATTGGCTTCGCTACAAATTCTTTAGCGTAGTCGATTAAGTTTAAAACCTCACTAGCTCTTTTATCTACTAATGGGTTTCTAAATAATACTAACTCGATAGATTTATCGTACCATAAATCGTTAACGATATTAATAAACTCAACCGTAGCTCTTCGAACTTGCGCTTGATTTACTACTTCTTTTTCGTAATTTGTTATTGTTGACATAGTTGTGTGTTAACTAAAATTAAAAAATTTGTGCAAAAATAGGTATTTCTTCTTTATTTCTTGTTGGTTTTACAAAAGAAAAAAGCCCTGTTAAAACGATTTTAACAAGGCTTTTTCTTTAAAGTATATTATTTATTCTTCTATAAACTTTTTAATACTAGGTATTAATACCTAAACCTTTCAATTTGACCAGATGGACTAATCATTTCTAATAAAAGCCTTTTACCACTACCATACGAACGATCTAACATACTAACAGCTTCTTTTGCATTACTTACTTTCTTTCCGTTAATTTTAGTCAAAATATATCCTTTCCCTACCTCAAACTGTTTGAATGCCATATTCTGAGTACTCTTTATCTTTGCTCCTCCATCTAATTTAAACTTTTTTCTATCTTCTTTTGTAAGGTCTTCAAACTCGGTTTGTAAAACTCTACTTACAGGTAACTTTATAAGCTTAGTTAGCTTAACCACTTTAGTTAATTCTTCTCCATCTCTATCAATTGTTACATTTACATATTCTCCAGGTCTTTTTGCTGTTAACTGTCCTTTTAAATCTGAGAACTTAGAAATCTTCACATTGTTTACATTCGTAATAACATCTCCTTCTTTTAACCCAGCTTTTTTAGCGCCTCCTTCTTCTAAAACTGCTCCTATTCTTACTCCTTCAATGTCTTTTGTTTCTGGATCTATACTAATTCCTAAAACAGCTTCTTGCACTGCTCCAAACTCTAACAAATCATCTACTACTTTTTTTGCAATATTAGATGGCACCGCAAATGAATACCCAATAAAAGAACCTGTTCTTGATGAAATAGCTGTGTTTATCCCAATCAATTCACCTCGCGTGTTTACCAAGGCTCCACCACTATTTCCTGGGTTTACAGCTGCGTCTGTCTGGATAAATGAGTCAATATTAGTATTTCCATCTAAGTCACGTCCTTTTGCACTTACAATACCTGCAGTAACCGTAGATGTTAGGTTATACGGGTTCCCTACTGCTAACACCCATTCTCCTACTTTTATATTATCAGAGTTTCCAAAAGGTAAATTTGGTAATTCAAAGTCAGCCTCTACTTTTAACAATGCGATATCATTTGCTTTATCTGCACCAATTAAAGTCGCTTTTAATTTCTTTTGATTATTCAACGTAATTTCAATATCATTTGCACCGTCTATTACATGGTTATTTGTTACAATATATCCATCAGGAGAAATAATAACACCGCTACCTGTTCCCACTTGTTCAAATTTCCTCGTACCGCTACCTCTACCATAAAACAGCTCCGCTAACGGATTTTGCTGTGTTCTTATTGATGTGTTTTTTACGTGTACAACTGCGTGTACCGTTTTATCAGCCGCCTCTGTAAAGTCAGTTGGCGTTGACGCTGAGTTTATTACTGTTGGCGTATAGCTTGCTTTTACTGTTTGCAGTGTTGGTTCTACCGCTCTCTCTACAATCACTTGCGGTTCTTCTATCAATACTTTATATCCTGCAAGTGCTATTGCGCCTCCTAAAATCGCAATTCCTAAAGTTCCAATAATTTTCTTCATATGCTTACAAAATTTTATACTTCAAATATACTATTTTAACATTTCAAGTAAATATGTTTAACTTCTATTTAACTGATTTTAACCGCTATTTAACAATCTTCTTTCCTTGATAAAATATGTATCTTTGTCCATTAATATGGATTTAGAATTTCACAAATATCAAGGAACAGGCAACGATTTTATCATGATTGATAATCGTTCAAAAACCTTTCCAAAAAACAAAACTGACATAATTGCAAAATTATGTGATAGACACTTTGGTATTGGTGCTGATGGTCTTATCTTACTTGAAGAAGATGACACTACCGATTTTAAGATGGTATATTATAATTCTGATGGTAATGAAAGTACTATGTGTGGTAATGGCGGACGTTGTATTGTAGCGTTTGCTCATAAACTCGGGATTTTCCAAACCGAAACTACTTTTATTGCTATTGACGGACTGCATCATGCCTCTATTCTTAACAATCGTGTTTCTTTACAAATGATTGATGTTGACAAGGTGAATATTTTTGACAAGCATGTTTTTACCGATACAGGGTCACCACATCATGTTCAATTGGTAAATAACCTTGCTGGTTATGATGTATTTTCAAATGGAAAAAAAATCAGAAATGAAATTTATGGTACCGAAGGTAGCAACGTTAATTTTGTAGAACAAATCACAAATAACACTTTTAAAGTACGTACCTACGAGCGTGGCGTAGAAAATGAGACTTTAGCCTGCGGAACGGGTGTTACTGCCGTTGCTATAGCCATGCATGCAACACAAAAAACAAACAGCTCTTCTATTATTTTACCTGTTGAAGGTGGAGAATTAGAAGTTTCTTTTAAAGAACAAAATGGAATCTATTCTGACGTCTTTTTAAAAGGACCAGCTACTTTTGTATTTAAAGGTAAAATAAATATTTAGTGCATACGTTAACTGGAACACATATCAAGTTAAGAGCCTTAGAACCTGAAGATTTAGAGTTTTTATTTCAAATTGAAAACAATGAATCTTTTTGGGAAGTGAGTCATACACAGACTCCTTTTTCTAAATTTTTACTGAAGCAATATTTAGAAAACGCTCACTTAGATATTTATGAAGCTAAACAATTACGTTTAATTATTGAAGAAAAATCTATAAATGAATCTATTGGTATGATAGATTTGTTCGATTTTAATCCGCAACATAAAAGAGCTGGTATCGGAATTTTAATCCACCCTGATTTTCAACAGAAAGGATTTGCTTCAGAAGCGCTTCAATTATTAATTAAATATTGTTTTACGCATTTGCATTTACATCAATTATATGCAAACATTACTGATGACAACATCAACAGTTTACACCTTTTTGAAAAACAAAACTTTAAACAAATTGGTGTTAAAAAAGATTGGATATTTCATAACGAAACATATAAAAACGAACTATTATTTCAACTAATAAATGAATAAGAAAATTATTTTAGGAGGTATTGCTGCTATTTTTTTAATTGGCGGAATTATTGGTTTTAACTACTATCAAAAAATATTTGGTAAAGCAGTTATTAAAAACGGTGCTATATATATAGGTTCTAATACTTCTTTTGTAGACGTAAAAAAACAACTTTCTGAGTTTGTTAAACATCCTGAAAATTTTGTATGGGTTGCTGAAAAGAAGAAATTCACAAAACCTAAAGGTGGAAAGTACCTATTAAAAAAAGGTATGAACATGAATGATGTTGTAAACCTTTTAAGAAGTGGAAATCAAACACCAATTACTTTATCTTTCAACAATCAAGACACCTTAGAAAAATTAGCAGGAAGGATTGCTGAACAAATCGAAGCAGATTCTATTACTCTTTTACAAGCTATGAAAGATCCTTCTTTTTTAGCAACTAATAATCTTACTGAAAAATCAGCTTTAGGAATATACATCCCAAATAGTTATGAACTTTACTGGAATACTTCCGCAGAAAAATTCCGTGACAAAATGTTACATGAGTACAATCGTTTTTGGACTTCTGCAAGATTAGAAAAGGCTAAAAAACTAAATCTTTCAAAAGAAGAAGTAATTACTCTAGCTTCTATCGTTCAAAAAGAAACAGCTAAAAAAGCAGAACGTCCTATTGTTGCAGGTTTATACTTGAATAGATTAAAAGATAATTGGCCTTTACAAGCTGACCCTACAGTTATATACGCTATTAAAGAAGTTAAAGGACAAGATTTTGTTGTAAAAAGAGTTTTAAACAAAGATTTAGTAATAAACTCTCCTTACAATACTTATAAAAACACTGGACTTCCTCCTACTCTAATTGCAATGCCAGATATTTCATCTATTGACGCTGTTTTAAATCATCAAAAACACAATTATTACTATATGTGTGCAAGTGTTGATAAGATTGGCTTTCATGAATTTGCTAACTCTTTAGCACAGCATAATCGAAATGCAGTGAAATATCAACAATGGATAAATCAACAAGGTATAAAGAGATAAATTAACAAAATTTTATTCTTATCAATTTCAACAAAACATTATCAAAAAGTTAATGTAAAATAGTTTTTTTTGGTTTTTACCTAAAAAAAATACAGGAAAACAACTTAATCATCAATAGTTAAAAAACTGTAAATTATTGATTCATAGTCTGTTATAAAAAATTACCGTATCTTTGCCTCGCTAAACAGAAAGTAATTAATTATCAGATATTTAGTATTAGTATTTTTAGGATTTGTATTCTTAACTAGTTTTACAGAGACTACAACTAAAAAAGAAAAAACTACCATAACCCCAACACCTATTCATAAGGTAGAGAAGGTTAACATTCCTTTTTTATTAAGGGATTTTGTAGGATTTAAAGAAGCCTTAGCTTTTAAAGAATCGCAAGGAAAATACAGAGTAGTTAACACACTTGGATATTTAGGAAAATACCAATTTGGTAAAGAAACCCTAAAGAGGTTCAGAATTTACAACACTACTCATTTTCTTAAAACACCAGAATTACAAGAGCGTACATTTGCAGCATACTGTAAATTAAACAAGTGGATTTTAAGAAAAGACATTAAAAGAAGTGTTGGTAAAACCATTAACGGAGTTAAAATAACCGAATCTGGTATTTTAGCAGCAGCGCACTTAAGTGGCGCCGGTAATGTAAAAAAGTTCTTACGTTCAAATGGATCTATCCGTTTTAACGATGCCTATGGAACCTCTATACAATCATACCTTAAAAAGTTTGCTGGTTATGATGTTTCCAACATCAAAGCCAACAAAAAACCAACGGTTTAACTGATAAGAAAATATTAAAAAGTAAAAGCATCGATTAAATCGATGCTTTTTTTATTTATGAATGATAAAAATTGCTGGTCGTTTATGTAAATCAGTCTTTATATGCTTCCATTCTTTTACCGTTAGTGTTTTAATATATTCTGTTGGAAGCGTAATATCACACGCCACGCAAACTCTTGTATCTGGTGATAAAGTAGCTCGCAAATCATCCAGCATTTTTTCATTTCTATAAGGAGTTTCAATAAAAAGTTGTGATTGATTTTTCTCTTTTGAAAGTTTTTCTAAATCTTTAATCGCTCTTTTTCTATCTGACTTATCAATAGGTAAATATCCATTAAACGCAAAACTTTGCCCATTCATACCAGAAGCCATAATTGCCAATAAGATAGATGAAGGTCCTACCAATGGAACCACCTGAATCCCTTTTTGATGCGCTAACTTCACAATACTTGCCCCTGGATCTGCTACTGCTGGCACGCCTGCTTCTGAAAGTAATCCTACAGATATTCCTTTCTCACAAGCATCTAAGTAATTCTTAGTTTCTAAATCATCAGAATACTTATCTAACAACATCAACTCCAATGACGGTTGTGATTTTGTTGGCGTAATTCTTTTAATAAATCTTCGAGCAGACTTTTCATTTTCAACAATAAAGCAGTTTAATTGTTCTACTACTTTTTTTACTGATAATGGCATTACCTCTAATGGTTCAGTATCACCTAACGTTGTAGGAATCAAGTATAATTTACCTTTCATTATTTCTGTTCTAATTTTGAAGCTATAATTTCACACGCTTCATCTAACATTTTATATACATTTTCAAAACCTTGATCTCCTCCATAATACGGATCTGGGACATTCCTGTTTTCATTAGGATACAATTCGTTCAGAATCATCTTTACTTTTTCATGTTCCTCTTCATTTTCAGACAAAGCTATAATATCACCATAATTACTCTGATCCATTGCAAAAATCATGTCAAACTTTTCAAAATCAGTTTTTATAAATTTTCTTGAACGCTGACCGGTAATATCTATCTCATACTTTTTAGCCACTTCAATAGAACGCTTATCAGGCAACTCACCTACATGGTAACCTGCGGTTCCCGCAGAATCAACTAAAAATTTTTTTGATGACAATTTTGATTGCAAAATACCCTCAGCAAGCGGAGATCGGCAAATATTACCTAAACAAACCATTAATATTTTTTTCATACTCATAAAAAAACCTCACTAGGTGAGGTTCATTATTTATAAAGTTAACTTTTTCGTTAAGTCTTCTACATACTTTTTAAACTGCTTATCAGTTTCAGTCAAGTTATCTACAGTTTTGCACGCATGCAATACAGTAGCGTGATCTCTTTTACCTATTTGACTTCCAATACTTGCTAACGACGACTTTGTCATACGTTTTGCAAAATACATAGCCAACTGACGTGCTTGTACAATATGTCGTTTACGTGTTTTTGATTGTAACGTTGCTACATCCATATCAAAGTATTTTGATACAACTTTTTGAATGTAATCAATAGACAGTTCTTTTTTCGTGTTCTTTACAAATTTATCTACAATCTGTTTTGCTAACTCAATTGTAAACTCTTTTCTATTAAAAGAAGCCTGAGCTATCATTGAAATTATCACCCCTTCTAACTCACGAACATTTGATTTGATATTTTTAGCAATATACTCTACAATTTCTTCTGGCATCTCAACACCATCTCTATATAATTTGTTTTGTAAGATAGAAATTCTTGTTTCATAATCAGGAGCTTGTAATTCAGCGGACAACCCCCATTTAAAACGAGATAATAAGCGTTGTTCAATATCTTGCATATCAACAGGTGCCTTATCTGAAGTTAAAATAACCTGTTTTCCGTTTTGATGTAAATGGTTAAAAATATGGAAGAAAACATCTTGCGTACCTGATTTTCCTGATAAAAACTGTACATCATCAATAATCAATACATCAATCATTTGATAGAAATGAATAAAGTCATTTCTTGTATTCGATTTTACCGAATCTATAAATTGTTGTGTAAATTTTTCAGAAGAAATATATAACACAGTCTTATCTGGATATTTATCCTTTATCTCAACACCAATAGCATGAGCCAAGTGTGTTTTTCCTAACCCAACCCCACCATATACTAACAATGGGTTAAATGAAGTTCCTCCTGGTTTGTTTGCAACAGCCATACCTGCAGAACGTGCCAATCGATTAGAATCACCTTCAACAAAATTCACAAAGTTGTAATTTGGATTTAATTGAGACTCTATCTTTACCTTTTGTAGCCCAGGAATAACAAATGGATTTTTTAGTTCTCGTTTTGACTCTAACGGAACTGTTACCTTTTGTGGTTTTAAAGGGTTACGGTTTGAACTAGGTATTTTTACTGTTTGCGGACTATTACTGCTGTACGTATTTTCCATACGTACATCGTAAATTAATTTTGCATCACTTCCTAACTGACGAACCAAAGCTACTCTTAACAGTTTTATGTAATGCTCTTCTAGCCACTCATAAAAAAACTTACTAGGAACCTGAACCGTCAATGCTTCCCCTGCCAATTTAATTGGCTTTATAGGCTCAAACCAAGTTTTATATGCCTGCGGCTTAATGTTGTCTTTTATAAAAGACAAACATTCCATCCAAACTGAATCGGCTGTTTTAGTCATATGCGGTAAAAATCAAATTTTTAGTTGTTAATTTTTATTCAGATTTAGGGGACACCAAACACCAATGTCTGGGCGAACAAAAGTGTGAATAAATTTCAGTATAAAAAAATCAAATCACTATTGACTTTTATTTATTTTTTGCGTATTGTTAGTCAAATTAAAATAAATTAATCTTTTGCAAAAACATTACACATCTATACGTGTTCGGTATGCTGAAACTGATCAAATGGGAGTAGTTTATCACGGAAACTACGCACAATTTTTTGAGATTGGTCGTACCGAATGGTTACGTTCTCTGGGCGTTACTTACAAATATATGGAAAAAACAGGAATCATGTTGCCTGTTATTTCTTTATCTTGTAACTTTAAAAAATCAGCATTATACGATGATGAATTAACCATTACAACCATTTTAAAAAAAACACCTTCAGTAAAAATTGAATTCGACTATGAAATTACCAATCAGAATAACGAACTTATTTCAACTGGAAACACCGTGTTAGCATTTATTAACAATAAGACAAAAAAACCGATGCGTTGTCCTGATTATATTTTAGATAAATTAGCTATCTTAAAATAGTTAATCAAACAAGTAAAAACATATGAAAATATATACTAAAACAGGTGATAAAGGTACCACTGCCCTATTTGGAGGCACTCGAGTTCCAAAACACCATTTAAGAATAGAAAGCTATGGAACCGTTGACGAACTCAACTCTTACATTGGGTTAATTAGAGATCAAAACATTAACGACATTTTAAAAAAGAAATTAACAAAAATCCAAAGCGATTTATTCACATTAGGAGCAATGTTAGCTACACCACCAGAAAAAGAAACTTTAAAAAGTGGCAAAGAACGCTTAAACATTCCTAAAATTAATGAAGAGTCAATTCAGTTTTTAGAAGACGATATTGACCTTATGAATAAGGACCTACCCCAAATGACACACTTTGTATTACCAGGCGGCCATCAAACCGTGTCATTTTGTCACATAGCACGCTGCGTATGCCGTAGATCGGAACGATTAGCTGTGGCTTTAAATGAAGAAGAAACAATTAGTGAAACTGTTTTAAAGTATTTAAACCGACTTTCTGACTACCTTTTTGTGTTGGCACGAAAGTTGACTCAAGACTTACAAGCTGAGGAAATTAAATGGATTCCTGAAAAGTTTTAACTAAGTTCTTTAATTATTGATTTCACATTTTTTAAAAAAAACTTGACTTTCTACAAAAAAAAATTATTTTTGCGGAAATCTTATTAAACAGATAAAGAAATGTATTGGACACTTGAATTAGCATCTTATTTAGCAGATGCACCCTGGCCTGCAACTAAAGACGAATTAATTGATTATGCTATTCGTACTGGAGCACCGTTAGAAGTGGTAGAAAACTTACAAGATATCGAAGATGAAGGTGAGGCGTACGATTCTATTATTGAAATCTGGCCAGATTACCCAACAGAAGAAGATTATCTTTGGAATGAAGATGAATACTAATAAAATACAATCTTAAAAGTCTCTGTTACAGAGGCTTTTTTTTTGCTTACTTTTAAGCACCTTATAAAACAACTATAAAACGCTAATTAAAAACAACTTAATTAGCTATAAAACAATATTTTACAAATGAGCGTTTTAAATTCGATTATAAAACTGTTTGTTGGAGACAAACAACAAAAAGACCTAAAATCACTACAGCCGATCGTTGAAAAGGTACGATCTTTTGAAAATTCATTAAGCAGTTTATCAAATGATGAATTACGGGCAAAAACAATCGAATTTAAATCGAAAATTAATGATGCTACGAAATCTTTTCTTGACAAAATAACTGAACTTGAGGAAGAAGCTAAAAGTGCAGACATCGATCGTCAAGAAGAAATTTATACAGAAATAGACAAATTGAAAGATGAAGCCTACCAAGCTTCTGAAGCTGTTTTACTAAACATTATGCCAGAAGCTTTTGCTGTTGTAAAAGAAACTGCGAAACGTTTTACCAAAAACACAGAATTAGAAGTTACCGCTACTCCTTTCGATAGAGAATTATCAGCTACTAGAGAACATATTACTTTAGAAGAAGACAAAGCTTTTTGGGCTAACTCATGGGATGCTGCTGGTAAAGAAGTAATTTGGGACATGATTCATTATGATGTTCAGTTAATCGGTGGATCAGTTTTACACCAAGGTAAAATCGCCGAAATGATGACAGGAGAAGGTAAAACGTTAGTTTCTACCCTTCCTGTATACCTAAATGCCTTAACGGGTAACGGAGTACACGTTGTTACTGTAAATGATTACTTAGCAAAACGTGACCGTGCGTGGATGGCTCCAATTTTTGAGTTCCACGGATTAAGTACAGACTGTATTGATTTTCACCAACCAAACTCTGAAGCACGTAGAGAAGCTTATAATGCAGACATCACTTATGGAACCAATAACGAATTTGGATTCGATTACTTACGTGATAACATGGCAAACTCTAGGAAAGACTTAGTACAACGTGCGCCAAACTACGCTATTATTGACGAGGTGGATTCTGTTTTAATTGATGATGCTCGTACACCATTAATTATTTCTGGACCAGTACCACAAGGAGATACTCATGAGTTTAATGAGTTAAAACCTTTGGTAGCTGATTTAGTTTCACTTCAAAATAAATATTTAGTAGGTGTTTTAGCAGAAGCAAAACGTTTAATTAAAGAAGGTGATACTAAAGAAGGTGGTTTCTTATTATTAAGAGTTTACAGAGGACTTCCAAAAAACAAAGCCTTAATTAAGTTTTTATCACAAGAAGGAGTTAAACAAATTCTTCAAAAGACTGAAAACTTTTACATGCAAGACAACAATAAGCTAATGCCTGAAGTTGATGCAGAGTTATGGTTTACCATTGAAGAAAAAAATAATCAAATTGACTTAACTGATAAAGGTATAGCACACCTTTCTGATATCACAAAAAATGAAACTTTCTTTGTTTTACCAGATATTAGTGTAAAAGTTGGTCAAATAGATAACAGTGATGCTACTCCTGAAGAAAAAGCAGATCAAAAAGAAGAATTATATCGTGAGTTTAGTATAAAAAGCGAACGTATCCACACAATGAATCAACTTTTAAAAGCGTATTCAGTTTTTGAAAAAGATGTGGAATATGTTGTGATGGATAATAAAGTAATGATTGTAGATGAGCAAACAGGTCGTATTATGGACGGTCGTCGTTACTCTGACGGATTACACCAAGCCATTGAAGCGAAAGAGAATGTAAAAATTGAAGACGCTACGCAAACATTTGCTACTGTTACTTTACAAAACTACTTTAGAATGTATCGCAAGTTATCTGGTATGACGGGTACAGCGATTACAGAAGCAGGTGAATTCTGGGAAATTTACAAATTAGACGTTGTTGAAATACCAACCAACAGACCTATTCAAAGAGACGACAAACAAGATTTAGTTTATAAAACTACGCGTGAAAAATACAACGCGGTAATTGAAGACATTGTAAAATTAGTCGGAGAAGGAAGACCAGTATTAGTGGGTACTACTTCGGTTGAAATTTCTGAATTGTTAGGAAGAATGTTACAAATTCGTAAAATTCCTCACAATATCTTAAATGCAAAATTACACAAAAGAGAAGCAGATGTAGTTGCAGAAGCAGGTAAACCTGGTGTTGTTACTATTGCAACTAACATGGCTGGTCGTGGTACCGATATTAAATTATCTGACGAAGTAAAAGCAGCAGGTGGTTTAGCTATTATTGGTACAGAACGTCATGATTCTCGTCGTGTAGACCGTCAGTTACGTGGTCGTGCAGGACGTCAAGGAGATGTTGGTTCTTCTCAATTCTATGTAGCTTTAGACGATAACTTAATGCGTTTATTTGGTTCAGATAGAATTGCAAAAATGATGGATAGAATGGGATTAAAAGAAGGTGAAGTAATTCAGCATTCTATGATTTCAAAATCTATTGAAAGAGCGCAAAAGAAAGTTGAAGAAAACAACTTTGGTATTCGTAAGCGTTTATTAGAATATGATGATATTATGAACGCACAACGTGAGTTTGTATACAAACGTCGTCGTCATGCCTTAGACGGAAAACGTTTACAAATTGACATTGCAAATATGATTTATGATACTTGTGATTCAATTGTAAGACAAAACAAAGAAGCTAAAGATTTCCAAAACTTTGAGTTCGAATTAATCCGTTTCTCTGCAATGACTTCTCCTTTTTCTGAAGAAGAATTCAATAAAACATCAGAGCAAGATTTAATTGACAAGCTATACAAAATAGTAACAGAACACTACAAAAACGACGCAGAAAGAAATGCTGAAAACGCGTTCCCAGTAATTAAAAATGTTTTTGAAAACGAAGGTGATCGTTACGAACGTATTGTGGTTCCTTTTACTGATGGTACTAAAAACTTACAAGTAGTTACCAACTTAAAAGAAGCTTACGAAAGTGAAGGAAAATCATTAATAAACGACTTTGAAAAAAACATCACCTTAGCAATTATTGATGAAAACTGGAAGGATCACTTACGTAAAATGGACGAGTTAAAGCAAACTGTTCAAAATGCTACGTACGAACAAAAAGATCCTTTATTAGTTTATAAGTTTGAAGCTTTCGAGTTATTCCAAGAAACGATTGATAAAGTAAACAAAGAAGTTTTATCTTTCTTATTTAAAGGAAAGCTACCAAGTCAAGAAGCTTCACAAGTATCAGAAGCTCGTGAAGAACAACGTGAGCAATTAGATTTACGTAAAGACGAAGTTCAAAACTCTACTCAACAAGCTATTAGCAATGCTCGTAACCAACAAACTCAAGAACAACAAGTAGTAGAAACTGTTGTGCGTGAGCAGCCAAAAATTGGTCGTAACGAAAAGGTTACCATCAAAAATGTAATGTCTGGTGAAGAGAAAGAAGTTAAGTACAAACAAGCTATTCCTTTATTAGAAAAAGGAGAATGGGTATTGTACAACAAATAATATTAAAACAAATTATATATAAAAAGCTCGGTAAAAACCGAGCTTTTTACTTTTTCATAACCTTTACAACACTTTTCAGTAAAGATTTTATTACTAACACTTTATAATTACTTCACTTTTTAAAAACATTCGAAAAGTAACTTTGATAAACATCGAAGTACACTTAGAATGAAAAAACAAAAAAGACGTAAATTAGATATTGCTGTAATATCAGATGTACACTTAGGCACTTTCGGTTGTAGAGCTACTGAGCTAAACAATTACCTAAAAACCATTAATCCTAAGGTTTTAATTTTAAATGGTGATATTATTGATATTTGGCAATTTAACAAACGGTATTTTCCTAAGCCTCACATGAAAATCATCAAACAACTGATGAATTTTATTACCTCTGGAACAAAAGTCTACTATATCACAGGAAACCATGATGAAATGCTACGAAGATTTAAAGGGTTTCGTTTAGGAAGCTTTGAAATCGTAAACAAAGTGGTTTTAGATATCGATGGTAAAAAAGGGTGGTTTTTCCACGGAGATGTTTTTGATGTTACCATGCAACACTCTAAATGGCTTGCTAAACTAGGCGGTATGGGTTATGATTTTTTAATTCTGATTAACACCGTTGTAAACTGGATAAGTCATAAAATGGGTTATGGCAGATTATCTTTCTCTAAAAAAATTAAAAATAGCGTAAAAAGTGCTCTTAAATTTATTAACAATTTTGAAACCACTGCTGCCGACATTGCTATCGATGAAGGATACGATTATGTGGTATGCGGACATATTCATCAACCAGAAATAAGAACTATCAAAACTGAAAAAGGAAGTACTACTTACTTAAATTCTGGCGATTGGATTGAAAATTTAACAGCTTTAGAATATAAAAATAAAGCGTGGTCTTTATATGAATATGAAAAAGATGAGATAGCTGAAAATATTCATTTAGACTACCCTATAAAAGATTTAGAGCTAATTAGTTCTGAACACAATAATAGCGAACTTTTTACAGAGCTTCTCAAAGAGTTTAATATTAAAACCCAATAACCATGAAGCCCATAATGGCATTATGTTAGGAAATGGTCAGTACCTACTAAATAGGTAATTTTCTGAAAACAACCAATTACAAAAAATTTAAAAAGATGAAAATATTATATGCTTTTCAAGGAACAGGAAACGGACATGCAAGTAGAGCCTTAGAGATAATTCCACATTTACAGAGACGTGGTGATGTTGATATATTGGTTAGCGGGTCACAATATGAAATAGGACTTCCTTTCGATATAAAATATAAACTACATGGCTTGGGGTTCTTTTTTGGTAAAAAGGGTGGAATTGATCTAATTAACACCTTAAAAGACTTAAACCTAAAGAAAGTTTACAAAGAAATTAAAACACTTCCCGTAAAAGAGTACGATTTAGTTATCAACGATTTTGAGCCTATCTCAGCTTGGGCATGTTTATTTAGAAATGTCCCCATTATTTCTTTGAGCAATCAAAATGCTTTGTTAAACGAAAAAAACTCTGCTTTTAAAAGGTTTAGGTTAGAGCGTTTGATTATTAAATACTATGCACCTGCAAAAAATAAATTCGGATTTCATTTTAAAACTCATTCATCTTCAACCTTCTTACCTATTATCCGTAAGGAAATTCGCTATAGAAACATTACAAACAAAGGACATTACACAGTGTATTTACCATCTTATAGTGATGAAAAAATAATCAAAGTACTTTCAAAAATAAAAGACATAAAATGGCAAGTCTTTTCTAAGAAAACTAAAGAACATCAATTCTTTCATAATATTACCATCCTACCAATAAACGACGATGCTTTTATTCGTAGCATGGCTTCTGCTAAAGGAATAGTTTGTGGTGCCGGTTTTGCAACACCTACAGAGGCTTTATACTTACGTAAAAAACTATTGGTTATTCCAATGAAAAATCAGTACGAACAACAATGCAACGCTGTTACTTTAAAAGAAATGGGAGTTACAGTCGTAAAAAAACTAAGTAAAAAACAGCTTCCTAAAATTGAAAAGTGGATTAACTCTAACAAAATTATTGAAGTCCACTACCCTGATGTTACTGAAGATATGTTAGATGCAATCATTTTACCGTATTACAACAAAACTATTTTACCAGAAATTACCATTGAATAGTTGTTGCACCTATACTTTGTAAAAAATCGTTGGTTTTAGAAAAATGTTTGTTACCAAACCAATACCCACGATTGGCGCTCAATGGTGATGGATGCCCTGAGGTTAAAATGTGATGCTTATTTTTATCAATCAGTTTTGCTTTTTTCTTTGCAAAACCACCCCAAAGTAAAAACACTACATCTTTTTTTTCTTCGGATATTTTCTGAATCACAGCATCGGTGAACTGCTCCCATCCTTGTTTTTGGTGGCTTCCTGCCTCCCCTGCTCTAACCGTTAAAGTAGCGTTTAACAATAACACCCCTTGTTTTGCCCAACGCGATAAATCACCACTTTTTGGATATGGAATATGTATGTCCTTTTCTATCTCCTTAAAAATATTGATCAGCGATGGCGGATGTGAAATTCCATCATGAACCGAGAAGCACAGTCCGTTCGCCTGCCCTACCCCATGATATGGATCTTGACCTAAAATCACCACCTTTAAATCGTCTAATGAGCAAAAATCAAACGCTGCGAAAATATCTGAACCTTTTGGAAAACATGTATGTTTTGTGTATTCATTTTTAACAAAATTGGTAAGACTCTCAAAATATGGTTTCTCAAATTCTGGTTGTAAAATATTTTTCCAACTATCATTAATTTTTACTTGCATTGTTTGTTATTTTTGTGGTTCTCAAAAAATATGTCAGTTCGAGTGATTTTCTGACAAAGGAAGAAAAATGTATCGAGAACTCTTTACATCTCGATACAAATTTGTTTGTTCCTCACAAATTAACTCGATGTGACAATTAAAAACAAAAATAGAAATTTGATAGTGAGTATTACAGAAAAAACACTTCAAGATTTAGAATTCACAACGGTTTTAGAACAAGTTGCAACGCATTGTATTTCTAGTTTAGGAAAAGAGAAAACAATGCAAATTCAGCCTATTTCAAACAAAAAAAAGTTATTTTTTGAACTGAATATGGTTAATGAATATTTGTCTTCTTTTGAAAACGAAAACAGAATTCCGAATCATTATTTTGAAGATGTTTCTGAAGAAATTAAACGACTTGCTATTGAAAATAGTTTTTTAGAAACAGATGGTTTCTTAAAAGTTGCTTCAGTTTCAGAAACTGTAAATGAACAAAAGAAGTTTTTAAAAAAATTTCAAACCTACTACCCTACACTGTTTGCTCTGAGTGATGAAGTTGAGTTTACTACCATTATTGTAGATAGTATTAAGAAAGTTATTACTCCATTCGGTGAAGTTGCCGACAATGCGTCTCCTACCTTAAAACAAATACGAAAGGAAATTGGCTCAGTAAGAGGCAAAATTTCTGAAAGTTTTTCACGTGCCTTAAGTAAAAATATAGCTAGCGGATATTTAGATGATATTAAAGAAACTGTTGTTGACAACCAGCGTGTATTAGCGGTTTTGGCTATGCACCGACGTAAAATAAAAGGGAGTCTATTAGGTTCATCAAAATCAGGAAATATTGTTTATATCGCTCCACAAGCAACACTTTCGTATAGTAGAGAATTACAAAATTTGTTATATGAAGAAAAACAAGAAATAGTACGCATATTAAGAGCTTTAGCCAGTGAAATTAGGCCTTTTACACCACTATTAACTGAATACGTTTCATTTTTAGCGCATTTAGATATGGTTGGTGCGAAAGCAAAATATGCTAAGACGATTAACGGATTACTCCCAAAAATTACCAAAGAGAAAAAGGTGTTTTTCAAAAATGCTTTCCACCCTATTTTATGGCAAAAAAATAAAGCTAAGAACATTGAAACGATACCGCAAACTATTCAATTAAGTGAACAACAACAAATTATTGTTATTTCAGGTCCCAATGCTGGAGGAAAAAGCATCACTTTAAAAACTATTGGCTTACTACAAGCTATGCTACAAAGCGGTTTGTTAATCCCGGTACATGAACGTAGCGAAACCACACTTTTCAGCACCATTTTAACAGATATTGGAGACAACCAATCTATTGAAAACCAATTAAGCACGTACAGTTACCGTCTAAAAAACATGCGCTTTTTTCTTAGAAAATGTAACGAAAATACCTTGTTTTTAATTGATGAATTTGGTACAGGGTCTGACCCTGAATTAGGTGGAGCTTTAGCTGAAATTTTCTTAGAAGAATTTTATGAGAAAAAAGCCTTCGGTATTATTACTACGCACTATGCTAATTTAAAAGTATTGGCAGATGAATTAGATAATGTTGCTAATGCTAACATGCAATTCGATGAACGAACTTTAGAACCATTGTATAAATTATATGTTGGACAAGCAGGAAGTTCTTTCACCTTTGAGGTAGCACAGAAAAATGGAATTCCGTACAGTTTAATCAACCGTGCTAAAAAACGTGTAGAAACAGAAAAGATTCGTTTAGATAAAACGATTTCTAAACTTCAAAAAGAGCGAAATCGTTTGCAAAAAACTTCTGAAAGTTTAAACAAACAAAAATCAAAAGGACAAGAACATATTGAAAACCTACAGGAAAAAGAGCTTAAAATACGTGAAAAACTAGAAGGTTTTCAAGAATTATATGATAACAATCAACGTATGCTTTCGTTAGGTAGAAAGATTAATGAGTTATTGAACAAGTACTTTCAAACCAACAATAAAAAAGAATTGTCAACTAACTTTTTTAAATGGGTAACCGCTGAAAAAACAAAACATTTAAAAAAGAATCCGCCACAAAAGAAAACTAAAATAGAAAAAAAACAAGAAAAAGCAGCAACACAGAAGCAGCAAGAAGCTATTAAAAAGGTAGAAAAAGAAGTGCTACAAAAAGTTGTGAAGGTTCGGGAAGAAAAAGAAAAAGAAGCCGAAAAAATTGCCAAAGAAAAAGCTGCTTATATTTTTAAAATAGGAGATCGTGTTCGTTTAGTTGATGGAAATGCCGTAGGTACTATTGATAAAGTAGAAAAGAAAAAAGCGTTTATTAATTACGGGATGTTCACCACTGAAGCTAAAATTGAACAGTTAGAATTGGTTGAACGTGCAAAAAAGTAGCCTTTTAGTTGTAAATACAGTTACGAAAGGCTTCACGAGATATCCTAATTAACTCAAAAATTCTAACATCTATACCTTCCTAAAAAGTTTGTAACTTTAAAACTGTGACTAACGATCATAAGAATTCATTCTATTTAGTGACAAAAAAACAAAAAATGAGAAAATAATCACAAAGAACTATCCCAATAGCTTTAGAGAAACTGAACTTTTGGAATATTTAAAGGTTATAGGAATAGAAAAATTGGTAATAAGTGGAATGATGACACATATGTGCATAAATGCGACAATAAGAGCTGCAAAAGATTTCGGATTTGAATGTATTGTAATAAGTGATGCCTGTGCTACAAAAGACCTTGAAATCAATACCGAAATAGTTAAAACAAAAGAAGTTCAAAAAGCATTTTTAGGAGCTTTAAATTATTATTATTCGACGGTTTTAACTACTGAACAGTTTCTAAACGAGTAAAAAACTATATAATTTAGAATAGCTGTAAGTAATTATTCCTTCTTACCTATTTCTGAAATATTCAACTTGTGATGTATATTTCCAAAGTTTAGTACTGTCCTCGAGACAGCACATCGTTTAACATAAAACAATAAAGTGAAATTAAAACAAAAAAGAAAACTAATAACGTATTTAAACGTTTTAGATCAACCTATTCGGTTCAATCCTTTTGTCTTTAGTCGAATTTTTCTATTATGGGCTCTACTTGGGCTGTTAGGGGGGATAATAGCTGGAGTTTATTGGATTGGACTTGAATTTTTATCACACTATTTAGCTGTTTTTAATGGTTGGAAAGTGATTCCTCTGATGGGTATTTGTGGACTTTTAGCAGGTTTGATAATTCACTTTATTGGTGACCCTGGAGAAATACATTTAATAGTAAACAATATTAGGTTTAATAAAGGAAAACTTAACCCTAAGAATAATCCATCAATGGTTCTCTCTTCTTTGTTATGTGTTGCATCAGGAGGAAGTCTTGGACCCGAAGCACCATTGGTTCAAGTGACAGGATCAACAGGAACTTGGATAGGCAAATTATTCCGTCTAAAAGGAGAAGAATTACGGTCATTAAGTATTGCAGGTATGGCTTCAGGGTTTACAGCTTTATTTGGCGCTCCTTTGGGAGGTAGTCTCTTTTCATTAGAAATACTTCACCACAAACACGCAGTTGAATATTACAAAGCAATTATTCCGGCATTTGTTTCTAGTTGTTTTAGTTTTTTAGTTTTTGCTTTAATAATTCATTTAGGACTTGGCCCTGTTTGGGACTTATCTGCTTATGAATATTCAGGAATGTTTGATTTTGGCTATGCTGTTTTATTTGCTATTATCGGTGCTACTTTTGGCTGGGTTTTTATTTTTTGTACTAAATTTTTCAAATCTATTTTTGAAAAAAAGCCAATACCCATTTATATCAAAACACTGATTGGAGGAATTATACTTGGTATTATAGCCTTTTATCTTCCAATAACAAGATACTTTGGACACCACGAGATTAACGAGTTACTTTTGGGAAATTTCTCCCTGAGTTTATTGTTTGCAATTTTAATATTTAAGATAGTTGCTATTTCAATAACCGTTACATCGGGTTGGAGAGGTGGATTTATTATTCCTCTTTTTTTCGTAGGAGCAACATTAGGTATAATCATCCATCAACTATTTCCATCAATAAATTTGACTTTAGCAATAGTTAGCTGTATGGCAGCAATAAACGCTTGCGTAACTCGAACACCAATGAGTACAACAATTCTACTTGCTACTTTAACAGGGTTTGGTCATTTCATCCCTATACTATTTGCAAGTTTAACAGGATATTTTTTAGCCCCAAGAATACCTTTTATAGGTTCTCAAATGAATAAAGAGTAAAAAACATATTATTAAAACCTTGTATATTTTCACAGATAATAAACCTTAATAAACAAGTTGACATCAATTTTAAAATAAAAACATGACTCCAAACATAAAAAACTTTTCTCTGAGTTAGAGGAATATGAAAAAGAAGGAACAGATTCTATGGATTGGGTTGAACACGCTCATCAAGCTATCGATGAAGATATTATTAAGAATCTCAATGAAAAAGATTGGATTTATTTAAAAGACAATTACAAAAATAAATCAGATAATATGAAATCTCTTATTGCAGGACATATTCACCTAAGTAATGTAAACCTTGCTGAGATTGAGCTACAAACACTAACAAAAATGGTAATACATGAGTAATTTGATATTGATTATAAAGCTCTTAGGGAAATTATTTTTAGCTTTGTAACTTCAGGAAGAGATTATAGTACAAACCAAAATTTTATCAAGAAAGAACTTAAAAAGGGGGGGCTTATCTAAAGAGTCTACCTCTCTGATTAAAAGTTTTTTTACTACAAGCTTTATTAATAATAACCTTATCTATTGCAAAAGATGGAACTGTGACAGATAAAAACGGAACTGTAATCACAACAATAGGAGTAGATAATATACTTCAAGATTCAGAAGGTAAAACTCTAATTAAAATTGACGAAAACGGAAAAATGGACAATGGTTCAGAAACTTTTATCGAATGGTCTGAAAATGGTGAGTTAATGAGAGGAAATGAAAGTACAGGAATAAAAATATCACCTGTTAAAAATGACACGTATAGAAATGCTTCAATTGTGTTCTTCTTATATTCTAGTTTTGGAAGTTAACCATCAATAACAAACAAAAAGCTCAAATTGTAAAAATTTACAGTTTGAGCTTTTCTTATACTATTTTTTATAATTGCTTAAAACAATTCCTCAACTTCAATAGTTAAGTTATTAATAAAGTTTTCTGCTTTTTTAATGTCGTTATGCAATACTCTGTCATCATTTACTATAGGTACATCTTGTCTAAACATACTTACAAAAGAAGTTAAAAATTCAGAAGTGTTATTTTTTCTAAAAGAAAGTCCTTGAGAAGCATTCATCAATTCAATAGCTAATACAGAACATACATTATCTATTACCTTTTTAGCTTTAACAGCCCCGTTAGCTCCCATACTTACGTGGTCTTCTTGTCCGTTACTTGACACGATAGAATCTACACTAGATGGTGTACAAAGTTGCTTGTTTGCACTTACAATACTTGCTGCTGTATACTGTGGAATCATAAATCCGCTATTTAATCCTGGATTAGACACCAAAAAGTCAGGTAATCCTCTTAAACCAGAAACTAACTGGTAGGTTCTTCTTTCAGAAATATTTCCTAATTCGGCAATTGCAATCGCTAAATAATCTAATGCTAAAGCAAGTGGCTGCCCGTGGAAATTTCCTCCTGAAACAATAATATCTTCATCAACAAAAACATTTGGGTTATCTGTTACTGAATTTATTTCTGTTATGAATGTTTTCTTTACAAACTCTAGTGTATCTTTTGTTGCACCATGAACTTGTGGCATACATCTGAAAGAATAAGGATCTTGTACGTGTTCTTTTGGTTGCTTAATTAACTCACTCCCTTCTAATACTTCTTTAATACGTTTAGCTGTAGCTAACTGTCCGTTATGTGGACGCACTAAATGAATCAACTCATTAAAAGGTTCAATTCGTCCGTCAAAAGCTTCTAAAGAAATCGAACCAATAACATCAGCTAAGTATGAAAGTTTATACGCTTTTAATAAATTATGAACACCATAAGCACTCATAAATTGAGTTCCGTTTAACAGTGCTAAACCTTCTTTAGATTGTAAGTTTATTTTCTCCCATCCAAATTTTTCTAATAAACTTTCTCCAGAAACTCGTTCACCAGAAACATACACTTCTCCTAAACCAATTAATGGTAATGAAAGGTGCGCTAACGGTGCTAAATCACCAGATGCCCCCAACGAACCTTGTGTATATACAACTGGAAAAATATCGTTATTGTAAAACTCTATTAAACGCTCAACTGTAGCCAACTGTACTCCAGAATGACCATAGCTTAACGATTGTATTTTTAGCAACAACATTAACTTTACAATTTCTTGTGGCACTTCATCACCTGTTCCACAAGCATGGCTCATTACTAAGTTTTCTTGAAGTTGTTGCAAATTATCTCCACTAATCTTAACATTACACAATGAACCAAACCCTGTATTGATTCCATAAATTGGATCACTATGAATTTTCATTTTTTTGTCAAGATAGGCGCGGCATTTTAATATCTTTTCAGTTGATTCTTCTGATAAAGAAAGTTTTTTATCTAGTAATAAAATACCATGAATATCTTCTAAACCTACTGGTTGTGAATTTATTATATGTGTAGTATCCATTTTAATATTTTTAAGATGTACAAAGAACCAAAAAAAAGATAAAACTCCAAGGTGATTTTTTGTAAAAAATAAAGCTTAGTTTAAATAAAATGTTAATTTCTTTGATAAAAAAGTTAAAAAAAGTAACTTCGGCGCCTTAAACACCATATTTTCACTAAACATTAAACAATGAAAAAACTAGTACTTTTAGTCCTCTTAGGAGTTACCATAATTTCATGTAAAAAGGAAGAGAAACCTGTTAAAGACTACTTAGTTTTGACTGGAAAGATTGACAACTTCAAAAAAAGAAATGTTACTTTAAATGGCTTTCAGTTTGAAAAGAAAATAAAGTTTGATAAAAAAACTGGTTCTTTTATCGATACTCTTAAAATTAATAGAAATGGGTATTACACGTTAGTTTATAATACTAAACCTATTAAAACTATCAATTTATATTTAACAAAAACTGATGATACAGGTATTGTCTTTGATTACGATAACCCTGACTTTATTAATTTTGAAGGTACTAACAAAAGAATAAATAGTTACCTTCATGAAAAACAAAAAACTTGGCCTGAAATACTTGTTAGTGCTAATCAATATTTTGCTTTAGAAGAAGAAGAGTTTTTAGCAAAAACTAATGAATATAAAGATGCTGTAACCGAAGCTTCTATCTCTAAACAATTACCTGCTGATTTTTTAAAAAAAGAAGTAAAAAACATTGACTATGAATGTTTAAGAAACTTATATAATTATCAAGATTATCACAGAACGTTAACAGGAAATAAAGATTTCACTGTTTCTGAAAATTTTCCTGACCCACTAGAAAACTTTAACTATAGTGGTGGCGACTATACTACTTCATACTTCTATAGAGTAATGTTAGAAACTGAGTTAAACAACATAGCTAAAGAAAAAAACAAAGAAGGTGAAGATTTATACTTGACTTATTTAGAAACTGTACAAACTGAAGTTACCGATACAATTGCTAAAAATGATTTATTATATAATAGTGCTGAAAGCAGTATAACATACACCAGTGACTTAAAAGAGTTTTACAGAAAATTTATGGCATATTCTACAAATGAAACACATAAAAAAGAAATTACTAAAGACTACGATCTTTTAAAAACTACTGCTAAAGGGCAACCTGCACCTAAATTTACAAACTATGTAAACTATAATGGCGGAACAACTTCTTTTGATGATTTATTAGGCCATGGGAAGTACTTATATATTGATGTTTGGGCTACTTGGTGTGCGTATTGTAAAAGAGAAATTCCTTTGTTAAAGCGATTAGAGCAAGAATACCATGGTAAAAACATTGAGTTTGTAAGTATTAATGTTGACGCGAAGGGTAATGACGACAAATGGAAAGAAACCATTCAAGACAGAGAGATGACTGGTATACAGTTAATGGCAGGTGATAGTCACTTAAAATTAGAGTGGGCACAAAACTTCTTAATTAAAGGATTACCAAGATTTATTTTAATAGATCCTGAAGGTAATATTGTAAGTCCTAATGCTCCTGCTCCATCACAGGGAGAGCGTTTAATCAATATGTTTGAAGAGTTAGGTATTTAAACTTAAAAAACTAACACAAACTAAAAAAGCAGCTAAAATTTAATTTAGCTGCTTTTTATATTCAATACTACTTTATAGGTTATAATTAAAACCTATTATCTCCATCTAAAATATCTCCTAAACCACCTAAAACACTTCCTTCTCCTCTATCTCCTTTGCCTGTTTGAGGCGCCATTGCTAACACTCTACCTGCTAATCTGCTAAATGGTAATGATTGAATATATACAGTTCCTGGACCTCTAAGCTTAGCAAAGAATAATCCTTCTCCTCCAAAAATGGTGTTTTTTATCCCTCCAACAAACTCAATATCATAATCAACACCTTGTGTAAAACCTACTATACACCCTGTATCTACCTTTAAAACTTCCCCAGGCTGTAAGACCTTTTTTGCCATGGTACCACCTGCATGTACAAAACCAATACCATCTCCTTCCATTTTTTGCATAATAAATCCTTCTCCTCCAAACAATCCTCTACCTAAGCGTTTTGAAAACTCTACCCCGATAGACACACCCTTAGCTGCACATAAAAAAGCATCTTTTTGACAAATAAACTTCCCACCAAACTCAGTTAAATCAATCGGGATTATTTTCCCAGGATATGGTGATGCAAAAGATACTTGTTTTTTTCCTTGACCATCGTTTGTAAATACAGTCATAAACAAGCTTTCTCCTGTTAATATTCGTTTTCCTGCTGAAAAAATCTTTCCTAACAATCCTTTTTCTTGGTTTGAACCGTCTCCAAAAATCGTATTCATTTTTACATCGGCATCCATCATCATAAAGCTACCACTTTCAGCAACTACTCCTTCTTGCGGATCTAATTCTATTTCTACATACTGCATTTCTTCTCCAAAAATGCGATAATCTATTTCGTGTGCATTCATAATTTTTGTTTTTATATTTATAAGAAGAGTTTTTTATTGTTTTGTTACAAATGATTCTTTCTCTCCTAATATTTTAAGCATATCTAAAGCTTTAAAAGTTACTTCTTTCCTTTCTTTATTAAAAAAGCTCATATCGAAGCTCTTTTTTGGAACTACATTTGTCGCAAAGAAATAAGCTTTGTTTTTAACCAAAACATAACCAACAAACCAACCATTATCTACTTCACCTTTTACTGACCAACCTGTTTTACCCCTCAGTACATACTGGTTATTTTTAGACATTATTATCATATTTTTCATGATACTATCAGTACGCTCACTAATAAGTAACTCTGAATTATGTAGTCGTTTTAAAAATTCTATTTGTTTAAATTGATTGATCTTCGATTTTCCCTCTAACCAAAAATTATCTAAAGTCGTTTCGTTTACATCCATTGAACCAAAATCTAACTTTGCTAAATTAGATTTCATTCTATCTACTCCAATTTTTCTAGCAACTTCTTGATAACAGGGCACACAAGAATGATGAAATGCTTCTTTTAACGTTAAATCTTGTTCCCAAACTTTTAGATATCTAGATTCTCCATTCCATTTAAAAATTACACTATCATTTTTAACTACACCTGTTTCTAAAGCAATGATAGAATTCGGAATTTTAAATGTTGATGCAGGTAAGTTTCCTTTTTCACACCAATCAAAATCATTTGAATAATAAATATCTTTACTCAAATCATATACCAGTATAGCGCCTTCTAACTTTGTGCTATCAAGAATTTCTTGAAACTGATTATTAACTACAAGCTTTGCTTCTACCTTCTCTTTTTTACTCTTTTTTTCATTTTTACAAGAGAGCAGTAATACAATAATTATAAAACCCCAACTAAACCTCATCTTAAACTAATTTTTAGCTTTTAAACTCCATTCGTATTCGAATTTCGAAACTGAAATTCCCTCCTCGTTAAAACCTTCAGAAGTAACAGTTATTGTTTGTCCTTCTCCTGTTTCAATTGCTTTTTGAATAGTTGCTCTTATTAACTCTCCTTCATTACATTCAAAACGAATTTTACCCGTTGCCTTTTTAGTAAACGTTCCATTCATATTGGTTACTAACATCGAAATCTTTCTATTTGACGCATCTATTTCTTTCATTACCAAAATACCTGTTGATAACTCCGACGCCATTCCTTGCACCGCCCAAAACATCGATTTAAATGGATTTTGATTTACCCATCTATAGGTAACTTTAACCACTGCTGCATTATTTGTAAGTGACTTTAATCGCACTCCTGTAAAAAAAGCTGAGGGTAACTTGAATAATAAAAAGGCATTGACTTTTCGAGGTGTAAACTTCATTTTTTCAGTATTTACAGGCAATGTACAGCTTTTTATTTAATTATTTAGTTTGAAGTAAATGTTAAATCTTGTTAAATCTTAGTACTATGTATTGCATAATACCTTTTAAAAGACATATATTTGCAATGTACAGTATTATATAAATCATTTCACTATGCAACATAATAACCAAAACACCAATGCCTTTTTAATACATATTGCTGCTTTTGCAGGATATTTATTTCCTTTAGGTAGTATACTTACCCCGCTTATATTATGGCAAACTTTAAAGGAAAGAAGTCATTTTTTAGATGAGCATGGTAAAGAAGCTGTTAACTTTAACATCAGTTATAGTCTATACATTTTTATACTAGGTCTTTCCTTTATTCCTTTTTTCTTCGGAAGTCTTTTTAACGGATTTAATGGTGTAGATATCGATTTTGGTGGACATCATGGACATGGAGGATTGTTTGGCTTTTTTGGATTTGCTTCAATAGTAAGCATTGTTGCTCTTATTAAAGTAGCACTAATAATTATAGCAGCTATGAAAGCTAACAAAGGCGAAATGTATCATTATCCGCTTACAATAAAATTTATAAAATAACCCATAAACCGCATTACATGAAGATAGAAAATACAAAAGCACAAATGCGTAAGGGCGTTTTAGAATATTGCATCTTATCTATTCTACAAAAAGGAGATGCTTATACCTCTGAAATACTCTCTAGCCTTAAAAGTGCAGAAATGATTGTGGTTGAAGGAACCATATATCCGTTACTTACCCGCTTAAAAAATGCAGGATTATTAAGTTACAGATGGGAAGAATCAACCTCTGGACCTCCAAGAAAATATTACGTACTCACTGAAAATGGCGGAATGTTTTTAAAAGAATTAAATAAAACATGGTATAATTTAGTAAACGCAGTAAACCAAGTAACAAGTACAAAATCAACTAAAGATGAATAAGACAATAAATATAAACCTAGGCGGATTTTTCTTCCATATAGATGAAATTGCCTATCAGAAATTAAAACGATACTTAGACGCCATCGCTCGTTCGTTAAGTAACGATCCGCAAGGAAAAAATGAAATTATAGCAGATATCGAAGCTCGTATTAGTGAGTTATTATCTGAAAGAATTACCGATGCTCGTCAAGTAGTAAATGAAAACGATATTGAAGAAATTATTGCTATCATGGGACAACCAGAGGATTATGCAGAGGCTGAAGAAGGGTATAACGAGAATACCTCTTACAACTACAACAGAAACACCTCTAGCAAAAAAATGTTTAGAGATGGTGATGACAAGTTTTTAGGAGGAGTTTGTTCTGGACTAGGACATTATTTTAATATTGATGTTGTTTGGATTCGTTTAGCTTTCCTTATTTTAACATTAGCAGGGTTTGGTTTCGGAATTATAGGATATATCATTTTATGGGTTATTTTGCCTGAAGCTAAAACTACCTCAGAAAAATTACAGATGGAAGGTGAAGCTGTAAATATTGATAATATTGAAAAAAAAATTCGTAACGAATTTGAAAACCTTTCTTCAAAAGTAAAGGAAGGCGCCCATGATTTATCGGATAAAATTTCCAATGCTGATTATCAAAAACTACGTAACCAAACTAAATCTGGTTTTCAGGATTTCATAGACACTATCGGTAAAATTTTATTAGCCATATTTAAAGTGTTTGGTAAATTCATGGGCGTATTATTAATATTTATCGCTGGTATTACCATCATCTCATTATTGTTGGGCTTATTTTCGGTAGGAAGCTTAGAAATCTTAAATTTTGATGGAGATATGATTCACTACCCTCCTTTCTTCTACGATTCGGCAATGCCTAAATGGTTGTTAATGACATTTGTTTTCTTTTTAATAGGAATTCCTTTTGTTGTCTTATTTATTTTAGGATTACGAATTTTATCTCCTAATGTTAAAAGACTCGGTATTACTACAGTTTTAACATTATTCGGGCTTTGGCTAATTTCCTTATTAGCTATTGGGTTCTCTGGTATTGAATATTTTACCACTCATGCTTATGATGGTGCACATATTTCAAAACACAGCATTACATACGATAAAGAAGAGCCACTAAAACTAAGAATAGTAAACGATGACAATATTTATTACCAACACAGTTTACGAAATCGTGATAATTCAATATCTGTTCATGTAAATGATAAAGAAATGAAATACTCTAACGATATAAATATAGATGTTCGTAAGAGTGAAACAGGCAGTGCATATATAGAAATCAAAAAAACTTCAGAAGGAAGAAAACGTAACGATGCTAATAATAATGCTGAAGCGATTCAGTACAATTTTAAAACGGCTAACAATACTATTGTTTTTGATGCCTTTTTTATTAGCGAATACAAAAACATGTGGAAAGATGAAGAAATTGATGCTGTTTTATACATTCCTGAAGGAACAACTATATATTTTGAAGGTTCGTCTCGTAACTTTTTAGATGATGTAAAAAACGTTCAAAATGTATACGATCGTGATATGGCTAATCATCATTTTAAAATGACATCTAAAGGTTTTGAATGTATGGATTGTGATGATGAAGATATCAATAATAATGATTCTGATAATTGGGACTCTAGTAACGACGATGATGTAAGTTTTTTATTTGATAGTACTATAAATAATGTAAAAGCTGAATTAATTATTACTAAAGAAACTACTAAAAAAGAATTAGAAAAACTTGCTGACTGGTTTAAAAAACGTAAAAATATTGACATCGATTTTTCTGGTTCTGATTTTTATCCTGATGGAAAAATTAAAACCTATTCTTTAACTGTAGACTGTAACGACGGATTTAATGGTAACAGTGCCTATAAAGGAGTAATAATCAATAACAGTAAACACGGATTTACGAGAAAGTATAACGAAGAAGATAAAAGCTTAGCTTTTAAAATTTGGTAAATACATAAACTGAAAAACTATGAACGATTTATTTGATTTCTTCTTTAAGGGTAACTTTTTTATAAAAATAGTTACCCTACTATATACACTATTGCTTTCTTGGGTAATGAACGGACAAGTACAAAAAATTCCAAATTACAAGCCTGTTGATATTGACTTACACAATCAAATTGTAAAAATGGATAGCATTTTTTTCAATGCTTACAATACATGTGATATGAAAGTGCAATCTAATATTTTAAGTGATGATATTGAGTTTTTTCATGATAAAGGAGGTTTATCTACTTCTAAAAGTGAAATTATTGCTGCTACTAAAAAAAATATTTGTGGCAAGGTTACTCGTACCTTAATAAAAGGGAGCATTGAAGTGTATCCTATAAATAATTATGGAGCTGTAGAAATTGGATATCATACGTTTTTTAATAATAGAGAACCTAATGCTAAGTCTACTCCTAGTAAGTTTATAGCTATTTGGAAAAAAGAAAACGCTCAATGGTTAATGACAAAAGTAATTAGCCTACATTAATTTGTTGAGACCAAAAAATAAGAGATACATCTTATTTTAATTATCGTAACAATATTAAAAACATTAGTTCATTGGTTTAGCTAACTCCGATGACACTAATACTTGGTTTTATTAATTAAGCCAAAGCAGTACAGCTTTGGCTTTTTCTTTGTATGAAAAAGTCAATAATTAAAATACTAAAACCTATATCTTTGCTTAAAATTTTCCTTGTATGAGTTTAACCATTGAGAACATTTT
Source organism: Tenacibaculum sp. 1_MG-2023 (assembly GCF_030547425.1). Lineage (GTDB taxonomy): Bacteria > Bacteroidota > Bacteroidia > Flavobacteriales > Flavobacteriaceae > Polaribacter. The sequence continues at coordinate 7,593 of NZ_JAUORH010000013.1, read as the reverse complement.
ATTAATAGGATCTTTATTACTTTTAATAAGTATTATTGTCGGAAAAACATCATATAAATTTGGGGTTCCTACCTTATTGTTATTCTTAAGTATTGGAATGCTAGCTGGCTCTGATGGTATTGGAGGTATTATTTTTAACGATCCAAAAGCTGCTCAATTTATAGGAATTGTTTCTTTAAATTTTATTTTATTTTCAGGGGGATTAGACACCAATTGGAAAGCAGTAAAACCAATTCTTAAAGAAGGTTTAGTACTCTCTACTTTAGGTGTATTACTTACGGCAGTTTCCTTAGGGCTATTTGTTTGGAATGTTACCAATTTTACAATTTATGAAAGCTTGCTACTAGGCGCCATTGTTTCTTCTACCGATGCAGCTGCAGTATTCTCTATTTTACGTTCTAAAAACTTAGCATTAAGAGAAAATTTGCGTCCTACCTTAGAATTAGAAAGTGGTAGTAACGACCCTATGGCATATGTATTAACTATTGCTTTTTTAACATTAGTTACCAACCAAGATCAAAGTATTACTTCAATTATTCCTTTATTCTTACAACAAATGATTTTTGGAGCTATTACAGGTTTTTTATTTGGAATGTTAAGTAAAACTATAATTAATAGTATTAAGCTTGATTTTGAAGGATTATATCCTGTTTTAGTAATTGCGCTTATGTTTATTACCTTCTCATTTAGTGATTTTATAGGCGGCAACGGGTTCCTTGCCATTTATATATGTGCTGTTTATTTAGGAAATCAAAACTTAATACATAAAAAAACCATCTTAAAAATGTTTGATGGTTTAGCTTGGTTAATGCAAATTGTACTCTTCCTAACATTAGGCCTGCTTGTTTTTCCTTCAGAAATAATTCCTTACTTAGGTATTGGACTTATAATCTCTTTATTCTTAATTTTTATTGCTCGTCCCGTAGGTGTTTTTATTAGTTTGCTTTTTTTTAAAATGAAATTAAGAAGACGCTTTTATATTTCATGGGTTGGTTTACGTGGAGCAGTTCCTATAGTATTTGCTACCTATCCTCTTTTAGCTGGTATAGATAAAGCTAATATTATTTTTAATATTGTTTTTTTTATTTCTGTTACTTCCATATTAATACAAGGTACTACATTAAGTATTGTTGCTAAATGGTTAAATGTTGCCTTACCAGAAGAAACAAAGAAATTGAGTGCTACTGATATGCTCTTAGAAGAAAACCCAAAAGCTTTAATGGAAGAAATTGTAATTACTAAATCGTGTGCTGCTGTAGGTAAAAAAATTGTAGAATTGAATTTCCCTAAAAATGCAATAATTGCCATGATAAAAAGAGAAGGAAGTTATATTACTCCCAATGGCTCTACTACAATAAATGCTTCTGACATTTTAATTGTCCTTGCTGATAAAATTACTATTTTTAAAGAAGTTAATAGTAGCCTTAAAAACCAATAGTAAATCAGTTTTATTTTAAATATTAAATTACCTTTGTGGCATGAATAAGTTGTTAAGGTTTTTAAACGTACTATTTGTAACAGTAGTGTATTTTTATGCTATTAGTTATATCCAAAAAAATCAATCTTTTTCTAAAGTTTTTGGAAGCGATAATTCTTCTCATGAAAAATACATTAAAAAGCTCTATACCAAAGCTTTATACCGTACTTCCGAATCAGAAAACCTTTCAAACTACTTTAACAACCTTCCCACAACAAATGCAAAAAATTCATTTTCTGGATTTGGTATAACTTTAAAATCTATTGAATTATTTTTCAACAGAAAATACCTTCAATATACCTTACTATCAAGAAGTATATTAATAAATCACAGAAAGTCCGATTTAATTTTTCCTTTTCATTATCACTGGTGAAGCTTCATTTAGTTTTTACAGTGAATTAATCAAACTCATCATTAAAAAATAATACTCTTTATAAATTAAAGAGTAAAACTTAATACAATTAATTTAAAAATAAAATGGACTTAGGAACCACAATTGTTGGTGCTACGCTATTAGTTATGTGTGTAGCTCCCTTTATACTCGTACGCAAAAAACAATTAACAAAAAGGAATAAAAAACTCCAAGCACTACATACTCTTTCGCAAGAGTATAATTGTACCATACAAGAGCATGAATTTTGTAACGATTTTGTTTTGGGGATTGATAAAACAAAAAAAACTCTTTTCTTTTACAAACAATCTCAAGAAAACACATATAGTAAAATTATTGATTTACAAACTATTGAAGAATGTACAGTTGTAAAAAAAACAAGAAGTATAAATGATAGAACACTCTCTTTAATACAACTTAACTTCATTAATGCTAGTAAAAAAGATAATATTAGTATTACAATTTATAATGAAGAAACAGACCTTCTAATAAGTAATGAATTATTAATTGCCAATAAATGGTCTCTCTTAATTAACAGTAATTTAAAAGAATAGTAAATTACTAACAAACTACCTAAGCCTTAAATTCTTTAAGGCTTAGGTTTTAATTAAACTCTTTTTATGCTTGCCATATACCTTTTTTATGAATATTTTCGACAAAAATTATAGTTATAAATTAACTGCTATTTAAATACAAAAAGGAATAGAACAATCAGCCTAAAGTTTATTCGTTCTTTCTATTATCCAAAACCACTATGAAAACAGTTCACATAATAAACTTTAAACACCTACTCCCTGTACTATTTTTACTGACTATTAGTTGCTCAACTAAAAATAAAACAGATGAAGAACTACTTGAAAAAGACAAAATTGAATTAAAAGAAAACTTAGATTCTTATAAAATAGCAACGTATAAATTTGGTAAAATTCTAATCAGATCTTCAGCAGAAAAAGATACTATTTCTACAGAATTTCAGTCTTTTAAAAAAGATCTTGATAGGATTTTTAATAAAGTTGTAAAATATAATATTGAAAACCCAGAAAATTTATCACTCTTAGATTACATTTTAATATACCGTGATTATAAAAAAATGGAAGACTTCATTATGAAAACTGATGAGGATATTTTTCCAACATTAGTAGATTCTTTTAATCTAATTTACGGAGATTCTATAAGTAAAAAAAGAGAATACTATAAAGGAAAGAAAAAAGAATATGTTCAAAATATAGAACACGCTGCTCTAAGTGCAATTGTAATATTAAGTAAAGACTTAGGTAAGGAAGTATCACTTTACGAATGCACAAAAACAAACCCAGAATTACTTCCTAACTCTGAAATTAAAACATTACTACAATACTTTAGAGGTTTCCTTTTTTTTGAAAAAGGGCTCTATTACTTATCCGAAGATGAAATTTCAAGAAACATTAATTGGTTAAATAATAATAAAAGTGTGGATTTACCTTATACAAGAGCTTTCTTTCAATGGGGAAATCTTGATAATAAAAACACTCATTTGGGGCTTCATTCTTTAAATCATTTATTTAGAGGTTTTGACCGATTGATGATGGAAAGAGAAATTGATGAAAAACGCGCACTTGAAGATTTTGAAGCATTTTTAAAAGACGCTAATAAAATTGGTTTAAATAATGAAATTACCTGGTCGATAGAAACCTATTTATATTTAAAAAACGAAGAAAACGAAAAGGCTATTGCTTCTTTAACCAAACTTAAAACAAGTGACTTTCTTTCTTCAGAAGATAAAAAAAGAATAGATGAATCTATTGAATATGTTAAGAACAGAGAATCAGATAAGGTCTTAAATGGTTTTTATGATAAATTCTTTTTAAGTAAAATCGCTACAAAATACATGTATGCAATTTTATCTAAAGTAGATTGGGGAAAAGTCATGAAGAAACAAAACGTTCCCCATACAGATGAAATATTTAAAACCATTGACAATCTGAAAAGTTTTATTGATAACTTAAAAAAGTATGCTAGTACAGAGGACTTAAAAAACAAAGGGAAAAGTCTCTGGAACAAAACAAAAGAACTAGCTAAGTAATATTGGTTATAGTTCTTTAAAAAAGAAACACATAATATATTAAAACACTTAAAAATTAAAATGGGAAAAATTAAAATTGAGAGCACAGTTGGAGCTAAAATTTATGCTAACGAAAAAGAACTAGGTCTAATAAAAAGAGAAGACAAAGAATATGAATTAGAAAATGGCAAATATGAAATTTATGCCAAAGCGTCTTGGTGTGGTAGTCAAAAAATCAACATAAATGTTACTGATGACAAAACCGTAACCTTAACTCTTAACAGTTTTAAATATGAGGGAATTATAAGAACAGTTATGATGTTACTTGTTGCTTTATTTATGTTTTCAAAAAGTCTTATTTTTCTGATTCTTGCTGGAGTTATTATTCTATACCCTTTGTATTATATATCATTCGGAAAAGATAATTACTTAGAATTAACTGAGAGAATAAATTAGATATAACAAAACGAAATGCCTCAATACATATTTAACCTATCCTTACAAAAACTAACTATTAATTTATGCTAAAAAATAAAGTATATTTTGCTGGACCTCTTTTTAATGAAGCTGAAAGAGCTTTTAATCAAAACCTTACATCTAAAATAGAAAATATTGGTTTTACAGTTTTTTTACCTCAACGAGACGGTGCTGAATTAGACAAGCCTCCTTTCGATGGTATGACTCAAACCGAGAGAAATAAAGCTATATTTAATCTAGATATAAAACAAATATTAAATTGTGATATTTTTTTATTTGTTCTAGATGGTCGAGTTCCAGATGAGGGTGCTTGCTTTGAGCTTGGTATTGCATACAGTAATAAAAAACATATAATCGGCCTTCATACTGATATGAGAGCTTCCTTTATCGATTCTAAATTAAATGCTATGATAGAAGGTTCTTTTGATAAAATTTTCACTTCAAAACAAGAAACAATAGATTACCTTATTAATTTAAACAAAAATTAATAAAATAACACTCTAATACAATAGCTATGAATTACAAAATAATAAAACTACTCTTTGACCCTAGAGAAACTATTAATAAAGAAGAATTTTTATTTGGGATAATAGTTCTATTCTTTTTTGCTTTTAGTTTCATTAGTGATTTTACTATAAATGCTAGTATAATGTCAATTATAAGCTCAAAAAGTGTACACTTGCTAGCTACACATCAAGTTATAAAACCATTTACTATACCTAATTTACCTATAAGTTTTATTTTATTTTACAGTGCTGTAATTTTAGCTATTAAACGAGTAAAAGATTTACAATCTAAATTATGGATAGGTGTAGTGGTAGGAATATTCATATTTCTTTTTTTTGATGCTCTCTTTTTTAAAACAACTACTAGCACAGGTATATTTTCTAATTTATTGGGATTCGAAATTGATAATCAAATAAAGATTTTTCATATTTCAAGTATGCTTTTTTATGTTGTTATAGGAATAGGCTCAATACTATTCCTTTCTATTCTTAAAGGAACTAAATCTTATATAAAAGATGTCTATAAGAAAGGAAGTTTAACTATTAATCAATTTATTAAACAATTAGGTATATGGTTTATAGCAACATTTTTCGGTCTTATCATAACTACTCTACTATTCAACACTAACAAAAGTATAGCTACTTTAAGTTACGGTAGTTTTTTACCTCTCTTAATTGTAATATGTATACTTTTTATATGGTATTTAAAACTGGTTTACATGAGATTAAAAAACACAACTTTCTCTTTTCTCAAGTACCTCATTTGTTTAATAGCTTATGTTATAGGTCTTACTTCTGTCATTATGATAATTTTTAAAGTTGACAACTTAAACTATATAAACATGTCATTAACTTTTTTCTCAGTTATTAGTATCGCATTTTCATTTATAAACCTTTCTTTATTTTTGTTAGATAAAGATTCTAAGCCATTGGTATTTGGAACCGAAAAACAAGATTAATGAAACAATTTTCAGAAATTTCCAAATTCTTCGAAACTGAGTTTCCTTTAAATCAACACGGACTTGATGAACTATTTAGTCTATTTAAAGTAGAAAAACATGCTAAAGGAACTATTTTACTTCAAGAAAACTCCAAAGAAAACAAGTTACGTTTTTTAAATAATGGAATTGTAAGAGAGTATTACGCAAATGAAGACAAGGAAGTCAATATTAACTTTTACATAAAACCTCAGTTTATATCCGATTTACTAACTTTTAGTCAAAATACTACTACCAAGAAAAATCAAGAGACCTTAATTTCTGTAGAAATTTTAAGTATTGAAAGACAAGCTTTTTTTAATTTGTTAGAAAAGTATCAATGTGGTAAAACCTTTGTTGATGCCTCTTTTCAAAAACTATTAAAACAAAAAGAAAAATTAGAATTTAATCGCATAACAAAATCACCTGAAGAATTATACAACGAGTTATTCATTTACAAACCTGAATGGATACAAAACATACCTCAATATCACTTAGCTTCATACTTAAATATAACTCCAGAAACGTTAAGTAGAATTAAAAAACGGATTTCTTGATTTGAATCAATGAAAACAAATAGTATATAAAAGACATTTGCATAACTAAAATGTTATACAATGTTACACATACATCAAATAAGAAACGCTACTATAATTATTGAAACTGAAAAAGAGGTTATTCTTGTAGATCCTATGTTAGGTAACCAAGGAATTATGCCTTCTTTTACACTATTCAGACATAAAGCCAGAAAGAATCCAACTGTTCCTCTTCCTATAGAAACACATATACTTCTTAAAAAAGTAACCCATTGCTTAATAACCCATCAACATCCTGACCATATAGATAATGCAGGCGTACAATTTCTAATAAAAAATAACATTCCTGTTACCTGTAGTGTAAAAGATGAAAAAGCTTTTAAAAAGAGAGGATTAAACATTGTGCAAAGTCTAAAATATTGGGAAAAACAACCCTTTTTAGGAGGTGAAATTGAAGGAATACCTGCTAAACATGGTTATGGCTTTGTAGCTAAACTTATGGGAAATGTACTTGGTTTTTACATAAAGTTACCCAATAAAAAAACTATTTACCTAAGCTCTGATACTATTTATACTGATGCTGTGCATAATGTATTGACTAATTATAAACCAGATGTTAATGTTTTAGCTTGCGGGGCTGCTCAGTTTGATGTTTTCAAACAACTTATTATGAGCGTAGAAGATATTCTTCAATTTATAAAAAATTCTTCAGGCTTAGTCATTGCTAATCATATGGAAGCTATAAACCATTGCCCATTAACCCGAAAAAAGCTTAAAATTATACTAAAACAACATAACTTACTTGATAAGACTTCTACTCCTGAAGATGGTGAAACTGTTTTTATCAATTAAAAATACTTATCTACCTGTGGTTTTCTCTTTCTTTAGTTTTGAACTTCTCCCAAATTAATTATAGAACTTTGAACTTGGTAAAAAAATAGTAGGTTTGGATGTACTAATATTTATGTCCAACCCGTTGTGCATTTTAAATAATGCTAATTTTAATATTGTTAATATTTCTATCAAAAACAAATTTATTGATGTATTGAATTATTGTTAAGGCAGCTATTTTAAATAGTATTATCGTCTTAAACCCTTGAAAATTAAACTAATCACAGAGTTGAGAAAATAATGTTTCTATTCTTTTTCTTGATTTTCTAAAGATATATGGTTGCATTTTGTAATTCA
>NZ_JAUORH010000012.1 GCF_030547425.1 Tenacibaculum sp. 1_MG-2023 | reverse complement strand
CTATTATTAGAATGATTAATAATGAGCCTATGACCTGGAAACAAATAAAACAGAACGTAACTTAATAACTCAATAAATTTAATTCTAGTTGAAAATGTGGTGAGTCGTTGTTTATTGGTTTGGATTGAATAAATAAATTGGCAGGTTCTATAACTAATTTCTCAAATTGGGTACTAGGGTTTTTTCCAATTTTTAAAGGCATTGTAATAGAACTGTTTATCATATTATTGTCTGATTGTGCATATCCTGTAAAATGAATAAATACAAGTAATATAATCAGTATGTTAATTTCAGAAACCTTCATTATTAAGCTCGATTTATCATTAAAAAAGTTTGTCAAATTTGAATGCGAACATATAATAAAACATTCCTATTGTAGCCAATAAATGAATTCCAAATCCAATGAAATTTATGACTTTTACATAAGCTTTATTATGAAAACCAATTATAGAGTAGAAAGCGAATATAAAAATAAAAGCTTCCAAACATATCACTAATAATTCTCTAAATTCAAAGTTATGTTGTTTTATAGTCGGGTTAGTAATGATCCAAAAAACAAATATGCCTATCACAGTAACCATATTCAAATAAGAAATTATTAAAGTTGTTTTTTGCATTTTATACCCAATGGTAATGGCTGCTAAATGGCAAATCAATATAATAGTTATTATTGTGCTTACGTGTAAATCATTCATAACTTAGTATATCAACATTCTCATTTTGTTACGATTGCCGGTAATGTGGTTTAAGCAACCAATTTAGTAAATACAAACCGAAGAAAAAAACAAGAAATTTAAAAAAAAAGCAAGAATTCTATAAGTGAATTTTAGCTAAGAGTAAAGGGCAAAAGCTTGCTTTAATAGCGGTGTGTAATAAGCTACTAAAACAAGCTTTTGCTATCGCAAAATCAGGGCTAACCTATGATAATAATTATAGAAGTATTTTAGTGAAAAGTTAATGAGTTTTTACTTGTTTTTTACCACATTACTTTGTTGTGCATAGTGTTTTCTACCCAAGTTTTTGTGATTAAAATAATTTTTCCTTTTATTCTAATCCATTAATTTTAGTCCGAATGTTTGTTTTTGTAAATGGAATGTTCTTCAAAAGTTTTCTTCTAAAGTGTTCCTTTTGAAAGGTAGTGAAATCGACAAAGGAGATTCACGAGCATTTATTTATCATATAATAAAGAAGGGAGTAAACACTCATTTTTGCAGCGGATGAAGCGTTGGTGTAAAAGTGTGTGTAACGGGTTAAGTATTCCAATGTTTAAATCTTCAAATAGTGTTTCAAAAAATTTAGATACGATTCCAATTCATTTTCCCGTTCCGTTTTCCACACCAATTTCATATCCAATTGGTATGGCAAATCAGAAAGTTCTATACTTTTTAGGTCAAGCGAAAACCCTTTTAAGGTCGATTTTCCCATCATCGTGATTCCAAGTCCTGCAGAAACCATTCTTAGGACGGTCGATGTATTCGGCGAACGATGCACGATTTTCGGGGAATATCCATAATTTCCAATGATTTTTAAAATTTCTTCCATATATCCAAACCCCTCGGGTTGTGGATTCAAGACCCATTTTTCGTTTTTACAGTCCGCCAAATCCTTAAAATTAGAGGTGTTCAACCGATGTTCTTTGGGTAAAATTAAAAGATAGTTTTCTTTGTAAATCGTTAGGCTCGAAAGTCCATCGGGAATAAATGCGTTTGGAACAAAACCAAAATCCACCTCGTTGTCGTTCAATTTGTCGAAAATCATTTCATTAGTTCCCTCTACGAGACTTGATTTTAAGTCGGGCAGATTCGTTTCCATATATCGTAGCAGTTTTGGCAAGACAGTATGCATCGCCGAACTTGCGTGTCCAATTTTAATTTCGCCTGCCTTTCCCTGATTAATCAAAACTCCTCTTTTAATGGATTGGTCGAGTTGGTTCAACATTTTGGAAACCTCCGTTTTAAAGAATATTCCCGATTTAGTCAACGTAATTTGCTTTCGTGAACGGTCGAATAATAAAAAACCGAGTTCTTCCTCAAGCACCTGAATCTGTCTACTTAAAGCGGGTTGGGCAATAAAAATCCGTTCCGATGCCTTTCTGAAATTCAGCGTTTCGGTCAATACCAAAAAGTTTTGTAATTGCGTAGTTGTCATTCTATTGATTAAAATATGTTATCAATTAATCAAAATTAAGTATTTTTTTTAATAATAAGAGTGTTCTTCCTTTGTATTTCAATTTATATTAGAGATGAAAGTAAAAAATAATTATAAAGTTTGGTTCTATTTTATAGCGTTGGTTTTAATTTGGGGCAGTTCGTTCATTTTGATTAAAAATGGATTAAATGGTTATACGGTTTGGCAGGCTGCAACTATCCGGTTAGTATCTGCTTTTTTAGTCATGTTTTTTTTTGCCATTCGGCATATTAGAAAAATACCAAGTGAAAAAGTTCCAGTAATTTTACTAGTAAGCTTGTTGAGTATGGTTTTTCCATCCTATCTGTTTAGTATCGCACAATCTCAAATTAGTAGTGCACTTGCGGGAATATTAAATGCTTTAGTTCCAATGTTTACAAGTATTCTTGGATTACTGTTTTTTAGAAAATCTATTAATAAATTACAATGGTTGGGTCTTGCTATAGGTTTTATTTCTGCTAGTTTTTTAATTTTGATTAATACAGGAAGCACATTTTCGTTAAACGAGTATGCGTTATTAATTATTATCGCAACTATTTGTTACGGGTTGAATTTTAATATTGTAAAAACGTATCTATCTGATGTGAATTCACTTCACGTAACCACAATTGCTGTTTCTTTTTCAGGAATATTCGGCTTTCTTTTTTTATTTTTTAGTGGATATGAGTCGTATATCAAAATTAGTGAGCAACAAGTTTTTCCGTTGCTATCATTAATTACATTAGGTGTTTTGGGAACAGCTTTAGCCCAGTTTATGCAGAATCAATTAATTCAAAAATCTACAGCCGTTTTTGCTAGTTCGCTTACATATCTGATTCCCGTTGTTGCTGTGCTTTGGGGTGTGTTAGATGGTGAAAAGTTGGTTTTTTGGCATTATTTAGGGATGTTAGGAATACTTATAGGTGTTCTGATTTTGAACAAGTTTGGAAAGTCTAAAAACAATTTGGCTTATGATAAAAAAACGAAAGTGTTGCATGTTTAATTGAAGTACAGAACGAGTAAGGGCATAGAAATTTTTGTATGGATGATGAATTGGAAAATTTTATGCTCTTACGGCTTGTTATTTTAAACTTTCTGAAAACTTTTATTGCGGAATTTTGAATCTTGGTAAGTCGTTTTTTACATTATACACTTCTTAAGTTTGTAATTCATTAAATTTAAAAATATAAATAAGAAAGGAAAAAGCGTAGAGTAAGGAACAACAAGAATGTTTACAAATAGTACGTTTATTGGGAGTTTACACGAAACAATCTACTCAATTAAAGAATAAGCTTCATGGTGAATCAGTATTAGGGAATCCCTCAAAATTGGTAGTTAATTCTTTTAAAAAGGCAGCTAAAACAGTAACAAAAAGAGATGGTTAAATTAGAAGAGTTGTTATCAGAGAGCGTAAAAAAGAGCTACCAAAATGAAGTGACTTTACTAAAAAAGATACCAGGTATAGGAACAAAAACAGTATTGATGTTATTGGTTTTTACCGATGGCTTTAATCGTTTTACATCAGTAAAAGAGCTGTGTAGTTACGTAGGTATTACCCCGACTATTAGAGAATCAGGAAGCAGTATAAAGGGAAGACCATAAATAAGTAAAATGGGCAATCCAAAGCTTAGAAATTTATTATTTATGTGCAGTTTTATGCTTGTAAATACAACAAAGCATGTCGAGAACTTTATGAACGAATAGTTGCTAAAGGTAAGAGTAAAAAACTAGCATTAATAGCCGTGTGTAATAAACTATTAAAGCAAGCATTTGCCATAGTAAAAAGTGGTTTGCCTTATGATAAAAATTATAAAAGTACGTTGGTTTAAAAAAGTATAAAGTGTACTTGTTTTTTACCTCAGTTCTTTGTTGTGGGCATTATTTTTATTCCTTTTTGCATTTAATCAGGTACATTGGCTGATTTTCGCTTACTTCGGTGATTTCAAAAACTCCGTACTTTTCAAATTCTGTTTTGACTGATTCTTTGTCGTAGTAAAATATTTTTGCTCCTTTATAAATTTCGTAACGGTCTTTACTTATTAATTTGCCCTTTCCAAATTGAGATGCATTTTTGGTTATGGCGGTAAAAACCATAAATCCATTTTTTGTCAATTGGTTGTAGCAGTCTTGTATCAATTTTTTTCTTTCTTTACTGTCCAATAAATGAATAAGAGCGTGACAAAATATTCCGTCATATTTTTTGTTATCAAAAGGCATTTTCTTTACAGATCCGTGAAAAATGGTCATTTCATTTCTAAAATGTTTTTTTGCGAGTTCAATGGCTGTTTTAGAAATTTCTATTCCGCTTACTATTATTCCATTTTGGATAAATGTTTGAGCATTTCGACCATATCCAATTCCGGGAATTAAAATGTCTTTTACCGAATTTTCTACAAAAAAGGTTTTTGTCAATTCAGCCGATTTTGCAGGTTTCATTCCCCATATTTCTTGTTTGTCGTTAAATGCTGTTTCCCAAAATTCTGTCATACTACATACAAGTTTTATCTTCTAATAATTCACATTTAATTCCTTTGCTTCTAAGTTGTTGAGTTATTAAGTTTGTGTCAATTACTTTTCCTTCAATTCTTAAAATGGAATGACCACAAGGATATGGTTTGTTAAAATCCTCCAAGTCGAAATTGATTTTTAGAGTTGGAAAACTTTTCTCTAAGAGTTTCAGTATTTCTTGTGAGAGACACACTGATTTTACATTAGTTATAAATACTTCAACCATATTAAAAACTCTCTTGTGTAAGTTCATTATTAATAACTGCCCCTGAAATGTTACCACTAGAAACTGCTATGGCAACAGAACGCATCATTGTACTGTTGTCACCACAAGCAAAAATGCCTTCTTCTGTGGTTTTTTGCATAAAATTTACTTTAATGTGTCCGTTCTCTGTAAGTTCACAACCTAACTCTTTGGGGATATTCGAGTTTTGCTCAAATGGAATAGAAGCATAAGCACAATCAAAGTTTTCCGAACTACCATCTTTGAATACAATTTTTTCTAATTGTCCATTTTGATATTCTATTGCAGAAATTTCTTTTTCAATGATTTTAATATCGTGTTGTTTTAATTTTTTGAGCTGGTTTTCATCAAAATCTTTTGTTCCCGAAGTGAGAATTGTTATTTCTTGGGTTAAATTATTCACTAAAGAAGCAAGGTGAAATGCTCTTTCTCCATTGGCAATTATGGCAGTTTTATTATTTCTTATTTCGTATCCGTGACAATATGGGCAGTGCACAACTGAAATACCCCAACATTCTGAAAAACCTTTTATATCTGGCATTAAGTCTTTAATTCCTGTTGCTAAAACCAATTTCTTTGCTGTAAACATATCTCCTTTTGAAGTGGCGATTTTAAATCCTTCATTACTTTTTTCTCCACTAACTGCAAGTCCGTCATAAAATTTTATACTGTCGTATTTTGTTACTTGGTTTTTTGCAATTTCAGAAATTTCCTTTGGTGTACTTCCATCTTGAGTTAAAAAATTATGTGAATGCGGTGTTTGACGATTACACGGTTTTCCTGCATCTATTACCAAGGTTTTACGAAGTGAACGACCTAAAGTCATTGCTGTTGAAAGGCCTGCATAGCTTCCGCCTATTATGATTACTTCAAATTCTTTATTATCCATATTGTTTTTGTTTTGAGCAAAGAGAGTTAATGATTTAGGTAGTGTAAGAACTAAACCTGATTGATGCTCCAAATAGTTTTATGATCTCTCTTCTTGTCATTGATTTGTATTATTGCGAAAATGTCGCAATAGTGTTTTTGACAAATATACAATCTTTTTGTATTATTGCAACTTGTTCGCAATAAATATGAGTCGAAGAAATACACCTACAAAAGAGGCAGTACTGAATTTACTATTAAATTCAAGAAAAGCGTTAAGTCAAGACGTTATTGAAAAGCAGTTAGATATTAAAATCAATAGAGCTACAATTTATAGAGTATTAAACAGGTTTTGTGAGGATGAGATAGTCCACAAAATAGTAGCAGAAGACGGAAAACAGTATTTTGCCATTTGCAAAAAATGTGAGAATCCACAAGAAGTTATTCAACATCATTTTCATTTTCGGTGTTTGTCGTGTGATACGATTGAATGCCTGCAAGTTCCTGTTGAGTATTCAGTTCCTAATGGCTATGAAGTTCAAAACGCAAATTGCGTTCTGACTGGGTTTTGTAATGACTGTTCGTAGGTTTGTTTACATTGCCCACAACGTGTTTCTTTAGTTTGTTGCGTGTTAAAATACCTAATTTAACAAATACAAACCGAAGAAAAAAACAAGAAAATTTAAAAAAAAAGCAAGAAATTTATAGGTGAATTGTAGCTAAGAATAAAAGGTAAAAGCAAAAAACTAGCTTTAATAGCGGTGTGTAATAAGCTATTAAAACAAGCTTTTGCCATAGTAAAAAGTGGTTTGCCTTATGACGCAAATTATAAAAGTACGTTGGTTTAAAAAAGGATAAAATGTACTTGTTTTTTACCTCAGTTCTTTGTTACCTGCTGGCTTTTTCTTCTTCTTCCTCATAGTCCCAATATAATTGTACAAAACCGTTTATAGATTGAAGCCTTAATGTTAAGTTTTCAAATTTCCATTTTCTTCCATCCCATTTATCATTATTATATTCGTCGGGTTTTAACTCGCCTTCATTATTTAAATCTGTTCCAAAATAAAGCAATAATCGTTTGACAAGTATTTCTACTTCTTTCGGTATAATGAACCAATTTGTTGGCTTATCTTGACTTAAGAAGGTTGAACTTTCTTCTGATTCATCTGTTGGAAAAAAACAAATGATTTTATTAAAGAAACCAAATAAAAAGAATGGGAAATAGTATGTCTTGTAAATTCCATCTTCGGTTTTTGATTCATAAAAGTTATCTGAATTAAGAATGTCTTGTATGATTCTTAAATCTATTATTGGATTATTATAATCTAAATACCTTTTGTAAAAATCGATGAATTCATCTGGTTTAAAAACTCTAGTATTGATGTTTAGTTTTTCGTAAACTTTTTTAGTTTTTTTGTAAGACTTATTGTCATTAATCACATAAAAATTGCAAGTAGAAGCAAAAGAAGCGTGAAATCCGTCATCAGTTGTATTTTTGAATGTTTCCTTTCTTCCTTTTTTAATATTTACTTTATCTTCTTGATAACCGTGCATATCTAATTTAAGATACTCATTTGTAATATCATCGAACCATTGTGGACTGTATTTCGATTCTTGTTTTAATTGGTCAAGTGAAACACCTAGTTTATCATAACTTTTTTGAATCAAATCAAAAGGGTTTTCTGTGTCGAATATTTTATCTCTATTGATTCCTGTGCCACTTTGGACAGTTTGCCTTAAATCTTTGTAACCTTCTAATTCGTTCAGGTTGAATTTCATTTTACTGAAACTTTTAAAAAATCCATCCATTGTTGGATTTTCCTTTAAACCAGGAAACATTTTTTCCATAATTTGAGAACTTTCAGGATTATCGAAAGCTTGCTTAAAAGATTCTTCGATAGGTAAGGATTTGAGTAAGTCAAATATTGGTTTTACTAGACTTTTAGATAATTCATCATCTTCAAAGTTATTCATTAATCCATCAATGCTCAAATCACTAAAAGTGTCTTTGTCAGTGATATTTTGTTCAAATAATTCTTTAGGTGGATAAAAATCTAGGACAATTCCTTTGCCGTTATTGAATAGACAATATTCGTTGGTTACGTTTGAAATAAAATCTAAATCAGAATTAATATATTCTTTTTGTTCAGGTGTATTATTGAAACTTGAAGATAAATCGTTTATGTGTGATGTTGAAAACGGAATTAATAATTTTTCGTTGTCTTGAATTATTTCTTTTAACTCGGAATGCTTACCGTTTTTCATTTGTGATAGAACATTCCAGTCAAAATATATTTTAATCATTTTTTATTGTTTCAAAACGTATGAGTGAGTTCAGCTTGCAGGTAACGGTTTTGTATAAGATTAGTTGCGTGCTTAAGTAACTAAAATAACAAAAAGAAACTAACCAATTGAATCATTCGAAGGATTATTCCAAAAAGACAATAACCTAGCAATTAATTTTATACGGTGTTAGGTGCAGTTTTTATTTATGATAATTTTTACATAATAATTCAAATAAATTATTTAGTTTAGCGTTTTACATATATGTGTATTTATGAATTTTAAAATTGGCGAATTTGTTGAGGATGCTGCAGTAGTAGACATCTACACTTATGAGGTTTGTGATCCAAAAGGAAATACAATATCTAGTCCAACATTTGATTTTTTGAAAAAACTTTCTCAAATATCACTACAAGATGCTCAAATTTTAAAATCTCAAATACTTCATACAGCTAATGTATATGGAATCGAAGGACGTAACGAGGTCTGTAAAGGAAGAGAAGGCTTATTTGCTTTACCAAGTAAATATGAAGATGGAGTGAAAATTACCAGCAGATATAGGATATATTATTGGGTGTTAAATGGTAGTACAATAATTATTGGTGGAGGATGTCATAAACCTGAAAAGATTAACGGAGTTGAAATTAAAACTTATCAAGAAGTTCCAGAATGTGAAGATGCTGCCGAAGAATTATGTAATATTTCAAAACACATAGAAATGCTTGACAAAAAACAAGCAATATCCATTGATGAAATTGATAAAGAAGAAATTTTAGAATTATGAAAAATATAAACGATTTAGATTTTGAAATACCAAAAGAAATTGAAAATTATACTGCTCATTCTGCTGAAATAGGTATAATGATTAGTAATTATATTCGTTCTGTTGAAGGTATGAATAAGAAGACCTTTGCTGAATTAGTAGGTAAAACTGCTAGTGATGTTACTAGATGGGTTTCTGGAAACCATAACTTTACTATTTTAACTTTAAGTTTGATAGAAGCACATACTGGAATGTCAATTATAAAAAGACTTTCAAGCAGTAACATTAAAGAGCATATCAATTGTAATATTTTTAAAATTGAAACGGAAAACGATTTAAAGTTAGAGATTCATAGGCTTAAAAAAAGAGTGAAAGAACTAGAAAGGGAGACTCAGCAGATAAGTGTTAAAGAAAATATGTGGAGTGTTGTTGAAACACACGGGGTTTATGAAGTACAAGAACCTTCAAATATTCACGATTTAGTTTTAATCGGTTCAGAGGTTAGTACTTTCAAATGGAGAGCTAAAGAAGTTCGTAAAATCCGAAGTAAAGGAAATGAGTTATCCGTAGGAAAACCAACATTAGTTAATATTTAACATTGATTAATTTTAGATAATAGACAATGAAAAAATCAGATATAAGCATTGAAATATACAACGCTAAACCACTTTCTTTTCAAGTGAATAATGATAATATATTTGAAGGCGATTTGAAATTCGAAAATATTAATTTAGCATTAAACACAGAGTTTCAAATTGATGAAAAGAACTCTGCAGTTGGTATTAAGGTTGATTTAGCAGTTATACTAAAAGAAAATGAAAAAGATTTATTTAGTTTAATTTCCTTTTTTGAATTTGGTGTGTTTGACATAAAAGATGTTTTAATAAAAAGAAAAGGAAAAAATGTTTTAGATTCAAGTTTTGCTCGTAAACTATTAAACATTGCAATTGGAGGTACGAGAGGTATGTTGTCAGTTTATTTATCTTCAACACAATACAAAGGATTTACTCTGCCAATAGCTAACATTCCAGATGATTTTTTTGAGGACTAATTAGTTTTTTCAAATTGCACCTAACTTGTTTATATAGATGTAAAATACATCGTTATACACCTGTTTTGGTAGGTTTATAGTTGTATTTTATGTTTGTTTATACATTTACGAACTTACTAATAATAACTTAATTTTCTTACGAAAACCCATAATCGCAACTATTTAACGACTAAAAGTAGTTTTAGTCGTTATTAACGACCTCTGATATCTTAATTTAGAAAATTAAAAACGAGTTGACACACTTTATTGAATACTCCCATAACACGGGTCGCTGATATCACGGCGTGCTCCGTTAACACCACGGCGTACTCCGCAGACACTGCGGCATGCTCCGAAGACACCACGGCGCAGGTCGCTGACACCGCGGCATGGGTCGCTGATATTACGGCATGCTCCGAAGACACTACGGCACGGGTCGCTAATATCACGGCGTGCTCCGAAGACACGACGGCATGGGTCGCTGATGCCACGGCATGTTCTCTGCTTTTACATCTGTATAGATTCAACCCAACATTCACTATATACTTATTAGCGGACGTTGCCTTTGGCAATAAAAAATAAACCTCATACCAACAAACCCAAAAAAGGCTGTATAGTATGAGGTTTCCCCTATGTTATTAGTTCGTTTAAAGTAACAACTATCGTGAATTATTCTTCAGTAGTTACTTTTTTAAAACGCATCATGGTTACATCGTCCATTAATAAGTTTAGTTTTCCTTCTAAGTCAAAACTATACTTGTTAATTCTTTTAATGGTTTTTAAAAACTCTTGCTCCCCTTGTCCGCAGTACATCATGGTAGTTGGCCCCGCTTCTCCAAAAGAAATCGCGTTTTCTTCTCCTAACGTAAATTCAGCAGTATACCCGTTACAACCGTTGTTTCCTGTAGCTTTCTTTGTTTCTTTATCAAACGTAAGTTGTGGTTTTTTATCAGGAAACAATCCTTCAAAAGCAATTCTTGGTCCAGAGATGTATTCTAGTTCCCAAGTAGTGCCATATAATTGTTCAGCAGCCTCTTTTTTAGCACAAGACACTGTGATTAATAGAATAGTTGCGAATACAAATGATAGTTTCTTCATAATAAATAGTTTAATTGTTAGTGTTAAAGTTAGTTGAGTTTTTTACTACAAATTTTCTAGAAGCTTCACCATCAACCAATTTATAGTTAATTTGTCTAGTACCACCCGTTGGGTTGGCATTGGTGTCTTCTTTTGTATAAATAGGAAAACGTTGCGCTAAGGTTGTTTCAATAATGGTAAACTCATCATGTCCCATATATCCTTCACTTAACTTTTTATTTTCAGTAATAGGAGGGAAGTATATTTGACTCATCGATTTTTTATTGTTTACTGAAAATCCTATTACATTTCCGTAGCTTCCACTTCCGTCAGATTGTGTATAAATTAATACTTCAGGAGAACCATCAGAGTTTAAATCTTCAATTTCAGCATCAACAACGTTACCATCAATTGTTTGAGTAACAGCTGAGTTATCAATTTCTAATCCGTAAGGAGTAACTGTTAACTCGGTTTCCATTCCATTTTTTTGAGTAGAAATGTTGAAGCCAATTCCTTGTAAGGTCACATTTTTTCTAAAAATGGTTTTGTCTATCTGTGTTTCGTCAATGTTTCCTTCAATTTTATGATAAGAACCCGCAAGACTTCCTCCACCAGAACAGTAAAAGTTTAATAAACTATTATCTTCTTTGTTTGCCGTGGCAATAGAAATTTGTTTGTTTTTAAAAGAAAATACTACAGTCTTACCGTTTATAACAGCTTTGTAGGTGCTGTCATTTGTTTTTTCGGCAAGAGCGTCAAAAGTACAGGTAGGTTTTTTCTTGTCAGCACGTGAGCGAACAGCAATTTTTATATTGTTATCTGCGGCAGGTCTTACAGCAACTGAAACCCAGTCGTACCCTTCGTTCCTTTTTTCGTATTCTGAAGAAACATAGTTTCCTGTAACATCAGTTATTGTAGTTACGGTTTCTTGTGTGTCTGTTTTTTTTGCTTCATTTTTACAGCTAATTATGGCTAAGAAAGCCATTCCTAGTAGTGCTGTGGTAGTAAGTTTTATCATGCTGTTTTATTTTTCATAGGGACTGATTCAATAAATATACCATTAAAGGTATGAAAAAACGTTTTAAGAAAAACTTAAGACTCTTTCTTTTTAAGCGTATTGATACCGTAGCGTATAGGTTAAATAATAATTTTTAAAGACAAAAAAAAGACCGCCAAAAATTAATTTGACGATCTTTTAAACAAACAACTAAATTCTAAAACCTATAAAAGTTGAAGAAAATTTTTAAAAACCACCTATGCTTGTTAGCAACATTAGGTAGTTTTAATATGTTTAGAAGCAGTATTTATTTTCTGCTTTTAATTTTTCTGCGATTGTGTTACGTAACTCAACTACGTTAGGGTAGTTTGCGTATTTTGTAAAACGCTTAAGTCCCATTAACATCATACGTTGCTCATCACCTTCAGCGAAAGAAATAATTCCTTCTCTTGCACTTTTAGTAATAGTTTCTACAGCGTTGTATAAGTATAACTTCGCCATAGCAATCTGTTCTTTTTGAGCATCTTCACCAAAACGCTTCACGTTCTTTTCAGTTCTTAAAATTCCAGACTCTGCCATGTATACTTCAATTAAAATATTTGAAGCAGCGGTTAATAACTGTTGGTGTTGTTCTAATTCAGGGCCAAATTTTTGTAAAGCAGCACCTGCTACCATTAAGAATACTTTCTTCAATTTAGCGATCATCTCTTTTTCTTCTGAGAATAATTCAGAATAATCTGGAGTATCAAAAGAAGGAATTCCCATTAATTCGTTTTGAACTGCCATTGCAGGATTTAATAAATCTACATGACCTTTCATGGCTTTTTTAACTAACATTCCTACCGATAATAAACGGTTAATTTCGTTAGTTCCTTCGTAAATACGAGCAATACGAGCATCTCTCCAAGCAGACTCCATTGGAGTTTCTTCAGAGAATCCCATACCTCCGTAAATTTGAATTCCTTCATCAGCACAGTTTTGTACGTCTTCTGAAACTGCTACTTTTAAGATTGAACATTCAATAGCATACTCTTCAACACCTTTTAATTCTGCATCTTGGTGAGAGCTTCCTTCAGCTTCACGGATAGCAATTCTATCTTCAATATTTTTAGCAGCTCTGTATGATGCAGATTCACCAACATAAGCACTAGTAGCCATTTCAGCTAACTTCATTTTAATAGCTCCAAATTCAGCAATTGGAGTTTTAAATTGTTTACGCTCGTTAGCATAGTTTACAGCATGGCTAATAATTCTTCTTTGAGAATCTAAACAAGCACCAGCTAATTTAATACGACCAACGTTTAAGGCGTTCATTGCAATTTTGAATCCACCACCACGAACAGATAACATGTTTTCAACAGGAATTAATGTATCGTTGAAAAATACCTGACGTGTAGATGATGCACGAATACCTAATTTGTGTTCTTCTTCTCCTAAAGTTACTCCGTTAGGATTGTTTTTATCATATTCTAAGATAAAACCAGTAATGTTTTTATCGTCTTCGATACGAGCAAAAACGATAAAGATTTCAGCAAAACCTGCATTCGAAATCCACATTTTTTGTCCGTTAATTTTGTAGTGCTTTCCGTCTTCAGTTAACTCAGCAGTAGTTTTACCAGAATTCGCATCCGATCCTGCTCCTGGTTCAGTTAAACAGTAAGCTCCAAAACGCTCTCCCATTGCTAACGCAGGAACATATTTTTGCTTTTGCTCTTCGGTACCATATAAAGTAATTGGCATCGTACCAATACCTGTATGTGCACCAAAAGCAGTACTAAAAGATCCTGTTCCACTTGAAATGTAATCACATGTTAACATGGTAGAAACGAATCCCATTCCTAATCCGCCATACGCTTCAGGAACAGCCACACCTAAAAACCCTAATTCACCAGCTTTACGCATAGTTTCTTGGGTAAGTGCATAATCTTTTGCCTCGAAACGAGCTTTATGAGGAATAATTTCACGGTCGTTAAATTCTTTAACCGCATCACGCATCATTGTTTGCTCTTCTGAAAAATCTTCAGGAGTAAATATATCTTCGCATTTTGTTTCTTTTACTAGGAACTGCCCTCCGCGTAAAATATCTTTATTTAATTCTGACATAATCTTAGATTTTAGTATTTAGTAGTGAGTATTGAGATACTAACTACTTTTATAATTTTGTTACTTATTTTTTAAAAGAGATGAGAAAATTCTCAATACTCAATACTTATATCTTAATTCTAATTTAAGAATTCAAAAATACCTGCAGCACCTTGACCGGTACCTACACACATGGTTACCATTCCGTATTTGTTATTCATGTTGCGCTTACGCATTTCATCAAATAACTGAACAGATAATTTACCACCAGTACATCCTAATGGGTGACCTAAAGCAATTGCTCCACCGTTTACGTTAACGATATCCGGATTTAATCCTAATTCGCGAATAACAGCTAACGATTGTGAAGCAAACGCTTCGTTTAGCTCAATTAATTCAATATCATTTTGTTGTAAACCTGCTTGTTTTAATGCTTTTGGTATTGCTGCTATAGGACCAATTCCCATAATACGAGGGGGTACTCCTGCTGCTGCATAACTTACTAAACGAGCTTCTGGTTGAATACCTAATTCCTTTACCATATCTTCACTCATTACCATTACGAAAGCAGCTCCGTCACTTGTTTGTGATGAGTTACCAGCGGTAACAGAACCATCAGCAGCGAATACTGGACGTAATCTTGCTAAGGCTTCTACGCTAGTTCCACGACGTGGACCTTCGTCTTTAGTAACTGTATAATTTCTTGTGGCACGTTTTCCGTTTGCATCAATGTAGGTTTCTTCTACATCGATTGGTGCTATTTGATCTTGAAAACGATCGCTATCTAACGCTTTTAAAGCTTTCATGTGCGATTCGTAAGCAAATTGATCTTGATCTGCACGAGATACATTGTATTGTTGCGCTACTGCTTCTGCAGTATTACCCATTCCCCAATAGTAATCTTCGTGACCTGCGTTTACGATATCGTAGTTTAATTCTGGTTTAAAACCTGTCATTGGTACAGAACTCATACTTTCTGCTCCACCAGCAATAATACACTCTGCCATTCCAGACTGAATTTTTGCTACTGCCATACCAATAGTTTCTAATCCTGATGAACAGAAACGGTTTACGGTAACTCCAGGAACATCTACAGAATCTAATCCGATTAACGAAATAATTCTTGCCATGTTTAATCCTTGAGAACCTTCAGGCATCGCGTTACCAACAATAACATCGTCGATACGCTTTACGTCGAATTCTGGCAACTTTTCCATCATATACTTGATGGTTTCAGCAGCTAATTCGTCAGCTCTTTTAAATCTGAACACACCTTTTTTAGATTTCCCTACGGCGGTTCTATATCCTTTTACTATATATGCTGTTTTCATATTTTCTTGCTTTTGGCTATTGGCTTTTAGCTATTTGCTAACAGCTAGAGGCTAATAGCATAGTAATTTTAATTACGTAAAGGTTTACCAGTTTTTAACATGTGCTGAATACGCTCTAACGTTTTACGTTCTGTAGTTAAACTTAAGAAAGCTTCACGTTCAAGGTCTAATAAATACTGCTCAGTAACTTTTGTTGGTTCTGATAAATCTCCTCCAGCCATTACATAGGCTAGTTTGTTTGCAATTTTCTGATCGTGTTCAGAAATATATTTAGAAGCTTCCATAGAGTCTGTTCCTACTAAGAACATACCTAAGGCTTGCTTACCTAATACTAAAACATCTTTACGTTTTACAGGTTGTGTATACCCTGCCTCTGCTAATAATATAGCGTGTTTTTTAGCTTCTGCTATTTGACGGTCTTTGTTTACAACCACAACGTCTTTTCCTTTTTGTAGTAAGTTTAAGTCGTACGCTTCATAAGCTGAAGTCGCCACTTTTGCCATACCAATAGTTAAGAAGTGCTCTTGTAACACGTTTAATTGAACATCACCAGTGTGGAATAAGTCTTGAGCTCTTACAGCCATTTCTTTAGATCCACCACCACCAGGAATTACTCCAACTCCAAACTCTACTAATCCGATGTAGGTTTCAGCAGCAGCAACTACTTTATCTGCGTGTAATGATAATTCACAACCACCACCTAACGCCATTCCGTGAGGAGCAGCAATAGTAGGAATTGAAGAGTAACGCATACGTATCATGGTATCTTGGAAATATTTGATAGCCATGTTTAACTCATCGTACTCTTGCTCAACAGCCATCATAAAAATCATTCCGATGTTGGCACCTACTGAGAAGTTTGCAGCTTGGTTACCAATTACTAACCCTTGGAAGTCTTTTTCAGCTAAATCAACTGCTTTATTTAATCCAGCTAAAACATCACCACCAATAGTGTTCATTTTAGATTGGAATTCACAGTTTAAGATTCCGTCTCCTAAATCTTCAATAACAACACCAGAGTTTTTGAATACCTCGGTAGTTTTACGAATGTTATCTAAGATGATAAATGAATCTTGTCCTGGTTTTTTAACTTGTGCTTTTGCTGGTACATCGTAGTAATATGTTGCACCGTCTTTAACTGTATAGAAAGACTTTTCTCCTTTAGCTACCATTTCTGTAACCCAAGCAGCAGGTTCTTTTCCTTCAGCTTTCATTAATTCGATACCTTTTTCAACTCCTACAGCATCCCAAATTTCGAAAGGACCATTTTCCCATCCGAAACCTGCTTTCATGGCATCGTCAATTCTGTATAATTCATCAGAAATTTCTGGAATTCTATTTTGAACGTACGCAAACATTGCTGCGAAGTTTTTACGGTAGAATTCTCCCGCTTTATCTTTTCCGCCAACTAAAACTTTAAATCGGTCAATTGGCTTATCGATTGTTTTTGTTAATTCTAAGGTAGCGAATTTTGCTTTTTTAGACGGACGGTACTCCATCGTATCTAAGTCTAACGCTAAAATTTCACGTTTTCCTTCAGCATTTTTAGTTTTCTTGTAAAAACCTTGTTTGGTTTTGTTCCCTAACCATTTATTTTCCATCATGGTGTCGATGAAATCTGGTAACTTGAATAAGTCGTGAGCTTCGTCGTTAGGACAGTTTTCATAGATTCCGTTAGCAACATGTACTAAAGTATCTAATCCAACAACATCAACAGTACGGAAAGTAGCTGATTTTGGTCGTCCAATAACTGGTCCTGTTAACTTATCAACTTCTTCAATAGTTAAGCCTAATTCTTTTACTTGGTGGAATAACGATTGGATTCCGAAGATACCTATACGGTTACCAATAAACGCTGGTGTATCTTTTGCTAATACTGAAGTTTTTCCTAAGAATTTAGAACCATAATCCATTAAGAAGTCAGTAACTTCTTGCTTACAGTCAGGTCCTGGAACAACTTCAAATAATTTTAAATAACGAGGAGGGTTAAAAAAGTGTGTTACCGCAAAGTGTTTACGGAAATCTTCACTACGTCCTTCGTTCATAAATTTAATAGGAATTCCAGAAGTATTGGTAGAAATTATAGTACCAGGTGTACGGTGTTTTTCAACTTGTTCAAAAACACTTTGTTTAATGTCTAAGCGTTCAACAACAACCTCCATAATCCAATCTACATCTTTTATTTTATGTAAATCGTCTTCAAGGTTACCTGTAGTAATTCTATCTGCAAATTTTTTATTGTAGATAGGTGATGGTTTTGACTTTAATGAAGCAGTCAAAGCATCATTTACCAAACGGTTACGAACTACTTTGTCTTCTAAGGTTAGTCCTTTTGCTTTTTCTTTGTCGTTAAGCTCTCTCGGAACGATGTCCAAAAGCAACACTTCAACGCCAATGTTAGCAAAATGACATGCAATACCTGATCCCATGATACCAGAACCGATAATTGCTACTTTTTTAATTCTTCTTGCCATTTGTTTGTTGGTTTGTTTTATACAGCTTTATTGTCAATATCTTCTTCGTATATTAACTTATCTGTAATTAGTTTGTTTATTGTTGTGGTTACTTTAAAGAAGGTGTCTAGCTCTTCTTCAGTAATATGTTCTCTTACTTTATTATTGAATTGGTATACGTGTCCTTTAGAAACTTCACGCATTTCTTTACCGTATTCGGTAAGTTTTAAAATAACGCTTCTACCATCATTAGGATTTTTCTCGCGACATATAACTCCCTTATCTTCCATTGTTTTTAACAAACGAGAAAGACTTGTAGGTTCCATTCCCATTAACGGACCCAATGCAGTTGAAGGAGTACCGTTTTCAGAATCTATATTCAATAAAGCAAAAGCCGTAGCCATAGTGCTATCGTGCTTTGCAGCCTGCTCGTTGTACATTTTCGCAACTGCTTGCCACGTGGCTCTTAATTGGTGATCTATTGATTTATCCTTGTCCATGAATGCCAAATATATAAAATTTTATTATGCATGCATAGTATTTTGCAAAAAAAGTTATGCATGCATAATAAAATTAACAAAAAAATAATCTTGTAACGTTTAGAGAGAAGCGTATACTAATTGAGTATAAAAATATGTAAGTTTGTCACTACTGTTTTTAAATAAACGGTAATTAATCAACTATAAAATCTATGAGCAATTTATTAGAAGTTAATAATGTAGTAAAGCGTTACGGCGATTATACTGCATTAAATAATGTGTCGATGCACATACCTAAAGGAAGTGTTTTTGGTTTGTTAGGTCCTAATGGAGCAGGAAAAACCTCGCTTATTAGAATCATCAATCAAATAACAATGCCAGATGCAGGTGAAATTATTTTAGATGGAGAGAAGCTAGCTCCTAATCATATAGAATATATAGGGTATTTACCTGAAGAACGTGGTTTGTATAAAAGTATGAAGGTAGGAGAGCAGGCATTATATCTTGCTCAATTAAAAGGGTTAAGTAAATCGGAAGCAAAGAAACGCTTAAAATATTGGTTTGATAAATTTGATATTGGAGCATGGTGGAATAAAAAAATTGAAGAGCTTTCAAAAGGAATGGCTCAGAAAGTTCAGTTTATTGTAACAGTACTTCACCAACCTAAATTGTTAATTTTTGATGAGCCGTTTTCAGGATTCGACCCTATTAATGCACAACTAATAGCAAAAGAAATTTTACAGTTACGAGATGAAGGAGCTACGATTATCTTTTCTACACATAGAATGGAGAGTGTGGAGGAAATGTGTGATTATATAGCGTTGATTAATAAGTCGAATAAAATTTTAGATGGTAAACTAGACGATATTAAAAAAGAGTTTAGAACAAATACTTTTCAAATAGGGTTAGTAACTTCTAACTCAAGAGAAGTGGAGCAGAAGCTAAAACAAAACTTTGAAGTATTACCGGCAGATTTTAGATTGTTAAATGATGGGTTAAAGTTAAATGTAAAACTTACTAACGGAAATTCAGCGAACGATTTATTATCGTATTTAGCTACTCAAGGAGAGGTGCAGCATTTTGTAGAGTTGATACCAAGTGCTAATGATATTTTTATTCAAGCAATTCATAAAAACAGTTAACCAATGAAAAGATTACGATTAATTATAGAACGCGAGTTTATTGCTAAGGTTAGAAATAAGTCGTTTATCGTTATGACTTTCTTAAGTCCATTGTTAATGATTGGTATGGGGGCTTTAGTATTTTTCTTAATGAAGAAGAACGATGAAAAGGTTAAGAAGATAGTATATGTTGATGAGTCTGGGTTATTTTCAAAAGATGTGTTTAAAGATTCAAAAACGGTAAAGTATGAAGATTTTACAGCCTTAGGAATTGAAGATTCTAAAAAGAAGGTAGAAGAAGGAGATTACTACGGAGCTTTATACATTCCGAAACAAGATAGTTTAGAAATGTTGGCAAAATCGATTGAGTTTTTCTCTAAAGACTCACCCAGTATGTCTATCATGGAACGTTTAGAAGATAAAATTGATAAGGAGTTACGTCATAAAAAATTGACAAACTTCGGAATTGATATTGCACATATTGAAGAGTCTAAAATTTCATCAGAAATAAAAATGTTTAATTTTTCGGGAGAAAAATCATCTAAATTAATCAACGGATTAAAGATTGGTGTAGGGGCTATTGCAGGATATTTATTGATGATGTTTGTTATGATTTATGGTACATCAGTAATGAGAAGTGTAATTGAAGAAAAAACGAGTAGAATTATTGAGGTAATCGTTTCTTCAGTAAAGCCTTTTCAACTAATGTTAGGAAAGATTATTGGAAATGCTTCAGCAGGATTATTACAATTCTTTATTTGGGGAATTTTGTTTTTAGTGTTTAGCCTAGTAGCTTCTTCATTCTTTGGAATTGATATGATGGAGATGCAGTCAGCAAAAGTATCGCCAGAACAAATGGAAGCTATTCAACAAACAGCAACCAATAAAGGTGAAATGATTATACAGGAAATATTTAGATTGCCTTTAATTAAAATGTTCTTTTTATTTATCTTCTATTTTTTAGGGGGTTATATGTTGTATAGTTCATTGTTTGCAGCAGTAGGAGCAGCAGTAGATAACGAAACCGATACACAGCAGTTTATGATGCCTATTATGTTACCATTAATCTTAGCCGTGTATGTTGGGTTTGCAACAGTTATTAATGATCCTCACGGGCCAGTATCAGTTATATTTTCATATATACCATTTACTTCACCTATCGTGATGTTAATGAGAATTCCGTTTGGAGTTGCTTGGTGGGAAATAGCGATCTCTATGTTGCTATTAATTCTTACTTTTATGGTAATTGTGTGGATTGCCGCAAAAATTTATCGTGTAGGTATTTTGATGTATGGTAAAAAGCCAACATACAAAGATTTATGGAAGTGGATTCGTTATAATGGATAATTAAATCTTTATGAAATTGGCTTAATAAATTTTATTTTAAAGAGTTTAATAGTGAATTGGATTTGATCAATAAAAACAATAAGAACTAGTAGATGAAAGAAATAATTAAAGAAGTAACCGATTTTCTAAACCTTAGAATTCCTGTAGGAGGAAAAGAAATAGATTTTACCATAAAAACGATTCTGTTTTTAATAATTGGTTTGATTCTTATTAAACTTTTATTGAAATACCTAAAAAGTTTAGCAAAAAGTAAACTAGAACAAGATGATAAGAATAAATTTGATACAATTTTCTCTTTTACTAGTTGGTTAGCTTATGTAGTTGTTTTTTCAATAGTCTTAAGTTCAGCAGGAGTTAATTTAAGTGCTATTTTAGTAGCGTCTTCAGCCTTGTTAATTGGTATTGGTTTGGCGTTGCAAACCTTTTTTCAAGATATAATTTCTGGAGTTTTTATCATTCTTGATAAAAGTGTTCATGTAGGTGATATTATTGAACTAGATGATAAAGTTGGTAGAGTAGAGGAAATAAAATTAAGAACAACTAGAGCTGTAACTATTGATAATAAGGTATTAGTGATACCCAATCATAAATATTTATCAAATAGTTTATACAACTGGACGCAAAACGGTACTACAACTAGAGAAAATGTAACAGTAGGAGTGGCATATGGTAGTGATGTAGCTTTGGTAAAAAAACTATTAATGCAAGCGGCCAGTGAGCATCCAAAGGTGTATCAACACCCTGCTCCGTTGGTGCTTTTTGAAAACTTTGGAGATAGTTCGTTAAACTTTAAATTAGTTTTTACACTAAACGATAGTTTTCAGGCAGCTATACCAAAAAGCGATATACGGTTTAAAATAGACGAACTGTTTAGAGAGCATAATATTAGTATTCCATTCCCTCAAAGAGATATACATATTATTAAAGAGTAAAGACGAAAAGAAAAAAAAATTAGACGGTGGAAAAACATAATTTTAAAAAACTTAAAATTTGGGTTTATTGAATGAAGCATTGTGATAAGGTTTTTAAGATAACAAAAGAGTTTCCAAAAGAAGAAGTATGTTCTTTAGCATTTCAGATAAATGGATCAGTAATTTCTATCCCGTCGAATATTGCAGAAGGGTCAAGTAGAAGTTCAAATAAAGAGTTTAAAAGATTTTTAGAAATTGCACTTGGCTCGCTTTTTGAATTGCAAACACAAATAGTTCTTTCTTATTATAAAGAATATATCAATAAAGTAACGTTAATAGGTTTAGAAGACGAAATAGAAGAGCTTCAAAAAATGGTTTTGGGATTTAAGAATTCATTAAACTAGTCTTTTTTCTTTTGGTCTTACATCTAAAAGTCTAAAAAAATATGAGTAAAATATTAATAATAGAAGATGAGGCTGCAATTCGCAGGGTATTAAAAAAAATTATAACGGAAGAAAACGATTCCTATGAGGTTGAAGAAGCAGAAGATGGTTTGCAAGGAATTGAAAAGATAAAGAAAACAGATTATGATTTAGTGTTATGTGATATTAAGATGCCTAAAATGGATGGTGTTGAGGTGTTGGAAAAAGCCAGAAAATTAAAACCAGAAATACTAATGGTGATGATTTCTGGTCATGGAGATCTAGACACCGCAGTAAACACAATGCGTTTGGGAGCTTTTGATTATATTTCAAAACCACCAGATTTAAACCGTTTATTGAACACCGTAAGAAATGCTTTAGATAAAAAGGAGTTGGTAGTAGAAAATAAGCGTTTAAAAAAGAAGGTGAGTAAGAACTATGAAATGATTGGAGAAAGTGATGCTATTACTCATATAAAAGAGATTATAGAAAAAGTATCAACTACCGATGCTAGAGTTTTAATTACAGGACCTAACGGAACAGGAAAAGAATTAGTAGCACATTGGTTGCACGAAAAATCTGACCGTTCTAAAGCTTCAATGATTGAAGTGAATTGTGCAGCGATACCTTCTGAGTTAATAGAAAGTGAACTGTTTGGACATGTAAAAGGAAGTTTTACAGGAGCAAATAAAGATAGAGCAGGGAAATTTGAAGCAGCTAATGGAGGAACCATTTTCTTAGATGAAATTGGAGACATGAGTTTATCGGCACAGGCAAAAGTTTTACGAGCACTACAAGAAAATCGTATCCAGCGTGTAGGTTCTGATAAAGATATAAAAGTAAACGTACGTGTTGTTGCTGCAACAAATAAAGATTTAAAGACGGAAATAGAGGAAGGACGCTTTCGAGAAGATTTATACCATCGTTTAGCAGTGATTTTAATTAAAGTCCCTGCGCTAAATGATAGAAGAGAAGATATTCCTTTACTAGTAGATTTTTTCGCAAAAAAAATATCAGAAGAACAAGGAATGCCTCAGAAACAATTTGAAGATAAAGCGATTAAGCGATTGCAAGAATACGATTGGACTGGAAATATCCGTGAATTAAGAAATGTTGTAGAACGGTTGCTTATTTTAGGAGAGAAGAAAGTGTCAGAAAATGACGTAAAACTATTTGCGAGTAAGTAAACTACTACTTAAAATAAAAGACAAAAAAAAGAAGAGCATTTAGCTCTTCTTTTTTTTGTAATCTAGTTTTAAATTAAGCTAAATCATACCTGTCAGCATTCATTACTTTAGTCCAAGCAGCTACAAAATCTTTTACAAATTTCTCTTTGTTATCATCTTGTGCATATACTTCAGCATACGAACGTAAAATTGAATTTGAACCAAATATTAAATCAGCTCTTGTAGCTGTCCATTTAGTACTTCCAGTTTTACGATCAACAATATTGTATAAGTTTTCCCCAGCAGGCTTCCATGAGTATTTCATATCTGTGAGGTTTACAAAGAAATCGTTACTTAACACGCCTTCGTTGTCTGTAAATACTCCATGTTTTGAGCCTCCGTGGTTGGTTCCTAGTACGCGCATTCCTCCAACTAAAACAGTCATTTCGGGAGCAGTTAGGTCCATAAGTTGCGTTCTATCTAGTAATAATTCTTCTGGTTTTACAATATAATCTTTCTTTTGCCAGTTTCTATATCCGTCATGTAGAGGCTCTAAAACATCAAAAGATTCAGTATCTGTCATTTCAGCGGTTGCATCACCTCTTCCAGGGGTAAAAGGAACTTTAATGTCAATACCACCATCTTTAGCGGCTTTTTCAACAGCGGCACTACCTCCTAAAACAATCAAATCAGCAATACTAACTTTTTTACTTAACCCTGATTGAATCTCAGTGAGCTTATCTAATACTTTTTTTAGTCTTGTAGGTTCATTTCCTTCCCAGTCTTTTTGAGGAGCTAAACGAATGCGTGCTCCATTAGCACCACCTCTAAAGTCGGACCCTCTATAAGTTCTAGCACTATCCCAAGCGGTATTTATAAGTTCAGTGCGAGAAAGTCCACTATTTAATAGTTTTTCTTTTAGTTCTTCAACTTCAGTATTGTTTAAAGTATAGTTAACAGTAGGAACAGGATCTTGCCAGATAAGTGTTTCTGCTGGAGCATCAGCACCTAAATAACGAGTATTAGGTCCTAAATCACGATGTGTTAGTTTAAACCAAGCACGAGCGAAAGTATCTGCAAAGTATTCTGGATCTTTGTAGAATTTTTCAGATATTTTTCTGTATTCAGGATCCATTTTCATAGCCATATCCGCATCAGTCATGATTGGATTTCTTTTGATGTTCGGATTGTGAGCATCTACAGGTTTGTCGGTTTCGTCCATATTAATAGGCTCCCATTGCCACGCTCCTGCAGGGCTCTTTTTTGATTCCCATTCATGATTTAATAATAAATGGAAGTATGTGTTGTTCCATCTATCAGGTGTTGTTGTCCATGCACCTTCTAAACCACTAGTTACAGTATGTTCAGCATTTCCACTTCCTTTAGGATTCATCCAACCAAAACCTTGGTTGTGAATTTCTGCCCCTTCAGGGCTTTGACCTAAAGCATCAGCATCACCATTACCGTGAGCCTTTCCTACGGTATGTCCACCTGCAGTTAAAGCAACGGTTTCTTCATCATCCATTGCCATTCGTTTAAAAGTCTCTCTAACATCTTGTGCAGTTCTTAACGGGTCAGGTTTTCCGTCTACACCTTCAGGGTTTACATAAATTAACCCCATCATTACCGCAGCTAATGGATTTTCTAAGTCTCTATCACCAGAATATCGAGAGCCTTTACTCCCTGTTGGCGCTAACCATTCTTTTTCAGACCCCCAGTAAATATCTTTTTCAGGATGCCAAATATCTTTGCGTCCACCAGCAAAACCAAAAGTTTTGAAGCCCATTGATTCATAAGCCATATTACCAGCTAAAATAATA
Organism: Tenacibaculum sp. 1_MG-2023; assembly: GCF_030547425.1. GTDB lineage: Bacteria > Bacteroidota > Bacteroidia > Flavobacteriales > Flavobacteriaceae > Polaribacter. Next base: position 79,489 of record NZ_JAUORH010000012.1, on the reverse strand, counting down.
AGGTCAGCCCAAGATAGTTTGTTTCCGTATTTTTTCTTGATTGGCCATAATAACCGTCTTGCTTTATCTAAATTACCATTATCAGGCCAACTATTTAATGGAGCGAAGCGTTGATTACCAGTGTTACTACCACCTCTACCATCAGCAACTCTATAGGTACCAGCAGCATGCCACGCCATACGAATCATTAAGCCACCATAATGTCCCCAATCGGCAGGCCACCAATCTTGACTATCGATCATTAAGTCTTTAAGGTCATTTTTAACTGCTTCTAAATCTAATTTTTTAAATTCTTCAGCATAATTAAAATTACTGTCTAAAGGATTGGTTTTGGTATCGTGTTGATGTAGTATGTCTAAGTTTAATGATTTCGGCCACCACTCCATGATGTTATCATGTATTTCTGTGTTGGCGCCTTGTGAAAAAGGGCATTTGCCTTTTGAAGAATGTGAGTTTGTATTTTTCATGATATTATAATTTAATAGGTTAGAATTGGACAAAGCTACTATAAAACAATAGATAATTTTTATCTATATTTTTTATTTTAAAATAACAAATAATTATAGTTGTAGTTTTTAGACTTTATAATATGTTGAAATATAAAGGTATATTTTTTTTAATGATTTAAAAATATGTTAACTATTGGTTATAGTTATAGTGAAATAAAAAAATATTTTTAGATTCACACTTTAAATGAGAAGAAACAAAATACATTTGTGCCTGTAAAAAAATATTAATCAATAAAAAATTATAAAATGGCTACAGTAGTAGGAAAAAAATTTCCAAGTTTAAACGTAGATGCAATGAATGAAATGGGTGATACGTTTAAGTTAAATGTATTAGAAGAAGCAGTTAAAAACAAGAAAAAAGTGTTGTTATTTTGGTATCCGAAAGACTTTACTTTCGTTTGTCCAACTGAGTTACATGCTTTTCAAGCTGCATTACCAGAATTTGAAAAAAGAAACACTATTGTAATTGGAGCTTCTTGTGATACTCCTGAAGTACACTTTGCTTGGTTAAACCAATCTAAGGATAATGGAGGTATTGAAGGTGTTACTTACCCATTATTAGCTGATAGTAATCGTAATTTATCATCTATTTTAGGTATCTTAGACATCTCTAACGAGGTTTATGATGAAGCTACAGGAACTGTACAGGTTGAAGGAGATAATGTAACGTATAGAGCTACATATTTAATAGATGAAGAAGGAACTGTATTCCATGAAGGGATCAACCACATGCCAGTTGGTCGTAATGTAAATGAATATTTACGTTTAGTAGATGCTTATACTCACGTACAAGAAAAAGGTGAGGTTTGTCCTGCAAACTGGGAAGAAGGTAAAGAAGCAATGCAAGCTAACGCAAAGGCAACAGCAGAATATTTAGCAGCAAACTAATTAGACATAATTAAAGAAAGGAAACAAGTTCGTGTGAGATAAGTGAAGGGGTCGAGCACGAGCTCCTTTCGAAATGGATAATAATTAAAGAAATGGTACAAGAATTAAGTCAAGACAATTTATCAGAAGTTGTTGCAGACAATAAAAAAGTTATAGTTCAGTTTTCAGCTTCATGGTGTGGTAACTGCCGTATTATGAAACCTAAATTTAAAAAGTTATCTTCTGAGAATGAAGATATGGTTTTTGTAATAGCTGATGCCGAAAAATTTCCAGAGAGTAGAAAGCTTGCTGATGTGAGTAACTTGCCTACTTTTGCTACTTATATTGATGGAAAATTAGTAAATCAAACTCAAACCAATAAGTTTGATGTATTGAAGGATTTAGTAAATGAAGTAGCTTAGTTATGAAATTACCAGTAATTAAACACTTAACTTCATTTATTGAAGAAAATGACCAAGATTATGTACTAGAAACTATTGAGACGCTTGAAGCTTTAACAGAGGTTCCATCGTTAAAAGATGAAGAGCTAGACGTTATAGGAGAGTTAATCTCTAATATGTACGGAGCAATTGAGGTTGATAAAATGATTAAAGACGGAACACCTAAGAAAGAAGCGTTAAATAATTTTATGAAACGTGTTTTAGGTTCGATTGATAAATAGTTACTTGTACGTACAAATAAACAAAAACCTGAACATTGAAAAGTGTTTAGGTTTTATTTTATACAAACTTTCGGTTGTAGTTTTTACCTAATTTTATAGAATATTCAATAACACTTTTAATGACTTTTCTATGGTCGTTCTTTCGCCAATTAATATATAATTCTGTGCTTTCGGGTAGTGTAATAAACCGTATGTTTGTATTTAAAGAAAACTGATAGGAGTAAGGTAAAATAGATATTCCTAAACCTCTACCAATTAAGTTTAATATCATACTTCCAAAATCAGATTCAATATGGGTTTGAGGTTCAAAACCATAAGTGTTAAAAATATTGCGTAGTAATGAAGAAAAATAAGTAGTGTGATGTAAACCAGAAAGGATGAATTTTTCGTCTTTTACGTCTCTTAAATCAACAAAAGAACCTTCTGTTACCCAATGATCTTTTGGAACCACAAGGCAAACGGGTTCAGCATACAACCTTTCTGATAAAATAGAAGCATTTAGAACTTCATTTCTGCTAAAAGCAAAATCTATTTGATAACTAGAAAGTAATTTTTCAAGTGTAATATCAGTAGGTTCCATAAGTTCTACTTTTAAATCTGGTTTCTCTTCTGAAAATATTTTGAGTAACTCAGGTAAATAGTTGTAAGAGATAGAACCAGAATACGCAATACTAACAAGTCCAGAAGAACCTTCATCAATTTTTTTAGCATGTTGATGTGTACGATCGAACTCGTCCAATAGAACATCCCATTTTTTCTTAAGGAATACACCAGCTTCAGTAAGTTTTACGTTTCTTTTATCTCGCTCAAATAAAGTAACGCCTAACTCTTCTTCTAAAGATTGAATTTGCCTACTTAATGACGATTGAGAGGTGTAAACTTTCTCTGCTGTTTTCCAAAAATGTAATTCTTCTGCTAGAATTAAAAAATACCGTATCTGTTGAATAGTCATTTTAATGCGTTTTTTGCATTAATCAGTCAAAAATAAGTATTTTTTAATAAAGAGAACTGCTGTTGCTTTGCATAAAAAAACTTTGTAATCATTTTTAAAAGAGTAACGAAATGGGAATTGAGAATTTTATTGCGTTTTTAGTAGCAACTGTTCTTTTTGTGTTAACACCAGGAATAGAAACAGTTTTTTTAATTAACAAGTCAATTAGTCAAGGACGAAGGTCTGGGGTATACACTAGTTTTGGTTTAAATACAGGGGCTTTAGTGCATACGTTACTAGGTGCGTTAGGGTTGTCAATTATGGTAGCAAAATCAGTAATATTCTTTGCATTAATTAAATATTTAGGAGCAGCTTATTTAATTTATTTAGGAGTAACAAAAGTGATGTCTAAAAAAGGATTGATAACAGAAACGAATGAAGGACAAAAGAAAGATTCAGCAAAAAGTAATTTTACATCAGGGTTTGTTACAAATATATTAAACCCGAAAGTTGCATTATTCTTTATAGCATTCTTTCCGCGGTTTATAAGTCCAACAGAAATAGAAAATCCAGTTCCTTTTATGATTTTAGGTGTTATTTATGCAATGATGACTACTGTTTGGTACTTGGTTTTAACATCATTTGCAGGTACATTTTCAACTAAAATTAAAGAAAATGAAAAAATGGGTGTGAGATTGAATAAAATTTCAGGTGCTATATTCGTATTGATGGGGTTACAAATAGCGTTTATGTAAAAATTATAAACCGATAGTGATTAATGTTTCGCTATCGGTTTGTATTATTTTTAATTATGCCTTCATTTCTGTTTCATTATAAAAACCACCTTAGGGATGTTCTGTTAGATTAAATTTTTTAGCTATCTGTTGTGCTGTCATTTTCTTTTTGTTCGTTAACTTTTTTTATAATGGCTTTTAAGCGTTCTTTAGTACGTTGTTTTTCCAAACGAAGTTTGTTTTCTTTTTGTTTCATTAAGCGAGTATGCTTCGCTTTGTTTACCGTGTTTTTTGCTTTTCCTTTTTTAGGCATTTTTTGATGTTTTAATGGCTAATAATCCCAAGAAAGTTAAGAATCCGTTTAATATCAATACAAAGAATCCAAAATCAAACCCAAATTTTTTCTTGCTGTAAAAACTAATAACATAGGTTAAAGCCGGAGCAATCAAACAAATGATAGGAACAAACTTGTCTTTTATATTTAGTTTGGTAAATAAGCCAAAAGCATATAAGCCTAGTAAAGGACCGTATGTGTAGCCAGCAAATTGAAATATTTTAGCAATGACACTCTCATCAGCAATAAAATATTTAAAAATTAAGATGGTAGCCACTAAAATAAATGAAAATAGCACATGAATTTTCTTTCGTGTTCTTTCTTTTTCTTCTTCGTTTTCTTTCTTATCAATTTCAAGAATATCAATACTAAAAGAGGTAGTTAACGAAGTTAAAGCACTATCAGCACTTGAGTATGCTGCGGCAATTAATCCCAATAGAAAGAATAGAGAAGTGGCTATACCTAAATCGCCACTCATTGCTATGGTAGGGAATAAGCTATCTTTGTGAGCGTTTAGCTCATTTGCTGTAGCATAATCTGTTAATAAAACACCTAAAGCTAAAAAGAAAAAGTTAACAATTACCAATACGATGGTAAACCAAAACATATTTTTTTGAGCATCTTTTAAGTTGCGGCAGGTCAAGTTTTTTTGCATCATGTCTTGATCTAAACCTGTCATTACAATTGAAATAAAAGCACCTGAAAAGAACTGCTTCCAAAAGTAATTTCCTGCTTTTACATCGTCAAAAAAGAAGGTTTTTGAAAGGTTGTTGTCCGTTACGTACGAAAACAAATTGTCTATTTGCATTTCATCTTTTATCATTACAATACAAACCCCAACAGCAATTAGCATAAACAACGTTTGTAAAGTGTCGGTCCATACAATAGTTTTAATTCCTCCTTTAAAAGTATATAACCAAATAAGTAAAATGGTAATAGTTACGGTTACCCAAAATGGGATTCCATAAGCATCAAATAAAATTAACTGTAATACATTTGCCACTAAAAACAAACGAAAGGCAGCACCAACAGTTCTTGAAAGTAAGAAAAAAGAGGCGCCTGTTTTATACGAATACCTACCAAAACGTCCTTCTAAATAGGTGTAGATTGAGGTTAAATTTAATCGATAATAAAGAGGTAGTAATACCAATCCAATGACGGCATAACCTACTACATATCCTAGTACCATTTGCATATAACTCATTTTGTCACCCTCAACCCAACCAGGAACCGAAATAAAAGTAACTCCAGATAGTGAAGCTCCAATCATACCAAAGGCTACTAAATACCATGGAGAAGAGTTGTTTGCTTTAAAAAATGTTTGGTTGTTTGCCGATTTACCTGTAATGTATGAGATAAGAATTAATACAACAAAATAGGCTAAAATAAGGAGTAATATATGTAGTGGCTGCATACTGTTAATTACGAATTATAAATTACGAATGTACTAATTTAGTTTTTAGCTTATACAAAATCATAATTCGTAACTAACAATTAAAAAACTATAGTTCTATAACCACTTCTTCTGTTTTTCTACGAACTTTTTTTAAGTCTTTCATATAATCGTCTTCTGCCCTAAAACCAACTGGTAATACCAGAACCGATTGTAAATTATATTTATCCAAGTCTAAAATTTCATTGTATTTTTCAGGAACAAAACCTTCCATAGGACAGCTATCAATTTTTTCATTAGCGGCAACAGTCATTAGGTTTCCTAGAGCGATATAAGCTTGATTTTTCATCCAATGAAATAATACTTCTGGTGATTTATTCTCAATATCGTTTGTTAAAAATTCTTTGAAAGGGTTTAAAATCTCATCGGGGGTGTTTCTAATGTCTTTTACTAATTTAAAATAGCTCTCAACATCTTTAGTAGTAAGTTCTTTTGGGGTACATAATACCAATAAGTGAGAAGCCTGTGCAACTTGGTGCTGATTCCAAGAATGTGCAACTAATTGTTGTTGCAAATCTTTGTTTTTTACTACAACCATTTTAACAGGCTGTAATCCGTAAGAAGTAGCAGTTAAATTAAAAGCTTCTTTTAAAATGTTAATTTGTTCTTCGGAAAGAAATTTATGTTCGTCAAATTTTTTAACAGCATAACGCCATTGTAAATTTTCAATACTATTCATATGGTTTGGTTTTTATTCGATAATCGAGAGTTAAAATACTTCAAGACTTGTCTTGAAATTAAAACGTGTTTTTACGTAGTCACCTTTTAGGTTTACCTACGGTAATTTACTTTGACAAAAGTAGAGGAATAAAAAGTAGCCTAAAAATACTTCGAATAATTAATATTGATAGTATCATAAAAATATTTTGTACATTGAAGGTGAAAAAGAAAGCGTATGAAAGAAGAATTTTTACACTTTTTGTGGAAATACAAATTATTTAACAAAGCAAATTTAATATCAGTAAAAGGAAGAATTGTTGAAGTGGTAGATTCAGGGAGTCACAATACTAATTCAGGACCTGATTTTTTGAATGCAAAATTGAAGATTGATAGCCAGTTATGGGTTGGAAATATTGAAATTCATATAAAGTCATCAGACTGGTATACGCATCATCACGAAAAAGATGCAAATTACGATGCCGTTATTTTGCATATTGTATGGGAGCACGATACAGATATATTTATGAAAAATAACCGTCCATTACCAACGGTAGAATTACAAAGCTTTGTTCAAAAAGAAATATTGGCAAACTATAAAAAACTGTTTTTAAAAGAGCAGCGATGGATTCCATGTGAAAAGCAAATAGCTGAAACTAGTTCTTTTATATTGAATAACTGGTTAGAACGTTTGTACTTTGAACGATTAGAGAACAAATCGGAGGTAATAAAAGAGCTGCTACAAAAATCAAATAATGATTATGAAGCGGTGTTGTTTCAGTTATTAGCTAAGAATTTCGGATTGAAAGTTAATGGAGCGGCTTTCCTAGAACTAGCACAATCGTTTGATTTTTCAGTGTTACGTAAAGTTCGATTTAATGAAGAAGAATTGTCAGCTTTATTGTTTGGACAAGCTGGATTTTTAGCTGATGAAATAGAAAATAGTTATTATCGTAACTTACAAAATGAATATGCTTATATGCAACATAAGTATAAGTTAAGAGGAATGACTAAGCAAAGGTTTCAGTTTTTTAGAATGCGACCGAATAATTTTCCTACGATTAGAATAGCTCAATTGGTAGCTTTATATAATGAGTATCAAAATTTGTTTTCAAGATTAATAGCTATAAATAGAGTAGAGGATTTCTATGATTTATTAACTGTGGAAGTGAATGATTTTTGGAAGGCTCACTATACATTTGAGGCTACATCAAAAAAATCAGCTAAAAAACTCACAAAATCATTTATTGACTTACAGATTATTAATACGATTATTCCTTTAAAGTTTGTTTATGAACAGGCTAGAGGAGAGGTTGATCAAGAGGGTTTGTTACAGTTAATAAAACAGTTGAAACCAGAAAAAAACTCAATTATTAATAAGTTTTCTGAATTAAAAATTGAGACAAAAGATGCTTTTGAATCTCAAGCTTTGTTAGAGTTAAAAAATAACTATTGTACAAAGAAACGTTGTTTACAATGTGTAATAGGAAATAGTCTGTTACGTAAATAAAAATCTCGTGAATTTTATAATTCACGAGATTAATCTCTTTTTTACTTTGAGTCGAAGTTCTTTATTTTCTACTAATACAAACTCTTGAATTTAGAAGGGTTTACTTCGTTCATAATTTCGTATACTTTTTCAAAAATATCTTCTGCAGATGGTTTAGAGAAGTAATCTCCATCAGTACCATAAGCAGGTCTGTGTGCTTTTGCAGTCAAGGTTTGCGGTTTGCTATCTAGGTGTCTGTAACCATTTTGGTTTTCAACAATTTCTTGTAATAAATATGCTGAAGCTCCTCCAGGAACATCTTCATCAACAACTAACAAACGATTAGTTTTAGCTACCGACTTTACGGTATCGTGATTAATATCAAAAGGTAATAAACTTTGCGCATCTACAATTTCTACATCTATACCTACCTGCGCTAAATCTTTAGCAGCTTCTTCAACAATTCGTAAGGTAGAACCATAAGAAATAATTGTAATGTCTGTTCCTTCTTTGATTGTTTCAACAACACCAATTGGAGTTTTAAAGTCTCCTAAATTAGTTGGTAATTCTTCTTTTAAACGGTACCCATTTAAACATTCTACTACTAAAGCAGGATCGTCACCTTCTAATAAAGTGTTATAGAAACCAGCAGCTTTAGTCATGTTACGAGGAACTAATACATGAATACCTCTAATGTTGTTTATAATTCCACCCATTGGTGAACCTGAATGCCAAATTCCTTCTAAACGATGCCCACGGGTACGGATAATTAATGGAGCTTTTTGCTTTCCAAAAGTACGATAACGTAGCGTTGCTAAATCGTCACTCATAATTTGTAAAGCATACAATAAATAATCTAAATACTGAATTTCAGCAATAGGACGTAATCCACGCATTGCCATTCCAATACCTTGACCTAAAATGGTAGCTTCTCGAATTCCTGTATCAGAAACACGTAACTCACCAAATTTTTCCTGTAGCCCTTCTAACCCTTGGTTTACATCTCCAATATACCCTGCATCTTCACCAAAAATTAATACTTCAGGATGCTTTGCTAAAATAGCGTCAAAATTATCACGCATAATAACACGAGCGTCTACAATATTTTTTTCTGAAGCATAAGTTGGAGCTTCAGCAGTAATATTTTCAGTAGCTAATTCAGTTTCACTTACTAAATGAGCTGAATATTTTACAGCAGCTTTATCAATTGAAGCTTTGATGAAGTTTTTAAGTGCTATTTTTTCAGCAAAATCTTCATCTCTTAAGTAACGTAAAGTTTTACGAGCAGCAACTAAAATATCTTTTCTAATAGGTTCTGAAATAGCAGCTAAATCATTCTTGTATTTTGTAATAAAAGAACCATTGTTGCTTTTTTGAGCAATGGTTTCTAATAAAGAAACAGCTTCAGCTACTTCTGCCTTTATTTCATTTGTATAAGCACTCCAAGCATCACGCTTTGCCTTACTTACCTCTTTTTTTGCTTCTTTTTCAATAGTTATTAAATCTTCTTCAGAATCAATAAATTTTAAAGTTTCTCCATCTTCACTTTCTAATTCAAACTCTAAAATCCACTTACGCATTTGCGCAATACAATCAAACTCTTGTTCCCATTGTAAACGTTCTTTAGATTTGTAGCGTTCGTGTGAGCCAGAAGTTGAGTGTCCTTGTGGTTGCGTTAATTCCTTTACATGAATCAACACAGGTATGTGTTGCTCTCTTGCTATTTGAGAAGCTTTATTATAAGTGTCAATTAACTGAACATAATCCCAACCGTTAACCACAAAAATTTCATACCCATTGGTTTCGTTTTCGCGTTGGAACCCTTTTAAGATTTCAGAAATACTTTCTTTTGTGGTTTGATGGCGTGCATGTACTGAAATTCCGTACTCATCATCCCAAACATTCATTATCATTGGAACTTGTAAAACTCCTGCAGCATTGATTGTTTCGAAGAATAAGCCTTCACTAGTACTAGCGTTACCAATAGTACCCCAAGCAACTTCATTACCGTTGATAGAAAAGTTAGTGTGTTTTTCTAAACCTTCAACATTTCTGTAAATCTTAGATGCTTGTGCTAATCCTAATAAACGAGGCATTTGACCCGCAGTAGGAGAAATATCTGCCGATGAGTTTTTTTGAGCTGTTAAGTTTTTCCAGTTTCCATTTTCATCTATAGAATGCGTTGCAAAATGTCCTCCCATTTGACGTCCAGCTGACATTGGCTCAACATTAATATCAGTATGAGCGTATAAACCAGCAAAAAATTGTTGTGGAGTTAATTGCTCAATAGCCATCATAAATGTTTGATCACGATAATAACCGGATCTGAAATCTCCATTTTGAAAAGCTTTTGCCATAGCTAACTGTGGAACTTCTTTACCATCACCAAAAATTCCAAATTTAGCTTTCCCTGTTAAAACTTCTCTTCTTCCTAATAAACTACATTCTCGACTAATGCGAGCAGTTCTATAGTCTTTTAAAACTTCATTTTTAAAATCTTGAAAAGAAAGCTGTTGAGTATTAGCTATTTCGGTATTTTGCGTCATAATCATCTAATTTAGGTATGGTTACAAAGATAGGTTTTTTAGTTGAAATTTAAAAATTTGAATTTTTATTGAATATCTTTCAATAAAACAAGAAAAAAAAGAAAATTATTGAAGTATCTATAATATACCTCTTCTAATAAAATTATAAATTCTATCAATATCTGTTGTGATGATGAATCTAACTTTTGAAGGATAAGCGCTCTTATTAATTTCAAACCCCTCGTTGGTGTATACAGGTAGGTAAAACTCAAAAATCTCAGGAAGGAAATTTAAACGTATACCATTTTCATAAAAAAACTTAGGAGAAGTGTTTTTGTTTTTTAAAAGAGCAACATCATTATAAATTTCAGCCCATTTCCAAACACTTACACTAGTATTAATAGCTGTGATAAGTTGGTTTGCAAAGTAAGGTTTATTAAATTTAGATTTGAAACCTCCTTGGCCTACAACAAATTGCTGGCTAAAAATCCCTTCGTTTTCCGAGCGTCCAAATAGGTTTTGTTCAAATAAATAATCATTTCCACGATTTAACCCGAAGCTGAAATAATCTCCTTCTGTTTTATTAGATAAAAAGAGGCCGCCAAAAAAACGAATTTCAAAACTTTCGTCTGCTGTAAAAAACTTTCGATAACGAAAATCGGTTGATACTTTACTGAAGTTAGAATTTATTTCTAGGTTAGCTGCATACCGAATTCTGTGTATGGCATCAAATTTATTGTTGATGTAACGTAGGTTGAAAATATTGTATTTATCTCGATCACTTTGAATATCGTTGGGAGCTACTTCTTTATCGATACTAACTAAACGAACGGTTAAAGATTTTGAGCCGATGTCACGGAGTGTGTTTCTTCTAGATTGAAAATTAATAAATGGACTTAACGTATTATAACCTAATTCTGGCGCATAATGAAAGTTGCTACCCGAAATACCATATCGTATTTTATAAAGCTTGGAGTCTCTTAAGAAATGATTATAGCTTACAGAGAATGATCCGGTAAAGTTTCTACTTTTGAGACTGTAGTTAGGAGTTAAACTAAATTGAAAATTATGATTGACAAGTGATTTATTGTTAATGTTAACACCAAGAATTAATCCATCATATAAATTATATTTAATGTCTGGGTAATAGAACAATTGATTGTAATAGGGGTTTTCAAAATCTTTAAAAAAACGAAATTGAATAGGCTTGCTTATAATGCTATTATTTACGTTTCTAAAATTGTTTAGAGAATTAAATTCAGGATAGTTGTTTTCATAGTTTAAAGCTAGTTTATTAAAATCTCCTCTTTTAATTTTTACTGTTTTGGTAGAGTCTACATTGGTAACCCAAGTTTTAAGTTTTATTTTTTTCTTTTGAACACCATAAAGTGCTACAGGAGCTATAAAGTTTCTTTTGTTTTTTATTGTAACTAATAGAGAGTCTTTGTTTTTAGTGTAGGCTATCTTTTTTATTTTGTAGTCAATTTTTTTATCAGTAGTAAGATAATCACCAAAAAACCATTTCAAATCTTTTGAAGTCTTTTTTTGAAGGGTTTCAGCAAAGGATTTACTACTTGAAGGTTTTAATTGGTTTAGAATATAGAATTCTTTTACAGCATTTTTTAAAATGCTATCCCCTACAAAATCGTATAAATATTTAATTCCTAAACCAGCTTTGTATTTACTAACAACTTTTTTGTTAAAGTTAGAAAGAGAGTCACTAGAGGTAGTTAAAGCTTGGTCATAAAACTTACGAGAGCTGAATTGATAAACAAGTGGGTATTTGTCGTTTTGTTTTAGCTGAGCAATGTTGTAGGTTTTTATAGGCCAATAGTTGGAGTATTTCCCAAGAAAAGTAACATTTGGATAATATTTTTTTACATACTCCATCATTAAAAATGTTTGTAACCCATCAGTTAACCAATAGTCTTTTCTTGGGTTTTGGATAATTACATCATCAAAATATTTTTGAGTAAGTGCTTTAAAAAATCCAGTTTCCCATCTAAAATTTTTTGGAAAGGGTTTCAACCAACTAGGAAGACCGTAAATTTCATGTAACGAATTTTTGTTAATAGTACGTGAATCTACAAGGATTTCTGGGTGAGGGTGTTTTCCTATAAAATCTTCTATGAATTGTATCTGTCGATTTATGATTTTGGTTGTTTCTTCATTAGAAATTTTTCTTAAGTAGGCGTCCGTTTTTATTTCTTTGTCTTTTAATTTAAAAGATTTGAAAGTTTTTATAGAATCAATATGTAGTATAATGTCCTTTTTTTTGGAACCTACTAGATAATAATTGGTGTAGTTATCATTTTCGGTTTTATATTGATATAAGTTACTTTCAATGTGGTATTTTTTTGGGATGTTTATGGAGATATTATAATTAGAAAGTTCTTCATATAAATCATCTAAATTCAAGTTACTCATTAATTGCCATTTTTTATTATAAATGGCAGGAGCTATATACCAAAATCGTAGATGATATCCTGTTTTAGTTTTTCCGTATCCTGTATATTTTGCATTAGGAATTTTTACAGAGTATAACGTGCGTATTATTAAGCTATCTTTTGGTTTTAAAGGTTCGTTGAGTAGTACTTCAATAATATCTTGCTGATTTTTTTTCTCTTTGAATGAAACTTGCTTAAAGTTTACAGTTAAGTTTCGTATTTTACTATAACCTCTATCTTTTTCTTTTGAAAAGTAAAAGTTTTTTTTGTAATCTTCAATGAAACGTTTAGCTAAGGGAGTATCATCGTTTTTGTAACCATTTGCCCAATTATGTAAAAAAATACGATCTAAGGTAGATGAAGAGTGATTATAAAAGGTTGTTTTTTGTAAGACATGAATTACATCCTTGTTTACATCTAATTTGGCTTTTATTTCAACAGAGTTTTCTTGTGCTACTATTTTAAAGCAATATAAGATGATAGTACATACTAAAAGGAGTATTTTCTGTTTCAATATTATATAAAGTCGGTTTAAAAAGTTTTATAGAAAACATTTAAGTTTCATAAACTTTGTGAAAATAAAAAAGCTCGTTGTAAATTCAACGAGCCTTAAAGATAAGTATTTTTAGAAGTTTGGTTTCAGTTGATATTTAGCATAGAATTTATTAAAGTGTTCAACAGCTTCATCAGCGGTATCTACGACTCTGAATAAATTTAGGTCCTTTTCACTAATATTACCTTCTTCAATTAAAGTGTTTTTAATCCAGTCTAATAAGCCAGACCAAAACTTTCGACCAATTAAAACAATAGGAAAACGTCCAATTTTATTAGTTTGAATTAAAGTAATTGCTTCAAAAAGCTCGTCCATTGTGCCAAAACCACCAGGCATCACAACAAAACCTTGAGAATATTTTACAAACATTACTTTACGAACAAAGAAATAATCGAAATTTAGGTTTTTATCTTTGTCAATCCAAGGGTTATCATGTTGTTCGAAAGGAAGGTCAATATTTAACCCTACTGAGGTACCTTTTCCTCTGTGGGCTCCTTTATTACCAGCTTCCATAATACCTGGTCCTCCACCAGTAATTACTCCAAAACCATTTTGTGTTAATTTAAAGGCTACTTCTTCTGCTAATTTATAGTGAGGATCATCAGTTTTTGTACGTGCTGATCCAAAAATTGATACACAAGGACCAATCTTGCTTAGCTTTTCATAACCTTCTACAAACTCAGACATGATTTTAAATATTGCCCAAGAGTCATTTGTTTTTATCTCGTTCCAAGTTTTTTGCTGTAGTTTTTCTCTAATTTTTCTGTCATCATTCGGACTCATAATTCTTCTACTTTTATATTAAATAACAAATTAAACTGCTAAAATTTGCTTTTTAGCAAGCCTGCTAATTTAGTGGTTTTTTATGGATAGATACAAGATAAAAAGAAAAAACTACCTTGGAATCAAGGTAGTTTAATATTGTAGGTAAGTTTAATAGCACTGAGTTCCATCTGGGTCAATAACTTGACATGTACTTCCTCTTACTATACAACATCCATATGGAGGGCAGATAGGATTAGAATAACATTCAATAGGTCTACCACCATTGATACTCCTTTGTTCAACTTTGGTTAAAGTCTTACCTAAATTTAAGATTGATTTTTTCATGATTAAAAAATTTAAATATTTAATAATCCTTGAACTATTTAAAGACACTCAAGGTTTTGTGTCTATTCTTCGCGAAAGATTTTAATTTGTTTCTCTTTTAGCATTGCTATCCAGTTAAACATAACCATTTATATGTGCTTTTTATATAACAAAGAACATAATCGAATTAAGTTCCTTCTTTACTGAAATCTCCATTAATTTACTTTGTTTATAGTAGTTATGCCTAAATTTAAAATATGCTTTTTTATATAAAAATGTTTTATAGTTAAGAAGGGTTATTTTCTTCACAGTCAGCGTGAACAAGAACACAACTTTTATGTTCTTGAGGTAGTGCTTGATACTGAGAACAAGTGCCACAAACCCCATTGTTTATACCATAACATGGTGGCCCAGAATATGTGTTACAGCTAGAGCTTCTTCCTCCATTAATTTGTTTTTGATTAGCTTTATTTAAGGCTTTACCTAAGTTTAAGATTGATTTTTTCATGTTTTTAAATTTTAAGATTATTATTTATTTTAGGCTTAGTACCAGATGCACCCAAATCTATCACATCTACCAGCATCACAGAAAGTGTGCCCTCCTGGACCAGTTTGGCAGCATTTTCTGCCGTCTTGATAGCAACCTTGTGCTACTCCACCATTAATTTGTTTTTGATTAGCTTTGCTTAAAGCTGTACCTAAGGTTAAGATTGATTTTTTCATGATTAAAAATATTTAATATTTAATAATCCTTGAATTATTTAAAGACACTCAAGGTTTTGTGTCTATTCCTCGCGAGTAAATATTATTGGGTGATGTTTTATTAGAATAAATTTATGATCTATTATTAAATAGGTGCTATACTTAGTCTAAATTTATCCTAGGTTTAAAACTAATTAAAAATAAATAGGTCTAAACCTAGGAATGATTTAACTAAAATAATAGTAAATGAACTCTCTTATTGAGGAACATCTTCTCCTAAACAAGCATGTGTTTCATAAGAACCTAAACAGCATCCGTTAGGTAAAGAGAAACCACCGCAAGCAGAACACTCTACAGGTGTGTAAATTACACAACCAGTACCTCCATTAATCAGTATTTGTTCTGACTTTTTTAAGGATTTTCCGAGGTTTAAAATCTGTTTTTTCATAATAGAAAAATTTCGAGGGTTAATAATTCCTTGAACATTTAAAGACACTCAAGGTTTGTGTCTAATTTTTTATTTAATAATATTTTTAAGTTGATAGAAAAAACGCTCTATCAATCGTAAGTCCTCAGTTACTATATCCGCAGCACCTTTCATTTCTTGTCTGAAAGGAATTGTTTTATCATAGGTGGTTTTTAAGTTTTGAGGTAATTCGACATCAACTAAATAATTTCCTTCTTCATTTGGAATTAGTGAGATAGATTTTACAGCTCCGTTTAATTCGCCAAATTCATCGGATGGATAATTTAAAAGCTTAATTTGAACTTTTTGACCCTTTTTTATTTTTCCAGAGTTAGCAGCCGGAGCTTTAATTTTACCAATAAAAGAGTTTCCTTTGTTAGGAATAATGGTGAATATTAAATCACCCGTATTAACAGTTTGATTTTTATTCCAAAAAGATAAGAAGGATACTTTACCATCTATTGAAGAGGTTAAAGCATATTGTTTTTCCCAATCTTTAATGGCTTTTTTTAAGTATAAGAAAGATTGAATGGCTTTCTTTTTTAATCGGGTATCTTGTTGTGTCTTCTTAATAGAAGTTCCTTCTAAATTTTTGGCAGAATTATTAATCAGCTCTCTTATTTGTGAGATAGATGATTCAAGAGTTTTATATGATCGTTTCGCTTGTAAATACTCTATTTCTTTTTGGTCTTTTTCTTTGGCAGAAATAACTCCTTGACCAAACATTTTTCGACTACGTTCCAAATCCTTTTCTTTAAACTCTAACTCTTTTAAGTTTAGCTCTTTTTGTGATAGTAAAATCTGTAGTCTACCTCTTGCTTCTATAACAGACATTTGGTTTGCAAAGTTTTCAGATTTAAACGGAGTTAATTTTTCGTTTAAAACATATTCAGAATAGTCGTTTTCAAATTGCGAGTAGCTTGAGGTTATATCACCTAAAATTAACGGAGGAACTTTATCAATAGGAAAAAAGAACTTTTGTTGATTCATTTCAATAGTATCTACAATACTCTTTAGTAATAAGACATCTTTGTATGAAGCACTG
Source organism: Tenacibaculum sp. 1_MG-2023 (assembly GCF_030547425.1). Taxonomy (GTDB): domain Bacteria; phylum Bacteroidota; class Bacteroidia; order Flavobacteriales; family Flavobacteriaceae; genus Polaribacter. Next base: position 63,006 of record NZ_JAUORH010000012.1, on the reverse strand, counting down.
TTTTCAATTACAGCCAAAACATCACCTTCAGATACTCCTTTTCCTTCACTTGTTAAAAAAGTTTCAAATTGACCTGTTGATTTTGCATAAATTTTTTCAGGTGGAGTAGAGGTAGTAACCATTACTTCGGTGGAAATAACGTCAGGATATTTCACAAACCATGAAATAAATAATAACATTATGATAAGTCCAAGAAGCAAGGTGTTACCCCAACGAATCATCCAGTTAGGTACATGAGTTAAAATTTCTTGAACTTCTTCACTTCTAACTTCTATATCTTGAGTATTGTTTGGCATCTTTTAGTTTGTAATAAAGGGAGAGTTAGTCCCTCCCTTTATGTTTTGTGAATAATTATGGTTTTAAAAAGCGAAGCACATAGGGGGGTAAGGGGAATTAAACCCATAGTCAGGTTGAGCAGGGCACATACTTACCCCGTCGCAAGGGGCGTGACCTACAAGTAAAGGTTCGTTATTATTGTTAGGGTCTGGAACTAAACAGTCTCCCATCGTTGTACCACCAAAACCACCATTAATATTTTTTTGTTTAGCTTTATTCAAAGCTTTTCCTAAGTTTAAAATTGAATTTTTCATAATTATTGATTTTAAAAAGTTAAGAAGGACAACATTGTCCGTTTTTTATAATACCTCTATTAACTCCACCCATGCCATTCGGTACAGCACAAGCATCACCTTCTTGGCAATCTAAGGCACAAAAAAAAATGCTTGAGCAGGAGAATCCAATTACTTTTCCTCCTTTAATTAATTGTTGTTCAGGTTTGTTTAAAGTTTCTCCCAAGTTTAAAATTAATTTTTTCATAATTTAAAAAATTAAAAATTTAATATACCTTGAACATCTTTAAATACTCAAGGTATATGTCTACTTTTTTTGTTATTCAATGATTTATCTGCATCCAAAAAAACCTTTTGAAACGCAAATTCCATTAATTATACATCCATCATCACAAGGATCAGGTTGCATTTCTTTTCCGTTAATCAATTGTTGTTCATCTCTATTTAAAACTTTTCCCAAGTTTAAAATTGATTTTTTCATAATTAAAATATTTAAAATTTGATAAAATCCTTGAACAGTTTAAAGACACTCAAGGTTTATGTCTATTCTTTGCGAGAGATTTTTATGATGTTAGTTTTAGAACTTTCTATCTAGGAAAGCATTCGTAACTTACTAAAACTCTACCTTTACATTCTTGCGGGAGACTGTTGTAATCTTGACAAGAACCACAATGAATAGCGTCACCCATCAAAGGATCAGGAGGACCAAAATAACAACTTGTCGAGGGGCAAGGTTCGTTACTTCCGTTAATTTGTTTTAGTTGTATTTTGTTTAGGGTTTTACCTAAGTTTAAGATTGATTTTTTCATAATTAGGCTATTTTTATTTCTTCATTAACTGTACAATGTCTTCCATAGACATCTTCACCATAACCACTACAGTCTTCACTAGAACCAGTTACACAAGCGCCACACCCCCAAGCATTACAACACTGATAACCTCCGTGTGCTGAGATTCGACCTCCTTTAATTAATTTTTGATCAGCTTTGTTTAAAGCTTTTCCTAGGTTTAAAATTGATTTTTTCATTTTAAAATAATTTAAGTTTGATAAAATCCTTGAACCGTTTAAAGACACTCAAGGTTTGTGTCTATTCTTCGCGAGTGAATATTTTATTTACCTAAATCTAGTTGGTTTTTAACTAGATGATAATAACTTCCTTTTAGGTTGATTAGTTCTTCATGACTTCCTTTTTCAATAATTTTTCCTTTTTCAAGTACAACTATTTGATGTGCATTTTTTACAGTACTTAATCGGTGTGCTATTACCACAGCTGTTTTGTCGGCAAAAAACTCATTAAGTTTTCCCATGATAACCTTTTCATTATTGGCATCTAAAGCACTAGTAGCTTCGTCAAAGAATAAGAACTTCGGATTTTTGTAAACAGACCTGGCGATTAATAATCGTTGTTTTTGACCTGTACTTAACCCGTTTCCTTCACTACCAATTTTCGTATTATAGCCTAATGGTAAGCCTTCAATATAGTCTCCAATATTTGCAACATCGATTGCATGAGCTAATTTTTCTTTATCAACATAATCTTCTCCTACAGCTATGTTTTTAGCTATAGAATCATTAAAAATATACCCTTCTTGCATCACAACTCCACAGTTTCTTCGCCACTCTTTTTGTGAAACATTCTTTAAGTTGAAGTTGTCAATCATAATATCCCCTTGGTCAACTTGATAAAAACCAAGAAGTAATTTCATTAATGTGGTTTTTCCACTTCCACTAACTCCAACAATTGCGGTTGTTTTATTTGCAGGAATTTCAAGGGATAAATCTTTTAAAACGGGTTCTAAACCACCTGTATATCTGAATGAAATATTATTTAGTTTTATAGATGCGTTATCTGGGATTGTAGTTACTTTTTCATCACCAGGTTTTTCTTCATCTTCCATGTTATGTATTTCACCTAGCCTATCTATAGAGATTTGTGCATCTTGTATATCTCTCATAAAATTAATTAGTTGTGTAATTGGCCCGTTTAATTGACCAACTATATAGCTAATTGCCATCATCATCCCCAGAGTGATTTGACCATCAATAACTAGCTTTGCAGATAGAATGGTGATAAACATGTTTTTAAGTTCATTAATGAAATTTGAACCTACGCTTTGTGTTTGTTCTAAAGCAAGACTTTTGGTAGCTACTTTAAATAAACGAGCTTGTACATATTCCCAATTCCAGCGCATGCGTCTTTCAGCATTGTGGAGCTTAATTTCTTGCATTCCGTTAATAAGTTCAATAACCTTACTTTGTTCTTGACTTACTTGCGAAAAACGTTTGTAATCTAATTCCTTTCGTTTTTTAAAGAAAAACAATACCCATCCAAAATACAGAATACTTCCTAATACAAAGACTCCAAATATTTGTATACTGTAATATCCTAATACTAAACTAAAAATAATCAGATTAAAAAAAGAGAATAAAACAGTTAAAGACGATGTGGTTAATATTCGTTCGATACGTTTATGGTCGTTAATTCTTTGTAGTAAATCGCCTGTCATTCTCACATCAAAATAGGAGATAGGTAATTTCATTAACTTGATGAAAAAGTCAGAAATTAAAGATATATTGATACGAGTACTTAGATGAAGTAAAATCCAACTTCGAATAATTTCTAGGGAAGCTTTTCCTACGAATAAAAATAATTGAGCAAATAAAATTAGATATACAAAGTTTAAATCTTGATTTTTAATACCTACATCAACTACACTTTGAGTCAAAAATGGTAATATTAATTGTAGTAAACTTCCTGCTAAAAGTCCTATAATTAATTGAACTATAAACTTTTTGTACTTGTATAAGTATTTGAAAATGAATGAAAAGCCAAATTTTTCATCTTCTTCAAACTCTTCTTGATAAAATTTAGGAGTTGGTTCTACTAATAAGGCAATACCTTCTTCTGTGTTTTCATCAGCGTTGTTTCCAATCCAGTGTTGAATAAACTCCTCTTTAGTAAAAGTAATGAGTCCATGAGCAGGGTCAGAAATATAAACAGTATCTTTTTTTATTTTATAAAGAACTACATAATGATTCTTGTTCCAATGAACAATACAAGGAAAAGGAGCTTCTTTAAGTTTACTGAAAGCTAATTTTATACCTAAAGATTTAAAACCTATGGACTCTACAGCTTCGCTTAAACCGAGTAGACTACTACCTTCTCGAGTGGTTTCACTAAGACTTCTTAGTTGTTGTGTGTTAATAGTTTTACCATAGTGCTTAGCTATGATTTTTATGCAAGTTGGTCCACAATCTTTGGCCTCAGTTTGTTTGTAATTTGGGAATTTTTTCAATGAATTATATATAAAAAAGATTAAAAAGAGTAAAATACGTAAAATTTTACTCTTTTTTTAAACTATACTCTTATTGAATTTAGTATGGGCAATATTCAGCAGAAAGAACACAGCTCCATTTTTTTGTATATGGATTGTAACAATCAAATTTTGTACAATGTCCTGGATTGCCTCCGTTAATTATAGTTTGTTCTACTTTATTTAAAGTTTTTCCTAAGTTTGAAATTGATTTTTTCATAAGATTATTTGTTTTGAGGTTTATAGGTAAGGAGCAGGACATTCAGGTGTTCCATAACAGCAATTATATTGATCAGTCCAACAACATCTTTCCAATGGATGCCAATAATATCCTTTATCTGTTCTACATCCACCAGGAATTTCTTTTCCTCCATTAATTAGCTTCTGTTCTATTTTATTTAAAGTTTTTCCAAGATTTAAAATTTGTTTTTTCATGTTTTTGTTTTTTAGTTTAACATCCTGTACAACTGATACTTCCATCAGGACAAAATTCCCAAGGATGAGTACAGTTGTTGTTATTTCCACCTCCGCCTCCACCAGTATCATTAGTGTAACAATATATTCCTTCACAATACTGACCAGAAGGGCAGTTACCATTTATGTCACAAAACCCGACAGCCCCACCCCCATTAATTAACTTTTGTTCTTTTTTACTAAGAGATTTACCTAAGCTTAAAATTGATTTTTTCATGATTAAGTTTTTTGGTTATAGAATAAAACTACAATAAAACTCTGCACAGTGTCTTCCATGGTCTTCACATACACCGTCTCTGTTTTTATCACATTGTTTTCTGCCTCCATTAATATGGATTTGTTCCGCTTTATGTAAAACTTTACCTAAGTTTGAAATTGATTTTTTCATAATTGAATTATTATTGTTTAGTTAATAGTCTTAAATAAGACATTTATTTTATTTATAATCTTTTTTTCAGATACCAACTGAATAAGTGTCCTTTTTTATAAATAGTTATTCTATATCTATAGGACATAAAAGGGGAGGACAATTTCCTGTTGGGTAGTTAGAGGCATCAATAGCATAACATCTATAGCTGCAGCAGTGATGTCCGCTACCACATTCACGATCACATTGACAAAACCTAGCAGTTCCTCCATTAACCTGCTTCTGTTCCGTCTTATTTAAAACTTTACCTAAGTTTAAAATTGATTTTCTCATAATAATTATCTACTATTAAGGGAATAAAATTAATCTACACTTTGGTTCAGCACATTGTAAACCATATTCAGTACATTCTCCATTACTCCAGGGAGTAATACATTGCACTTTACCTCCGTTAATTTGAGCTTGTTCCGCTTTTTTTAAAGCTTTACCTAAATTTAGAATTTGTTTTTTCATAATTAAAATATTAAGGTTACTTTTGCGGCGAACATTTAAAGACACTCACCAATGTGTCTATTCTTCGCGAGAGAATTTTGTTCAAAACGCAAAGCCCCTTTTTGGGGCTTTGTCTTTATGCTGTTTTCAATGAAACATTAGAAGTTTCTAAATTTTCTTCTAAATCTTCAATAAATAAGATTAAATCTGTTCTATTGTATTCTTTAGGAAATGATTTTCCGTTAATTAATATTTCTGGCGTAAAGTTGATAGCATTTTCTGTACACCAATCTTTTTCTTTTTTAAGCTCCAAAGTGTAAATTTCTTTGTTGGAACACTCACCCCATTTTTTTAGCCAAGCAGTAGGTTTTTGTCCCTCATAAATAGCATCCATAGCTAGGAGGCATTCTTTTTCTCCTTTGGTATTATAAATCTCTAGAAGTCTACTAGTAATTTTAACAACATCATTATCTTTATCTTCTACATTCACATTAAAGCGTACTTTAATTTTTACATTGTTATGATATCTTTTAAGAATCTCATCAACATGAGTATGAACCGGTTTACAGTGTCCGCAAAAAGGATTTGTAACTATTGTTAGTTCAAGGTTAGAGTTGTGATTCCCAAAAGTAATTTCCTTACTGTCAGTTAATTGAGTGTTGAGTTGAGGTGACTTTTGTAATAAGCTATCAAATAGAGCGTAGTTTCTTTTAAACTTTACACTTGCTATTTTTTCTTTTTTAAGTTCTTGAACTTCAGTGAACAGAGGTTTAATATAATTCCAAGCTAACCAGGTAAAAGAAGCAACTAAGCCTAAAGTAACAAAGTCATTAAGTATAAAGGTGTTAATGTAATTGTTTGTCAATACTGGAGCCAATGCTTGTAGCCAAAGTACCCCAACTATACTTAAACATAAAAGGCACCATTTTTTTACTATTGCATACTGATAATATAAAGAATATAACGTAATAGGTATAGCAAGTAAACTAATAGTATATGAAATTACAGGATTAGAAATTTGAGTAAAAGTTAAAAAAGATAATCCAATAAAATAAAGCATACTAAAGTCACTTAATTTATATCCTTTTAAAATTTCAGCACCTTTAGAGGTTAATACAGCGTCACAATCCTTTTTGTCATCAGCTCCAGAACAAAAAGCATCACCTATAGAGGTTTTTAACCCAAGCTCTTGTTTTATAATGGCAATACTAATAACAACTCCTGTTATTGATAACATAAAATAAAAAGTATTATACCATGAAGTTGAATTATTAAAAACAAAAAATAACGCAAAAACACTAAGAAGAGAAAAGCCGATAGTTTTTACTAGTTTAGAGTTGTTTTTGGCTGCTTGGTAATCTTCTGTTTTTTCAACAGCCACAATAATTCCAGTAAACTTACCTAGAAATTCATTTTCTGATAGTTTCGTTTTCTTGTTTTCAGAATCATAAATTATGTAGTCTAAATTTTTTCTTTCTGCTACAATTAAATCTTGACCATGGTCGCCATTAATTTGAGCGATAAAACATTCAGGGAGTTGTAAAAGTGTTTCTGAGTTAGCAGGAACATCGGCAGCAACATTTTCAATATTAAAATGATCTAACACTCCTGTAATTGCGTGTAAGCTAGGATAAGAAGGATGGCTTTGAATTTGAAAAGCCAATTCTTCTTTGTCAAAAGAAATACTATTTTTCTTAAGTAAATTTTGTACTAAATTAATTAATGTGTCTTTCAAAAGTAAAAAGGTTTTAAGGATAGCTATTTTCTGTTTTCCCAAAGCTATATTTTGATAATTATTTTTTCATATAAAAAACCATAAAAAAAGTAAGGGAAAACCGTAATTATTGTTTTTTAAATGAAGCCCTTTTCTTTGGCTATTAATATCAACTCTCTGTCTCCTTTAGCTTTAACGTTGAAAACTTTTTTTAAATGCCGTTTACGTTTTTCAATGCTAGCTGCAGAAAGAGGTATAAAATTAGGCATATCTTTCATTTTAGAACCTAATGAAAGTTCGTATAGGATTTGTCGATCTATCGAATCAATGGAAAAGTTGTTGGAGACTTCTTTTCTTAAAAGGCTTAAGACAGTTTTGCTGTAATAAGGAATGTTACTAGTCACATTCTTTATCGCATTTTTTAACTCTTTTGAAGTTAAATCATTCTTAATAAGAAAGCCTTCAGGATTTAAGCTTTTAAAAATATTGTGGATTCTGTAATTGTCATTACAATCAGTTGAAACAATCAGTTTTGTGTTTGGAAGTAACTTTCTTATTAAAAGCCCTAGATCTTCCCCAGATAATATTTTTCTACTCTTAGCAGGAGAAAGTTTTAAGTCTAAAACAACAAAGTTGAGAGAAGTTTCTTTTTCAATTGTCTTTTTTATAATATCATAAGCTCCATTACAATTGTAGGTAATGTCCGTGTTAAAGTTAAAGTTAGGATTTAGCCTGGCTATTTTAGATATTATGTTCTTGTACGTTTCGCAAATAAGTGGGCAATTATCTGCTAATAAAGCAGATTGTTTTTCTTTTCTCATGTTTAAATAATTTCGGGGGAATACTATTTAATTGATTCTTTTTTCAAAAAATCAGCTTATAAATTTATATAAATTAATTTAAAATCAAAAAAAATATATAAAAAACAAGTTGTGTGTGTGTGAGAAATGTTGTAATCTTACTTTTTTAACTCTTTTTTTAGGAATTTAGCTGTATAGCTTTTTTTGTGTTTAGAAACTTCTTCAGGAGTCCCAAAAGTTAATACTTTACCACCTTTTTTACCACCTTCCATACCAATATCAATAATATAATCGGCAAGTTTAATAACATCCAAGTTATGCTCAATAATTAATACAGTATTTCCTTTATCAGCTAATTTATTTAAAACATCCATTAAAACACGAATGTCTTCAAAATGCAATCCTGTAGTTGGTTCATCAAGAATATAAAACGTGTTACCAGTGTCTCTTTTTGATAATTCGGATGCTAATTTAATACGTTGCGCCTCACCACCTGATAGTGTAGTGGATTGTTGGCCAAGAGTGATATATCCTAAACCAACATCTTTAATTGTTTTTAATTTTCTATATATTTTAGGAATATGTTCAAAAAAGGCTGTAGCTTCGTTAATCGTCATTTCTAAAATGTCTGAAATAGACTTTCCTTTATAACGAATCTCTAATGTTTCTCGATTAAAACGTTTTCCTTGGCAGGTTTCACATTCTACATGAACATCGGGTAAAAAATTCATTTCAATAACACGAACCCCACCACCTTGGCAAGTTTCACAACGTCCGCCTTTTACATTAAAACTAAAACGACCAGGTTTGTAACCTCGAATCGAGGCTTCTGGAGTTTTTGCAAATAAACTACGTATTTCACTAAACACTCCAGTGTAAGTAGCAGGATTGGAGCGTGGAGTTCTACCAATAGGAGATTGATCAATATCAATAACTTTATCAACATGTTCTAAGCCTTCAATTTTTTTGTAAGGCATCGGTTTTTTAACTGCTCGATAAATGTGTGCGTTTAAAATAGGGTAGAGGGTCTCATTAATTAAGGTAGATTTCCCACTACCAGAGACTCCTGTAACGCAAATCATTTTTCCTAAAGGAAATTCAACGGAAACATTTTTTAAATTATTCCCTGAAGCACCTTTTAAAGAAATTGTTTTTCCGTTCCCTTCACGACGTTTTTTAGGAACTTCAATTACTTTTCTTCCAGATAAATAATCAGCAGTAAGGGTGTCATGACTTTTTAAATCGTCAAAATTACCTTCACTAACAATTACTCCACCATGGCGACCAGCACCAGGACCAATATCTAGGACAAAGTCAGCATTTTTGATCATGTCTTCATCGTGCTCAACCACTAAAACAGAATTACCAACATCACGAAGTTTGATAAGAGAATCAATTAATTTTTGATTGTCACGTTGATGTAAGCCAATACTTGGCTCATCTAAAATATATAAAACACCTACTAGTTGCGAACCTATTTGTGTTGCTAAACGAATACGTTGTGCTTCACCACCAGAAAGTGATTTTGATGTACGGTCTAATGTTAGATAATCTAACCCAACATCCAATAAAAACTGAATTCGAGTACGTATTTCTTTTAAAATTTCAGCAGCAATAGTGAGTTGCTTTTCTGATAATTTTTCATTAACTTCTTGAAACCAACTAGCCAATTCCAAAACATCCATTTGAGCTAAGTCACTAATGTTTTTATCAGTGATTTTAAAATGAAGTGCTTCTTTTTTTAACCGTTTCCCATTACAAACTGAGCAGGAAACTTCATCCATAAAACCTTTAGCCCAGCGTTTAATGGAAGTGCTTTCTGAATTTTTATATTGATTTTCAATAAAGGCAATAATTCCTTCAAAATCAATTTCGTAATTTCTAGTAACCCCAGCAGTTTTGGACTGTATTTCAAATTTTTCTTTCCCGCCGTGAAGAATAATCTCCATGGCTTCTTTAGGAATACTTCTTATTGAATCAGTTAATTTGAAACTATAACGTTCGGCAATAGTTTGTAGTTGTTTAAAAATCCAACTATTTTTTTGCTCTCCTAAAGGAACAATTCCTCCATTTTTAATTGAAATAGTATCATCTGGAATTACTTTTTGATTGTTTATTTCATTAGTAATTCCTAATCCGTTACAGTGAGAACATGCACCTTTTGGTGAGTTAAATGAAAAGGTGTTTGGTTCAGGGTTTGGGTAAGCGATTCCTGAAGTAGGACACATCAATTCACGACTGAAATAACGTGGTTTTTCATCATCAACATCAATAACCATTAAAATATTATCACCAGTATACAAAGCAGTTTTAATAGTTTCTTCTAAGCGTTTTTCAGCAGCGTCATTCACAGCTAAACGATCTATAACCACTTCAATATCGTGTGTTTTATAACGGTCGAGTTTCATGCCTTTTTCAATTTCTCTAATTTCTCCATCCACACGAACACGAACAAAACCTTGTTTAGAAATTTGTTCGAACAATTCACGGTAATGTCCTTTCCTCGATTTGATTATAGGGGCAAGAATAGCAATACGTTTCCCGTTAAAATCTTTTAAAATTAAGTTTTTGATTTGTTCGTCAGAATAGCTTACCATTTTTTCACCTGTATTGTATGAGTAAGCATCAGCCGCGCGAGAAAATAACAAACGGAGAAAATCGTAAATTTCAGTAATAGTCCCTACAGTAGAACGTGGACTTTTGTTCGTTGTTTTTTGTTCAATAGAAATTACAGGCGAAAGTCCGTCAATTTTATCAACATCAGGTCTTTCTAGCCCACCCAAAAATTGACGTGCATATGCAGAGAAAGTTTCAATATAGCGACGTTGTCCTTCAGCGTAAATTGTGTCAAAAGCCAAAGAAGACTTTCCACTTCCACTCAAACCAGTAATCACAACGAGTTTTTCACGAGGGATTTTAACATCAATATTTTTTAAATTGTGAGCACGGGCTCCGTAGACTTCTATGTATTCTTGTTCTTTCAAAGTGAGGATTTTACCAAAAACAGCAAAGTTACCAAAACCAAATTTATTTTGAAGCAGCGATTATCAACAAATAAACTGAAAATAGTATATTGCGAATAAAACTTAATTAATAAATGAAATTTATAGATTTTGTAAGGCTTTTTTTTGAACGCCATGGTTTTAACGTGTCTTCCAGATTTGCTGATAGATTGGGTATGCGAGCTACTAATGTACGTTTGTTTTTTATTTATATATCATTTGTAACAGTAGGCTTGTCTTTTGGATTATATTTAACAATGGCTTTTTTACTAAGATTAAAAGATATGATTTATACTAAAAGAACATCTGTTTTTGATTTATGATAAACACAGTACTTCAATCAAGGTTATATAGAGCTATAATTTATTCCGTTTTAATAGTCATGGTAGGGGTTGTAGGCTACATGTTACTTTTTGACTATTCCTTTATTAATGCTTTGTACATGACGATTATAACCATTAGTACTATTGGTTTTGGAGAAGTGCATCCTTTTGGTACGGGAGAAAAACTATTTACTATCGGATTGATAATATCTAGTTTGTTTGTTTTTGGTTATGCGGTTTCTTCATTCTCAGAGTATTTAATTAGTGGGCAATTTTTTCATCAGTTAAAAATAAAAAAAGTGCAAAAAAAAATAGAACAATTAAAAGGGCATACTATCGTGTGTGGTTATGGAAGAAACGGTAAACAAGCTATTTCAAAATTAAAGAATTACAAAAAGCAAGTAGTCATAGTTGAAAAGTTCGACGAAATAGTCAGGCAGTTAGATGAAAAAGGAGTATTAGCTATTCAAGGCGATGCAACGCTCGATGAAACTTTATTAAGAGCTGGTATTATGAATGCAGAAAATCTAATAACGGCGTTACCTTCTGATGCCGATAATTTATTTGTAGTGTTAACAGCAAAGCAATTAAATAAAAACTGTAAAGTAATTAGCAGAGCATCTAAAGAAACGTCATATAGTAAGCTAAAAATAGCAGGAGCAGATAATGTAATTATGCCAGATAAATTAGGAGGCTCTCACATGGCATCTTTAGTGGTAACTCCTGATGTTATTGAGTTTGTAGATAGGCTAACTATTGAAGGAGAAACAACTGCTAATTTAGAAGAAGTAGCGATTAATGATTTACCAGAAAAATATATTGATAAAACAATATTAGATTTAGATTTACGAAAAAAAACAGGATGTACAGTAATAGGTTATCGCACTCCAAATAAAGATTACATCATCAACCCAGAGGCTTCTGTGAAGTTAGAAACAGGAGGGAATTTAATTGTTTTAGGACGTCCTGAGCAGATAGAAACACTTAGAAAAGTTTTTTAATGAAGAAAGTCGTAATAACAGGAAGTAATGGTTTGCTTGGACAAACTTTAGTAAACCTTTTATTGGAAGAAAAAGAAAGATATCAAACAATAGGTTTTTCAAGAGGAGAAAATAGAAGTGATAGAAGTGATTTTAATTATGTTTCAATTGATGTTACAGATGAAGTTTTGCTTTACAAAAAACTGTCTGAATACAAACCAGATGTTATTGTAAATACAGCAGCAATGACAAATGTTGATGAATGTGAAATAAATAAAGAAGCTTGTGATAAACTAAATATAGATGTAGTTCAATATCTTAAAAACTATTCTGAAGAAAATAATGCACATTTAATCCATATTTCAACTGATTTTATTTTTGATGGAAAGAATGGTCCATACAAAGAGACTGATAAACCAAATCCGTTAAGTTATTATGGACTTTCTAAGTTGAAATCAGAAGAGACCTTAATCCAGTCTAAGATAGATTATACTATTTTACGTACCATATTAGTATATGGAAAAGTATATGATATGTCACGTAGCAATATAGTATTGTGGGTAAAGAAAATGTTGGAAGATAGGAAAGAAATTACGATAGTAGATGATCAGTTTCGTATGCCAACTTATGTTGAAGATTTGGCATTGGCATGTAAATTGTCAATAGATAAAAAAGCAATGGGAGTTTTTAATATTTCCTCAAAAAAAATGTTGAGTATTTATGAAATAGCACAGCAAATAGCAGAAGTATTCATGCTAGACAAAAGCTTAATAAAATCAATTTCTACTGAAGAACTAAATCAAAGAGCTAAACGCCCAGCTACAACAGGCTTTGATTTGGAAAAAGTTAAGAAATACTTGGGGTTGGCTCCGAAATCATTTCAAGAAGATTTACAAAAATTTAAAGAAAAACTAACGTAAAAACTATATTTAACAACGAAAACTTGTTGTAAGTACATTTTTTTATGATATTGCGGGCTACTAATTCAAAAATCAAATACATATTATGAACAAAAAACTACTTGCATTGTTGTTTTCAATAACGCCGATGTTAACATTTGCACAGGAAAAAGGTTTAGATCAACAAATAGACGAAGCTTTTAAACCTATTTCTGATTTTTTTAGTAGTGTAATTTTCTTTCAGGTATTTGAAACCCCTTTTGTATTGATTTTGTTAGTGGCTAGCGCCGCTTTTTTTACGCTCTATTTTGGATTTCCTAATATCCGCCACTTCTTTACTGCAATTAATGTTGTAAGAGGAAAATATGAAGATATTGAAAAACATGGTGCGCAATTATTATATGGTGAAGATGGGATAGCTCAAGGAGTAGATATGAATGAGATTGATGATATTGAAGAGCATATAGAGAATATAGAAAGCTTACATAGTGATTTAGAAATTGATGGAGATATTAAAGACACTATTAGAGATGAAAGTCATGAAGGAGAGGTGTCACACTTCCAAGCGTTGGCAACAGCGGTTTCTGGTACGGTAGGAAACGGTAATATTGCAGGAGTTGCATTAGCGATTGCTTTAGGAGGTCCGGGAGCAACATTTTGGATGATAATTTGTGGTTTACTGGGGATGTCTACAAAATTTGTTGAATGTACATTAGGAGTGCATTATCGTGATGTGGGTGAAGATGGAACAGTATATGGAGGACCTATGTATTATTTATCAAAAGGATTAAAAGAAAAAGGTTTTGCGACTTTAGGTAAAATTGCAGCAGGAGCATTTGCTGTTTTCTGTATTGGAGGTTCTTTTGGTGGTGGTAATGCAGCCCAATCTAACCAAGCAACAATAGTGATTAAGGAGTTATTAGGTTTAGAGAGTACAGCAGCAGGAGCTATTATAGGTGTAGTATTAGCCATTTTAGTAGGTGTTATAATTATAGGAGGTATTAAAAGAATTGCTTCGGTAACTGAAAAAGTAGTTCCTTTTATGGCAGTGTTATATTTATTAGCTTGTTTGTATATTTTAGGAGTTAACTTTTCTTTAATAGACGATGCTATATCTTTAATTGTAACAGAAGCTTTTAATCCAACAGCAATTGGTGTAGGTGGTGTTATAGGTGTTTTGTTGGTAGGTTTTAAAAGAGCAGCTTTTTCTAATGAAGCAGGGGCTGGTTCAGCTTCAATAGCGCACTCAGCGGTAAAAACAAAATATTCAGCTTCTGAAGGTTTAGTAGCCTTGTTAGAGCCATTTATAGATACTGTATTAATATGTACAATGACGGCTTTAGTTATTATTATTTTTAATTTTGGAGGAGATGCGTCGGGAGCTACAATTTTTCAATATGGTGGTGACGGTGCTGGTTCTGTACTTATTGACGGAGTTTCTTACGAAGGGGCAGGAATTACTTCTAAAGCATTTGCAGCTTACATTCCTTACTCAAATTTGTTTTTAACTGTAGCAGTAGTACTGTTTGCTGTATCTACAATGATTTCTTGGTCTTATTACGGGTTGCAATCTTGGAAGTTTTTATTCGGTAGAGGTAAAAAAGCCGATTTAACATATAAATTTTTATTTTTAACTTTTGTGGTGATCGGAGCTGCGGCTAGTATGAAGTCTATATGGGATTTCTCTGACGCAATGATTTTTGCAATGGTGTTCCCTAACATGGTAGGTTTATATTTGTTAATGCCTGTAGTTAAAAAACAGCTGAAAAGATATATAGATGCTATTAACCTTAAGAAAGAAGCAGTAGAAGAATAAGAAATAAAACGAATGAAAATATTTAAATCCCATTTCTGGTATAATAAACACCAACGAAATGGGGTTTTCTTTTTGTTGTTTATCATTATTGTTTTACAATTAATATATGTTTATGTCGATTTTTCTTCCGAAGAAGCACAAGGTGTAAGCAAAAAGGAATTGATAGCTTTTCAGAATACAGTCGATAGTTTAAAGAGAATTGAACTGGATAAAAGAAAGCCAAAGCTGTATCCATTCAATCCAAATTATATAACTGATTTTAAAGGTTATCAACTAGGAATGTCACTTGAAGAAATTGACAGATTACATAATTACAGAAAACAAAACAAGTGGATCAATTCTGTTAAAGATTTTAAACAAGTAACAAAAGTGCCTGATAGCTTATTAGATAAGGTAGCTCCATATTTTAAATTTCCAGATTGGGTAAACGCTAGAAATAAAAGAAAAACTAAAAAGTTATTAGAAGCAAGGTTGAAAAGTGGTTATAAAGCTGGAAATAAAAAATCAACATACCTAAAACCAACTCTGAGTACCTCGGATATAAACAAGGCTACTCAAAAAGACTTTGAATTTGTAAGTGGAATAGGAGAAGTGTTGTCTTCTCGAATCGTAAAATATAGAGGTAAGCTACAAGGGTATTTACTTCCTGAGCAATTATATGAAGTATGGGGTTTAGATAAAGAAACAGCAAATAGAGTTCTACAAACTTTCGCTATAGTAGAAAAACCAACAATTAAAAAAGTAAATGTAAATACAGCGAGATTTAAAGAAGTGTTGAAGAATCCATATATCGATTATAAGTTATGTAAAAAGATTTTTGAATACAGAGATGAAGTAGCAGAACTCCAAGATATATCAGAATTAAGAAACATTAAAGATTTTCCACTAAATAAATACGACAGAATAATCTTATATTTGGAGGCAAAATAAACAAGCAACAAAATTTAATAAACAAGCCACTATGAATAGTATGTACTTTACCGAAGAGCACGAAGCCTTTCGTCAGAGTTTTAAAGATTTTTTACAAAAAGAGGTCGTTCCTCATATAAATAAATGGGAGAAAGAAGGCACGGTAGAGCGTTTTATCTGGAAGAAATTCGGTGAAATGGGATACTTTGGTTTAAATCAACCAGAAGAATATGGAGGATTAGGTTTAGACCTTTTTTATACTGTTATCTTTTTAGAAGAGTTACAAAAAATAAATTCAGGAGGTTTTGCAGCTAATATGTGGGCACATGCTTATTTAGCAATGACCCATGTAAATAAAGAAGGAGACGATCGAATTAAAAAAGAATATTTAACACCAAGTATCGAAGGAGATAAAATAGGGTGTTTATGTATTACAGAACCTTTTGGGGGAAGTGATGTTGCAGGAATGCGTACAACAGCAATAAAAAAAGGAGATACTTATGTGATTAATGGATCAAAAACATTTATTACGAATGGAGTGTACTCTGATTACTTAGTTGTTGCAGCTAAAACAGATCCAGAAGACAAGCATAAAGGAATGAGTATTTTTATTATTGATAGAGATACTCCAGGAATTTCTTCAACTAAATTAGATAAGTTAGGGTGGAGAGCTTCTGACACTGCAGAAATCGCTTTTGATAATGTGGTAATACCTGCTGAAAATTTAATGGGAGACGAAGGGAAAGGTTTTCCTTATATTATGCAGCATTTCGCTTTAGAGCGTTTAATAATGGGGATTAATGCTCATGCTCGTGCAGACTATGCAGTTGATTATGTTGTGCAATACATGAGTGAGCGTGAAGCTTTCGGGAAAACATTAGATAAATTTCAAGCCTTACGTCATAAGGTAGCAGAAATGGCTAGTAGAGTAGATATGTGTAGAGAATATAATTACTCTATAGCAAAACGATTGAATGATGGTATTTATGTCGTGAAAGAAGCGAGTATGAGTAAATTGCTATCTACTAAAATGGCAGATGAGGTTATTTACGAAGCTTTACAGTTGTTAGGAGGTTATGGTTATATGGAAGAATATCCAATGGCACGTTTATTACGTGATAGTCGATTAGGACCAATTGGAGGAGGTACTTCGGAGATTCTTAAAGAGATTATCGCAAAAATGATAATAGATAAGAAAGAATACAAGCCAGCAACATAGGTTGTTGTTTAAGATAAAAGTTAAAATCCTGCAATTGCAGGATTTTTTTATTTACATCATTTTTAAATCTAAAAAGAGGTGAAAATAATTTGATATTAAAGAATACTTTGTATATTTGCGGTCGAAAATTAAATAAAAAGGTGTAATCAACTGATATACTGTGTGTTGTCAGTTTTTAATATATATAGACTACAATGAAAGGAGGTGCAAAAATATGTTAATCATTCCAGTTAAAGAAGGAGAGAATATCGATAGAGCGTTAAAACGTTATAAGCGTAAATTCAGCAACACTAAAACGATGCAACAATTACGTAACAGAAAGCAGTTTACAAAGCCATCTGTAGCAAAACGTGCTCAAATGATTAAAGCATCTTACGTTCAAGGATTAAGAACTCAAGAAGAAGTAGGATAGTAGTTATCCTTAAAATGTATAAAAACCTGTATTGATATCAATACAGGTTTTTTTTGTATCTTCAATTAATAAATAAGATAGATAATGCTAATAGAAGCTTTTTTGGAGTATTTAGAATTTGAAAAAAAATATTCAAAAAATACAATTCAAGCGTACAAAACAGATTTAATTACGTTTAAAGATTTTTGTGAGGTTGAGTTTAATCAGGAAGATCTAGAAAATATTCATTACAATCAAATTCGAACATGGATTGTCAGTTTGGTAGATAATGATGTGTCAAATAGAAGTGTAAACAGAAAAGTTAGTTCTTTAAAAACTTTCTATAAGTTTCTGCAAAAAATTGGTGAAGTTGCTACGAATCCATTGTCAAATCATAAAGCATTAAAAGCTCAGAAGAAAATACAAACACCTTTTGATCAAGGTGAGGTAAAAGAAGTTTTAGGATTAATAAAAGAGGGTACTGATTTTGAATCAGTAAGAGATCGGTTAATCATAGAAATGTTGTATTCAACAGGGATGAGAAGGGTTGAGTTAATAAATGTTAAAGAGAAAGATATAGATTACACAAGTAAAACAATAAAAGTATTAGGAAAAAGAAATAAAGAAAGGTATGTAACAATCTTACCGTCAGTTTATAAAACTCTAGAAGAATATTTAAGTAAAAAAAAGAAGTTAGAAGAGGTGGATATGGAGGTGCTTTTTGTAACTAAAAAAGGAGTTAAAATTTATGAAACTCTTGTTTACCGGATAATAAATTTGTACTTTAGTAGGGTGTCTACAAAAGCTAAAAAAAGCCCTCATATATTAAGGCATGCTTTTGCTACACATTTACTTAATAATGGTGCGTCGTTAAATTCGGTTAAAGAATTGCTAGGACATTCAAGTTTAGCCTCCACCCAAGTATATACGCACAATAGCTTGGAGCAAATAAAAAAAGTGTATAACAAGGCTCATCCTAGAGAGCCAACTTAAAAGATCGAAGAATTATGAAGGTATTCACACAATCAGTAAATTTCTCAGCAGACCAAAAACTAATAGATTTCATTGAGAAAAAAATAGGAGGGTTAGAAAAGTTTCATGATAAGATCGTTGATGCAGAGGTGTTTTTAAAAGTGCAAAAAACGAGCGAGAAGGAAAATAAAATTACTGAAGTAAAAATTAATATTCCAGGAAGTGAATTAATTGTGAAGAAACAAAATAAAACCTTTGAAGAAGGTGTTAGTGTATCGGTCGAATCTTTAAAACGACAGTTGCAAAAATCAAAAGAAAAATCAAAAGAAAAACCTAAGGATGCCTTAGTGTCATAAAAACGATAAAAAATAATTAAAAAAGTTTTAAAAATTAAAAATTACTTTTTACATTTGCAGTCCGTTAGAAATAGCGGATTGTTTTTTTTATAGCAAAAGCCGATGTAGCTCAGCTGGCTAGAGCAGCTGATTTGTAATCAGCAGGTCGTGGGTTCGAGTCCCTCCATCGGCTCTAAAAGAATAAAAGTTCATTAAAATACTGTTTAAGGTTTAGGGGAGATTCCAGAGCGGCCAAATGGGACGGACTGTAACTCCGTTGTCTTACGACTTCGCAGGTTCGAATCCTGCTCTCCCCACTATCTTAATGAAATTTTATTGCGGGAGTAGCTCAGTTGGTAGAGCGTCAGCCTTCCAAGCTGAATGTCGCCAGTTCGAACCTGGTCTCCCGCTCTAAATTCGTTGCCGACATAGCTCAGTTGGTAGAGCGCATCCTTGGTAGGGATGAGGTCACGGGTTCAAATCCCGTTGTTGGCTCTATTTTAGAGTTTGTTAGACAAGAGTTTAAAAATAACACTAAATATATTTAACTAAGAATTAAAATTAATAATCATGGCAAAAGGAACTTATGATCGTTCGAAACCGCACTTAAACGTAGGTACTATTGGTCACGTAGATCACGGTAAAACTACTTTAACTGCTGCAATTACTAAAGTATTAGCAGATGCTGGATTTTCTGAGCAGAGAGCTTTTGATCAAATCGATAACGCTCCAGAAGAAAAAGAGAGAGGTATTACAATTAACTCTTCTCACGTAGAATATGCAACAGCTAACCGTCACTACGCACACGTTGACTGTCCAGGTCACGCGGATTACGTAAAGAACATGGTAACTGGTGCTGCACAAATGGATGGTGCTATCTTAGTAGTAGCTGCTACAGATGGTCCAATGCCACAAACTCGTGAGCACATCTTATTAGGTCGTCAGGTAGGTATTCCACGTATCGTTGTTTTCTTAAACAAAGTTGATATGGTTGATGACGAGGAGTTATTAGAGTTAGTAGAAATGGAAGTAAGAGATTTATTATCTTTCTATGAATATGATGGAGATAATGGTCCTGTAGTTTCTGGTTCTGCTTTAGGTGCATTAAACGGAGAGCAAAAGTGGGTTGATACAGTTTTAGAATTAATGGAAGCTGTAGATACTTGGATTGAAGAGCCACCAAGAGATACTGATAAAGATTTCTTAATGCCTATCGAGGATGTATTCTCTATTACTGGTCGTGGTACAGTTGCAACTGGACGTATCGAAACTGGTATTGTTAATACTGGAGATCCTGTAGAGATTATTGGTATGGGAGATGAGAAATTAACGTCTACTGTAACTGGTATCGAAATGTTCCGTCAAATCTTAGATAGAGGTGAAGCTGGAGATAACGCAGGTATCTTATTAAGAGGTATTGAAAAATCTATGATTAAGAGAGGAATGGTAATCTGTAAGCCAGGTTCTATTACTCCACACGCTAAGTTTAAAGCTGAGGTGTATATCTTAAAGAAAGAAGAAGGTGGACGTCACACTCCATTCCATAATAACTACCGTCCACAGTTTTACGTACGTACAACTGACGTAACTGGTAACATTGCTTTACCTGAAGGAGTAGAAATGGTAATGCCAGGTGATAACTTAACTATTATAGTTGACTTAATCCAACCTATCGCATTAAACACAGGTTTACAGTTCGCTATCCGTGAAGGAGGTAGAACAGTAGGAGCTGGTCAGGTAACTGAAATCTTAGACTAATTATAGTTTAATAATAAAGTATTAGGAGTCTCTTTTTAAGAGAGAGACTCCTTTAAAATACGGGTTTAGCTCAGTTGGTAGAGCACTGGTCTCCAAAACCAGGTGTCGGGAGTTCGAGCCTCTCAACCCGTGCAAAAACTAAAACGAGTTGTGGTGAAAACCGCAACTCGTTAAAAGGATAAAATATGAGTAACTTTGTACAATACATTAAAGATTCTTTTGAAGAATTAAATACCAATATGACTTGGATTTCTCGTGAAGAAGCTCAAAAGTCTACTGTAGTAGTTGCAGCATTTACAATTGTATTTGCTTTGGCTGTAGCAGGGATAGATAAGGTTTTTCAAACTGGGTTAGATAACTTCTTTAAAATGTTTTAATGATGGCTGATTCGGTGATGAAGTGGTATGTGGTTAGAGCTATTGGAGGTCAAGAGAATAAGGTAAAAACTTATATTGAGACTGAGATTGCTCGACATGGATTGTCTGATTTTGTAAACCAAGTAATTGTTCCTACAGAAAAAGTTATTCAAGTAAGAAACGGGAAGAAAATTAACAGAGAAAGAGTTTACTTTCCTGGTTATGTAATGGTTGAAGCTAATTTAGCAGGAGAAGTTCCTCATGTAATTAAATCAGTAACAGGAGTTATTGGTTTTTTAGGTGAAACAAAAGGAGGAGATCCAGTACCAATGCGTAAATCAGAAGTAAACAGGATGTTAGGTAAAGTAGATGAACTTTCTGTTAAAGATGAAAATATTGCAATTCCTTACACAGTTGGAGAAACTGTAAAAGTAATTGATGGACCTTTCAATGGATTTGATGGAACTGTTGAAAAGGTAAATGAAGAAAAGCGTAAGTTAGAGGTAATGGTTAAGATTTTCGGAAGAAAAACTCCATTAGAACTAAATTATATGCAAGTAGAGAAAATATAATTGTTACACCTATATTTAGATGAGTTTAAGCTTCCAATTTAAACACGTCGTTAAATCTTAAACAATGGCAAAAGAAGTAAGTAAATTAGTTAAACTACAAGTTAGGGGAGGTGCAGCGAATCCGTCGCCACCAGTTGGACCCGCTTTAGGTGCTGCCGGTGTTAACATCATGGAGTTCTGTAAGCAGTTTAATGCTCGTACACAGGACAAACAAGGTAAAGTATTACCAGTTGTTATTACAGTTTATACAGACAAATCATTCGAATTTGTTGTAAAAACACCACCAGCCGCAGTACAGTTATTAGAAGCGGCCAAAATTAAGAAAGGTTCAGGAGAACCTAATAGGAAAAAAGTAGCAAGCGTTTCTTGGGATCAAATTCGTGGAATTGCAGAAGACAAAATGGTAGATATGAATGCCTTTGAAGTTGAGTCTGCAATGCGAATGATTGCTGGAACAGCTCGTTCTATGGGATTAACAGTAACAGGTGATGCACCTGCTTAAACTTTAAAAGATATTTAGAAATGGCAATTACTAGAAAGCAAAAAGAAGCTCGTGCTAAAGTAGATAGCTCTAAAGTTTATAGCTTACAAGATGCATCAGCATTAGTTAAAGAGATTACAAACGTAAAATTTGATGCGTCTGTTGACTTAGCAGTACGTTTAGGAGTAGATCCTCGTAAAGCTAATCAAATGGTTCGTGGAGTTGTAACATTACCTCACGGAACTGGTAAAGATGTAAAAGTTTTAGCATTAGTTACTCCAGATAAAGAAGCAGAAGCTAAAGAAGCAGGTGCTGATTATGTAGGATTAGATGAGTACCTTCAAAAAATTAAAGGAGGATGGACTGATGTAGATGTTATTATTACTATGCCAAGTGTTATGGGTAAATTAGGTCCTTTAGGTCGTATTTTAGGACCAAGAGGTTTAATGCCAAATCCAAAAACAGGTACGGTAACAATGGACGTTGCAAAAGCAGTAACCGAAGTAAAAGCTGGTAAAATTGACTTTAAAGTTGATAAAACTGGTATTGTACACGCAGCAATTGGAAAAGTATCTTTTGATGCTAAAAAGATTGAAGAAAACGCAAACGAGTTATTGCAAACACTTATTAAATTAAAGCCAACTGCGGCAAAAGGAACTTATATTAAGAGTATTTTTATGTCTTCAACAATGAGTCCTAGTGTTGCAATAGATGAAAAATCTGTATCATAAGGCAGTTAAAACTTTTTAATTATGACTAGAGAGGAAAAATCACAAGTAATACAAGATTTAACAGCACAATTAGCAGATACAAGTACCATCTATTTAGCAGATATTTCTGGATTAGATGCTACTACTACATCTAACTTACGTAGAGCTTGTTTTAAAGCAAACGTACAATTGGCTGTTGTAAAGAACACATTGCTTTCAAAAGCAATGGAAGCTTCTGATAAAGATTTTGGAGAGTTACCAGATGTATTAAAAGGAAATACTTCAATGTTAATTGCTGAGGCAGCAAATGCGCCAGCAAAAGTTATCAAAGAGTTCAGAAAAAAATCAGACAAGCCTTTATTAAAAGGAGCATATGTTGAAGAAGCAGTTTATGTTGGTGATGACCAATTAGACGCTCTTGTTAACATTAAGTCTAGAGAAGAACTTATTGGAGATATTATTACCTTATTACAATCTCCTGCGAAGAATGTTGTTTCAGCATTACAATCAGGTGGTGGTAAGTTATCAGGTATCTTACAAACATTATCAGAGAAATAATTACGCGCACTAATAAACTAAATAAATAAAATTTTTAAAAAACAATTAAAATGGCAGATTTAAAAGATTTCGCAGAACAATTAGTTAACTTAACAGTAAAAGAAGTTAATGAATTAGCTGATATTTTAAAAGAAGAGTATGGTATTGAGCCAGCAGCAGCTGCAGTAGCAGTAGCAGGACCAGCAGCAGGTGGTGGTGATGCAGCTGAAGAAAAAACTGAGTTTGATGTAATCTTAAAAGCAGCAGGAGGTTCTAAATTAGCAGTTGTAAAATTAGTTAAAGAATTAACTGGATTAGGATTAAAAGAAGCTAAAGGTATTGTAGATAGCGCACCAGCACCAATAAAAGAAGGTATATCTAAAGATGAGGCAGAAGGTCTTAAGAAGTCTTTAGAAGAAGCAGGAGCTGAGGTAGAGCTTAAGTAAGCTATACTCCCGATTTATAAAAAAAACGGGAAAAAACAATAAAGGTTTAGGTACTAAAAACTTATGTTTTTAGTCCTAAACCATTTTGTGTATATATTCGTTCTTTATTTGTCACAATGTTTTTAATTGTGATTTTACGATTATAAAGTGCTGATTTTTAATCAGTAACAGCAATTAAAATTGCAGTATTGAAACAAATGAGTTTCAAAAATAATATTTTTAATTAAAAATAGCATCTCTTTTGGCAACGATAAATACTACTGAAAGAATTAACTTCGCGTCATCGCAGTTAGGGACTGATTATCCAGATTTTTTAGATATTCAGGTAAAATCTTTCCAAGATTTCTTCCAATTGCAAACTAAAGCTGAAGAGCGAGGAGAAGAAGGTTTGTATAAAACTTTCATGGATAACTTCCCGATTACAGATACTCGTAATCAATTCGTATTAGAATTTTTAGACTACTTTGTAGATCCACCAAGATACAGCATTCAAGAATGTATAGAGCGTGGATTAACTCACAGTGTACCTCTAAAAGCACGTTTAAAATTATATTGTACTGATCCAGAACACGAAGATTTTGAAACAATCGTTCAAGATGTGTACTTAGGTACAATTCCTTATATGACAAACTCTGGTACCTTCATCATTAATGGTGCAGAAAGAGTAGTTGTGTCACAATTACACCGTTCACCAGGTGTATTCTTTGGGCAATCATTTCACGCAAACGGAACTAAGTTATACTCTGCAAGAGTTATACCATTTAAAGGTTCCTGGATTGAATTTGCTACCGATATCAATCAAGTAATGTATGCTTATATTGATAGAAAGAAAAAATTACCAGTAACAACATTATTCAGAGCCATAGGTTTTGAAAGAGATAAAGATATTTTAGAAATCTTTGATTTAGCGGAAGAAGTAAAAGTTTCTAAAGCTGGATTAAAAAAAGTATTAGGGCGTAAATTAGCGGCTAGAGTATTAAAAACTTGGCATGAAGACTTCGTAGATGAGGATACAGGAGAAGTAGTATCTATTGAGCGTAACGAAATTATTTTCGACCGTGATACAATTATAGAAAAAGAACATATTGATGAAATAATCGAAGCAGGAACTAAGACTGTCTTATTACATAAAGAAGATAACTTACAAGCTGATTATGCCATCATTCATAACACATTACAAAAAGATCCTACAAACTCTGAAAAAGAAGCTGTAGAACACGTATATAGACAATTACGTAATGCTGAACCGCCAGACGAGGAAACTGCAAGAGGAATTATTGAAAAGTTATTCTTCTCAGAACAACGTTATAGTTTAGGTGAGGTAGGACGTTTTAGAATGAATACTAAACTTCAGTTAAATGAAGATTTAGATCAAAAAGTATTAACTAAGAACGATATCATAACTATTATCAAGTATTTAATTGAGTTAATCAATTCAAAAGCTGAAGTAGATGATATCGATCACTTATCTAACCGTCGTGTTAGAACTGTTGGAGAGCAATTAGCAGGACAATTTGGTGTAGGTTTAGCTCGTATGGCGCGTACTATTCGTGAAAGAATGAATGTTCGTGATAACGAAGTATTTACTCCAATAGACTTAATTAATGCGAAAACTTTATCATCAGTAATTAACTCTTTCTTTGGTACCAACCAGTTATCTCAGTTTATGGATCAAACAAATCCATTAGCAGAGATTACTCACAAGCGTCGTTTATCAGCTTTAGGACCTGGAGGTTTATCACGTGAAAGAGCAGGTTTTGAAGTTCGTGATGTTCACTATACACACTATGGTCGTTTATGTCCGATTGAAACACCTGAAGGACCAAACATTGGACTTATATCTTCTTTAGCAGTTTACGCGAAAGTAAACTATATGGGATTCATCGAAACACCATATAAAAAAGTTGAAGATGGTACAGTTTTAGGAGAAGATCCTATTTACTTAAGTGCAGAGGAGGAAGAAGGAATGAAGATTGCACAATCTAACTTACCAATTGCAAAAGATGGTAAGATAGAACGTGATAGAGTTATTGCCCGTGAAGAAGGTGATTTCCCAGTTGAAAGTCCAGAAGCAATTAATTATATGGACGTTGCTCCAAATCAAATTGCTTCGATCTCAGCATCGTTAATTCCTTTCTTAGAGCATGATGATGCGAACCGTGCATTAATGGGATCGAACATGATGCGTCAGGCAGTTCCATTATTACGTCCAGAATCTCCTATCGTTGGTACAGGTTTAGAGCGTAGAGTAGCAAAAGACTCTCGTATTTTAATCAATGCTGAAGGAGCAGGAGTAGTTGAGTATGTAGATGCCAACAAAATAACAATTAAGTACGATAGAACTGAAGAAGAGCGTATGGTAAGCTTTGAATCTGATGAGAAATCGTATAACTTAATTAAGTTTAGAAAAACCAACCAAGGTACTAACATTAACCTAAAACCAATTGTAAGAGTAGGTGATAGAGTTGAGGAAGGACAAGTACTTTGTGAAGGATATGCGACACAAAAAGGAGAATTAGCTTTAGGTAGAAACATGAAAGTAGCCTTTATGCCTTGGAAAGGGTATAACTTTGAGGATGCGATTGTGATTTCTGAAAAAGTAGTTCGTGAAGATATCTTTACTTCTATTCATATTGATGAATATTCATTAGATGTTCGTGATACGAAATTAGGAGCGGAAGAATTAACAAACGATATTCCTAATGTTTCAGAAGAGGCTACAAAAGACTTAGATGAAAACGGAATGATTCGTATTGGAGCAGAAGTAAATCCAGGTGATATCTTAATAGGTAAGATTACACCAAAAGGAGAATCTGATCCAACTCCTGAAGAAAAATTATTACGTGCAATCTTTGGTGACAAAGCTGGTGATGTAAAAGATGCATCATTAAAAGCTTCTCCATCGTTAAGAGGTGTTGTAATTAATAAAAAACTATTCAAACGCGCAGTAAAAGACAAGAATAAGCGTGCTCGTGATAAAGAAGCTATTGCAGCTTTAGAAGCATCTTATGTGTCTAAATTTGAAGAGTTAAAAGATGTTTTAGTAGAAAAATTATTCAACTTAGTATCAGGTAAAACTTCTCAAGGAGTTTATAATGATTTAGGTGAAGAAGTATTACCAAAAGGTAAGAAATTCACTCAAAAAATGTTAAATTCTGTTGAAGATTTTACACACTTACACGGAACTTGGACTACTGATAAAGATTTAAATTCTTTAGTTGTTGAATTAGTTCACAATTATAAAATTAAAGTAAACGATTTACAAGGAGTTTTACGTCGTGAGAAATTTACAATTTCTGTAGGAGACGAACTACCAGCTGGAATTTTAAAACTTGCTAAAATTTATGTTGCTAAAAAACGTAAATTAAAAGTAGGAGATAAGATGGCAGGACGTCACGGAAACAAAGGTATTGTTGCACGTATCGTACGTCAAGAAGATATGCCTTTCTTAGAAGATGGAACACCAGTAGATATCGTATTAAATCCATTAGGGGTACCATCTCGTATGAACATTGGTCAGATTTATGAAACTGTTCTTGGATGGGCAGGACAAAAATTAGATCAAAAATATGCGACACCTATTTTTGATGGAGCAAAAATTGATCAAATAAATGCTTTAACAGACGAAGCTGGAATACCACGTTACGGACATACATATTTATATGATGGAGGTACAGGTAAACGTTTTGACCAACCTGCAACAGTAGGGGTAATTTATATGATTAAGTTAGGTCACATGATTGAAGATAAGATGCACGCACGTTCTATCGGACCATACTCATTAATTACTCAGCAACCATTAGGAGGTAAAGCTCAGTTTGGAGGTCAGCGTTTTGGAGAGATGGAAGTTTGGGCACTTGAAGCATATGGTGCATCAAGTATCTTACGAGAAATCTTAACTGTGAAATCTGATGACGTATTAGGTAGAGCAAAAACTTACGAGTCTATCGTTAAAGGAGAAGCAATGCCAGAACCAGGTTTACCAGAATCATTTAACGTATTAATGCATGAACTTAAAGGTTTAGGATTAGACGTTAAATTAGAAGAATAATCACAGTGAAATGTCTCAGAGTGAAAGCTCTGAGGCAAATCATTTTTTCAATATCAGTCTTATTATAAGACATTTATTTTTAATTCGAATCCATTATCATGGCAAGAAAAAACGAAAAATACACTGTTAAGAAGTTTAACAAAATTTCAATAGGTTTAGCATCACCTGAGTCTATTTTAGAGGCTTCTAAAGGAGAGGTGTTAAAACCAGAAACTATTAACTACCGTACGCACAAACCAGAAAGAGATGGGTTATTTTGTGAGCGTATCTTTGGTCCTGTAAAAGACTATGAGTGTGCGTGTGGTAAATATAAAAGAATTCGATATAAAGGTATCGTTTGTGACCGTTGTGGTGTTGAAGTTACTGAGAAAAAAGTACGTAGAGATAGAGTAGGTCATATTAACTTAGTAGTACCAGTTGCACATATTTGGTACTTTAGATCATTACCTAACAAAATGGGATACCTTTTAGGGTTACCATCTAAGAAGTTAGATATGATTATTTACTACGAACGTTATGTAGTAATTCAACCAGGTATCGCTAAAAATACTGAAGGAGAACCATTACAAAAAATGGACTTCTTAACTGAAGAAGAATATTTAGATATCGTAGATGAGCTTCCACAAGAAAATATGTATTTGGAAGATTCTGATCCTAATAAGTTCATCGCTAAAATGGGAGCAGAATGTTTAATCGATTTATTAGAGAGAATCGATTTAGACGAATTATCATACCAGTTACGTCACAAAGCAAATACTGAAACTTCTAAACAACGTAAAAACGAAGCACTAAAGCGTTTAAATGTTGTTGAAGCATTCAGAGACTCTCAAAAGAATAGAGAAAACAATCCAGAATGGATGATAATGAAAGTAGTTCCGGTAATTCCACCAGAATTACGTCCATTAGTACCATTAGATGGAGGTCGTTTCGCAACTTCTGATTTAAATGACTTATACCGTCGTGTAATTATCCGTAACAATCGTTTAAAACGATTAATGGAAATTAAAGCACCAGAGGTAATTCTACGTAATGAAAAGCGTATGTTACAAGAATCAGTAGATTCATTATTTGATAACACACGTAAATCATCAGCTGTAAAAACAGAGTCTAACAGACCATTAAAATCATTATCTGATAGTTTAAAAGGTAAACAAGGGCGTTTCCGTCAAAACTTATTAGGTAAGCGTGTTGATTACTCTGCACGTTCGGTAATTGTAGTTGGACCAGAATTAAAATTATATGAATGTGGATTGCCAAAAGATATGGCAGCTGAATTATACAAGCCTTTCGTTATTCGTAAGTTAATTGAAAGAGGAATTGTTAAGACAGTAAAATCTGCAAAGAAAATAATTGATAGAAAAGAACCAGTTGTTTGGGATATTTTAGAAAATGTAATTAAAGGACACCCAGTTTTATTAAACCGTGCTCCTACCTTACACCGTTTAGGTATCCAAGCTTTCCAACCAAAATTAATTGAAGGAAAAGCAATTCGTTTACACCCATTAGTATGTACGGCATTTAACGCCGACTTTGATGGAGATCAAATGGCGGTTCACTTACCATTAGGACCAGAAGCTATTTTAGAAGCACAATTATTAATGTTAGCTTCTCACAATATCTTAAACCCTGCAAATGGAGCACCAATTACGGTACCATCTCAGGATATGGTTTTAGGGTTATACTATATGACAAAAGAAAGAAAGTCAACTCCAGAAGTGCCAATTAAAGGTGAAGGATTAACTTTCTATTCTCCAGAAGAAGTTACTATTGCTTATAACGAAGACAGAGTAGACTTAAATGCTGGAATAAAAGTAAGAACTAAAGATTTCAACGAAAACGGAGAGTTAGTAACTCAAATAATTGAAACTACCGTTGGTAGAGTATTATTTAATGAAGTAGTACCAGAGCAAGCAGGATATATTAATGAGGTATTAACCAAAAAATCGTTACGTGGAATTATTGGCAATATCTTAAAAGTAACGGATATTCCATCGATAGGTAAATTCTTAGATGATATTAAAGGTATGGGTTATACGTTTGCCTTCCAAGGAGGTTTATCGTTCTCATTAGGAGATATCATTATTCCAGAAGAAAAGCATACGATGATTGCTGAAGCTAATAAAGAAGTGGATGGAATCGTTATGAACTATAACATGGGTATGTTAACGCAAAAAGAGCGTTACAATCAGGTAATTGATGTTTGGGGGTCTACCAACAACCGATTAACTGAATTATCGATGAAGCGTTTACGTGAAGATCAACAAGGGTTTAACTCAGTATTTATGATGTTAGATTCTGGAGCGCGTGGATCTAAAGAGCAGATTCGTCAGTTAACAGGTATGCGTGGATTAATGGCGAAACCTAAAAAATCGACTGCTGGAGGTGGAGAAATTATTGAAAACCCAATTTTATCGAACTTTAAAGAAGGTTTATCAATTTTAGAATACTTTATCTCAACGCACGGTGCACGTAAAGGTCTTGCCGATACCGCATTAAAAACAGCCGATGCAGGTTATTTAACACGTCGTTTAGTAGACGTATCACAAGATGTAATTGTAAACGAAGTAGATTGTGGTACATTAAGAGGATTGGAAGTAGCTCCATTAAAGAAAAACGATGAAATCGTTGAACCTTTAAGCGAAAGAATTTCAGGACGTACATCATTATATGATGTTTACGCGCCTATTTCTGACGAGTTATTAGTTGAAGCAGGAGAGTTAATAACACCAGTCTTAGCTGATAAAATACAAGCTTCAGGAATAGATAAGGTTGAAGTACGTTCAGCATTAACATGTGAATCTGAAAGAGGAATCTGTGAAAAATGTTACGGACAAAGTTTATCAACAGGTAAAAAAGTTCAAAGAGGTGAAGCAGTTGGTGTAATTGCAGCACAATCTATTGGAGAGCCTGGTACACAGTTAACATTACGTACGTTCCACGTTGGTGGGGTAGCAGGAAACATTTCAGAAGATAATAAGTTAATCGCTAAATTCGACGGTTCTGTATCAATTGATGATTTACGTACTGTAAAAGGTAAAGATTCAGCAGGAGAAGAAGTAGAAATCGTAATTTCTCGTACAGCAGAGATTAAGATTACAGATAAGAAAACAGGAATTGTATTAAGTACTAACATTATTCCTTATGGTTCTATTCTTTTTGATAAAGATAGAAAGACCATTAAGAAAGGAGATGCAGTATGTCAATGGGATCCATTTAACGGAGTTATTGTTTCTGAGTTTGGAGGAAAAGTTAAGTTTGATAACTTAGAGCAAGGAATTAACTTCTCTGTAGAAGTTGATGAACAAACAGGATTCCAAGAAAAAGTAATTACAGATTCTAAGAATAAGAAGATTATTCCTTCATTAATTATTGAAGATGCTGATGGTAACGCGTTACGTTCGTACAGTTTACCAGTAGGAGCACACTTAATGGTAAGTGATGGAGATAAAGTAGAATCAGGTAAAACTTTAGTTAAGATTCCTCGTAAGTCTGGTAAAGCAGGAGATATTACAGGAGGTTTACCACGTGTAACAGAGTTATTCGAAGCGCGTAACCCTTCTAATCCAGCTGTAGTAGCGCAAATTGATGGAGTTGTATCATTTGGTAAGATTAAGCGTGGTAATCGTGAAATTATTATCGAATCTAAAACTGGAGAGATTAAGAAATACTTAATTAAGTTATCTAATCAAATCTTAGTTCAAGAAAACGACTTTATTAAAGCAGGAATGCCATTATCTGACGGAGCAATTACTCCAATAGATATCTTAAATATTAAAGGACCTTCAGCAGTACAAGAGTACTTAGTAAACGAAATTCAAGAAGTATATCGTTTACAAGGGGTGAAGATTAACGATAAGCATTTCGAAGTAGTAGTACGTCAAATGATGCGTAAAGTTAGAATTATTGATTCAGGAGATACTTTATTCTTAGAAAATCAATTAGTTCATAAAATTGATTTCATCAAAGAAAATGATGCTATTTACGGAATGAAAGTTGTTGAAGATGCTGGAGATTCTACAAATTTAAAGGCAGGACAAATAGTTTCAGCTCGTCAATTAAGAGATGAAAACTCGTTATTACGTAGAGAAGATAAAAACTTAGTAGTAGCACGTGA
The DNA here is from genome assembly GCF_030547425.1 of Tenacibaculum sp. 1_MG-2023. Lineage (GTDB taxonomy): Bacteria > Bacteroidota > Bacteroidia > Flavobacteriales > Flavobacteriaceae > Polaribacter. The sequence goes on along the minus strand of NZ_JAUORH010000012.1, from coordinate 31,404 downwards.
TGCACAACCAGCAACAGCTGAGCAAGTATTACAAGGTATTACAAGAGCATCGTTACAAACGAAGTCATTTATCTCAGCTGCATCATTCCAGGAAACAACTAAAGTATTAAATGAAGCCGCTGTAAACGGTAAAATTGATACCTTAGAAGGATTAAAAGAAAATGTAATTGTTGGTAAACGTATACCAGCTGGTACAGGAATGAGAGCTTACGAAGACATAGTAGTTGGACCTAAGGATGAGATTGAACAAAGTTTATAAAAACTTGAGTTTATAAATAATATCAAGGGTTTAGAGTTCTTAGAACTCTAAACCCTTATTTTTTAACTAAATAATAGTAAGACTTAATTATGGAAGATAATAATAAAGACCCACAATTAAATATAGAATTAGATCAAGAAATAGCAGAAGGAACCTATAGTAATTTAGCTATTATAAACCATTCGGTTTCAGAGTTTATAGTAGATTTTATTAATATTATGCCTGGAGTTCCAAAAGCAAAAGTAAAATCAAGAATAATTTTAACACCACAGCATGCTAAACGTTTATCAAAAGCATTAGCAGACAATATTCGTAAGTTTGAACAAGCACATGGTGAAATTAAAGATTACGAGCAGCCACCAATTCCAATGAACTTTGGAGGTACTACTGGTGAAGCCTAAAACAAAAAAATCGTCTATTTAGACGATTTTTTTGTTTGTAATAATATAAGAAAGATTAGAACCCTTCTGAAAGCTCTTTTAGAGTTTTTACATCAGTTATAAATATTTCTTTTCCTTTTAAATCGATTAATTTTTTCTTTTTAAACTCAGAAAGTAAACGGATAGCACTTTCAGTTGCTGTGCCTATAATATTAGCAATATCTTCTCTTGATAAATTAATGTTTATAGAGCCATTTTCGTTTTTATCAAACTTAGTGTCTAATAGTAAGAGAGTAGCAGCTAAACGTTGTTTTACAGTTTTTTGAGCCATATCAACAATAACACCGTCAGCTTTCTTTAAAGAATTAGCCATTTTTTTCAAAACATTCATGGAAAAGTTAGAATTGTTTTCTAAATCTCTGAGAATTTCTTCTTTAGGAATAAAGCAAACTTCCATATCATTTACGGCAATGGCTTTTAAATTAGAAGCTTCATTGTTTATTAAACTACGTTCACCTAAAATATCTCCTTTTCTAATTAAATGAATAATTTGATCTCTACCATTATCACTCATTTTAGATACTTTACAAACACCGTCCTTAACACAAAAAACACCATTAATGTACTCCCCTTCATTAAAAAGAGTCTCTCCCTTTTTAATTGTTTTAGAAGTTTTGCACCCAGAGATTCTTACTAATTCATCTTTAGTCAAGGCTTTTAAAGAGTTGAATTCTCGAATAATACACTGTTCACATTTGCTCATAATATGCCTTTTTTTTGCTACTCAAATATACGGAAAAGCTGATAATTATCATGTTTTAATTTGTAATCTTATCGGACATTTGTACAAGGCAAAAGAGTAAATATGGAAAGCACAACATGTTTTCATTGTGGTAACGAGTGCGATACAAAAACAATTACAATAGAAGATAAATTTTTCTGCTGTAATGGATGTAAAACAGTTTATGAAATTTTTTCAGAAAACGATCTAACTTGTTATTATGATTTTCAAAACAACCCAGGAGCAATACCTGAAGAGATACAAGGAAAATATGATTTCTTGGATAATGGATCTATTGTAGATAAACTATTAGAGTTTAACGACGGTAATGTGCAGGTAATAAATTTATACATTCCGCATATACATTGTAGCTCATGTATTTGGGTATTAGAAAATTTACACAAACTACAAGAGTATGTGTCTTCATCACAGGTTAACTTTCCGAAGAAAACAGTTCGAATTACTTTTAACTCTGAAAAAACATCACTTAAAGAGGTCGTATTACTATTAAGTTCTATTGGTTACGAACCTTACATAAGTTTAGAAGATTATGAGGTTGGTAAAAAGAAAGTAGATCGTAGTCTAATTTATAAGTTAGGAATAGCAGGTTTTGCTTTTGGAAATGTGATGTTCTTGTCATTTCCAGAGTATTTTGAAGTGTCTGAATACTGGTTAGAACAATATAAAGGAATCTTCCGTTGGTTAATGTTCGCATTTTCACTTCCTGTAGTTTTTTATGCAGGACAAGATTATTTCATTTCAGCATATAAAGGACTTCGTTCAAAAATTTTAAATATTGATGTTCCAATTGCTTTAGGAATTTTAGTACTGTTTATACGTAGTACAGCAGAAATAGTTTTTGACTTAGGAACAGGCTTTTTTGATAGTTTAACAGGACTCGTTTTCTTTTTATTACTAGGAAAGTTTTTTCAGCAAAAGACCTATAATTTCTTATCATTTGAACGTGATTATAAATCTTATTTTCCAATTGCTGTAACCAAGATAACTATTGATGGCAAGGAGGAGAACACACAAATATATGACGTTACAAAAGGAGATAGATTACTAATAAGGAATCAAGAGTTAATCCCTGTTGATGGAATTTTAATTAGCGGAGAGGCAAAAATAGATTATAGCTTTGTTACAGGTGAAGAAGTTCCTGTAAATAAAAAGTCAGGAGATAAGTTATTTGCAGGAGGAAAACAATTATCAGGAAGTATAGAGATGGAGGTACTAGCTTCAGTTTCACAAAGTTACTTGACACAGTTATGGAGTAACGATGTGTTTCAGAAAGATAAAAACTCATCATTCAAAACATTAACCGATAAAATCAGTAAAAACTTTACGATAATCGTATTGTCTATAGCGTTTTTGTCTACAGCATTTTGGTTGTATCACGATTCAAGTTTGGCATTAAATGTATTTACGTCAGTATTAATTATTGCATGTCCGTGTGCTATTGCATTAGCAGCACCGTTTACTTTAGGAAATATCTTACGAATTTTTGGAAGAAAGAAATTCTACTTAAAAAATGCAACGGTAGTAGAACAATTAGCAGCAGTAAGTTCGGTTATTTTTGATAAAACAGGTACACTTACTACAAATAAAGAAAACACGATAACATACGAAGGGGAAGGTTTGAACAAAACGCATAAATCGATTTTAAAAAGTTCATTACGAGCATCAAATCATCCGTTGAGTAGAATGCTATATACTTCATTAAAAGAAGAAATGTTACCTGTTGAAGGTTATCAAGAATATGTAGGAAAAGGAATTGAAGCAAGTTACCAACAAACAACTATAAAAATAGGCTCATCTTCTTTTGTGAAAAATGCAAAAGAACAATCAAACCTTGATACTTCGGTTCATATTAGTGTAAATAACGATTACAAAGGAAAATACATATTCAAGAATGCCTATAGAAAAGGAGTTGAAGGCTTGTTTTCTGATTTAAGTAAAGAATATGATTTATCGGTAGTTTCAGGAGATAATGAAGGAGAAAAGAAGTTTTTGGAAGAATTGTTACCAAAGGAAATTACATTTTTATTCAATCAAAAACCACAAGATAAGTTACACTACGTAGAAGGGCTACAAGAGAAAAATAAAAGTGTATTGATGATTGGTGATGGATTAAACGATGCAGGAGCGCTAGCACAAAGTAATGTAGGAGTAGCATTATCAGAAAATATCAATGTCTTTTCACCTGCATGCGATGCTATTTTAGATGCTACAAAATTTAGTGAAATAGGAAATTACATTAAAGCATCGAAAAAGGCTATAAAAATTATAAAGTATTGTTTTTTACTATCTTTAATGTACAATATTGTTGGACTTTATTTTGCGGTAACAGGACAATTAATGCCAGTAATAGCAGCTATTTTAATGCCGTTGAGTTCAATTAGTGTCGTGGTTTTTACAACCATAGCTACCAATATATTAGGAAGAAAAATAAAATAAAAAATTATGCAAGTAGCCTCATTTTTAAATGATATAAAGTTTAATGAACTTAAACCAGGAGTGTCTTTATTATTAGATACAGATTTTTCAAAAGAAATACGAGTGGTATTTAAAAAAGGACAAACTATGGAAGATCACCAAGCTCCATTTGCAATCATTGTTCAAATAATAAAAGGATCTATAGATTTTGGAGTTGCAGGAGAAGTAAAACAAATGGTTACTGGAGATATAATTTCATTAAAACCACAAGTAGTACATAATCTAACAGCTATCGAAGAAAGTGTTGTAAGGTTATCGTTATCAAAATTAGATACTTTAAAAAGAGTAAAAGATGTATAATTATGAATATTAATAAATACATAGACCATACGTTACTAAAAGCAACAGCAACAAAAGCAGATATTGTTAAGTTGTGTAATGAAGCTAAAGAATATAATTTTTATGCAGTTTGCGTAAATGGATGTTATGTAGAGTTAGCAGCTAAAGAATTACAAGACTTAGAAGTGAAAGTAGCAGCAGTAATAGGTTTTCCATTAGGAGCAATGGCAACCAGAGCTAAGGTTTTTGAAGCTAAAGATTGTATAAAAAAGGGGGCTTCAGAAATTGATATGGTTATCAATATAGGTAAGCTGTTAGAAGGAGACGAAGATTATGTAGAAAACGAAATCCGATTGATTAAAGAAGAAATAGGAGGAAATATATTAAAAGTAATTTTTGAAAACTGTTACTTATCTAAAGAACAAATTAAAGTAGCAAGTGAATTAGCGGTAGAAGCCGGTGCTGATTATGTAAAAACATCGACAGGTTTTGGTACTGGAGGAGCAACTTTTGAAGACGTTGCAATAATGGATAGTGTTGTAGATGGAAGAGCTCAGATAAAAGCAGCTGGGGGTATTAGAGATATAGAAACAGCTAAGAAGTATATAGAAATGGGAGTAACACGTTTAGGAACTTCTTCTGGAGTTTCTTTAGTAACTAGTGGTGTTTCAGGTAAAAATCAATATTAAAATGAGCATACATATAGAAGCAAAAAAAGGAGAAATAGCAGAAACTGTTTTATTACCAGGCGATCCTATGCGTGCAAAATGGATAGCAGAAACATTTTTAGAAAATCCAATTTGTTATAATGATGTTCGTGGTATGTTAGGATTTACAGGAACATATCATGGAAAACAAATTTCTGTTCAAGGAACAGGAATGGGAATTCCTTCTGCATTAATCTATGCTCATGAATTAATTAATGAATATGGAGTTAAAAATTTAATAAGAGTAGGATCTGCAGGCTCTTATCAAAAAGAAGTTAAAATCCGTGATATTGTTATTGCTATGGCGGCATCTACTAACTCAGGATTAAATACCATCCGTTTTAATGGGGCTGATTTTGCGCCAACAGCAAGTTTTGAACTATTCCAAAAAGCTATTGAAACTGCGAAGCAGAAAGGAATTCCATTAAAAGCAGGAAATATTTTAAGTTCAGATGAATTCTATGCCGATGAATTTGAAAGCTATAAAAAATGGTCAGCGTATGGGGTATTGTGTGTTGAAATGGAAACTAACGGATTGTATACAGTTGCAGCTAAACATAAAGTAAATGCGTTATCCATCTTAACGATTTCAGATAGTTTAGTTACAGGAGAGAGAACTACCGTAGATGAAAGAGAACAAACTTTTAAAGAAATGATAGAAATAGCTCTAGAATTGGCATAATTGCCATTTCGAGTGATAGCGAGAAATCTCTTGCTAATAAAAATACACACATGAAAAACTCACTAATACAAAAATATAATATTCCAGGTCCCAGATACACGAGCTATCCAACAGTTCCGTATTGGGATAACGATACTTTTTCAAAAGAAAAATGGATAAAAACCTTTAAACAGTCGTTTATAGAAAGTAATGCAGATGAAGGAATCAGTTTATACATTCATTTACCATTCTGTGAAAGTTTATGCACATTTTGCGCATGTCATAAACACATAACCAAGCGTCATGAAATGGAAGGTCCGTATATAGAAACAGTTTTGAAAGAGTGGCAATTATATGTTGATTTGGTAGATGAAACACCAGTGATAAAAGAAATTCACTTAGGAGGAGGAACCCCAACATTCTTTTCAGAGACACAATTAAAAAGGTTAATTGACGGGATTTTTGTCAATGCAAAAAAACACCCCGAACATGAATTCAGCTTTGAAGGGCATCCAAATAACACCACTAAAGAACACTTACAAACACTATACGATTTAGGTTTTACAAGAGTAAGTTTTGGAGTACAAGATTACAATCCTAAAGTGCAAGAGGCAATTCATAGAGTACAACCTTTTAAGAATGTCCAAAAAGTACACAATTGGGCAAAAGAAATAGGATATACTTCTATTAGTCACGATTTAGTGTTCGGGCTTCCATTTCAAACCAAAGAAAATGTAATTTATACTATTAATAAAACCAAAGAATTAGAGCCTGATAGGATTTCGTTTTATAGTTATGCACATGTTCCTTGGGTAAAAGGAGTTGGACAACGAGGTTTTAATGAAGATGATTTACCGAAGAATGAAGAAAAACGAGAACTGTATGAAATAGGAAAGGAGTTATTTGCAGAAATGAGGTATGTAGAAATAGGAATGGATCATTTCGCACTACCTACTGATAGTTTGTACAAAGCCACCCAAGAGAAAACATTACATCGTAACTTTATGGGGTATACCGCTAACAAAACGCAATTAATGGTTGGTTTAGGAATGTCGTCAATATCTGATTCTTGGTACGGATTTGCACAAAATGTAAAAACGGTAAAAGAGTACGAAAGAGTTGTAAACGAAGGAGAAATACCTGTGTTTAGAGGACATATATTATCCAAAGAAGATTTAATCATAAGAAAACATATCTTAAATATTATGTGTCATTTTTCCACATCGTGGGAAGAATATTCGTTACAGATTGAAAATGTAGAAACACATATAGAAAAATTAGAAGAAATGATGGCTGATGGTTTGGTTTCTATAAAAGGGAGTAAGTTAACTGTTCCAGAAAAGGCAAGACCCTATGTGCGTAATATTTGTATGGCATTTGATAAAAAATTACACAAAAAACAACCTGAAACCAAACTGTTTTCAATGACAATTTAAACAACAAATAACTCGAATATTTTTTCTTCGAGTTTTTTTGTACAAAAAACTTGAAACATGACAAAAGTCATATTTTAAGAAAATCTTCACAAGTATCTTTGAACTATAATTATCAGGCAAGATATGAGCGTTATTTACTTACTACTATCACTAAGTATTTTAGTGGCTATTATTTTCTTTATAGCATTTATTGTTTCAGTAAAAAAAGGGCAGTACGATGATTCGTACACACCCTCAGTTCGCATGTTGTTTGATGATGAACTGGTAAAAGAAGAAACAAAAACTAACAATTAACAATAGATATTAAATTCAAATAGATTATGGAAATGCAACAATTTTATTACGATAATAAAATCGTAAAAAAATTCATCTACGCAACCTTACTATGGGGGATAGTAGGTTTTTCAGTAGGATTGTTATTGGCTTTTATGTTCTTATTCCCAAATTTAACTGATGGAATTTCATGGTTAAGTTTTGGACGTTTAAGACCATTGCATACGAATGCAGTAATTTTTGCTTTCGTAGGAAATGCCATTTTTGCAGGAGTTTATTACTCACTACAACGATTACTGAAAGCCCGTATGGCGAGTGATTTTTTAAGTAACTTTAACTTTTGGGGATGGCAGTTAATAATTGTTGCAGCAGCCATAACACTTCCGCTGGGGTATACTACATCAAAAGAATATGCTGAATTAGAGTGGCCAATTGATATTGCCATAGCATTAGTTTGGGTAGCTTTTGGTGCTAATATGATTTGGACAATCTTACAAAGAAGACAACGTCATTTATATGTAGCTATTTGGTTTTACTTAGGAACTTTTGTAACCGTAGCGGTATTACACATATTTAATAGTTTAGCACTACCAGTTGGTTTCTTAAAATCATACTCAGTATATGCAGGAGTTCAAGATGCATTGGTACAATGGTGGTATGGACACAACGCGGTGGCGTTCTTTTTAACTACTCCGTTCTTAGGATTAATGTACTATTTTGTTCCTAAAGCGGCAAATCGTCCAGTATACTCGTATAGATTATCGATTGTACACTTCTGGTCGTTGATTTTTATCTACATCTGGGCAGGACCTCACCATTTATTATATACTTCATTGCCAGAATGGGCTCAAAATTTAGGAGTTGCATTTTCTGTAATGTTAATTGCACCATCTTGGGGAGGTATGATCAACGGATTATTAACACTCCGTGGAGCATGGGATAAAGTAAGAGTTGATCCAGTATTAAAATTCATGGTAGTAGCGATTACAGGTTATGGTATGGCAACTTTTGAAGGACCAATGCTATCATTAAAAAATGTAAATGCAATTGCTCACTTTAGTGATTGGATTATTGCTCACGTACACGTAGGTGCTTTAGCATGGAATGGTTTCTTAACCTTTGGTATGTTATATTGGCTAGTACCAAGAATGTTTAAAACAAAATTATATTCTACAGCATTGGCAAACTTCCACTTCTGGATTGGTACTTTAGGTATTATCATGTATGCATTGCCAATGTACGTAGCAGGATTTGTACAAGCCTCAATGTGGAAACAATTCAACCCTGATGGAACATTAACATATGGTAACTTCTTAGAAACAGTAAATGAAATTATTCCAATGTATTGGATGCGTGCTATTGGAGGAAGTTTATTTATCCTTGGAGCATTTGTAATGTTATACAACATTGTTAAAACGGTAAGATCAGGAAGTGGAGTAACAGATGAACTAGCAGAAGCAGCGGCATTAACAAAAGTATCTAAATACAGAACTTCTAAAGAAGGTTGGCATACTTGGTTAGAAAGAAGACCTGTAAAATTAACAATCTATGCTACAGTAGCAATCTTAATTGGAGGTGTTGTTCAAATTATACCAACTTTATTAGTGAAGTCAAATATTCCAACTATAACAAGCGTACAACCATATACACCTTTAGAATTGGAAGGTAGAGATATTTATATCCGTGAAGGGTGTGTAGGATGTCATTCACAAATGGTACGTCCATTCAGATCAGAAGTAGAACGTTATGGAGAGTTCGCAAAAGCAGGAGAGTTTGTATACGATCATCCTTTCTTGTGGGGATCTAAACGTACAGGTCCAGATTTATTAAGAATTGGAGGTAAGTATAATGATAGTTGGCACTTAAATCACATGTACGATCCGCAAAGTACTTCACCAGGTTCTATCATGCCTTCATACCAATGGTTAGTAAGAGACGAATTAGATAAGAGCGATACCGAAGGTAAAATGAAAGCAATGGTTAGTTTAGGTGTTCCATATACTAAAGAAGATATAGCCAATGCGCAAGCAAGTATGGAAGAGCAAGGAGCCAAAATTCAAGAGAACTTATATGCTGATCCAGATTTTGCAACAAACTATGAAGCAGATAAGAAATATGCTCAAGAAAACGGACAAACTTTCATTGAAATGAAAGATAGAGAAATCGTAGCCTTAATCGCTTACTTACAAAGATTAGGAACCGATATTAAAGTAAAAGATATTGAAGATCAATTAAGCGCTAAAAACTAGAAATTATGTTAAAGTTTGTGAAAAGCCATATGGAAACTATTGCAGGTATTGAAATATACCCAATTATTTCGCTAACCATATTTTTTACATTTTTTGTAGTGTTGTTTTGGTGGGTATTTACGGCCAAAAGAGAATATATAAGAAATGTAAGTAAATTACCTTTAGATAATTAGTAAAATTAAACAAGATGAAAAAATATTTTCAATCTATAGTATATATCATTTTTGTTGCAGTAACCTTTTTTGCTATTGCTACTGCAATTAAATCATACAAAAATCCATTTAGTTTGTATGAACATCCGTTAGTATGGATAGCAATTGTGGGGCTTGTAACAGTAGTTATTTTAAAAGAAGCGTTAAATATAGTTGCTCAACAAAAAGCAAAGCAGCTTCAAATGGAAAAGGATGGTATTCAACCAGAAGAAGTTGATAACTGGGCTTGGGCAAAGAAAATTATAGATAAATGGACGGAAGCTAAAGCCGTGGAAGAAGAGGATGAAATTATTCTTGATCATAACTATGATGGAATTAAAGAGTTAGACAATAACTTACCACCATGGTGGCTATATATGTTCTATGCAACAATTATTTTTGCAGCAGTATATTTAGTAAGATATCATGTACTAGGAGCAGATAATCAAGAAATGGAATATGCACAAGCTGTAGCAGAAGCTAAAAGAGAATTAGCAGCGTTTAAATCAAACTCTAAAGAAGCAGTTATTGATGCTGAAACGGTAACTGTTTTAACAGATGCTGGTGATTTAAGTAGAGGTAAAGCAGTATATAACCTAAACTGTGCTGCTTGTCACATTGCAGATGGTGGTGGAGGTATTGGACCAAACTTAACCGATGAATATTGGATTTTAGGTGGAGGTGTCAAAAACATTTTTAACACGATTTCTAATGGAGGTAGAGACGGTAAAGGGATGGTTGCTTGGAATAAAACTTTAAAGCCAAAAGACATTCAAAAAGTAGCAAGTTATATTATTTCTTTACAAGGAACTACCCCAGCAAAACCAAAAGAACCTCAAGGAGAGTTATATAAAGAAGAAGGTCAAGCACCAGCTGTTGCAGAACCAACAGAAGAACAGCCAAAAGACAGTATTCAATAAAAATAATAGTTACAAATTAGTTTTTAATAGTTGATTATGGAAACACCCAAAAACGAACAATTCAGAGATAGTATTGGTACTATAAATGATGAAGGAAAAAGGGCTTGGGTGTTTCCAAAAAAACCAAGTGGTAAGTTTTATAAATACCGAAGCTATGTAAGCTACTTTTTATTAGCTTTTTTATTACTAGCACCTTTCATTAAAATTAACGGAAATCAGTTTTTACTATTCAATGTTTTAGAGCGTAAGTTTAATATTTTCGGATTTCCTTTTTGGCCACAAGATTTCCATTTAATGGTAATCTCCATGATAATAGGAGTGGTGTTTATCATTCTATTTACAGTTGTTTTTGGTCGAATTTTTTGTGGATGGATTTGTCCACAAACCATTTTTTTAGAAATGGTTTTCAGAAAAATAGAATATTTAATTGAAGGAGATAGAGGAAAGCAAATTCGTTTGGCTAAGCAATCTTGGAATGCTGAAAAGATTAGAAAAAGAATTTTAAAATGGGTTCTCTTTTTTATAATCTCTTTTATTATAGCAAATGTATTCTTAGCATATTTAATAGGAAGTGATAAGCTTATAAGTTATATAACAGGAAACCCATTAGATCATGTAAGTACTTTAATTTCATTGTTAATTTTTACAGGAGTGTTCTATTTTATTTTTGCATGGTTTAGAGAGCAAGTGTGTATTATTGCTTGTCCTTATGGTAGATTACAAGGAGTATTGTTAGATAATAAAACGATTAATGTTGCCTATGATCATGTAAGAGGAGAAGGAAAGGCAGGAAGAGGAAAGTTTAATAAAAAAGAAGATAGAACAGCGACAGGAAAAGGAGATTGTATTGATTGTTTTCAATGCGTTAATGTATGTCCTACAGGAATTGATATTCGTAACGGAACACAGTTAGAGTGTGTAAACTGTACAGCTTGTATTGATGAATGTGACCACATGATGGAAAAAGTTGGGTTGCCAAAAGGGTTAATTCGTTATGCCAGTGAAGAAAACATTGTTAAAAAAGCTCCTTTTAAGTTTACAGCAAGGATGAAGGGGTACTCTGCTGTATTATTCATTTTGACTGGAATTTTAGTAGGAATGTTATTTTTAAGAAATGATGTAGAAGCTACAATTTTACGATTACCAGGTCAATTGTATCAACATAAAGAAAACGGAATTATTAGTAATATTTACACTTTTAAAGTAGTAAATAAAACAACCGAACAGATAGACAATGTGAGTTATAAATTGCTATCTCATAATGGAACGATAGAAACAGTAACACATCAAGATTTTGAAGTACCTAAACAAGGATTAGCAGAAGGAACCTTATTTATAGAGTTACATCAGTCTGAAATGAAAAATGAAAAAGAAAAACTAAAAATAGGTGTATATAGTGGTGATAAACTTATTGAAACGACTACAACCAACTTTTTAGGACCAAGAAGTTATAGATAAATCAGTCTAAAGCTCATTAGTTTTTAGGAGTAAGTACGAATAAAGATTAAGAACCAAAGACTAAAAACAAATTAAAATGAAATTAAACTGGGGCACGGGTATAGTAATAGCAATAATAGGATTTATAGGCTTTATTATGTATTTCGTAATTACGATGAGTACAGGTAAAAACTTTAATCACGATTTGGTAACTGAAAAATATTATCAACAAGAATTAGAATTTCAGAACAAATTAGATGCTACTAAAAATGCAAAAGCATTAAAAAAGAATATTAAAATAGAAAAAGTAACTGAAGGAATTAAAGTCCATTTTCCAACGGACTTTAACCCTAAAGATATAAAAGGAAAAGTGTTCCTATACAGACCATCTGATAAACAACTGGATTTCGAAATGCCTATTTCGATCTCCGAAACATATTTGCTCGTGCCTGAGAAACGTTTGTTGGGTGGTCGTTGGAACATAACAGTTTCCTGGAACTACAAAAATAAAGATTATTTATTTCAGAAAGAGTTAGTATATTAATGTTTCTTTCAGCAATCATATTTGGTTTATTAGGTAGTTTTCACTGTATAGGCATGTGTGGTCCTATAGCCTTTATGTTACCTGTAGACAGAACGAATAAAGTAAAACAGTTTTTTCAAATTACGAGCTATCATTTTGGACGCTTATTTACTTATAGTTTAATAGGCTTTTTGTTTGGTTTATTAGGAAAAGGGTTTTATTTCTTCGGATTTCAGCAACAACTTTCTATTATTGTTGGAGTATTAATGATTTTGGCAATTTTTGTACCTAAAACCTTTCAAAAATACAACTTCTCAAATCCAATAAATAAATTGGTAATGAAGGTAAAATCTTCTTTAGGGAAAGAATTAAAGAAAAAAGGAAATGATACTTTTTTTACCATCGGTTTTCTAAATGGATTTTTGCCTTGCGGATTAGTGTATATGGCAGTTTTTGGAGCACTAACTACAACAAATATGTTGTCAGGAAGCCTATATATGTTTCTATTTGGGTTAGGGACTATACCGTTAATGACAGCAGTAGTTTATGTAGGTAATTTTGCAAATGGTTTAGTGCGAAAAAGAATTCAACAAGCAATACCTTATGTTGTAGTTTTTATAGGAGTATTGTTTATTCTTAGAGGATTAGGGTTAGGAATACCTTATGTTTCTCCTCTTCCTGTAACAGATATTCATAATTCAGTTGAAGGCTGTCATTAACCATAATTTAAAACAGCCTAAATATGCAATACACAAGATGTTCTTTTAATGTCTATTTGCTAGTTTTTTTGTTTCTTAGTTAATTTTCAATATTTTGTGTTATAGGTTTTCCTTGATTATCTATTATTACATTTCCTTTTAATGTAAAAGCATCATAAAAACTAAGAACTGTTTTGTTTGGTAAAAAAGTTACGTCTACAATTATTTTACCATGAACATCATTTAAAAAAGAATTGTTTTCTTCATTAAAGTCCCATAGTTTATTTCCTGTTGTAGTATCATATGCCGAAATGGTATACGGTGTTTCTTTTTTTATGTTGACTTTGTGTCTAATAATAATAACACTACTTGTGTAAGAAATAACTTCAGCATTTAAAAATATAGCTTCTTGTAAAGTAGCAGCTAGCTGTTTCTTTTTTGCAAATAACTTATATCTATGTTCGTTTATGCGTTTTAAATAGTATGTGTTGTTAATGTATTTATATTTATCAGTGATTAAATTATCATCTGTATGCAAGTATAATACCTCACCATAATTAGTTTTTATATAAATACTATTTTTTTGAGCAGGAGAGTAACTTAATTCGGCAATACCTCTTTCTTGATATTTTTCTGGCATCATACGATTTAAATTCTCTTTATTTTTTATAATCATGGAGCTGTTAACCATGTCAAAAGCCCTTAAATAATTATTAGAAGCTTCAAATAACCATAGAGTGTTTTTTGCATTAAAAGTATGAATATTATTAGCAGGAAGAACTAACTTTTCAAATAAAACAGTATCTACTTTGGAAGTATTAATTTTTTTTACAATTAAAAATGAAGAGTCATTGCTTACGGTTTTGTGTTCTTTAATATAGCTACCTTTTATTTTTTGTATACCTATTTCCCAAATTTCATTATTAGGATTATATATACGCTCTTTAAGTACATAAGCACCTCTTTCATTAATGTTTAAAAAAGAATCAATATTTATGAATTTGGGCATAAAGTAGAAGCTAACAACAAGTAGTGTTAAAATAAAATCTCTTTTGGCTAATTGCGTGTTTTGTGCTTTAAAATTTAAAAATGCTGCAATAGCAGAAAATATCCCAAAGTAAAAAAATAGAGCAATAAAAATCACTAAAAGTAAAGGAAGGGTTATATATAAACCATCATTATTTAATGCAAAAAAATCAAAAGTCCATCCATTTTGTCCTGGTTTATATGAATAATGTGTACTGGTATATGCTATAGGTCTATTAAAAAAAAGACGATTGGGTATGGTAATAAAGAACTTTAATAAAATACCTAAAATAGAAACGACCATTAAAGAAATAAAGGCACGTACAATAACGCCCACAAATTTAGAAGAGTTTTTATCCATAACAAATGTAAAATTTAAGAAAGCAAATGTATAGAATATATAGTGGTTTATAAAGTGACAAAAATCATAGTTTTACTAATAAAATTTAGGTAACTTTATAGGAAACATTAAACCTAAAAGTAATAAATCATGAAAAAAATTATAGTCCCAGTTGATTTTTCTGAATATTCTGAAAATGCATTACAAACAGCAGCTTTTTTAGCAAAAAGATCAGACGCTGAGGTATTGGTAGTACATATGCTTGAGTTGTCTAACGCTGTTTTAAGCCAATCAGAAAGTTATTTAGAGCAAGAAATGCTGTTTTACTTAAAAATGACTGAGAAGAAATTAGCAGAATTTTTACAGAAAGATTATTTATCAGATATAAAAGTAACCCCAATTATAAAGCACTTTAAAATTTTTAGTGAAATAGATCAGTTGGCAAGAAATGAAGGGGCAGACTTGATAGTTATGGGGTCTAAAGGAGCTAGTGGTTTAAAAGAAATGTTTATTGGTTCTAATACAGAAAAAGTAATTCGTTACGCGCATGTGCCTGTATTAGTAATTAAAGAGGAACCAATTGTAAAACAAATAGAAAAAATATTATTTGCATGTGATTTTTCTGATGATGATGTAAAGCCATATATGGAAGCAAAAGAGTTTCTTAAGAAGTTTAATGCAGATATAGAAATGGTATATGTAAGCACACCAACTTCTAAGTTTAAAAGCACGAAAGAGTTAGAAGGGAAAATGAAGCGTTTTTTCAGTCAAACGAATGAAAGTTATGAAGAAAGTGCTCAAAAAGTAAAAATAGTTTCTGATTATTCTGTGGAAAAAGGAGTGTTTTACTACGCAAACAAAATTAACTCAGATGTTTTAGTTGTAGCAACACATGGTAGAAAAGGAATAGCTCACTTTTTTGAAGGTAGTATTTCTGAAGATATTGCTAATCACAGTAAATTACCAGTAATGTCTTTTAAGATTTAGAAACAAAGAAGCTCATTTAACTTAAATGAGCTTCTTTGTTTTTCATTAGAAGGGGAAATTTTATTTTCCTTCTTTAGCTTTTATATCATCTACAAACTTTTGTAAACGTTTACCATATTCTGATTTTTTAACTTTATCAGTTAAACTATTATTAATAGTATCTAAAAGTTTAATGTTAGCGTCATATAGTTCAGACAACGCAATGTACGGAGCAGCTTCACTATCACTGTTAGCAATCGCAAAGTTTGTAGAGAATAAGAAACGACGACGTATCATTTTCTTATAATCAGCTTCCACTTGCTCTAGTTGTACTTCATCTTTAGCTTGACGAGCCTCAACTTCTTTTTTTACAAAATCTAAACGTTGACCCATAAAACGTTGGTTTATTTTACGGTACTTATTCATTACTTCTTGGTTTTTAGAGCCTTTTATTTCAGGTTTAAAACCAAATTCTTCAATTTTGTCATTTATAGTAATTTCACCTTCTTCACCGAAAAACATAATGTGTTTATCTGTGGTGTTACCGTCAAAAGTTAAGTAATACATTACAGGAGACTCAACATTATCTGTTAGTAGAAATTTATCATCACCTAATAAAGCCATAGAATCAACAGATACTAATAATGTATCCTTCATTTTTTGAAGGTATAAAGTACCTTTTTTTAATCCTTTAACTTGACCTTTAACAACCATGTTTCCTTCTTTCTTAGAGGAACAAGCAAAAGCAACAAGTGCAATTGCGAAAAGAGCAATAATTTTCTTCATTGAATTCAAATTTGTCTGCTGCAAATATGCAGATTTCTCCTAAACTTTTGAGGCTATTTCCATTAAAATTGTACATAGGATTGCACCTACAGTTCCGATAGCGTATCCAAAAACAGCTAATAAAACACCAACAGTAGCTAATGATGAGTGAAAAGCTTGTGCTACAATTGGAGCAGAAGCTGCACCACCAACATTTGCTTGACTTCCTACTGCCAAGAAAAAATAAGGGGCACGAATTAATTTAGCGACTAAGATTAACAATCCTGCATGAATTGCCATCCATACCAAACCAATAAAAATTAAGTTGAAATTATCAAAAATCAACGTTAAGTCCATTTTCATACCAATAGTTGCTACCAGTACATAAATAAAAATACTCCCTATTTTACTAGCTCCTGCACCTTCGTAATTTTTGGCTTTTGTAAAAGATAAGACAACAGCAGTAATGGTTGATATACTAATTAGCCAGAAAAAATTAGAACCTAAGAAAGAGAAAATATTTCTCCAAGTTTGAGATTCCATACTAGCCGTTATAGAAGCAAAGATGTCGCTTAAATATGCACCAGCAAAATGTCCGAAACCAACAGTTCCAAAAGCAATGGCAAGCATAATTATAAAATCAGTTAAAGTTGGAGTTCTTTTTACACTTTGTGTAAAGTTAGAAACTCGAACTTTTAAGTCTTCAATAGCTGAGGTATCTGCTTTTAACCATTTATTAATTTTATCTTTTTTACCGATTCCAATTAAGATGATTGCCATCCAAATATTAGCAACTACAATATCAACAAATACCATTCCTCCATACTTAGCAGGGTTATATTGATAAATTTCTAGCATAGCAGTTTGGTTCGCACCACCTCCAATCCAACTTCCTGCAAGGGTAGAAAGTCCTCTCCATACAGCATCAAATCCAGCTCCACCTACTGTTTCTGGTGAAACAGCTGAGATTAATAAAATAGCGATAGGGCCTCCTATTACAATTCCTACGGTACCTGTGAAAAACATGATTAATGCTTTAGAGCCCAAGTTGAAAATAGCTTTTAAATCAATACTTAAGGTCATTAAAACTAAAGCCGCAGGTAATAGAAATCGGCTAGAAACATAATACAGCTGTGATTTACTTTTTATTACTTCACCTGCAGCATTGGTAGTTTCCCATTCTGGAGAAATAACTCCTAAAGTAGTAAATATTGCTGGGATAAAATAAGCCATGAATAACCCAGGAACTATTTTATAAAACTTGTGCCAAAATCCTGAAGTTTTAGATTCTGTATAAAATACAAAACCTAAAGAAATCATTAAAATACCAAATACTATTGCGTCGTTAGTAAAAGTAGGTTCGTTCATCGTGAAAATTTAATTTTTGCTAAAGTATGAAATAATAGTTACTTCTATTTTCTATGATCAGTACTAATAGCAACACCTAATTGAATTCTATTAAAGTTACCAACTTCGTTTACATTTATCAGTTGATATCCTGCTTGAAGCTTTATAATATTAGATACTTTGTATTTAAAACCAGCTCCAAACCAATTTTGATTATAAGCTTCTCCCTCAAAATCTAAAAAGGTTTCATTGTATAGATATGTAGACCATTTTTCATTGATAGGATGCCCCAAGGCTAATTGATATCGAAAGAAATTGCCAGTGGTCGATTCAAAAAAACGTTGTTCTCCTCTAAAACGATGAGCTAAATTTAAGCTAGCTATTTTATGACTTACATTTAGGTCTTCATAAATACGATGCTCGTTAAAATCACCCGCATCAACATCAAAAGTTCTATCAGTATTTAAGAAGGCATATCCTACAGTAGCACTTATAGTTTTATTGAACTTATAATTACCACCTAAACGTCCAATGAATTGTTGCATGTCGTCTCCAATTTCAAAGAAGCGAAAATGTACCATGGTTTTTAAGCTAAACTTATTAGAAATTTGATGAGATCCGTTGTACATATACCAAACACCGAGTTCTTTTGTTGGGTTGGAAGTTACCGATTGTTGGGCGTAATTGTTTAATGAAAATAAAGTGATAATTAAAAAAGTAAACTTTTTCATAATTGTTAAAGAGGTTGTTTTTTATATTAAAAATCCCCCACATAAATTATATGTAGGAGATTTAAGCGTTATGTAAGCAAAAATAAAAATCAGGTTTCTCTTATGAGAAATTAGGATGTTAAAATTGTATTGCCTGTTTATAAATCATTATTTTTAATAGGCTCTTTTTTCTTTAAATAGGTATCTAAGAATTGTAAGATTTTACTATTAGCTTCTATTTGATTTTCCTTTTTAACAAAACCATGCCCTTCATCATCAAACAGCACATATTCTACAGGAACTCCATTTTTCTTAACTCCAGCTACAATTTCGTCTGACTCCACTTGTAAAACCCTTGGGTCTTTAGCTCCTTGTAACACCATTAATGGTTTAGTTACTTTATCAGTATGGAATAAAGGAGAAATTCTTTTCAATCTTACTGAGTCTGCAGAGTGTGGGTCTCCTAATTCTTTATATAAAGCTTCTCTAAAAGACTCCCACCAAGATGGAATGCTTTTTAAGGTACGCATCCAGTTTGTTACTCCATAGATGTTAACACCTACTGCAAATTCTTCAGGAGTATAAGTTAAAGCAGCCATTGTCATATAACCACCATAAGATCCACCAATAATTCCTATTTTATCAGCATCAATTTCTGGTTGTTTTGCTAACCAATTTTTTCCTTCTACACAATCTTGCAAATCTTTTTCTCCATGGTTTAAATCATCCATAGTAAAAAAGGTTTTACCGTATCCGCTACTGCCTCGATTGTTTACAGCTAAAACAGCATAGCCATGGTTTACTAAATATTGAATTCTAGAACTGAAATTTTGACGTGATTGTCCACCAGGACCTCCGTGAACCCAAACTAAAGCAGGAACTTTAGTATCTTTTGAAGCTTGATGTGGCAAGTAATAGATTGCAGGAATAGTTACTCCATCAAAAGAAGGGTAACGAATTACTTTCGCTTTTACTAAATCTTCGGGGTTAATTTCTTTATTTAATACATCAGTTAGTTGTGTTTGCTTTTTTGTTTTTAAGTCATACACATATAAGTTAGAAGGAGTGTTAGAGCCACCAGCATAAAAACGCATCATGCTTTCATCTCTAGAAAAACCAACACTAGTAATGCTTTTTCCGTTAACATTAGGCAGTTCTATGTTTTTACCAGCATTAACATCATAAACTTCAATTATGTTTTTAGCATCTTCGTTAATATATGTTACTCTGTAGCTACCATTATTGGTAAAGTAACTTCCAGAAATATCCCAGTCTTTAGCTAATACTTTTTCTGTTTCGTTGGTACTAATAGTATATTTCATTAAGGTAGCAAATTCACCTTCAGCATCTGTTGTATAGTAAAACTCAGTATCATCGATAGAAAAATCAGCTGCTGAATTACCACTTAATCTTAGGTTAATTTTGGTGATTACTTTGGCGGTTATATCAAACAAAAATAAATCGCTATCGTTAGTATTAACCGTTTTGCTTAGGGCTAGTATGTTTTTATTGTTTGATATTGCTGCTACGTTATAACCTTCTTTATTTTCATAAATCATTTTAGGAGTAAAAGTTTCAAGATCCATTTCATAGAGATCCATAAAACGATTGTCTCTTTCGTTTGAAGTGAAAAAGAAGCTCTTCTCGTCTTTTGCCCAACCAAAAAAGCCTGCTCTAGCACCTTTAGTAGGTGTTAAGTCTCTAGTGTCCCCATTTAATTCTCTTAAAAAGATGTGGTAGATTTCATCACCATTATTATCCATTCTGAATAACATTCTTTCATCTTTTGGAAAATAAGATGTGGCAAAAACAGATGAACTATCTGATTTTGTAATAGGTTCAAACTCGCCTCCAGATGTTGAAACAGTGTACATGTTGTAAATTCCAGAACGATTACTAGTTACGAGTAGTTTGGAGTTGTCAGGAGAAAAACTTCCTCCAAAAACATTTTCGTTATCCATCATTTGCTCAATAGAATATTTTTTGAGCGTTGTACTGGTTTTATCAGAATCTTTTTTATCCGTTTTACAAGCAACTACCGAAAGGGCAATGGCAAGTAGTAAGAAATGTTTTTTCATAAGTGTATGTTTTGGTTATTAATTTTCGTTTTTAGCAAGCAAGCTCTTTTATTCTAAGCTAAATTGCTTGGTTTCTTTAAAAGGAGATAAATCTATTTTTTCAACTTCAATCTTATATTCTTTCCAATCTTTATCAAAGAAAGCATTGGTTTTTTCTAGTGCTGGTTTTAGTGCTTCTTTAAATTGAATAATTAATTGTTTTTCTGTAGAAGTTTGTTCTCCAAATCTACTATTAACGTATCTGCTAGCTATTCCTAAACGTTGCGTAACATTCATTTCAGGGTTTCGTGTAATACCCTGTCTTTTGTCTACCTTACCTAAATAAACAGCTAAAAGTGTATCTATTTTCTGAACAATATCTTTAGAGTCTTTAATTGATTCTTTGTAAAGTTTTTTGTTTTTTTTAGATAGTTTTTGGTTGAAACTATTTGCAATATTTTTACTCTCAACTAACTGTTTTACTGCGTCAGCTATAATTTTTTGCTGAGCTTCTAGGTCTTTGGCTGCTGTATATTTTTGATCGATTGCGTTTTGAGAAATACGCAGTCTAGGGTCAAATTTTACGGTAATGTTTTGTTCTGATGTTTGGTTACCAAACGTAGCTTTTATTCTGTAAGTACCAGGTTTTACTTGTACCCCCCTAGGTTCTCTTTTTTGTTTTCTGATAGTTCTAGAAGGTCGAGTAACACCTTTTTCACTCATAAACCAAACACCTTTGTGAATTCCGTTTTCTTTAGGAGTTTTTCTTTTAATAGTTCTGATAAGTCTGTTACCATCAAATACCTCAAACTTTATAGAATCCCATTTTATGGTATTCTCGTCTTCTTTTTTAATAGAATTTTTGTCTTTTGCTTCAGGTTTTTTTGCTGATTTTGGTTTATTCACATAAAACTGAACTAAAGCACCACGACCTTTGTTAGTTCCATTAAACATAGCGTCAGCCCCAAATCGGCTACCAGTGGGTTGTTGGTAGGCAGCTTGATAGGCTGTTGGTGGAGTAAATAACTCAATGTTTTTGGTAAGAACATTGTTGTCTTTAGCTACTGCTCTTAGCGGACGAATATCATCCAACACCCAAGCTGCTCTACCAAAAGTACCAATAACTAAATCGTGTTCTCTTGGATGAATTATCAAATCTTTTACAGGAACAGTAGGGAAGCCTTCCGTCCATTTCGTCCATTTTTTTCCTGCGTTGATAGAAATATATAAACCGTCATCAGTTCCTAAGAATAGTAAATTAGGTTCTATAGGGTCTTCAATAATACATTGTGTAAAGCTTCTTACGTCATTTTCATCAACAATACGTTCCCAAGTTGTACCATAATTTTTAGTTCTGTAAGCATAAGGTTTATAGTTAAAACGACGATAATCGTTCGCAACTAGTAAAGCTTCTCCTTTATTTTTGTTAGATGCTTTTATTTGTGTAATCCAACTGTTTTCTGGTAATGCTTTTAGATTTTTGCCAACATTTGTCCAAGTTGTACCTCCATTTTTAGTAATATGTACTTGTCCATCATCAGTAGCAGTCCACAACATATCTTTTTCAATAGGAGATGGTTCAATAACTAAAATGGTACAATGGTTTTCTGCACCGGTTGCATCCATGGTTAATCCACCGCTTTCAGACTGTTTGAGTTTACTTTTATCATTTGTAGTTAAGTCTGGAGAAATAACTTTCCATGTTAACCCTTTATCGGTTGATTTATGCACAAACTGACTTCCAAAATATAGTGTGGAATTATCAAAAGGATCAATATTGATAGCAGCATTCCAATTGAAGCGTAGTTTTACATCGGCATCAGGATGTGTTGGACGAACGGTATAATTATTACCTGTTTTGTAATCGTAACGAGATACATATCCTTGTTGACTCATAGACCAACCATAACGCGAGTTGTCTTTGTCAGGAATTACATCAAAACCATCACCAAAGCTAATTTCTTGCCAATAAGAATTACGAATTCCTTGGGCTTTCCATACATAAGCAGGTCCTCGCCAAGAGCCATTATCTTGCATACCGCCATAAACGTTGTAAGGAAATTCATTATCAACATTAACATGATAAAATTGTGCAACAGGTAAGTTACCAATAAAACGCCAAGTTTTACCTCCATCTTTAGTTATGTTTAGTCCTCCATCATTTCCATCAATCATAAATTTTCCGTTTTTAGAGTGAATCCACCAAGCGTGATGATCTGGGTGAATACCATTATTAGCACCATACGAAGGCATGAGTTGTTTAAAGTTTTTTCCACCATCAATAGAAACATTCACATAGGTGAAAACAGTATATAATTTGTATTCATTTTGAGGGTCTACATAAATTTCTGAATAGTAAAAAGGTCGATTTCCAATCCCTTTTTTGTCGTTGATTTTTTTCCAAGAAAAACCACCATCCTCACTTTTGTATAAGGCATTCTTTTTTGCTTCTACCAAAGCATACACAGTATTTGGGTTTGAAGGAGCGATTGCAACACCAATTCTACCTAGCTCTCCTTTAGGGAAGCCTTCTTTTTCGGTGATTTTTTTCCAGTTTTCACCACCGTCATGGGTAATGTATAATCCGCTTCCTTCACCTCCTGATTTAAAAAACCAAGGGTCACGTTTGTGTTCCCACATGGCTGCTATTAGCTTATTGGGATTGGATGGATCCATAATTAAATCGGCAGCACCAGTTTTGTTATTGTTGAATAAAATTTGTTTCCAAGTTTTACCACCGTCGGTAGTTTTGTATACACCACGTTCTTTATGTTCACCCCAAGGAGACCCAATAGCACCTACATATACAATATCTGGATTGTTAGGGTGTATCACTACACGGTGTATATGACGTGTTCTTTCTAATCCCATCGATTTCCACGATCTACCACCATCCAGAGATTTGAAAATTCCGTAACCACCATTTAAACTATTACGAGGATTTCCTTCACCTGTTCCCGCCCAAATTACGCTAGGATTGGATTGTTGTATAGCTAAAGCACCAATAGAAGCAGTTACTTCTTTATCAAAAATAGGTTCCCATTTAATACCTCCTGAAGTTGACTTCCAAATTCCTCCAGAAGCAGTCCCCACAAACATAATATCAGGATTAGATTCTACTACATCAATAGCAGTAACACGTCCGCTCATACCACCAGGACCAATATTTCTTGGTTTCATGTTTTTGACTAAGTCCATAGAAAACTCTTGTGAAAAAACAGCACAAGAGAAGGTTATAAATAGTAGATAAAAAAGGTTTTTCATAATAGTTAGTTGCTTGTAATTTAAGTTTGTACAATGTACAAAATAGAAAACGCCCAATAAAATTGGACGTTTTTTTTAACAAGTTCTTAAGATTTGTTGTTATTCTTCTTTTTTTTGGGGTTCCCTTTTGGCTTCTTTAAGTGTTTGCATAAGCATCCATTCAATCTGCCCATTGGTAGATCGAAACTCATCAGAAGCCCATTTTTCAATGGCTTTTAACATTTCTTCATTAATACGGAGTGCAAAAGCTTTCTTTTTTGCCATGTTGTGTTTTATAATAGTGTTTTTTTGAAACGCAAAAATGGTTACAAAAATACAATTTCAAAATTCTTTTAATTTATAGTAAAGAGCTCATAAAAATTAAGATATATACTATGGTAATGGTTATAACTTGTGTCACGTTAATTGATTTTGTGTTAATAACTTAATGGTTTAAAGTACCAGCATTTACCACAGGAGAAGCTTCTTTGTCTCCACATAAAATAACTAATAAGTTACTAACCATAGCAGCTTTGCGTTCTTCATCTAAATCAACAATCTCTTTTTTACTTAATTCTTCTAAAGCCATATCTACCATATCAACCGCTCCTTGTACAATTTTATGACGCGCAGCAACAATAGCTGTTGCTTGTTGGCGTTTTAACATTGCACTTGCAATTTCTTGGGCATAGGCTAAGTAACCAATTCGTGCTTCTAAAACTTCAATACCTGCAATGGCTAATCGTTCTTCTAACTCTTTTTCTAAAGCTTCACTTACTTCATTTACACTAGAACGTAGTGTAATATCTTCTTCGTGTCCCTCATCTGCGAAATTGTCGTATGGATACATACTGGCTAATTTTCGCACAGCAGCATCTGTTTGTACACGAACAAAATTCTCATAATTATCAACATCAAAAGCAGCTTTATACGTTTCAGTAACGCGCCATACTAAAATGGTACTTATCATTACTGGGTTTCCTAGTTTATCATTCACCTTTAAACGCTCACTATCAAAATTACTAGCCCTTAACGAAACAGTTTTCTTTTTGTATAATGGATTAGCCCAGTATAAACCATTTTGTTTTACAGTACCTACATATTTACCGAAGAATAATAGAACTTTTGAAGAATTAGGGTTCACTAAAATGAAACCTAAGGCCAAAATAAATGCTAATACAGAGATTAATATAAATATTGGGTTTTCGTTTTTTACTGTTAGAGAGATTCCGCCAATAAAAAGAATAAGTACAATAAAAAACATTATGTACCCATTTGCTGGTTTGATAATTTTTTCTGCTTTCATGTTTGTTTTATTTGAATTGATATTAAAATGATATCATAAAGATATAAATTAAATTTTGTTAAATCCAAATTTTTGATGATTATATTTTATAATTTAGCTTCCGATTATAATTTAAACCATTCATGAAAACAAAATTTTTAATAGTACTAGTTGCATTGTTAGTGAGTATTTCATCAATTGCTAATAACGAAGATGTTTGGGGACCAACGGGTCACAGAGCTACTGGGAAAATTGCAGAAAAACATTTGACTAAGAAAGCTAGAAAGAAAATTGAAAAATTACTACAAGGTGAGAGCTTAGCATTTGTATCTACTTTTGCAGATGAAATAAAATCTGATAGAAAGAAATATGGAAAGTTTTACACTTGGCATTATGTAAACATGCCATTAGATGCTCGTTATGAAGATACTGAAAAAAATCCGAAAGGAGATATGATTACTGGTATAGAGCAATGTGTAAAAGTATTAAAAGATGAAAATAGTTCAATTGAAGACAAACGTTTTTACTTAAAGATGTTAGTACACTTGGTAGGTGATTTACATCAACCCATGCATGTTGGACAAAAAGAAGATTTAGGAGGCAATAAAATTCAGGTTCAGTGGCATGGAAAAGGCTCTAACTTACATAGAGTATGGGATGAGGATTTAATTAATAAGTGGGATATGAGTTATATTGAGTTAGCTGATAATGCAAGAGATTTATCTAAAGAACAAATCAAATTAATTCAAAAAGGAACTGTGGTTGATTGGTTACATGATACACATAAGATTACTAAAGAGGTGTACAAATCTGCTGAAGTAGGAGAGAATTTACGCTACCGTTATTCGTATGTATATTTTCCTGTAGTTAGAGAACAGTTACAAAAAGGAGGTTTACGTTTAGCTAAATTACTGAATGAAATTTTTTGTTAGTACAACAAATAAAGGATAATAAGAAGGGCTCGGAGATTGTATTTCCGAGCTTTTTTCTTGTTAATATTTAGTTAATTCTATCTTTTTAATGTGATAAACAGTTAATTTTGAGAGAAATCGTTTTAAAAATGTTTAGAAGTAAATTCTTACTCATAATTATAGTAATTGCTCTTTTTAGTGGAACAACAGCTAAAGCTCAGGTTAAGAAAATAACCAAAAAAAGTAAAATAACTACGTTAAATTACGAAGAGCTAAAACCGTTTTTACATAAAAATAATGATAAAACGTATGTAGTTAACTTTTGGGCTACGTGGTGTATGCCTTGTGTAAAAGAGTTACCTGCTTTTGAAAAACTTCATAAGAAATATAAAGATAAAAATGTTGAAGTTGTTTTGGTAAGTTTAGATTTTTCTAAGCAAAAAGAAACAAACCTTATACCATTTATCCAAAAGAAAAAACTACAATCTAAAATACTTCATTTTGAAGATTCAAATGAACAATTTTGGATACCTGATATTGCTAAAAATTGGTCTGGAGCTATACCAGCTACGTTGATCTACAATTCCAACAAAAGAAAATTTTACGAACGAACTTTTAGCTATAAAGAGTTACAAAACGAATTACAAACTTTTTTAAACTAAATAATTATGAAGACAATTAAAATAATATTGATGTTATTGGTGGTGGCATCTATTTCAGCATTTACTAGTGATAACTCTAGAGGTTATAAAGTAGGAGATGAAGCTTCTGATTTTACATTAAAAAATATAGATAATAAAATGGTTTCTTTGGCAGATTATAAAGACGCAAAAGGATTTATTGTTGTGTTTACATGTAATATGTGTCCGTATTCTGTAGCTAATGAAGATAGATTAATTGCTTTAGATAAAAAATATAAGAAGAAAGGCTTTCCTGTCATAGCCATTAACCCGAATGATCCAGAAGTATCAAAAGGAGACAGTTTTGAAGCAATGAAAGTACGAGCCAAAGAAAAAGGATTTACATTCCCTTACTTGTTTGATGAAGGACAAAAGGTATATCCAAAATACGGAGCAACTAAGACACCTCATGTATATATTTTAAACAAAAAGAATGATAAATTAATTGTAGAATATATTGGAGCTATTGATGATAGTTCACGTAATGAAGCAAATGTAAAAGAACGTTTTGTTGAAAATGCGGTTAATGCTTTGTTAAAAGGGAAAAAACCAACAAAAACTGATACAAGAGCAATAGGTTGCTCTATTAAAGATAAAAGAAACTGGTAATTGAATATAAAGATTAAAAAGCATGATAAATCTCGCGGATTATGCGAGATTTTGTCTATTAGTATTATTTATTACCTAATTTTATAATCAATCGTAAAATGAAACCAAGAAAATAATGAAGAAATTATTACTATCACTATTATTTATCAGTGCTACATTAACAGCTCAAACTGTCGATTTGAGTTATTATTTACCAAAAGGTATTTCCTATAATCAAAGCATACCTACACCAAAATCTGTTTTAGGACACGAAATAGGGGAGTGGCATGTAACACATGATAAGTTGGTGGAATATATGAAAGCATTGGCAGCATCTTCAAATAGGGTAACACTTGAAAATAGAGGAACAACTTATGAAGGAAGACCTTTAGTGTTACTAACAATTACGTCTTCTAAAAATCATCAAAATTTAGAAGCAATACGAGAAAAGCATATAAAAGCAACAAACAATGCTTCTGTAGATGTTTCTAATAGCCCAATTGTAGTGTATCAAGGTTTTTCAATTCATGGAAACGAAGCAAGTGGTTCAAATGCAGCGTTGGCAGCAGCCTATTATTTAGCATCAGCAGAAGGACAGAAAATAGATGAGTTACTAAATAATTCGGTAATTCTTTTTGATCCAGCAATGAACCCAGATGGTTTGCAACGTTTTGCCTATTGGGCAAATACAAATAAAGCAAATAATATCAATCCTGATCCGAATGATAGAGAATATCATGAAGTTTGGCCAGGTGGAAGAACAAATCACTATTGGTTTGACATGAATCGCGATTGGTTGCCAGTTCAATTACCTGAGAGTAGAGCACGAATTAAAACATTCCATAAGTGGTTGCCTAATATTTTAACCGATCATCATGAAATGGGAACGAATTCAACCTTCTTTTTCCAACCAGGAATTCCGAGTAGAACAAACCCGTTAACACCAAAAATGAATCAAGAGTTAACTAAAGAAATTGCTACGTATCATGCAAAAGCATTCGATAAAATAGGTTCAACATATTACTCAGAGGAGAGTTTTGATGATTTTTACTACGGAAAAGGGTCAACTTTTCCAGATATTAATGGAGGAATCGGGATTTTGTTTGAACAAGGAAGTTCTCGTGGGCATGCACAAGAAAGTGAAAACGGAGTTTTAACGTTTCCATTTACCATTCGAAATCAGTTTACAGCAGCATTATCAACTTTAGAGGCTGCAAAAAGTATGCGAACTAAAATCTTACAATACCAACAAAACTTTTATAAAAATTCAAGAGGTTCAGAAACAAACAAAGCGATAGTATTTGGTGATGAAAAAGATGCGACGAAAACAAATCACTTAGCAGAGGTTTTACAACGTCATCAAATAAAACTCCACGAGTTAAAAGAGGATTTTACATCGAATGGAAAACGTTTCAAAAAAGGGTATAGCTACGTAGTACCTATGAATCAAAAAAATCATCGATTGGTAAGAGCAATGTTTGATGTGCGAACTACATTTAAAGACAGTTTGT
Source organism: Tenacibaculum sp. 1_MG-2023 (assembly GCF_030547425.1). Lineage (GTDB taxonomy): Bacteria > Bacteroidota > Bacteroidia > Flavobacteriales > Flavobacteriaceae > Polaribacter. Next base: position 2,685 of record NZ_JAUORH010000012.1, on the reverse strand, counting down.
TTTATGACGTATCCGCTTGGACGTTTAATCATGCATTTGGAGTTGATTTTGCGGATAATGTTTCATTATCAAAAGCAGGAGTTGAGGTGACTCAACTAAAACCTAAACAAGGAACAATTCAACAAAAAAGTAGTGTGGGATATTTATTTTCTTGGAATGAATACAATACACCAAAAGCGTTGAATACGGTTTTAGAAAAAGGTTTACGAGCGAAGGTAGCGATGAAAAAGTTTGTAAACGATGGCAATTCGTACGACTACGGAACTATTTTTATTCCAGCTCAAAATCAAAAATTAAATGGAAATGAATTATTTGATTTCTTAGGCACAGTAGCGAATGAAAATCATATTGCAATTAAAGGAGTTTCTACAGGGTTGAATGAAGGAATTGATTTAGGAAGTAGAAATTTTGAAGCTGTAAAACAACAAAAAGTAGCGATGTTGGTTGGAAATGGAGTAACAAGTTACGATGCAGGAGAAATTTGGCATTTGTTAGATCAGCGTTACGATATGAAAATTACCAAATTAGATACCGAGTATGCTTCTAGAGTAAACCTTGATAAATACACAACGATTATTGCTCCAAATAGTCGCTCACTTGATAAAAACTTAGTAGAGAAACTAAAAGTATGGGTTCGTAATGGAGGAGTGTTAGTCGGATATAGAAATACGGTAAATTGGTTATCTAACAGAGGATTTATTAATGTAAAGTTTAATAAAACTAAAATAGATTCTATTAATAATGTATCTTTTGAAAATCGTTCGTTACAATTTGGAGCACAGGTAATTGGAGGAGCAATTTTTGAAGCAAAGATTGATCGTTCACATCCAATCAATTTTGGGTATAAGAATGAAAAAATAGCATTATTTAGAAATACCAAACAGTTTATACAACCTGATGCAAAAAGTTTTAACAACCCAATTCAGTACACCAATAATCCGTTATTGAGTGGTTATATTTCAAAAGAGAACTTAAAGGAATTGAAAAATACTGTTCCGTTCAAAACAGGACGCTTAGGTAGTGGAAGAGTAATCATTTTTACAGACAATACCAATTTTAGAGGCTTCTGGTTTGGAACTAACAAGTTGTTAATGAACGCTATTTTCTTTGGAAAGTTGATGTAGAATGAAGTTTAAGTGTAACAAATTTCTAATTAACTCCCCGCTAGCGCGAGCATCCTGCACGTGACGGTATGAGTAATAATAGATAATGAAAGATTAAAAAATAGAATATAAAAAATGAGTAGAAAATATAAATTTCATAACGAATCAGCAGCATACTTTATAAGTTTTGCTACAGTGTATTGGTTAGATATTTTTACTCGACAAGTATATTTTAATGTTTTAGAAGAAAGTATAGAATATTGTAGAAAAGAAAAAGGCATGGAAGTATTTGCCTATTGTTTTATGCCTAGTCATGTTCATTTAATATTTAGAGCAAAAGAAGAAAACCCATCAGAGTTATTAAGAGACTTTAAAGGTTTTACAGCAAGAAAGTTGATTAAAACAATAGAACAACATCCACAAGAGAGCAGAAAAGAATGGTTGCTATGGATGCTAGAAAGAGCAGGAAGTAAAAAGAGTAATGTTAAAAAGCATCAATTTTGGCAACAACATAATAAACCAATAGAATTATGGAGTGAAAAAGTAATACAACAAAAGATAGATTATATACATAACAATCCTGTTGAGAGTGGTTTTGTAACAAATGTTGTAGATTGGAAATATAGTAGTGCAAGAAATTATCAAGACGATCAAACAGTTTTAGAGATAGATATATGAGAAGAGAAGTTAAATTGAGTAAAGAAGACACAAGCGAGACGCTTGCGCCAGCGGGGGGCAGAGATTTGTAAAATCTCTTGTATTCCTGATGAGATGGAAGTATTATTAAAGTCAGGAAAAAAATATAAAGTTATTGATGTAGTTGAAGATTTTATGATTTATGATGTTGATTATTCTCAACAGAATTCGTTTACCAAAGTAATTATTGAATTATTAGAATAAGATATGGATAAGAAAATATTATTATATATAGATAGGGTATTAACTAATCTAAGAAGGCATATTCAAAGAGAAGGCTTGAATAATAGAGAAAGAGATAAATTAGAGTTAAGAATAGAGGTTTTTGAAGAAATAAGAAATGCTTTTGAATGGAAAACATCCAAAGAAGAAAATAAACAAAGTAAAAGAATCTTTCAATTAGCAAAATCTAGAGAACAAGGTTTTGATGTAAAACATCAACTCAATGAAATTAATCTATATTCAAAAATAAGAGAGGTTATTCCATATATAATGGCAGTTAGTTACAAAATTAGCATGGAAGAAAAGCACCTTACAGAAGATTTGTTAAACTTTTGTGAGAAGCAATTAGAGATTATAGATCATTCTACATACAAAAATAAGATATGTTTTCCTTCAAAAAAAGAAGTTGAAGAAGCTTTTAAGTGTTATACAGAAAGAATAAAACTTAATAAAATTCCAACTTTAAAAGTATATAAACAACCAGAAGTAAATAAAAAAATTGAGGAATTATATAAGTTTTTTTTATCCTTGAGTTAAAGGTAGAAAATTATAAAAAAGTTTTAAAGAATGTCTAAAAGTAATTTTATTTTATTGACTTATTAATTTAAAATCTGTATTTTTTTGCTTTAAAATACTGATAAATGGAACAATTTGAAGGTAAAAA
>NZ_JAUORH010000011.1 GCF_030547425.1 Tenacibaculum sp. 1_MG-2023 | reverse complement strand
TACTGCCAATGGTGGGAGAGTAGGTCGTTGCCTTTCTTTATAAACCTCAATCTTTAAAAGATTGAGGTTTTTTTATGCACCTATTTTAACTTCAATATTTTATTGCTACTTAACCTGACTAAAGCTTTAAGATAATTATAGGTAAGTAATTAACTTATTAAGATAATCCCCTCTTTAAGTAATAGGAAGTGTAATATGTAGTGAGTACATGTATAAAGAGATGTTTTCGAAGATGCGTAAAAGAAGTATAAACGTAAGAAAAAGTAATGTAAACATTACAGTATTTGGCTTTGTGGATCTAAATACAATCAGGTACTAAAAATCCTATGAGTTTTAAAATTCATAGGATTTTTAGTTTATAATAAAGTATAATTTAATTTTTGTAACGTAATTTACCTGTTTCAATACCAATGGCTGTTCTTGCTAAAATAGTGAATATAAGAGCTCCTAAGGCCCAAATACCTAAAGTAACACCTATTTCTATTCCAGTAGGAGTGTATTCAGCTATTTTTCCGTAAGGACCAGGAATGAAACCCGGTACAATTAAACCAAACCCTTTTTCAATCCAAATAGCTATAAATAATATAAAACAAGCAAAATATAATACTTTCAAATTGTTTCTAAGTCTATGAAAAGTTAGAATAATTGTAGCTAAGACATTTAATGAAATAGCAGTCCAAATCCATGGTAATAATGCTGTTTTTCCATCTAAACCAAAGAATAAATAATAAGCACTTTCACTATGATGTGTTGGAGCGTAAAATTCCTTAAACAATTCAGAGACTAGCATTATAATATTTATTTGAGCGGCAACAGTAACTACCATTGCTATTTTCTTAATAGTCTTATCTTCAATTTTAAATGTAGTAAAGGTCCTAATGATTGCTAAAACTAAAATAATTAAAGCTGGACCAGCTGCGAATGCAGAGGCTAAAAATCGAGGTCCTAATAAAGCATTGTTCCAAAAAGGACGTGCTTGTAAACCTTGATACAAAAATGCTGTAACTAAGTGAATACCTACCGCCCAAAAAACAGATAATATAGCTCCTGGTACATACACATTTGCTTTTGCTTCTTTTCCTTGATAGTGTCTGAATAAGATATAAAAAGGAATGGTGATGTTTAGAAACAAATATCCATTTAATACAATTACATCCCAAGTAAGCATGGAATTAGGAAAATTAAAAACACCAAAACCAGGAATCATATGCCATAAAACAGAAGGTCCTCCCATATCAGCAACAACAAAGGCTAAACACATAATTAGTGCTGCAACGGCTAAACCTTCACCAATTAAAACGGCTTGTTTAAAGTCAATATCTTTTAATACATAGGTAGGCATTACTAACATAACGGCAGCGGCTGCAACTCCTACTAAAAACGTAAAGTTAGATATATATAATCCCCAGCTTACTCTATCCGTCATTCCCGTAACGCTTAATCCGTGTTCTAACTGAATTGAATAACAATACATTCCTATGAGGATGACTAGGGTTAAAAAAGCCATCCAAAGGTGATATTTTTTTGAACCTTTAGTAATAATATCTAAACTGCCTTTAACTAAACTTGTAAAAACTTTAAGTCTTCTCATTGTATATTTTTTAATCCATGAAGTACCAAAACTTTGGTTCGGTACCTAAATCTTCTTTTAATCTGAATACTTTTTTGTTTTCTAATACCCATCGAATGGTACTCTTAGGGTCGAGCAAGTTTCCGAAAATACGTGCTCCGGTAGGGCAAGCTTCCACACATGCAGGATTTTTACCTGCTCTAGAGCGTTGAACACAAAAAGTACACTTTTCCATGACTCCCTTTTTTCGCATTCGATTTCCTAAATAATGTTGATTATGGTTAATTTCCTCTTCAGGTACTTCTGGTTTACTCCAGTTGAATCGACGACCATCGTAAGGGCATGCAGCCATACAATAACGACAACCTACACACCAATCGTAGTCAACGACTACCAATCCGTCTTTTTCTCGCCAAGTAGCTTGTACAGGACAAACTTCTACACATGGTGGGTTATCACAATGAAAGCATTGAGTTCCCATATAAAAATGACCTTCCGCAGGAACTTCATGATAATAATTGTCATCAGCTTCATTGAAATTAAAACCTTTACCATCTTTCATTTCATGGATTCGGATATATTGCATTTGTGAATTTCTGTCTTGGTTATTTTCTTCAACACAAGCACTCACACAGTCCATATACCCTTGACATTTAGAAATGTTAAAAGCGTATCCAAACAATACATCTTCTTCAGCATTTTTAGAAGACATATTTATTGTTTTTCCGGTACGTAATTGGTACGAACGCATTAAACGATTTACAGTTGCTTCTTTTTCTTCATCTGTCATTAGTTTATAGTTACCTTTAAACTGTTCCTCCCAATCTATTTGAGCTTTTTCTTTAGATTCATCGCTAGAAGTCACACTTGTACATGAAGAAACTGCTCCAGCTCCAATTAATAAACTTGCAGTTAATTTTTTAAAAGCAGAACGTCTATCCATCTTGACATCAAATACTTGATCAAAACCATCTTTGTGCTTCTCTTCTCCTATAGAAGCATTTACCGCTGCTTTATAAAACTCTTGTTCATTCAGTTCTTCTTTCTGGGTATGTGAATTACAACCTCCAGATGTTTTTCCACAACCACAAGAATTATTTTTTTGTTTATGTTTACTATTTAGGTTTAGAGTAAACCATTTTTTTTTGTTATTGCTCATGCCTAAAAATTATTTACGTTCTTTTACTTTTTGAGTATTAAATCTTGCAGGCCACTTAGTGTCAAAGCTAGGTGAATGTGGGTTATGACAATTAACACAGGTCATAGAAGCTCTTGGTGAAGCCCAACTTTCAATTCGTTTTCCGTGAGCACCTCCTGTCCAATCTTTGTATTGTTTTTGATGGCATTGGCTACACAGTTTATAGCTTTTATTTAAATCAATAGAATGCCCCGTTATACTCTTTAGTTTATCCATATTATTACTATCATGACAGGTAATACAATTCATTGTATTTAATGCTGCATGATTTAATTTAATGTTCCAATGTGCCTTTTTTATATCTTTAGTTTGCATTTTTATCAAAGGTTGTGTATGACACTCAGTACATTTATAGGATTTAATTTTATCTTTTCTTGTTGGAATTAAAAAAGTGATATTATTTTCTGTAACCTCCATCATTTTCATTCCTTCTAAATATTTTTCGGAAGAAATAGAAACTCCGTTATAGTTTTTACTTTCGGCTTCTATTTTATCTGTAATACTATGGTATTCATGTTCTTTATGCTTGCATGAAATTGATAAAAATGTGAATAGAAAAGCGAAATAAACGAACTTTATATATTTGTGTTTTTTCATTAATTTTCAATTTTTCTGATGAAATTACCAATGTCTTCGGTAACCTTGTTATTAGGTACATGACATTGTCTACAATTAACCCTTTCCGGATGTGTTACTCTGATTTCCTTAGGGGCACTTGGTCCTGCATGACACGCTAAACAGTTTTCTCTTAATTGTAATTGATGCGGAATTATAGGTGGGCTACCTGCTAGTGCATTATTATTACCTACAACAGGAATAGTTCCTCTTTTAAAGTTTGTTTCTTTAAATAATGATTGTGTTTTTTGTGGTACATGACATTGACGACAATTCACTTTTTCTGGATGAGGAGTAACAGGCGTGTATGCTTTGAACTTCTCTACATACCCACCATTTTCATGACATTTTAAACAATTATTTTCTCCCATACTACGTTCACCACTACTTACTTCATGAGGTATGCTTGGAGGTGCTCCATGAAAAGCTCTATTATCATAATAGCTTTTCATGGTTCGCTGATGCGTTTCGTCTACTGGCATTTTAGTATAATCTAACGCATACTTTGATCGTTCAAAAACACCTGCTTCTGAAGGGATTATAGGAGTTGGTTGGTTATTCTCAATAGGAATGTAAGCTTCTTCTTGTCCTTGATAGTAACTATAGTTCCATACAGTAATAAAGGCAATAAAGAGAATAATGAAAAGCGATATGATGCCTAAACGTTTTTTCATAATATTAAACTTTTTCTACTTTAACCGCACATTTCTTATAATCTGGTTCTTTTGATATTGGACAAAAAGAGTCGAGTGTGATATCATTAATTAACATATTTTCATCAAAAAACGGAACAAACACTTGCATAGGCGCTGGTACTCCGCGTTCATTTATAGAGGCAGGTAATGTTATTGTTCCTCTACGGGTGGTAAGCTTTACCATGTTTCCTGTTTTAACTTGCATACGTTTTGCATCAACAGGATTTAATTCTACATAACCATGAGGCATTGCTTTATGTAATACAGGGATACGTCTTGTCATAGATCCTGTATGCCAATGTTCAACGACACGTCCAGTATTTAACCAATATGGATATTTAGCATCTGGCTCTTCTGCAGCTGGTTCATATGGACGTTGCCAAATGACAGCTTTTCCATCAGGTTTTCCATAGAAATGGAATTTTTCCCCATTGCTACAGGCAGGATCATATTTAGCATTGAAACGCCACTGAGTAGATTTTCCATCAACATAAGGCCATTGCATTCCAGGGTTTTCTTTTAAAACTTCTAACGGAGCCATATTATGCTTTTTATTATCGTGGTGTTTACGATATTCAGCATAAATTTCTTCGATATGAGAATCTTCTTTATAATAGAATTGTTTTTCGTATCCTAATCTTTTTGCAACCTCCACTAATTGCCAGGTATCACTCATGGCTTCTCCTGGTGGTTGTACCATTTGCTCAAAGTATTGCGTTCTACGTTCAGAATTACCATACATTCCTTCACGTTCTACCCACATTGCTGAAGGTAAAATAACATCTGCTATATCAGTTGTTGGTGTTGGGTAAATGTCAGAAACGACGATAAATCGTCCTTCTTTTTTAGCAGCATCTCTATAACGTTTCAATTTAGGCATGGTTACCATTGGATTCGTTACCTGAATCCACATAAAACGAATATCTCCTCGATCTAAAGCTCTAAACATTTCAACGGTATGATAGGTTGGTTTAGGGTCTATATTTTCTAAGGGAACATCCCAAATTTTAGCGGCAAATTCACGGTGTTTTTTATTCATTACCACACCATGAGGGAGTTTATGAGTTAAGGTACCTACTTCTCTTACAGTACCACAAGCAGAAGGTTGTCCTGTTAATGAGAAAGGACTATTACCTGGAGTAGATATTTTTCCTGTAAGTAAATGAATATTATATATTAAATTATTCATCCAAGTACCTCTACTGTGTTGGTTAGGTCCCATACACCAAAGTGACATTACTTTTTTATTAGGATCACCATAGTAAGCAGCCATGTACTTAATATCTTTAGCAGAAACACCAGAAATTTTCTCTACTTTTTCGGGCGTATAGTCTTCTAAAAATTTTTTGTATTCTTCAAAATTAATTTTTTCTGGTTTATCCTTAAACTTGTATTTATCCTCTAAACCATATCCCATGTTGGTCAATCCTTTATTAAAGTTACAGTGTTTTTCAACAAAAGATTTATTAACCCAGCCATTATTTATAATTTCATAACAAATAGCGTTGGCAACTGCTAAATCGGTTTGAGGTAAAAATAAAATAGATTTATCCGCAGCCATACTAGTACGAGTAGTACGGGTAGCAAAATCGATGATTTTTACACCTCTTTTTAAGCGTTGATCTAATAACCTAGAAAATAATACAGGATGCATTTCCGCCATATTATTTCCCCATAGCACAAAAACATCGGCATGATCAATATCTTCATAGCAACCCATTGGTTCATCAATTCCGAAAGAAGTTAAAAAACCAGTAACAGCACTCGCCATACATAAACGTGCATTGGCCTCAACATTATTAGTTCCTATACATCCTTTGAAAAGTTTTGAAGCTACATATCCATCAGGAATGGTCCATTGACCTGAACCATAAATAGATACTGCATCTTTACCATAATCTTTAATGGTTTCTTTCATTTTTGAAGCAATTAAATCTAACGCTTCTTTCATTGAGGTTTCTACATATCTACCATTCTTTTTAACTAGAGGTTTTGTCAAACGGTCTTTACCATACATTGCCATTACTGAATGGTATCCCTTTACACAGCATAGACCTTTGTTAACTGGAGATTTAGGGTCACCTTTTACTGCGACTGCTTTACCGTTTTCAACACCAACCATCACGCCACATCCCACACCACAAAATCGGCAAGGTGCTTTTTTCCAATCTAAATTCCCTCCTTTAGGTAATTGTTCTTCTTGTTCGCCAGCAAACATAATTCCTGGAAACATAGTAGCTGCTGCTGTCATGGCAGATAATACTGCCATCTTTTTTATAAAACTTCGTCTGTTTGTTGTTGAAGTGTACATGGGCTAATTCTTTAAGGGTGTATTAAATCCTGAAACCATAGCTAATAGTTTTAAACTACTAATGGTTTCTAATTTTTGTTTTAAATTTTCTTCTTCTATTTTGGTTTTTGTTTCAGTAACTACTACCAAAACATCTTTATTCTCAGCAGGAATTACTTCACATTCATTTAAGGTTGATAAAGCTTTGATAAGCTCATCTTTTTTGCCATCATGAGGATGTGCTAAATAACTTTTTATAGGCATAAAATAGTTGTTAATTTCTTTAACAAATTAAGAAATATGTGGTTACGAAAAAAATGATATTTGTCATAACTTATAGTTTATCAGTTCGTTATGTTTTTTTAGAAACAACGAATAGTTCTAAAAATAAGGTGATTAAAGACTTCCTGTTTTCTTTTTTTAATTTTAAACAAGAGTAATTTATAATTAGTTTAAATAATTTGTTGTTTATGATTAGCCTCATAAATAAAAAAAAGGTGAGTTTTTAATTTTGAACTTTAGTTCAATTATAACTTATGACATATAAAATTAAAAGTAGAATATGGGTAGAAGTAGATAATGTTACTTTTCTAGGTGAAGGAAGAGTTCGACTATTGAAGTCTATCAAAGAAACTAAATCACTATCAAAAACGGCAAAAGAACTGGGTATGTCGTATAAAAAAGCTTGGAATTTAATTGACTCTGTTAATAAGAAAGCAGAAAAACCAGTTGTAGTTAAAGTATCGGGTGGATTAGGAGGAGGTGGAACTACATTAACTAAACATGGTTTGGAACTTATAGAAATGTATGAGAGTATTAATACCAACTGTTGGAAGTATTTAGACAAACAACTTGAAAAATATTCACAGGACTGATTTTAAGACAGAATAAGAGACCTAGAGGATGTAAAGTAGTATGATTAATATCATGTTTTAAATTTTACTGTTCAACTACTTTCGCACCAAGAATTATTAATACATATGACATTAAAAGATAAGATTACGCGTTTAAAGTCGGAAAAAAATGCAGTTATACTTGCTCATTATTATCAAGAAACAGCAATACAAGATGTAGCAGATTATGTAGGTGATAGTTTAGGGTTGTCACAAAAAGCAGCTGAAACAGATGCAGACTTAATTGTATTTGCAGGAGTACACTTTATGGCAGAAACAGCTAAGATTTTGAATCCAACAAAAACTGTTGTTCTACCTGATTTAAATGCTGGTTGTTCTTTGGCAGAATCATGTCCACCTAGAGAGTTTGAAAAATTTATAAAAGAGCACCCTAATCATAAAGTAGTAACTTATGTAAATTGTAGTGCAGAAGTTAAAGCATTGACAGATATTGTATGTACTTCTTCAAATGCATTAAAAATAGTAGCATCTATACCTAAAGAAACTCCAATTATTTTTGCTCCTGATAGAAATTTAGGAAAATATATTATAAAACAAACGGGTAGAGATATGTTATTATGGGATGGTAGTTGTATAGTACACGAAGCTTTTTCTATAGATAAACTGATAGAGTTACATAAAAAATATCCTGATTATAAAATAATCGCACACCCTGAATCTGAAGAACATATTTTAAAAACAGCAACGTATATTGGTTCTACTGCGGGAATGATAAAGTATGTAAAAGAACATTTCGATCAAAAGTTTATCGTAGCAACAGAAGCAGGAATTTTACATAAAATGCAACAAGAAGTTCCAAACACAGAATTAATTCCTGCTCCAGCTAAAGAAGACAATACTTGTGCGTGTAGTGAATGCGCCTATATGAAAGTAAATACTATGCAAAAGTTATACGATTGTTTGTTAAATGAAAGCCCCAAAATTGAGGTACCAAAAAATATTAGAGAAAAGGCATTAGTACCAATTCAACGTATGTTAGAACTTTCAAAATAAATGATAACAACCGATTATTTAGTAATAGGATCTGGAGTTGCGGGATTGACCTTTACCGTAAAGATAGCTGAAAGGTTTTCTAATAAAACAGTAACCATCATAACTAAGGGAGATGAAGATGAATCAAACACCAAGTATGCACAAGGAGGTGTTGCAGTTGTCTTAAATAAAGAAGAAGATTCTTTTCAAAAACATATTCGGGATACATTAATAGCTGGTGATGGTTTGTGTGATGAAGCCGTTGTTGAAATGGTTGTTAATGAGGGACCGAAACGGTTTAATGAACTGATTACTTGGGGAGCTAATTTTGACACAAATACAGCAGGGAAATTCGATTTGGGCAAAGAAGGAGGTCATTCAGAATATCGTGTGGTACACCATAAAGATATTACAGGATATGAAATTGAAAGAGCTTTGTTACAACGCATTCATCAATTAAAAAATACAAAACTCTTGCCGCATCATTTTTCTATCGACTTGATTACCGAACACCAGGTAACGTCAATTGAAAAGAAGGAAACAAGATGTTATGGTGCTTATGTATTAGATGAGAAAACAGGAACAATTTTTACGGTTAGAGCGAATAATACGATTCTTGCTTCTGGAGGAATAGGAAAAGTATACGGACATACCACAAACCCTATAATTGCCACTGGAGACGGTATAGCAATGGCATACAGAGCCAAAGCACTAATAAAAGATATGGAGTTTGTTCAATTTCATCCAACTGTATTGTATAATAAAGAAGGAGGTTCATCTTTTTTAATATCCGAAGCAGTTAGAGGTTTTGGAGCCTATTTAAGAGATAAAAAGGGACATCGATTTATGCTATACTATGATACTAGAGCAGAATTGGCGTCAAGAGATATCGTTTCTCAATCTATAGACAAAGAACTAAAGAAATCAGGAGACTCTTGTGTGTTTTTAGATTGTACGCATTTAGATATTGTAGCGTTTCAAAAACATTTTCCAACTATTTATCAAAAATGTAAAAGCTTAGGTATTGATGTTACTAAAGACTGGATTCCAGTAGTACCTGCTTCTCATTATTTATGCGGGGGTATTGTGGTTAATAAATATGGAAAAACAACTATTCAAAATTTATTTTGTTGTGGAGAGGCTTCAAGAACGGGATTGCATGGAGCTAACAGATTAGCTTCTAATTCTTTGTTAGAAGCTTTGGTGTATGCTCATAATATTTTTAAGTTTTTATCAGAAAATAATTCGATTCACTTACCTATTGAGATACCTAAATGGAATGATGAAGGCATTCTTTTAAATGAAGAAATAACAGTAATTGAAAATTCTTTAAAAGAACTACAAATTTTAATGAGAGATTATGTAGGAATTGTACGAAGTAATACGCGATTAAAAATAGCGAAAAAAAAGCTTGATATCATTTACAATAAGGTAGAGAAACTGTATAAAACATCTAAAATCACCACTGCTCTTTGTGAGTTAAGAAATATGGTTACTATAGCATATTTAATTATTAACCAATCATTAGAAAGAAAAGAAAATAAAGGAGGGTATTTTAATATTGATAATAGTGCGAAATAGGTTTGTAAATTAGTTTAGTTAGCATGACTTTTATCATTAATTAAATTGTACTTTCTTATGATATTTGTACCTATAAAATTTTGAATAAAATGTCAGAAAATTTAAAGATTGTTACTGCCGAAGAAGCTGTGGCTATTGTAAAATCAAATAATAAAATATTTTTTCAAGGAGCAGCAATGACTCCTAATTTACTCATAGATACTTTGTGTGAACGCTACCAAGAGGTAACCAATGTAGAAATTATTCAAATTCATACACATGGTAAAGCGAAGTATTTAGAAGAACCTTATAGTAAATCATTCAGGTTGATAAGTTGCTTTGTGGGTGATAATGTAAGGAAAGGGGTGAATATGAATAATGGAGACTATATTCCTATTTTTTTAAGTGAAATACATTGGTTATTTCGTCGTAATATTTATCCATTAGATGTTGCGTTTATCCAAGTTTCTCCACCTGATAAACACGGGTATTGTTCTTTAGGAACATCAGTAGATATTACACTACCAGCTATACAAACCGCTAAAACTGTAATAGCTCAAGTAAATCCTAATGTTCCAAGAACTCATGGAGATGGTATAATTCATATAAGTAATATTGATTATGCAGTGAAAGTAAACTCACCAATTCATGAATCTATTACAGGAACACCTTCAGAAATAGAAATTAAGATAGGAAAAAATGTTGCAGGATTAATTGATGATGGAGCTACTTTACAAATGGGAATTGGAAACATACCCAATGCTGTATTACATAATTTAACCAACCATCAACGTTTAGGAATTCATACAGAGATGTTTTCAGATGGTGTATTGCCCCTAATAGAAAAAGGAGTAATTACAGGGGAAGAGAAAGAAATAAAAACAGGAAAAATAGTTACTTGCTTTGCTGTAGGTTCTCAAAAATTGTATGATTTTATAGATGATAATCCGTTGGTGCATTTTAAAGAAGCAGGGTATACAAACGATACTTCTATTATTAAATTGAACCCAAAAGTAACTGCGATTAATAGTGCTATTGAAATTGATTTAACAGGACAAGTTTGTGCTGATACTATAGGGAAATATCAATACTCAGGAGTAGGAGGACAGATGGATTTTATTAGAGGAGCATCCTTGTCAAAAGGAGGAAAAGCAATTATCGCGATGCCTTCAATAACAGCGAAAGGAGTTTCTAAAATTACTCCGTTTTTAAAAGAAGGAGCAGGAGTTACAACTACAAGAGCCCATGTACATTATGTAGCAACAGAATATGGTGTAGTGAATTTATTTGGAAAGAGTTTAAAAGAACGAGCAAAAGCATTAATTTCTATAGCTCATCCTAATTTTAGAGAAGAATTAGAACGAGAAGCTTTTAATAGATTTACTAAGTTATAAACGAAATAAAAAAGGAGTAGTTAATTAGCTACTCCTTTTTATTGGTTAAGATATTTTCTTTTCTAGAAGAATTGCTTTAGGGTGTAAAATATTGTTTTCAAGATGTATGTGCTTATGTAAATCTTGTTCAAACTCATCTAGTTTAGCATACAAAGCTCTAAATGTATTACAAGCTCCCTCAGGATGTGTATAATTATTAGACAGTCTAGCTATTTTTTTAAAAACATTACCTGCACTCTCATGTTCATGCTCCATCATTTGTATAGGGTTATTTACAGTTCCGAAAGGAGGTGTTGTATTTTTTGTGCCTTCTTTTTCAGCTTGTACTAATTGTTTTATGAAAGGAAATAATACTTGTTCTTCTTTTTGTATATGTGATAGTAGCTCATTGGCTACTTCATGAAATAATTGATTTATTTCTACTACTTCAATATAATGATGGCCGTGAACTTTAGCTACTTTGTTAACATATTGAGAAATGATAGGTAGGCTTTCTCTTACGTAGGTATGATGTATATTTTCAATGTAAATCATTAAAAAATCTAACTCCCATTTATCATAATCCTCAATAACATCTTTTATTACATCAACTTCAGCTAATTCTTTTTCAAGAGTTGCTTGATCTACATTGTTTTTTGCGCAAGCTTTTTCAACAGATATACCTCCACCACAGCAAAAATCAATTCCGTATTTCTTAAAAATATGTGCTTTTTTTATATTTTCAGTCACATAGTCAGCTACTGTTTTGTTACTTGATACTACCATAATTTCTAGTTTTTAGATGTGAATAGAGTCGGTTTAATAGTTACCATAACCCAAGCCCAATTATTTGTGTTACTATCTGAATTTCCTTTTAAGACCTCCATTCCTTCAGAAGGAAATAAGTGAGAATATCCAGCTTTAAAACCAATATCTTTCGTAAACTTATATCCATATACAATATCTACTTCAGTACCTAGTTGGTTAGAAACTGAGTTGTTAATATCTGCAGCAGCAGAAAAATTATGAACAAAAGCTGTTAAACCAGATTTCGAGTTTAATTTAAAATTAGCTTTTGCATAGAGGTTTAACAAACCAACACTGTTTATATGATTTCCTACGTAGAAATAATCCATAAAACCATTAAACTTATGATTGGTTCCATAAAAAGGAGTAAAAGCATTGTTTTCATCAGCAGAAGTATTGTAATCATTACCACTTTGTAATTCAACTCCTAAACCAATCTTTGCTTTTTCTGAAGCTTTAAGTATGGCCTCTAAACCAAGTAAATAAGCATTTAAATCTCTATTTAAAACATCATTACCAAATTGATAATATAAGTTAGCAGCAATAGTAAATTTATCTTTCTTTGCAGTTAAATGTGTTCCTATGGTTTGACTATACTTAAGTCCGTTAGGAGATTGCATACCGTTGTTTAAGAACAAGAAACTACCAGAAAAGTCACTCCAATCTTTATGTAACCACGCATATTGCATAGCTTTATACGTATTTGGTGTAGTTAAATTTGTTCCTGTTAGGTTTTCTTTTGATTGATTAAATGCCAAACCAACATCAAACTTAAAACTATCTTTTTTATACTTCAGCATTGCCATATCGTGACTACGAGCTTGTTGAGCCCAACCAACGTTACCAAAAATTCTACTATCGTCATAAATAACCTCTTGTCGTCCTAGTTTTACAGAAAAGTTTGTGTCTAAAAGTATTTCTCCCCAAGCTTGGTGTACACTCAAACCACTATTATCAGCAGTATTTAATTGAGGAACATCTCCCCAAACTCTAACATCTTGAAAACTAACATAAAAATTTAATTTTTCAGTTTTATAGGTAGTGTTCAATCGAGTTCTTTGAGAAACAAAAAGAGCAGGATTGGCATTATCAGGAAATAAAGTTTTAAATCCATGCCTATATTCAGCACGCGGACGTAGTTCTGCATCAATTGTTAATTGAGCAAAAGCTGTAGTGGTAGCAAAAAAGATGAATGCTATTATAATTTTTGAGGTTTTCATAATTTTTTAATTAACATTAGTCCAAATTTCTAGATAAATGCTAGGATAAAACATGATAAAAATCAGGTAGAACTAAAAAAGATGAAAATATCTTTTATAGATAATAGAAATTAAAATGAGTATAGTTAATAATGAATCGTAGCTTTGTAAGTAACAAAGAAAAGAAACTACTAATAAGTTAAATAAAACGAAAGAGCAGGATGAACGACAAAATTTTAACTTGGAAAGATGTAATTAATTTTGCTGTTAATGGTAATCCAACACCTGATAAAAGAGTGGAAAAAACAGCAGCAGAATGGCAAGAATTTTTAACCCCAGAACAGTTTAGAGTAACTAGACAAAAAGGAACAGAAAGACCAAATTCAGGAGAATTGTGTAGTGTGTATGATGCTGGAAAATATAAATGTGTATGCTGTGGCACACCTTTGTTCGATTCAACGATTAAATTTAGTTCAGGTACTGGTTGGCCTAGTTTTACACAACCTATAAAAGAAAACTCTATTCAGTATGAGAAAGATACTACCTTTGGTATGGTACGCGTGGAAGTAATGTGTAATACTTGTGATGCTCATTTAGGACATGTTTTTCCTGACGGACCAGAACCTAGCGGATTGCGTTATTGCATTAACTCGGCTTCAATGATTTTAGATACAGAATAAAGAAAGGAGAGAAATGACAAATAATAAATTAGAAGTAATAACCGTTGGTGGCGGTTGCTTTTGGTGTGTAGAAGCTGTTTTAAATCAAATAAAAGGAGTAGAAGAAGTGGTATCTGGTTATATGGGAGGAACCGTACCAGGAACACCAACTTATAGAGAAATTTGTTCAGGTTTAACAGGACACGCAGAAATAGTGCAAGCAACGTTTAATCCTGAAATTATAAGTTATGAAGAGTTGTTGGTAATGTTTATGACAAGTCATGACCCAACAACTTTAAATAGGCAAGGAGCTGATGTAGGAACACAATACCGTTCAGTGATTTTTTATCACAATGAAGAACAACAACAAATTGCTGAAAAAGTAGTAGAAAAGTTGACACCTTATTATGAAGATGAAATTGTAACAGAAATAAGTGCAGCATCCACATTTCATAAAGCAGATGAGAGTCATCAAGACTTTTATGAAAAAAACAAAGATCAAATGTACTGTGTAGTAGTTATTTCGCCTAAATTGGCAAAATTGAAAAAACTATACGCAAACAAATTAAAAGAACAATAAAAAGTGTTGAAATTCAATATACAAAACACCTTTACCGAAGAATTACCAGCTGACCCAATTCAAGAAAATACACGAAGACAGGTTACAGAAGCTTGTTTTTCGTATGTAACACCTAAAAAAACGTCCAATCCAAAAATAATTCATATTTCGGATGAAATGGCTAAAGAATTAGGGCTTTCAGAAACAGCAATAGCTTCAGATGAATTCAAGAACATTTTTACAGGGAATGATGTATATAAAAATACACAACCGTATGCCATGTGCTACGGCGGACATCAATTTGGACATTGGGCAGGACAATTAGGAGACGGTAGAGCGATTAATTTGTTTGAAGTAGTTCATGATAACAAAAAATGGGCATTGCAGTTAAAAGGAGCAGGAGAGACACCATATTCGAGAAATGCAGACGGATTAGCAGTGTTACGTTCCTCTATTCGTGAGTATTTGTGTAGTGAAGCTATGTATCATTTAGGTGTACCTACAACAAGAGCATTATCATTGGCACTGTCAGGAGATCAAGTACTAAGAGATGTACTATATGACGGAAACGCTGCGTATGAAAAAGGAGCAATCGTATGTAGAACAGCAGCCTCTTTTTTACGTTTTGGAAACTACCAAATATTTCCTGCCAGAGGAGATGTAAAAACACTAAAAAGATTGGTAGATTATACTATAAACCATCATTTTCCTCATTTAGGTGAACTTTCAAAAGAAACATATATTTCCTTTTTTAAAGAGGTGGCAGAGCGTAGTTTAGATATGGTTATTCATTGGCAGCGTGTTGGATTTGTACATGGGGTTATGAATACAGATAATATGTCAATTCTAGGTTTAACGATTGATTATGGCCCTTACGGATGGTTAGAAGGCTATGACCACGGATGGACGCCAAATACAACCGATAATACCCATAAACGTTATCGATATGGTGCGCAACCAGAGGTAGTTTTATGGAATTTATATCAGTTAGCAAATGCTCTATATCCTTTAATTGAAGAAGCTGAACCTTTAGAAGCTGTTTTAGAAAATTACCAAGAAAAATTTCCTAAAAAGTACATGCACATGATTCGAGAAAAATTAGGACTTTTTTCTTCAAAAGAATTAGATGGAACATTGGTTTCAAATCTTGAAGAAGTACTTCAAAAAACAGAAACAGACATGACTATTTTTTTCCGATTGTTGTCAAACATTTCAAAAAATGACACCAAAGAGGAGGCAATAAAAAAAATAGAAAAGGCATTTTATACGCCTTCAGAAGTTGTAGACGAAATAAAAAAATCTTGGGAAAATTGGTTCCAAAATTATATAGATAGATTACAAAATGAAACTGTTTCAGATGAGGACAGAAAAACAAAAATGAATGCTGTAAATCCGAAATATGTACTCAGAAATTATATGGCGCAATTAGCCATTGATGATGCAAATAAAAATGATTTTGTATTGTTAAATGAGTTATATTTACTGCTCAAAAATCCTTACGATGAGCAGCCAGAATACGAAAAATGGTTCGAAAAACGTCCTGAATGGGCACGAAATAAAGTAGGTTGTTCTATGTTGTCTTGTAGTTCTTAAGATAAAAAACATGTTAAACCTTTTGTTTGAGTTAATTGTGCTTAGTTGCTGATAATTAGGTTTCTGTTTTGTTTCATTGAAAATAATTCAAAACTCTTTTTTAAATAAAAATCAAAATAAATTTGGAAAATCCATTTTTATAATTGAATATTTGTACTCGTAAAAGTTCAAACACTTATTGACGATGTTATCAAGAAAGGTGGAGGGATTAGACCCTATGAAACCTTAGCAACCCTTTGTGCAAACAAAGAAGGTGCTAAATTCTACCAGAGCATAAAAACTCACGGATAGATAACCCAAAGAAATTTCTTCTTTCTACAAGAACTTTCTTATAATTTCTTAATAACATTTTTCTAGTAAGCAACATCTAACAAAGATGTGTTTTGGCTTTTGGTTTAATCTCAAAACGATTCACAATGCGCAGTATTGGGTTTCCTTTGAAAATGTCATTCTCGCGGAAACGAGAATCAAGTATTAACTCAAAAAACAAGAAAAATGAGTACACAAAAATTCGCAACAAATGCGTTGCACGCAGGTCACGATGTAACACAAAATGGAGGAACAAGAGCAGTTCCTATTTATCAAACAACATCGTATGTTTTTAACAATTCAGAACACGCAGCAAACCTATTTTCTTTAAAAGAACTAGGATTCATTTACACGCGACTAAACAACCCAACCAATCAAATTTTACAAGAACGCTTAGCCGCTTTAGAAGGCGGTATTGGTGCCGTAGTTTTTGCTTCAGGTACGGCAGCAATTTCAACAGGATTATTAACCTTACTAAAAGCAGGAGATCACATTGTAGCTTCAAGCAGCTTGTATGGAGGAACATATAACTTGCTAAACGTTACCCTACCAAGATTAGGAATAACCACAACATTTGTAGACGCATCAAACCCAGATAACTTTGCAGAAGCTGTACAAGAAAACACCAAAGCATTTTTTGTAGAATCGTTAGGAAATCCAAAATTAGATGTGTTAGACTTACAAGCGATATCAGCACATGCAAAAAAAGCAGAAGTTCCGTTTATTGTAGATAATACCGTAGCAACACCTGCCTTATTAAACCCAATAGAGCATGGAGCAAACATCGTAATTCACTCCCTAACAAAATACATTGGCGGACAAGGAAACTCGTTAGGAGGAGCCATTATTGATGCAGGAACCTTTAACTGGGCAAATGGCAAGTTCCCAGAGTTTACAGAACCATCAGCAGGATACCACGGACTAGTATATAACGAAGCATTAGGAGCCGCATCGTACACGTTTAAACTAATTTTAGAAGGATTGCGTGATTTTGGAGGAGCCTTGAGTCCTACAAACGCATTCAACATCATTCAAGGATTAGAAACCTTAGAAGTAAGAATTCAAAAACACAGTGAAAATGCGTTATCTATTGCAAAATGGTTACAAGAACAAGAACAAGTAGCTTGGGTAAACTATCCAGGGTTGGAAGGCAACAAGTACAAAACTTTAGCAGATAAATACCTACCAAAAGGACAAAGCGGATTAGTAACTTTTGGTGTAAAAGGAGGCTATGAGGCAGCCAAAACCATTGCAGATAACACCAAACTATTTTCACTACTAGCCAATATTGGAGATACAAAATCATTAATAATACACCCAGCAAGCACAACACACCAACAATTAAGTGACGAAGCTCAAAACAATGCAGGAGTAACCAAAGACTTAATCCGTTTATCAGTTGGTTTAGAAAATAGTGAAGATTTAAAAAACGATTTACAAGAAGCATTTGCTAAAATCTCTAAAGAAGTAGTAGCTTAAAATTACATTAAAAAGTAAAGCAAGACCCTTTTGTTGTCAGTTCGAGTTTACCAAGCAAGAGTATCGAGAACCAACAAAATATTTAGCGTAAAGCCCAACATAAAGACATCAATAATGAAAAGTGATTTACAGCAC
This sequence comes from Tenacibaculum sp. 1_MG-2023, assembly GCF_030547425.1. Taxonomy (GTDB): domain Bacteria; phylum Bacteroidota; class Bacteroidia; order Flavobacteriales; family Flavobacteriaceae; genus Polaribacter. The sequence goes on along the minus strand of NZ_JAUORH010000011.1, from coordinate 91,388 downwards.
ATACACATTCTTAGTTATACCACAATAAGCGGTGTACAATTCAAAAAAATTCCGTTAAGCTACCAAACCTTCGGAAAAGAATTGGGCACTGCACCTGTGGTGCTCATCAACCATGCACTAACAGGAAACAGCAATGTAACAGGAATTGATGGATGGTGGCAAGACTTAGTTGGTAAAAACAAAACTATAAATACGAATAAATATACAGTTCTATGCTTTAATATCCCAGGAAATGGATACGACGACTTTTTAATAGATAATTATAAAAGCTTTATAGCACGCGATGTAGCAAACATTTTTTTACAAGGGCTAAAACAACTAAAAATTGAAAAACTATATGCATTAATAGGAGGCTCATTAGGAGGAGGAATAGCATGGGAAATGGCAGTATTAAACCCAAAAATAACAAAACACTTAATACCTATTGCGACCGACTGGAAATCGACTGATTGGTTAATAGCAAACTGTCAAATACAAGAACAATTCCTAACAAACTCTAGCAACCCTGTACACGATGCACGTATGCACGCAATGCTATGTTACAGAACCCCAGAATCATTTAAAAAACGATTTCAACGCTCCAAAAACGAAGAGCTACAAATATTTAATGTAGAAAGCTGGCTGTTACACCATGGAAAAAAACTGCAAGAACGCTATCAATTAGCCTCTTACAAATTAATGAATCAATTATTAAAAACCATTGATGTAACCAAAGGAAGAGAAGAACTAAATGTGTTAGAAACCATTGGAGCAGACATCCATATAGTTGGTGTAGATTCCGATTTATTTTTTACTGCCGAAGAAAACAGAGAAACACATAAACAACTAGCATCTGCCCATGCAAATGTAACCTATAATGAAATTAATTCAGACCATGGACACGACGCTTTCTTAATAGAATACAAACAACTAGAAAAAATTATTGAACCGATATTCAATCAAAAATTAACTAATAAAAGAATGAAAATTTTAAAATTTGGCGGCAAATCATTATCCAATGAAGGCATATCAAACGTAGTAACAATCATAGAACAAAAAATAAATGAAGGAGAAAATATAGCCGTAGTTGTTTCAGCAAGAGGAAAAGCAACCGATGAATTAGAAGAAATTTTAAAAAAAGCAGCCAAAAACGAAGCATTTAAAGAACAATTAGAAACATTTAAATACGAACAAACAAAATTAACCCCGTTAGTAAATTTCACTACCGAATTTGATAGACTAGAAAAACTATTTGAAGGAGTTAGCTTATTAGGAGACTATAGCCAAAAAATAAAAGACGAAGTACTAGCACAAGGCGAGTTATTATCTATAAAAACAGTAACCGACCTACTACAACAAAAAGGCATTAACGCAAACGCTACAGACGCCAGAAACTTATTAAAAACAGACGAAAGCTTAGGTAACGGACAATCAATAATACCAATATCAAAAGAAAACGTAGTAAACCACTTTAAACAACACAACGGAACAACAGTAAACGTAGTAGCAGGGTTTATAGCATCAAACCTAAAAAACGAAACAACCACCTTAGGTAGAAACGGAAGCAACTATACAGCCTCGTTACTAGCAAACTATTTAGATGCAGAAGAACTGCAAAACTATACACACGTAGACGGTATTTTTACCGCAAACCCAGATTTAGTTGCAGACGCCAAAAAAATAGAAGAATTATCATTCTCAGAAGCCAACGAATTAGCAAACTTCGGAGCAACTATTTTACACGCAAAAACAATAATTCCACTATTAGAAAAAAACATAAACCTTCGAATACTAAACACCTTTAACCCAAACGACAACGGAACACTTATAACAGCCAAATCAACATCAAAAGGAATCAAGTCACTATCAGTATTAGATAACGTAGCCTTAATAAACTTTGAAGGAAGAGGACTATTAGGAAAAGTAGGAGTAGACGCTCGTATTTTTAAAGCATTAAGTAACAACGGAATTAGTGTAAGTATAATATCACAAGGCTCTTCAGAAAGAGGAATTGGCTTAGTAATAGATAAAGACAACGCAGCAGCAGCAGTAAAAGCCCTAGAACAAGAATTTGAAAACGACTTACAAACAAAAGATGTAAGCCAAATAACCATACTAGAAGAAGTATCAGTAATCTCTATCATTGGGCAAGACTTAAGTGAATTTCATCACCCATATAACACATTAATAAAAAACCAAATAGTTCCCTTGTTATTTAACAACACAATAACAGGTAAAAACGTAAGCTTAGTAGTAAAAAAAGAACAACTACACAAAGCACTAAATGTAATTCATGGTCAAGTATTTGGAGTAGCAAAAAAAATAAACATAGCCGTTTTTGGTAAAGGATTAGTAGGAGGAACACTAATAGAGCAAATTTTAGAAAACTCAAAAACAATTTTAGAAAGAAGAAAAATCCAACTAAACATTTTTGCCATAGCAAACTCTAAAAAAGTATTGTTAGCAAAAAATGGAATAGGAACCACTTGGTCGAATGAGCTTGAAAAAGCAGTAGAAGATAAGCATACAGTTGATACTGTAATCGATTATGCAAAAGAACACCATTTAGAAAACCTAATTGCTGTAGACAATACAGCAAGCTTAGACTTTATAGAAAATTACATTCCGTTAGTCGATGCTGGATTTGACTTAGTCTCTTCCAACAAAATAGCAAATACAGTTTCGTACGATTTTTACAAAGAGTTACGTAAAACCTTAGATAAAAATAAGAAGAGTTATCTCTATGAAACAAATGTAGGAGCAGGCTTACCATTAATAGATACAATTAAACTATTACACGATTCAGGAGAAAACATTACAAGAATAAGAGGAGTATTCTCAGGATCATTAAGTTACTTATTTAATAAGTTTTCAGCAGAAGACGTACCATTTTCAAACGTGTTACAAGAAGCCATTAACAGTGGATTTACCGAACCAGACCCACGAGAAGACCTATGCGGAAACGACGTAGCCAGAAAACTATTAATCTTAGCACGTGAATTAGATTTAGAAAACGAGTTTGAAGATATTCAAATAGAAAACCTAATACCAGAAGAATTTAGAGAAATACCTTCAAAAGAATTTCTAACAAACTTAGAAAAACTAAACCCAACATTTCAACAACAAAAAGAAGCACAAGAAGAAAAACACGTACTACGATATATAGGAGACTTACATGGAGACCTACAACAATCAAAAGGAAAACTAAACGTAAAACTAGTATCAGTACCAGAAAGCTCACCCTTAGGAAGCCTAAAAGGCTCCGACGCCATATTTGAAATATATACAGAATCGTACGGAGAACAACCCATAGTAATACAAGGAGCAGGAGCAGGATCAAAAGTTACAGCCAGAGGAGTATTCGGAGACATCTTACGATTAGTAAAAACAAACAATTAACAATAAGGAGTAAAACAAAACCCGCAAGGAATAGAAAAAGAACGCTAAGGAATAGATAAACAACCATAAGGAGTAGAAAAAGAACGTTAAGGAATAGACAAACAATTGTAAGGAATAGATAAAGAACATTAAGGAACAGACAAAGAGCTGTAAGGAATAGAAAAACAACAAAAAGGAAACAACAAACAAATAAGTTACACCCTTTAAAAAACAAACATGAGTAAACATTTTGAAACACAAGCCATACGAATACAAACAGAACACTCACAATTTTCAGAGCATTCTACACCCATATACCTAACCTCAAGTTTTGTATTTGACGATGCAGAAGATATGAGAGCCTCATTTGCAGAAGAAAAGCAACGAAACCTATACAGTCGATTTTCAAACCCGAATACCACAGAATTTGTCGATAAAATAGTGGCTATGGAAGGTGCCGAAGCAGGCTACGCATTCGCAACAGGTATGGCAGCCGTGTTTTCAACCTTTGGAGCCCTGTTAAATGCAGGAGACCATATCGTATCATGTCGTTCAGTATTTGGTTCAACACACAGTTTGTTTACAAAGTATTTACCAAAGTGGAATATAAAAACAAGCTACTTTAAAATAACAGAAGCAGAAAAAATAGAAAGTCTAATACAACCAAATACCAAAATATTATATGCAGAAACACCAACAAACCCAGCAGTAGATATTTTAGATTTAGAACTATTAGGAAGCATTGCAAAGAAACACAACATATTATTAGTAATAGATAACTGCTTCGCAACCCCATACCTACAAAACCCAATAAAATTTGGAGCAGACTTAGTAATTCACTCAGCAACAAAACTCATAGACGGACAAGGACGTGTCTTAGGAGGAGTTACAGTAGGAAAAGAGGAACTGATAAGAGAAATTTATTTGTTTTCAAGAAATACAGGTCCTGCTATGTCGCCATTCAATGCTTGGGTGTTATCTAAAAGTTTGGAAACCTTATCAATCAGGGTAGAAAAACATTGTGAAAATGCCTTGAAAGTAGCACAGTTTTTAGAAGAACACCCAAAAGTAAACTTGGTAAAGTATCCGTTTTTAACATCACATCCACAATATGAAATCGCTAAAAAACAAATGCGATTAGGAGGAAACATTGTGGCTTTTGAAGTGAAAGGAGGTATAGAAGCAGGACGCAAATTTTTGAATAGCATAAAACTATGCTCCCTATCAGCAAACCTAGGAGACACAAGAACCATTGTAACACACCCAGCATCAACAACCCATAGTAAATTAAAAGAAGAAGACCGATTAGAAGTAGGAATTACAGACGGTTTAGTACGATGTTCGGTAGGATTAGAAAACGTAGAAGACGTAATTAACGATTTAAATCAAGCATTAAATAATTAAGAAGTAAAGCATATATTTGTAATATGCTTTCTAAGAAAACAAAATACGGAATTAAAGCGCTTACCTTTATTGCTAGGCAAGAAAAGGGCACTATGGTACAAATAGCAACCATTTCAGAAAAGGAAAATATTTCGCACAAATTTTTAGAAAGCATATTACTCACCTTACGAAAATCAGGAATTTTAGGAGCCAAAAAAGGAAAAGGAGGAGGCTATTACCTGCTAAAACCATCGAGCGAAATTAAAATGACTGATGTAATTAGAACACTTGAAGGCCCCATTGCTATGGTGCCATGTGTTAGTTTGAATTATTATGAAAAATGTGATGACTGCCCAGATGAAGAAGCATGCTCAGTACACAAATTAATGATTCAAGTAAGAGATAATACGCTACAAGTACTTCGAAATAACACACTTGCAGATTTAGTGTAGTATTAACAAATTGTAAAATTCAAATATTTTTTTGATTTCTCCTTGGAGAATTAAAAAGCATCTGTATATTTGTCAACTTAAAACCTAGTATCCCGATAGGGTAATAGTATTTTAAAAATGATTGTAGAGCAAGTAATAGAAAATAGAGCAAATTATAAAGAAGATAAACGTTCTGAAAAACCAATAAGAAGTATTGTAAAATCAATAAGTTGGAGAGTTGTTGGAACCATAGATACAATACTAATATCATGGGTAATTACAGGACAAGTAAAAACAGCCTTTTCAATTGGAGCTGTAGAATTAGTAACAAAAATGTTATTGTACTTTTTTCACGAAAGAGTTTGGAACAGTATTAAATGGGGTAAAAAATGAGTATAGAAACAATGAATTTAGAAGCAGTAAACACAGAGTTAAAAAACAAATCTCCAAAAGAGATTATTGTTTGGGCATTATTACAAGCAAACAAAGCAGTAGTAACCACAAACTTTCGTCCCTATGAAGGAGTTATTTTACACGCAGTAGCATCAGTAAAAAAAAGTATAGATGTTATTTGGTGTGATACAGGATATAATACTCCACAAACCTATAAACATGCTGAAGAATTAATTGAAAAACTACAATTAAACATTCAGTTGTATGTACCTAAACAAACAGTAGCACACAGAAACATCACTTTAGGTTTACCAACAATTAATGATCCAAAACATGCTGTTTTTACAGAACAAGTAAAGTTAGAGCCTTTCAAAAGAGCAATGAATGAACACAAACCAGATGTTTGGTTTACCAACTTAAGAAAAGGACAAACAGCTTTTAGAGATAGTATTGATATTGTTTCAAAAAGTAAAGAAGGAGTATTAAAAGTAAGTCCATTTTACCATTGGTCAGATGAAGAACTAGATGCTTACTTAGAAGAACACCAAATACCAAATGAGTTTAAATACTTCGATCCCACAAAAGTAGAAAGTAACAGAGAATGTGGTTTACATATTTAAAGAACATGATTATGAATACACAAACTATACAAGTAGGAGCTTTAGAAAGCGAAGCCATATACATATTAAGAGAAGTAGTCGCGCAATTTGAAAAACCGGTGTTATTGTTTTCGGGGGGCAAAGACAGCATAACACTGGTGCGACTTGCTCAAAAAGCATTTTATCCAGCAAAAATTCCTTTTCCATTATTGCACATCGATACAGGGCATAATTTTCCAGAAACGATTGAGTTTAGAGACCGTTTGGTGAAAGAATTAGATGTTGAGTTAATAGTACGTCAAGTACAAGACAATATTGATGCAGGTAAAGTAAAAGAAGAAAAAGGAAAATACGCAAGCCGAAACATGTTACAAACCGAAACGTTATTAGATGCCATAGAAGAATTTGGTTTCGACGCATGTATCGGCGGAGCGCGTAGAGATGAAGAAAAAGCGAGAGCCAAAGAACGTATTTTTTCAGTACGAGACGATTTCGGACAATGGGATGAAAAAAATCAACGTCCAGAATTGTTCGATATGCTAAATGGAAGAATAGATTTAGGTCAAAATGTTCGTGTTTTTCCTATATCTAACTGGACAGAGCTAGACGTATGGTCGTACATACAACAAGAACAAATTGAAATTCCATCCATCTATTTCGCTCATAAAAGAGCCACTTTTATTAGAGACGGATTAATCTGGTCTGCAAACGATGAAGTTGTGTTTAGAGAAAAAGAAGAAGAAGTACAAGAGCGTATGGTACGATTTAGAACCGTAGGAGATATGAGTTGTACAGCAGCGGTTTTATCAGACGCAATAGATATTGATACTGTGGTAGATGAAATCAGAGAATCAACCATATCAGAAAGAGGCGCAAGGATTGATGACAAACGCTCTGAAGCAGCGATGGAAAAGCGTAAACAACAAGGATATTTTTAAAATATAGGTTTTAGCTATTGGCCTTTGGCTGTTAGCAAGATTAAGATCTAAATAATAATAATAAAAAGGCGAACAGCTAAAAGCGAATAGCCAACAGCATAAAGATGAACGTAGTAAAAATAGCAACAGCAGGAAGTGTAGATGACGGAAAGAGTACGCTAATAGGGCGAATTTTATACGACACAAAATCATTAACCCAAGACAAATTAGAGGCAATAGAAGAAAAAAGTAAACAACGTGGGTTTGATTACTTAGACTTTTCTTTAGCAACTGATGGGTTGGTAGCAGAACGCGAACAAGGAATCACTATTGATGTAGCTCATATATATTTTTCAACACCAAAAACCAGTTTTATCATAGCCGATACTCCAGGTCATATAGAGTATACTAGAAACATGGTAACAGGAGCTTCAAACTCACAAGCTTCTATCATTTTGGTAGATGCCAGAAATGGAGTGGTTGAACAAACCTATCGTCACTTCTTTATCAATAACTTATTGAGAGTAAAAGATGTGATAGTAGCTGTTAACAAAATGGATTTGGTTGACTTTTCAGAAGAAAAATTCAACCAGATAAAAGGAGAAATAGAATATCTAGCTAAGAAAAGTGAGTATCAAAACCAAAACATCACATTTATTCCACTTTCTGCCTTAAAAGGAGACAATGTTGTGAGGTCTTCAGAAAACACCCCATGGTATAAAGGAGAAACATTATTGAATCATCTTGAAAACTTAGGTTCTGAAGATACAGAAGAAGTGTCAAAAGCACGTTTTCCTGTGCAAACAGTTATCCGTCCTAAAACAGATGAGTACCATGACTTTAGAGGATATGCAGGGAAATTGTATGGAGGAGATTTAGCAGTAGGAGACCCTGTAACGGTATTACCATCTGCAACAAAATCAACCATAAAAAGTATTCAATTTTTTGATAAAGAATATGCAAGAGCAAAAAGAGGAAGCTCAGTTAATATCACTCTAGAAGATGATGTAAACGTAAGTAGAGGAGATATGTTGGTAAAAGTAGGAGAAGAACCCTCTGTAGTAAAACAGTTAGAAGCTACAATTTGTTGGATGGATAAAACACCATTACAAGCCTCTCAAAAATATTACATCAAACACGGAGTAAACGATGTACAAGCAAAAATAACCGAACTAACAGCTTTAATTCGTACTGACTTTACAGGAAAAGAAAAAGCTCCATCTCAATTATTACTAAATGAAATAGGAGAGGTGAGTTTAAAGGTTAGTAAACCGTTGTTTGTTGATTCGTATGAAGAAAATAAAGCAAACGGAGCATTTATAATCATCAACCCTAAAACCAATACTACCTCAGGAGTTGGTTTTATCAAGTAAATAATAAAAGTTATGGCAATAATCATTACAGATGAATGCATTAACTGCGGAGCTTGCGAACCAGAATGCCCAAATACAGCCATTTACGAAGGAGCTAGTGACTGGAAGTATAACGAAGGAACTTCATTACAAGGAAATGTAACCTTATTGGATGGAACTTCTGTTAATGCAAACGAGGACAATGAACCAGTATCAGATGAATACTATTTTATAGTACCTGATAAATGTACTGAATGTAAAGGATTTCATGAAGAACCACAATGTGCAGCGGTTTGTCCAGTAGATTGTTGTGTGCCAGATGATGCACATGTAGAAACCGAAGAACAATTGTTAGCAAAACAAGAATTCTTACATAACTAATATCAACACTTTTACAAGCAAATTAAGGAGTAAAACAGATGCAAAGTTTTAGATCAGAAATAGAAAACCCTTTAGTAGAAAAAGATATCCTAGAGTTAGAGCGCAAAATACGCTTGTTTAACGAAGGGAAAATAGATGAAGAACGTTTCAGAAGCTTACGTTTAGCCAGAGGAATATATGGGCAACGTCAGTTTGGTGTACAAATGATTCGTATCAAATTACCGTACGGTAAAGTTACGAGCGAACAGTTACATAGAATAGCAGATGTTTCTGATGAGTATTCACGTGGTCGTTTACACATTACTACACGTCAAGATATTCAAATTCACCACGTAAGTTTAGACAGAACACCTGAGTTATGGGCACAGTTAGAAAAAGACGATATTACGTTGCGAGAAGCCTGTGGTAATGCCGTACGTAATGTTACAGCTTCAGAAACGGCAGGAATAGACCCAAAAGAACCGTTTGATGTATCGCCGTATGCACATGCAACCTTTCAATTTTTCTTGCGTAATCCAATCTGTCAAGAAATGGGAAGGAAATTCAAAATGTCTTTTTCTGCAACAGAAGAAGATACCGCATTGAGTTTTATTCACGACTTAGGATTCATTGCTAAAACGAAAACAGTTGACGGTAAAGAGGTAAAAGGATTTAAAGTATTATTAGCAGGTGGATTGGGTTCACAACCACGTCATGCAGATGTGATTTATGAATTTTTAGAAACTGAATTATTAATTCCTACTATTGAAGGTGTTTTACGTGTATTTGATCGTTACGGAGAACGTGCAAAAAGAGCCAAAGCCCGCTTAAAATTCTTAGTAAAAGATTTAGGAGTAGATGCTTTCTTAGAGTTAGTAGCCGCTGAAAGAAACGCATTGGCGTATAAAACCTATCCGATAGATACTACCGATTTTGAACAAGATATTGTTTTTGAAACCAACGAAGCTCCATCTGTAGTGATAGAAAATGAAGAAGCGTATAAAAACTGGAAAGCAACCAATGTCTTCAAGCAAAAGCAAGATAGACTATATGCGATAGGGATTAAAGTGCATTTAGGAGATTTTTATACCGATAAAGCACGTTTGTTAGCAGATTTAATCAAGAAATATGCAGCGAATGAGTTACGCTTTACACTACGTCAAAATATTTTGATTCGTCATGTAAGAGAAGAATTTTTACCGTTTTTCTATAGTGAATTACAAAAATTAGGCTTTGCAGAAGTAGGCTATAATAGCTTAAACGATATTACAGCATGCCCAGGAACAGATACATGTAACTTAGGTATTGCTAGTAGTACTGGAATTGCAGCTGAACTAGAACGTGTGTTAAAAGCCGAATATCCGCAGTATGTAAATAATAAAGACATTGCGATTAAAATTAGCGGATGTATGAACGCATGTGGACAACATAATATGGCACACATTGGTTTTCAAGGAATGTCTGTAAAAGTAGGTAAATTATTAGCTCCTGCTTTACAAGTATTAGTTGGAGGTGGAGTTTTAGGAGATGGAAGTGGACGTTTTTCTGATAAGTTAGTGAAAATTCCAAGTAAAAGAGGACCAGAATCCTTACGAATCTTGTTAAACGATTTTGAAAGCAATAAACAAGCAGATGAAGACTTTTTAAGCTATTACGATAGACAGGGAAAAACGTATTTCTATGACCTTTTAAAAGAATTATCAGATACCACCAATTTAACAGAAGATGATTTTATTGATTGGGGACACGATAAAAACTATGTAAAAGCCATAGGAGTAGGGGAATGTGCAGGAGTAGTGATAGACTTAGTAGCAACCTTACTGTTTGAAAGTGAAGAAAAGCTAGAAAATGCATCAGAAGCCTTGAACAGTCAACAATGGTCTGATAGTATTTACCATGCCTATGCTGCTATGGTAAACACAGCTAAAGCATTATTAACATCAGAAGGAGCAAAAACCAATACACAAGCGGGAATCATCACCAATTTTGATGAAGTTTTTGTAGCAACAAATAAAATAGAATTACCAAGTTCATTCGCCGAGTTGATTTATCAAATCAATGAAAATGAACCTACGGAATCTTTTGCAAAAAAGTATTTAGAAGAAGCAACATCGTTTTACAAAAAGATAGATGCTTACCGAAAAGTAGCGGTAGAAAGTTAAAAAAGGAGAGTCCAATGAAAAATCAACCAAAATTAACCGTAGTAGGTGCAGGACCAGGAGATGCTGATTTAATCACCTTAAAAGCCATTAAAGCGTTAGAACAAGCCGATGTGGTATTGTACGATGCATTGGTAAATAATAACCTGTTAGGATATGTGAATCCAAATGCAGAAGTAATCTTTGTAGGAAAACGCAGAGGGTGTTACAGATATCAACAAGAACAGATTAATGAGTTGATTGTCGCAAGAGGATTTTCTCACGGACACGTAGTACGTTTAAAAGGAGGTGACCCTTTTATTTTTGGTAGAGGGTCAGAAGAAATGGAATACGCAGCTAAACATGGATTAGAAGTTGCTGTAGTACCAGGAATTTCATCTTCATTAGCAGTACCAGCATATCAGAACATTCCCTTGACAAAAAGAGGAAATTCAGAAAGTTTTTGGGTTATTACAGGAACTACAAAACAGCATCAATTGTCAAACGATGTTGCTTTGGCAGCAAAATCGAGTGCAACGGTTGTTATATTAATGGGTATGGGAAAACTCTCAGAAATCATTCATCTTTTTAAAGAAGCAGGAAAGAACGAATTACCCGTAGCGATTATTCAAAATGGAACAACTCCTGAAGAAAAAATAGGAATAGGTACTGTAGATACAATTGAAGAAGTTGCTGTAAAAAATAACTTGAGTAATCCTGCTATTATTGTGTTAGGAGACGTAGTAAACCACAGACAGCAATTGCTACAAGTACAACAAGAAGCTGTTTTAAAAGAAGTGGTATAAAGAAGTTTTAGTAATGGTAAAACAAAGAATTCAAAGAAGCATTAGAATAACAAGATATATTCTTTATAAAGAAACCTTACTTGATTTTAAAGAAAGCTTTTGGTCATTTATCGGTGCTTTTTTTGGTATAGGTTTAATTGCTTTTATTCAATCATTCTATTTGCCAGATATCGAAAATATTTTTTTAATAGGTTCTTTTGGAGCATCTTGCGTTTTAATATATGGAGCAATTCAAAGTCCTTTAGCACAACCTAGAAACTTAATAGGAGGTCATGTAGTATCTGCTATAATAGGAGTAACTATATACAACTTAGTACCAAGTGTTGTATGGATATCAGCACCATTAGCTGTTTCATTTTCTATCATAGCAATGCAGTATACAAAAACACTTCATCCACCAGGAGGAGCTACAGCATTAATAGCAGTTATAGGGACTGAAAAAATTAAATCATTAGGGTATATGTATGTCCTATCTCCTGTATTAACAGGAACTTTAATTCTTTTTGTAGTAGCTCTGTTATTTAATAATATGACAAAAAGTAGGTGTTATCCTACCAATAGAAAATATACAAGACTTTTTAAAATGAAAACTATTAAAAGCAGGCAACAATATTAAATAAGTTTAAAAAGAATATTAATGAAGAAAGAAAGAAATAACCTGTACCCAATCTTTTTAAAAACAAAAGAATTAGAGGTGTTAATTGTTGGAGGTGGATTTGTTGCAGAGGAAAAATTACGATTTTTATTAAAATCAAGTCCAGATGCTATCGTAACTATGGTCGCTCCATTCTTTAGAGAAGAAACCGTTGAAGTAGCTATACAAGGTAAGGTAAATATGATAACAGATAGCTATAATGATACCTATTTACAAGGAAAACATTTAGTGATTGCAACAACAAATGTTCCTGAAGTAAATATACAAGTGTATAAAGATTGTAGGAGTCAAAATAAATTGGTGAATGTAGCAGACAATCCACCGTACTGTGACTTTTACATGGGTGGAATTGTAACCAAAGGGAATGTAAAAGTAGCTATTTCAACCAACGGTAAATCACCAACAACGGCTAAGAGGTTACGTCAGTTTTTTGAGGAAGTAATTCCAGAAGACATCAATCAATTAGTACAAAACTTAAATAGTTATAGAAAAACTATCAAAGGAAACTTTGAACAAAAAGTAGAAACATTAAATAAGCTAACAGAGAGTTTAGTGAAATAGAGTACAAATGATACAAACAGATATATTAATTATAGGAGCAGGTCCTACAGGACTATTTACCGTTTTTGAAGCAGGATTATTAAAATTACGTTGTCATTTAATTGATGCCTTACCACAACCAGGAGGGCAGTGTTCAGAAATTTATCCGAAGAAACCAATTTATGATATTCCAGCATATCCAGAGATTTTAGCAGGAGACTTAACTAAGAACTTACTAGAACAAATAAAACAATTTGAACCAGGATTTACATTGGGTGAACGCGCTGATACTATTGAAAAACAAGATGACGGAACATATATCGTAACCACTAATAAAGGAACAAAACATCAAGCACCTGTAGTAGCTATAGCAGGAGGCTTAGGAAGTTTTGAACCTCGTAAACCACCGATTCCAAATATCGCTGACTTTGAAGATAAAGGAGTAGAGTACATGATTAAAGAGCCAGAACTATATCGCGATAAAGATGTGGTAATTGCTGGAGGAGGAGATTCTGCCCTAGATTGGTCTATTTTCTTAAGTGATGTAGCAAAATCGGTAACCTTAATTCATAGAAGAAATGAGTTTAGAGGAGCATTAGATTCTGTAGAAAAAGTTCAAGAATTAAAGAATTTAGGCAAGATTAATTTAATAACACCTGCTGAGGTAAAAGCAGTATTAGGTGAAAACCATGTAACAGGTGTTGTGGTAGAAGAAAAAGGGAAAGAACCTTATATGATAGATACCGACCACTTTATCCCATTATTTGGATTAGCGCCTAAATTAGGACCAATTGCCAATTGGGGATTAGAAATTGAGAAGAATGCTATTAAAGTAAACAATGCGTTGGATTATCAAACGAATGTAGAAGGTATCTATGCTATTGGAGATGTAAATACCTATCCAGGAAAATTGAAATTAATTTTATGTGGATTTCATGAGGCAACACTCATGTGTCAAAGTGCATACAAACGCATCCATCCAGATAAAAAGTATGTGATGAAGTATACCACTGTTGGCGGTGTAGACGGTTTTGATGGTACAAGAAAAGAAGCACCAAAAGCAGTAGTAAAAGCAATTCAATAATGGGGATTAGGATGAAAGTAGTTAGGAGTTAAGCGTATAATTTTGTTGTAATTACAAGTTTTAAGTAGAAACTTCTTTACCAACAAAATAGAAAAGCCTTCCTAACTACTGATTCCTATAAGAAATTGTTACAAATGGATAGTCAAGACATTAATATAAAAATAATAGACCGTGAAGGTGTAATGCATGAGGTAGTTGCTCCGACAGATATGGCAATGAACTTAATGGAAGTGGTTCGATCATACGAATTAGCTCCTGAAGGAACTATAGGAATCTGTGGAGGAATGGCAATGTGTGCATCTTGTCAATGTTATGTAAAGTCAAATCATGAATTACCTGAAATAAATGACGATGAAGATGCAATGTTAGCAGAAGCCTTTCATGTAGAAGAAAATAGCCGACTAGGATGTCAAATTCAAATGACATCTGAATTAGAAGGACTTGAAGTTGAGCTAGCTCCTGAAAGTTAGTTATTTTTGTAAAAAATTAGTAAATGCAATTCAAACAATACGATTTATCATTAAAAGATGATGTTGAAAACTTTACAAAACAATTATTTTACGCATTGTTTAATGATGTATGTCAAGAAAAAGCAAACCATTTAAAAGAGAAGTTTATAAAAATTTTAAATGGCTTGGCTATTAAAAATGCTCCAGAAGCATGGGCTGTATACCAACAAACATTTTGTGAAATACGAGAAAAGTTAGATTTAGATGCCAAAGCATTTGAACAAACAGATCCAGCCTGTAAAAGCTTAGGAGAAGTGTATTTAGCATATCCAGGGTTTCATGCGATAGCAGTGTATCGATTGAGTCATGAATTGTATAAAATGGAAATTCCTATTTTACCAAGAATGATGAGTGAATATGCGCATGGATTAACAGGAACAGATATTCATCCAGGAGCAGCAATTGGCGATTCGTTTTTTGTAGATCATGCAACAGGAATTGTGATTGGAGAAACCACTATTATTAAAAAAAATGTAAAAATATATCAGGGAGTTACCTTAGGAGGAATTCAAGTTAAAAAAGAATTAGCTTCTACAAAAAGGCATCCAACGATTGAAAATAATGTAACCATTTATGCCAACGCAACTATTTTAGGAGGAGATGTAGTAATAGGAAGAGATAGCGTAATAGGCGCAAATGTTTGCGTAACCACCTCTGTACCCGAAGGATCTATTGTAACCTATGAGTCGGAAAATAAAATAACCACTAGAAAATCCTATGTTAAATGATGTAGGTACTAAATTAACCATGAAAACTAAAACAATTATAGATAGTATAGGAAATACGCCACTAATAGAAGTATCTAACATACTTCAAAAGGAAGGCGTAAAACTATTATTAAAACTAGAGGGAAATAACCCAGGCGGAAGTGTAAAAGATAGAGCAGCCTTTAATATGATTGCTGAAGCTATTAAAAGGAAAAATATCCGTCAAGGAGATTATTTAGTAGAAGCAACTAGTGGAAACACAGGAATTGCGTTAGCACTCATGGCAAAAGTATTAGGAGTAAATATGGTATTGGTGATGCCTGAAAACTCTACTGAAGAACGTGTAAAAACCATGCGTGCTTACGGAGCTGAGGTTATTTTAACAGATGCAGAAAAAGGTATTGAAGGTTCTAGAGATGTAGCGATGGAATTACGCTATAAAAAAGGCTATTTTATGCTCAACCAGTTTGAAAATACTGATAATTGGAAAGCACACTATAAAACTACAGGTCCAGAAATTTGGAACGATACCGAAGGAGCAATAACTCATTTTGTTTCAGCCATGGGAACTACAGGAACCATTATGGGAGTGTCTACCTATTTAAAAGAACAAAACCCTGAGGTACAAATTGTAGGAGCACAACCTAAAGATGGAGCTAGAATACCTGGAATTCGTAAGTGGTCGCCAGAATATCAACCTAAATTCTTTAACAAAAGTAAGGTGGATCAAGTGGTAGAGCTAGATGAAAACGATGCAAAAAACATGACCAGAAAGCTAGCACAAGAAGAAGGTGTTTTTGCAGGAATGAGTAGTGGAGGAGCGGTACATGCAGCCCTAGAAATAGCCAAAACTATTGATAAAGGGGTTATTGTAGCTATCATTTGTGATAGAGGTGATCGTTATTTATCTTCGGATTTATTTCAATAAACTGTCTTTACTTATTTAATAATACAAGAATTCCCGCCTAAGTGCGGGAATTTTAATAAATATTTTTTTACGAAAAGAGCTATTAGTTAACATTTTACTTGTTATCATCCCAATGAAACTTATGTATAATTCGATGAATGATAGGGCTTATTAATATGCCCAAAGAAGCTATAAACACCAATCCAGCATAAAGTCCGTATATGCCAGCAAAAATGTGTCCGCTTTGAGAACTTGGCTTCTCAATAAGTCCTAAGCCCGATAACATGATTGATGAATGTAAAAAAGACTCACTTAAGGTTACATCTTCAAAAGTTGAAAACCCCAAAATACCTATTAAAAGAGAAAAGACTATCAATACTAAAATACCTAAAAAGTGTTTTAATAGTCTGATATAAAACCTTTTTTTATTGATAGGTGCTTCTGTTCTTTTTTCGTACATGGTTTATTATTTGTACTACAAAGTACTATTTTTTATAGACAATATGCTTTTATAATGATTAATTAGTAGAGTCTAATTTAACAGTAGCATTTAATTTTTTGTATTCATTTGAAACTTCAATTTAGTGAAGAAAGGTATTAATTTTTAATTATACATCTTTGTTGTATGTTTTTTTTATGTTGTATTCAAAATTAAGTACTCTCAAGCCATAAAATTTTAGTGTTTGATTTGCTTTTATTTTTCCGTCATTAAAACTCACTGTAAGATTGTCTTTAAATGACTTTATATATTTTGTCCATAAATTTCCATTTTTGTCTTTTAGCAAAAAGTAAAATCCACTATCTCCAATTTTTCTACCTACAGACTTTAAGCTTAGTTCTCCGTTGCTACCAACGCTTGGTTGTAAAATAACTGTGGCATTCCCATTTGGTAATGGAAATATTGCTTTTATACAGGTTGTTCCATTCGGAATTGTACAAGTTTCATAAACACCTGAATAAACAACTTGTTCCGTTTTTTTAAATGTTCTTAACCAAATCGTTCGTTTTATTTTTTTCGTTTTTTTATCAATTAGTTGTATAATTTCGCTATTCATTCCCTTTTTGTTCTTGCTGTTATTCATAGGAATGTTCAGTTGTTCAATTCTATTACTGAAAAGTATTTTAAGGAGGTAGCCCAAAAACTTAAAAATAGGATTCCATTTAGTTTTCAATTCAAATTCATAACTACTCGTGTTTTCGTAAAAGTCAATTACATTTTTTGATAACTTATTAAGTTCAGTTGTTGGTAATTTTAATTGGTTAATAGAGGTTATTAATCCTTTACTTAGTTCAGATTTACAGATTTCTAAATTTTCGTTTTTTTCTAATTGCTTAATAAATTTTTCTCCAATTCCATTTGTGTTTCCAAATGGACCTAACAACCATTCATATTCTTTTGAATTTATTTTTTTACCTGAAACAATTACCCATTGTTGAGTAACCCAATCTTGAAAGTTCTGTTTTATAAAAGCAAATCCCATTATTAAACAGTTTTCTTAGTGTAATTGCTATTACCTTTCCAAGAACCATATTCAGAAAGTGGTTTAAATCTTAGGGTTGTAAACTCAAAATGAAAGTTTTTGCGCTCTCTTTCTTTCATTGCATTTGAGTGTCTTTTAGGTTTTGGAATTTTACTATGACCGTGAACCATACTCTCCATTTCGTTTACATTTTTCCAAATTGAAAAGGTAGAAATTGTATTCGGGAATTTGAAAGATGCAAGAGAAAGTAATGTTCCAGAATGATCCCTTACTAATTTTTCAACTGGTCTTCCCCAATGTAAGAATCTCGGAACTGCTAAAGGTTTCATACGAGCAATTGTTACTACAACTACAGGAGAGTTGGGATTGTCTAAGGTTTCTTTTTCTTTAGGTATTTTATATCCTTTTATCTTTCCCCATTCTCTCATAAAACCTAAGCGAATGTGCCAACCTTTGTTTAATACTTTTCCAAAATTGTCTTTTTCTAAAAAGTTGTCAAGGTCTTTTTCGCTTTCCCATTGAGCAAAAATTGCTACTTCTCTTATTAAAAAACGAGAAGGAGATAGAATAGGAGAACCTAAAGTCATTGTAGTCATATATTCAGAATAAATTAGACCTTTTGTGTTCTTTTTTATCAAGTTTAAAAATAATCCTTTAATCGCTTTTCCAAATGGAATTTTTATAAGGTGAAAAGAGGAAATGTTCATTTATTGGCTTATATTAATTACTACACTGAATTTTTCTACACAAATCAATAATTTTAGTAGGAACAAACTCTTTAAATTCCTCTTCTGTAATATTATGGTTAAAATTAGTTGAAGCAGATATTACGTAGTTTTCGTTTTCATAATTAAAAGTTATATAACTTCTTATTTCTTTTGATTTACCTTCCGAAATCAATGCTATTTCTCCATTATCTAGTTTATATGCTTACCAAGTATTAGTATAAACTCTATCGACAGGTTCGGTCAATAATAAAACTCTATTCTAAGTCTCCACTTTTAGGTCAGTCTTATTCTCTTATCCGATAGTATTGTTAGAGAAGAATAATAAAGTTAAAAGCATAATAAAATTAACGATATTATTCATAGTTCAATATTAGGTTTTGTTGATTTTAAAAATGTACTACAACTTATTTACATACATAATAAAATTACTAATTAGATTCCTTTTATGGTAGGATAAGTAGAAGTTTTTAGCAATTTTATTTTTCTTATTTCGAGTAGCCAATATAAAACAAAATAAAAAACCGCACAAAAAATGTACGTTTATAATATTTTAAATGAGGTAATAGGGAAATAAGAAAACAAGTATAATTTCTTTTAGTATATGTATTAATAAAAACTAAATAATAAAGCAGATTTTAGAGTTCGTTTTGTAGGCTGTTCTTTATGTTGTTTATACTCTATAAAAAGATTTTCCATAGGTTTTCTCACTTTGTGTGTGTTTTGAGAATGGTCTTCGTCAGAACGATAACCAACAGGAGCAACAACAGTAGCATTTAACCCTAACTTATCCAAGTCTAATATTTTGTTATAAGCTTCGGCGTCAAAACCTTCCATAGGACAAGCATCTATTTTAAGCTCTGAACAAGCATTTAGTAAATTCCCCAAAGCAAGGTAAACTTGGTTAGAAGTCCACTTGTTCTTTTCAACCAAAGTTCTATTCGTAACGTCAGATTTAATAAAATCAGCATACCCTTTAAAATTAGAAATGTCTACCTGTTCTATTTCAGATTTTAAAGAAAAATAAGCATCTATATGGTCATTGGTAACCTTTGAATAATTACAAAACACAAATAAATGCGAAGCATCAGTAATTTGGCTCTGTCCGTAAGAAACAGTTTTTAATTGCTCTTTTATCGCACTGTCTTCTATAATCAAAACGGTATACAATTGCAGACCATAAGAAGAAGGAGCTAATTGAATCGCTCTTTTTAAAAGTTCTATATGCTATATTGAAACTTTTTTAGAAGCATCAAATTTTTTAGTAGCGTATCGCCACTCAAGGTTATCTATTAAAGTCATACTATAATTGTTTAAGAATACGACAAAAGTAGGAGGGGAGTAGCTACAACGCCTTTACATATGTTGATTTAGTAATTTTTTACATTTTTTCTTTCTCAAAGGAGTTTGGATTGAAAATCCAAGTAAACGAAACCGTCAGCGAGGGAGTATTCAATAAAGTGTGTCGGGAGTATTCAATAAGAGTATTTGGAACTTCATTGAGCGATATTCCTCTCTCGCGTTCGGAATGACGGTTTCGTTATGTTGAGGAAATTTAAACAGAGCTAAATTTTATGACTTATATTATGACCTACAAGAAAATCTTTAAAAATCAAGACAGCAGTGGTGGGTGTAAGATAAAAAGCTGTTTGAGCGATAGCGAGTTCTTTTTATCAGTGGAAGGTGTCGTAGTATTTTCTTAAGATTTTATGGTAAGTCTTTATTTTTGTTTCTTTTTATCAAGAAAAAGAATATCAACAATACTTTTTATATTATGTAGATTTTGTCTTAACCTTCAGACAGTAGTGTAGAGTGTTTGTGACTCTAAAGAGTACTTGGAACTTCATTGAGTGAGATTCCTCTCTCGCGTTCGGAATGACGGTTACAAGTTGTCATTTCGAACCAAGCGATAGCGAAGTGTGAGAAAACTCAGGGTTCAGGAGGGTTACATCTTAGAATAGAATGTTTGTAATTCTAAAGAGTACTTGGAACTTCATTGTGTGAGATTCCTCATTTCATTCGGAATGACGGTAGTCGATTATTTGAAAAATTCCTTTGAATTTTCCCAATTATGATTATTTGAAGAATTCTTTCGAATTCTCCCAATGCACGTCCATTTCAGCGAGGATCATGTCAGAAAGTTGCTTGCCCTCTTTTTTGGCAGCTTCTTCTAAATACTGAAAGCGATTGATGAATTTTTTATTGGTTTTTTCTAAGGCATTTTCAGGATTTACCCCAATAAAACGCGCGTAGTTAATCATGGAGAACAACACGTCTCCAAATTCTTTTTCTATTTTCTCTTGATTGTTGTTTTTAATTTCGTCGTTCAACTCAGAAAGCTCTTCTTGAACCTTTTCCCACACTTGATGGGGCTCTTCCCAATCAAAACCTACACCTGCAACTTTATCTTGAATACGATTGGCTTTTACCACTGCTGGTAAACTTTTAGGAACGCCTTCTAAAACCGATTTATTACCTTCTTTTAGTTTAAGTTTTTCCCAGTTTTGTTTTACTTCTTCTTCGCTTTCAACAACTACATCGCCATAAATATGTGGATGACGGTCGATGAGTTTGTCTGAGATGGCGTTGGCAACGTCAGCAATATCGAAAGCTTGTTTTTCGCTACCTATTTTAGCATAAAAGACGATGTGCAAAAGCACATCGCCTAGTTCTTTTTTTATTTCTTGTAAATCGTTGTCTAAAATAGCATCTGCTAACTCGTAGGTTTCTTCAATAGTTAAGTGACGTAGACTTTCTAAGGTTTGTTTTTTGTCCCACGGGCATTGCTCACGAAGGTCATCCATGATGTCTAACAAACGATTAAAGGCGGCTAACTGTTGCTTACGAGTATTCACGATTTAAGCTTCTTCTGTAGTTGTTTCTTTAGCTTCAGTTAACGTACTAAAATCAAATTCAGCTTTTGCTAAAATGTTGTACCACTGAATTACTTTTTTAATGTTTGAAGCGTATACACGTTCTTCATCAAACCCAGGTAAAACTTCTCCGAAGTACTCCGTTAATTTATTAGCACTTTCTTTGTGAGAAATTGCATCTTTACCATCTTCTTTATCGGCAATATTTTTAAATACTTGCGCTAAAGGTACTTCTTCTTCGTACGTATAAATAGCAATGTTTTCTAATAAGCTTACGTTATGAGTTGCAGTAATAGGAAAACGTTTACCGTCAACAATAGATTTTACGATAACTCCTGTTTTAGTCTGTGATAAAATTTCATACAAACCTGGTTTACCTGTTACCGATATAATTTTGTTAAATTCCATGTCTTAATATTTTTAGTGTATAACTATTATCTCTTAGCATTAGGAAAACGCATGCGATATCCAGCGTTTACTTTCCCTTTAGAAATATTGTCTAATTTCTTTTTAATTAATCGTTTCTTTAGTGAAGAAAGTTTATCAGTAAACAAAATTCCTTCAATATGATCGTATTCATGCTGAAAAACACGTGCAGGTAATCCGCTTAACGTTTCTGTGTGTTTTTCAAAATTTTCATCTTGGTATTCAATAGTAACTGTTTCTTGACGAAAAACATCTTCGTTAATGGTAGGAATGCTTAAACACCCTTCATTAAAAGCCCATTCATCACCTTCTTCTTTAACGATTTTAGCATTGATAAATACGCGATTAAAGTTTTTAAAAACTTCTTTTTCCTCTTCACTTAAATCGTCATCTTCTGCAAAAGGAGAAGCATCAATAATAAACAAACGAATGTCTTTTCCTATTTGAGGAGCTGCTAAACCAAGTCCGTTAGCATTGTACATAGTTTCTTTCATATCGGCAATTAGTTTTTCTAACTGCGGATAGTCTTTATCGATTTCTTTTCCTACTTTACGTAAAACGGGATCACCGTATGCTACAATGGGTAAAATCATTTACTTTTTAATTTTAAGGAACGCAAAAATACAAAGAATGCCTTTGGTAGAAAATTATTTGTTGTATAAATACGATTGTAAGATGATTGTCGCACTTATTTCGTCTACCAAAGCTTTGTTTTGACGTTGTTTTTTCTTCAAACCGCTATCAATCATAGTTTGAAAAGCCATTTTTGAGGTAAAACGCTCGTCTACACGTCTTATAGGGATAGAAGGGATAGCTTTTTCAAGCTTCTGTAGAAAAGGAGTTATGAGTACTTCACTTTCGCTATCAGAATTATCCATTTGTTTTGGTTTGCCTACTAAAAAGAGCTCTACATTTTCTTTTTGTGTATAGTCTTTTAAAAATGCGATAAGTTCAGAGGTGTTTACAGTTGTTAATCCTGAGGCTATAATTTGAAGCTCATCGGTTACCGCAATTCCTGTTCTTTTTTTTCCAAAATCTATGGCTACTATTCTGCCCATTCTATAAGTTTTTGCAAAGGTAGCTAAATTAAACAAGGAAGAAATATCTGTTTAAAAAATGTATCTTCGCGGTGTATTATGGAAAGCAGTTTTATTTTTGCTGAAAATATTTAGAAAAATGACAGAATTACAATCAATTATAGAAAAAGCGTGGGATAATCGCGAATTGTTACAAGAAGAAACCATGATTAATGCTATTAGAAAAGTAGTAGATTTATTAGATGCAGGAGATTTACGTGTTGCTGAGCCAACTGACAATGGATGGCAGGTAAATGAGTGGGTAAAGAAAGCAGTAGTGTTATACTTCCCAATTCAAAAAATGGAAACATTAGAGGCTGGTATTTTTGAATACCACGATAAAATTCCATTAAAAAGAGGGTATGAAGCGAAAGGAATTCGTGTAGTACCAAATGCTGTAGCTCGTCACGGAGCCTATATTTCAGCAGGAACTATTTTAATGCCTAGTTATGTAAATATTGGAGCGTATGTTGATGAAGGAACTATGGTAGATACTTGGGCAACTGTAGGTTCTTGTGCACAAATTGGTAAAAACGTACACTTATCTGGTGGAGTAGGAATTGGAGGGGTTTTAGAGCCTTTACAAGCAGCACCAGTAATTATTGAAGACGGAGCTTTTATCGGTTCTCGTTGTATCGTTGTAGAAGGAGTTAGAGTAGAGAAGGAAGCTGTTTTAGGAGCGAACGTTGTATTAACAATGAGTACTAAAATTATTGATGTAACAGGTGATGAACCAGTTGAAATGAAAGGAGTAGTACCAGCACGTTCGGTAGTAATTCCTGGAAGTTACACGAAGAAGTTTGCTGCAGGTGAATATCAAGTTCCTTGTGCTTTAATTATTGGTAAACGTAAAGAGAGTACAAACAAGAAAACGTCGTTGAATGATGCTCTTAGAGAGTATGATGTAGCGGTTTAAGAACGTATATGGAAATAGATGTAGTTTTTATGTGGGTTGATGGAAGTGATCCTAAGCATAGGAATAAGATGAATACTTATTTAAAAGCAAAGAAAGAGCTTTCGAGTAAAGAAATAAAATCTAGATATAATCAAGTAGATGAAATTGAATTTGCTGTTAAATCTGTAATTAAAAATGCAAGTTTTGTAAGGAATATTTTTATACTTACAGATAATCAAGTACCTAAATTTTTGTTAGATAAAGAACAGAGAAATAGTTTGTACAAGAAGGTCAAAATGGTTGATCATATGGATGTTTTTAAAGGGTATGAAGAATATTTGCCAACATTTAATTCTAGAGCAATAGCAAGCATGCTATATAAAATTCCAGGTTTATCTGAACATTTTATATGTATGTGCGATGATTTTTTTTTAATTAATAAAACATCTCCTGAAGACTATTTCAAAAATAATGTACCTAGGTTAAGAGGGGAATGGAAATCTTTTGATGAAAATATATTACATAAAAAAGTGTATAAATCTTTTTTAAAGTTAATAGGTAAACCTAAAAAAGAAAGTTTCGCAGGACATTTTAAGGCGCAACAAATCATAGCAAAAAAATTAGGGTTTAAAAAGTATTATAAGCTACATCATGTTCCTATGCCTATGAGAAAATCTACTTTTAAAAAATATTTCGAAGAGAATCCAAATGAATTTATAAACAATATAAGTCATCGATTTAGGCATCCTTCTCAATTCTTAACAGAATCTTTAGTTAATCATTTGGAAATTAAAAATAACTCATTTGAATTATTAAAAGATTATCAATTAGTTTATATTCAGAATTTTAAAAAACCTTTTTTTTGGCTAAAATATAAAATACTAAAAAGATCAAAAAATCAGAATAAATTATTTTTATGTCTTCAAAGTTTAGATCAAGCTCCAGAAAATAAACTTAATTTTATTTTAAACTGGTTTGAATTGAAATTTAAATAACGTTGAATAAAACATCAAAAATATTATTTTTTTTAAATAAAGGTAGCACAATTCTCTACCCAACAGATACTGTTTGGGGGTTAGGTTGTGATGCTACAAATGAAGAAGCTGTAAAAAAGATATATAAATTAAAAAATAGGGAAGAATCGAAGAGCCTTATCATTTTGGTAGACTCTATTGAAATGTTGCAAAACCATGTAGAAAACATCCCTGAAAAAGCTTTTGAAATTTTAAAGACATCAGAAAAACCAACTACTATTATTTACAATAATCCAAAAGGATTAGCTTCCAATACCATTGCATCTGATAATACAATTGCTATTCGTATTCCAAAGGATGAGTTTTGTATTCAGTTAATTAGAGAGTTTGGAAAACCTATTGTTTCTACTTCTGCAAATGTAAGTGGAGAGCCTACACCAAAATCGTTTTCAGAAATAAGTGAAGAAATAAAACAAAATGTTAATTTTGTTGTAAAGGTTAATACAGACAAGGTTTCAACAAAAGCTTCTACAATTTTAAAAATAGAAAAAGATAAAATTATAACAATAAGAAAATAGTTTAATAATCACTTTCCTTATACTGTGTTTTGTAATATTAAGTTTATATTTTTGCAAACTTAATATTACTTTATGAGTGCTAGAATACCTAATTATCTAAAATACATTTTTACAAATGTTGTTGTGCTATTTGTATTGCTTTTTATTTTTAGAATTATTTTTTATGTGTTTTTTATAAATAATCTACCTGTAGATGCTAATGATATTAGCAAAGCTCTTTTTTTAGGTGCTAGGTTTGACTTAAGATTAGCAGTTTTTTCTTATATACCTTTGGCATTATGTTATTTGTTTATTAAAAATTTCTTTGAAAATAAAAAGTATAAATCTTTTAGCGTTTATTATAGTGTTATATTATATTTTATAATTCTGGTATTTTATTTATTTGATTTCGGACATTTTAGTTATTTAAATTTAAGAGTTAATGCAAACGCACTTCGTTTCTTAGAAAACTTAGGGATTTCTTCAAAAGTTTTTTGGGAGAGTTACCCTATTTTTAAAGGGGGAATAGGAATTCTTATATTTCTGTTTTTAGTGATAAAACTCCATAAAATAATCTACTCAACTTTCAAAAAGATAGATTTTACTTCACCTAAAAAGAATCGAATTATTTTTGGAGTTTTAGCAGTGTTACTGTTAGGTCTAGGAGGTTATGGTAGTTTAAAACATTACCCATTGCGTTGGAGTGAAGCTTTTTTTTCAAAAGATAAAAACATTAATCAGTTTGCACTTAACCCAATATTATATTTTTTTGATAGTTTTAAATTTAGGTCTGAAGGTTTTGATTTAGAAAAGACAAAAGAATATATAAAAATAACAAATAAACATTTAGGTATAAATTCAGATACGTTAAGTTTTACAAGAAAAATAAGTTATAAAGACTCTATTAAGTATCAAAAAAAGCCTAATATCGTTTTTGTTATGTTAGAATCAACTGGAAATGGAGCATTGGGTTATTACGGAAACCCTGTCAATAGTACTCCTGTGTTAGATAGCCTTTTGGATAATAGTATTAATTTTACCAACCATTATGTACACAAATCTACCACAGCAGGTAGTGTATTTGCTAGTATAACAGGTTTACCAGATGTAGACAATATAAAATCAGCCTCAAGAAACCCAATGATTATTGATCAACGTGTATTATTTGATCA
Organism: Tenacibaculum sp. 1_MG-2023; assembly: GCF_030547425.1. Lineage (GTDB taxonomy): Bacteria > Bacteroidota > Bacteroidia > Flavobacteriales > Flavobacteriaceae > Polaribacter. The sequence continues at coordinate 65,071 of NZ_JAUORH010000011.1, read as the reverse complement.
ATTTAAAGGTTATGAAAAGTTGTATTTTTTAGGAGGTAGTGCTAATTGGGCTAATATTAGAGCTGTTTTCCAATCTAATATAAAAGATTTAAAGATATTTGAAGAAGGTAGTTATGGAGAAACTGATAGAGCAGATGTTTGGGGTATTGATGATTATGATTTATTTAAAGAATCTGATAAAGAACTTCAAAAATTACACAATAGAAATATACCTTTTGTAGCTTACATACAAACAGCTACAAATCATATGCCTTTTACAGTACCAGAGGTAAAGGATACCTACCGACCTATACATGAAAAGGAAATAGATGAAGAATTATTAAATAAATCAGCATACCGAAGTTTAGCACAGTTAAATGCTATTCGTTATTTAGATTTTAATATTAAACGATTTTTAAAAAGAGCACAAAAAAGTGGTTATTTTGACAACACAATGTTCGTGTTTTTTGGAGATCATCAAGGAGGAATGAAAGATATTAATTATTATAAACCTACAGAAGATAAACTAGGTATTTTAAGGCATAATACACCTTTTTTTATCCATGCTCCTAAATTAGTAAAAGCACAAAAAATCACAAGGAATACTCATTTAGTAGACGTTGTACCTACTGTAATCTCACTAGCTAAAATAAATCATATAAATTATACTTTAGGTATTAATGCTTTAGACTCTACGAGGACAAACCATTTTTCTTTTATTTATAGAAATATTGATGGAGAGCCAGCATCAGGAGTTATTCAAGACTCTTTATATTTTTATCAAACAGTGTTTAATAAAAAATCAAAACTCATTAATTTAAATACAACTAGTTTAAATGATATTAGTAAACAATACCCTACTAAAACAAAAGAGATGGATAGTTTATTAAATAGTTTTTATCATAGTACAAAATATTTGTATTATAAAAATAAAAAGAAATAATACAGTATAAGGTTATTAAAGTGTAGTATATGCAAAAACAATATTTTAAAGAAGCCATTTCCGCAGAAATATTTCAATATATATATCAAGCAGCTAAAGAGTTACAACTAGAGAGTTATGTAATTGGTGGCTTTGTACGTGATTTTATTTTAAAACGAGGAACAGCCAAAGATGTAGATGTGGTAGCTGTAGGTAGTGGTATAGAATTAGCTCAAAAAGTAGCTGAATTATTACCTAGTAAGCCAAAAGTTCAAGTGTTTAAAACTTACGGAACAGCAATGTTACGTTTTAAAGATGTTGAAATTGAGTTCGTAGGGGCACGTAAAGAATCTTATTCAGAAGAGAGTAGAAACCCTAAAGTTTCTGAAGGAACCTTACAAGACGATCAAAACAGGAGAGACTTTACGATAAATGCATTAGCATTGAGTTTAAATGAAGATGATTTCGGATTGTTACTTGATCCTTTTGGGGGAATAGCTGACTTAGAGGCTAAAGTTATAAGAACGCCGCTAGATCCAGATATAACATATTCTGACGATCCGTTGCGTATGATGCGTGCCATTCGTTTTGCAACACAATTAAATTTCGAAATAGAAGAGAAATCGTTAAATGCAATTACAAAAAATACAACGAGAATTGATATTATTACTCGTGAGCGTATTGTGGTTGAGTTGAATAAAATATTAGAGGCCCCAGTTCCATCAATTGGTTTTTTACTACTTGAAAAAACAGGGCTACTAGAAAGAATTCTGCCAGAATTGATAGCTTTAAAAGGAGTAGAAGAGGTAGAGGGGCAAAAACACAAAGATAATTTTTACCATACGTTAGAAGTAGTTGATAATATCGCTCAAAATACTGATGATGTTTGGCTTCGTTGGGCAGCATTATTACATGACATAGGTAAAGCACCAACCAAACGTTACCATAAAAAAATAGGTTGGACATTCCATTCACATGAATTTGTAGGGGCTAAAATGGTATATAAATTATTTAAACGTTTAAAAATGCCATTGAATAATAAGATGAAGTTTGTTCAGAAAATGGTGATGTTAAGCTCTCGTCCGATTGTATTAGCAAGTGAAGTGACTGATTCTGCTGTGCGTCGTTTAATTTTTGATGCTGGTGATGATGTAGAATCATTGATGATCTTATGTGAAGCAGATATTACGACTAAAAACCCGAAGAAATTTAAACGTTATCATAAGAATTTTGAGATTGTTCGCCAGAAAATTAAAGAAGTAGAAGAACGTGATAGAGTTCGTAATTTTCAACCACCAATTACAGGTGAAGAAATTATGAAAACCTTTAATTTACAACCTTGCAGAGAAATTGGCCAAATAAAAGAAGCTATCAAAGAAGCTATTTTAGACGGGAAAATTCCTAATGAACATGATGCTTCGTATCAATTTATGTTAGAAAAAGGAATTCAGTTAGGTTTAAAAGTGAGCTAATAATAATAAAAGAGTTTTAAAAAAAAGAGAAGCATCATGCTTCTCTTTTTTAGTTTGTTATCCTAAAGATTGCATTTCTACCAACTTTTTGTAAGTTCCACTTTTAGATATCAATTCTTCGTGAGTTCCCTGTTCTACAATTTTGCCTTTTTTCATGACTACAATCATATCTGCTTTTTGAATGGTAGATAAACGATGCGCAATCACAACAGAGGTTCTGTTTTCCATCATTTTTTCTAAAGCGTCTTGTACTAGTTTTTCTGATTCGGTATCTAAAGCAGAAGTTGCTTCATCTAAAATCATAATTGGTGGATTTTTAAGAACAGCACGGGCAATGCTTAAACGTTGTTTTTGCCCTCCAGACAATTTATTTCCACTATCTCCAATATTGGTATCATAACCATTTGGTAAATCTTTAATAAACTCATGTGCATTGGCAATTTTAGCAGCTTCAATAATTTCTTCGTCACTTTTACCTTCAACGCCTAAAGTAATGTTGTTTTTTACAGTGTCGTTAAATAAAATAGAGTCTTGTGTAACTAAACCTTCTAGTTGTCTTAATGAATGTATTTTAAGGTCTCTTATATCTATTCCATCAAGTAGAATAGTGCCTTTATTTACATCATAAAAACGAGTTAATAAGTTAGCAATGGTTGATTTACCACTTCCTGATTGTCCCACCAAAGCGATCATTTTTCCCTTAGGAATGGTTAAGGAGAAATCTTTTAAAACATAATCATCTTCATATTTAAAAGAAATGCTTTCGATTGTAATTTGAGAGTTAAAAGATTTCTTATCAACAGCATTTGACTTGTCTTTTAAAGGATTTTCAGTTTCTAAAACTTCTAAAATACGTTCAGCAGCAGCATTTCCTTTTTTAACTCCATAACTAGCTTTAGAAATAGCTTTTGCTGGTGTTAAAATATTATAAGCTAAACCCATATAAGCAATAAAATCTTCTCCTTGTAAGGTTCCTTCTTCTAAAACTAAGATACCTCCATACCAAAGCAATACAGCAATAACACCAATTCCTAAAAACTCACTAGCAGGACTTGCTAAATTTGTTCTATTAAGTAGAGTATTAGAAAAATGGTAAAAACGATTGGTTGATTTTTCAAATTTTTGTTGAAACTCTTTTTCAGCGGTAAAGCCTTTAATCACCTTTAATCCTCCTAAAGTTTCTTCTAAAAGTGATAAAAAATATCCCTGCTCTTTTTGTACACTATCTGACTTTCGCTTTAAGCTTTTACCAATTAGAGAAATAACATATCCGGAAATAGGAATAAAAACAAACACAAAAAGGGTAAGCTTAAAGCTAATGGCTATCATTGCGGTGATCGTGAAAATAATAGTTAAAGGCTCTCTTACCAACATTTCTAAAACCGATAAAAATGAATGCTGAATTTCTAATACATCAGTTCCTATTCTAGCCATGGTATCTCCTTTTCTTTTTTCTGAAAAGTAGGCAATAGGTAATTCTATAGTTTTTCTATATAAATCGTTTCGAATATCTTTTAAAACACCATTTCTTAAAAAGGTAATGAAGTACATAGCTAAGTAGTTAAAAATATTCTTAAAAAAGAATGTAGTGATAACTAAACCTACAACTACCATGAGTGTTTTTGATTTATCGTCACCAGCAATTTCATGAACATAATAAGAAACATTCGCTTTAAAATAGTCAATTATTTTTGTAATGCTTTCAAAAACAGGTTTTTCAGTTACTTTAATAGCATTAGGTTTAAAAATAACTTCTAACATAGGCATTAATACCAAGAAAGAAAGTGTAGAAAAAAGAGCATATAAGATGTTAAATAACACATTCAAATATCCATGCTTTTTGTATGGAATAGCGTATTTAATAATCTTTTTAAAATAATTCATTATAGGTTCAATTCTTTTATAATACGTTGAATTTTAGTGTCTAAATTAGCTTCAGTTTCCTTTTTATTTTCAATTGAATCTAAAACAGACTTTACACTAAAATAGAACTTAATTTTAGGTTCAGTACCACTTGGTCGTGCAGCGATTTTGGTTCCATCTTCGGTATGATAAATCAATACGTTTGATTTAGGAATATTAATTACAGTTTCTTCACCAGTTAGTAAATTTTTTCTTATTGAAGATTGATAGTCATATAAGTATTTAACTTTTGAATTGTCAATTACAGTTAACGGATTGTTACGTAAGTCAATCATTATTTGTTTGATTTGTTGCGCACCATCCATTCCTTTTTTAACCAAAGAAATTAAGTGTTCTTTGTAAAAATGATGACGTGTGTATAAGTTTAATAACTCTTTGTAGAAAGAACTGTTTTTAGCTTTTGCATCAGCTGCCATCTCACAGGCAAGTAGAGCAGAGGTAACAGCGTCTTTATCACGTACAAAATCACTTACCATATACCCAAAACTTTCTTCACCACCACCAATAAAATTAAGTTCAGGATGGTCTTTTATCATTTTAGCTATCCATTTAAAACCAGTTAATCCAACTTTAGTTTCAACTCCATAATAATCGGCAATTTCATTGACCAAATTAGTAGAAACTATCGTAGACCCTACAAATTGCTTTCCGTTTAGTTTTCCTTGTTTTTTCCAGTCGTTGATTAAGAAATCGGTCATCATACTCATAGTTTGATTTCCGTTTAGTAATTTCATATTTCCTTCAGTGTCACGAACAGCAATTCCAATTCTGTCAGAATCAGGATCGGTTCCTAATACAATGTCTGCGTTAATTTTATTTGCTAAATCAACAGCCATTTTAAGAGCAGCTGGTTCTTCAGGGTTTGGAGATTTAACTGTAGGAAAGTCCCCATCAGGAGTAGCTTGTTCTTCAACAATATGAACCTGAGTATATCCTGCCCGTTTTAAAACTTCTGGAATAAGTTTTATAGAAGTTCCGTGTAATGAGGTAAATACTATTTTTAAATTTTCTCGTTCCTTAACATCAAATGTTCCATTTTTTAAGGAAGCTTCCCAAAAAGCTTCGTCAACTTCACTTCCAACAGAGCTAATTAAACTTTCATTAGCATTGAAATTGATATCTGCAAAAGCTAAAGAGTTTACTTCATTAATAATTTCTTGATCTTGAGGAGGAACAATTTGTCCACCATCATTCCAATATACTTTATAACCGTTGTATTCAGGAGGGTTGTGAGAAGCAGTTAGTACAATTCCTGCATCGCACCCTAAATAGTTTACAGCAAATGATAATTCTGGAGTAGGGCGCATATCTTCAAATAAAAACACTTGAATATTGTTAGCAGATAGTACGTTCGCTACCACCTTGGCTAACCATTCACTATCATGACGACAATCGTACCCAATAGCTACTTTTAATTCTTTATTTAAGTGTGTTTTATGTAAATAATTACATAAACCTTGAGTAGCTTTTCCTAAAGTGTATTTATTTATTCGGTTGGTTCCTGCTCCTACAATACCACGTATTCCACCTGTCCCAAATTCTAAATTCTTATAAAAACGATCGGCTAAATCGTCAGCATTAGTATCAATTAGCTGCTGAATTTCTTGTTGTGTTTCTGAATCAAATGTATCAGATAACCATTGTTTGGCTTTGTTTAAAATCTCTTTCATGTATCAAATTAAAAAGCGTACTAAAGATACGGGTTTAAAAGTTCAGTTTTTCTTTGATTGTATAATGTTTTTGTTGCGGATTACTTTTAATAATTAGCTCACCTAAAAAACCAGCTAAAAAAAGTAATGTACCTAAAATCATTGAGGTTAAGGCAATGTAAAACCATGGATTACTAGTTACTAATATGGCTTTTACTCCTGTAGAAAGTTGGTATATTTTCATAGCTCCTATAAAGAAAGCTGAGAAAAAACCAAAAATAAACATTAACGTTCCCCATAAGCCAAAAAAGTGCATTGGTCTTTTTCCAAATTTTGAAAGAAATGAAATGGTAATTAAGTCTAAAAAACCATTTACAAAACGATCCATTCCAAATTTTGTTACTCCATATTTACGAGCTTGATGCTGTACTATCTTTTCATCAATTTTATTGAATCCTTCGTTTTTTGCTAATACAGGAATATAACGGTGCATTTCACCGCTAACTTTTACTGCTTTTACTACTTCGCTTTTGTAGGCTTTTAATCCGCAGTTAAAATCATGCAATTTTAATCCTGATGTTTTTCGAGCAGCCCAATTGAACAATTTTGAGGGAATATTTTTGGTTACAACATTATCGTATCGTTTCCTTTTCCATCCAGATATTAAGTCGAAGTTTTCTTCAGTAATTAATTTATAAAGTTCAGGGATTTCGTCAGGGCTATCTTGTAAATCCGCATCCATGGTAATAACTACTCTTCCTTGAGTTAACCCAAAACCAGCGTCTAAGGCTTGGGATTTACCATAATTTCTTTGAAATCGTAAACCTTTCACTTCTTGATGCTTTTGCGATAACTCTTGTATTATTTTCCAAGAATTATCAGTACTACCATCATCAATAAAGATAAGTTCATATAAAAACTGATTGGATTGCATAACTTTTGCAATCCAATCATATAATTCTGGTAAAGATTCCTCTTCATTAAGAAGTGGTATTACTACCGATATATCCATATATTTTGTTCAGTGTTTAAAAAAGGTAAAGTTACAAAGTATTCGTTATACGTAAAACATTTACCTATTTAAAACTATATTAATATTGTTCTTCTTCTGTTTTTTTCATAATGGCACCTCCAATTGCAGAAATAATAAATCCGAAAAAAGCAGAAACTACTAAAGCTAAAGGAGCTGTTATCACTGGACTGTTAAACTTTTTAGCCATTGTTTCTGAAGCTTCTATTTGTTCGTCCGTCATACCAGCGTCAATCCAAGCTTGTTTTTGTACTTCCATCATTTGTGCTTGAAAATCAGGCTCTATTATATTAGTGAAGATTAATGTGTAAATAGTTGAAATTACAGCACTAATTACTGCTATACCTACACCTACTTTTAAAGCTTGACCAAAAGTTAGAAAGCCATTATTATCAGTTTTAAACTTTTTAATACCTAGTATAATAAGTATAATCATTACAATAAAACCAATTATACCACTTAACCATCCAAATTTTATTAATGTTCCTGTGGCATAAAATGCTAAATGAATAAAAACGCCAATAAGACCTAAGTATAATCCGTAATTTAAAATAATGTTTTTACTGTTTGTTTGATTTTCCATTGTGTGAATTTAGTTAGTGATACAAATATATTCTTTTTACTGTTATGTTTATTTTTTACTGCTAAAAGCAAAAAAATATAGACAACAAATTATTAGTATTCAAAAACTTAGAAATGTTACAAAATTTTTATGCAAATTTTATTGTTTTTTACGAAAAAATGGTTGTAAATTTGCCTCGGCAAGTCCTACACAACCAGCTCCCTTTGAATCCCCCAGGGTGGGAACGCAGCAAGGGTATTAGGTTGTAGCGGTGTGATGTAGGTAGCTTGCCTTTTTTTGTACCCAAAAGTTTCGTTTATTCTTCTTCTGTTAAATTCAAATTACTTCTAGGATGGTGTAGTTCAACAACTTCTTTAAGATAGCTATTATCTAAATGAACATATATTTCTGTTGTAGTAATACTTTCATGTCCTAATAATTGTTGAATAACACGTAAATCTGCTCCATTTTTTAGTAAATATGTAGCAAAGGAGTGTCTTAATGTATGTGGACCAATACTTTTTTTTAGATTTATTTTCTGAGCTAATTCTTTTAAAATAATAAATATCATTTGCCGTGTTAATCGTTTTCCTCTTCTGTTTAAGAAAACAGTATCTTCATCCTCCTTTTTAGGTGTTATTAGAGGTCTAATTTCATCTATATAAAAGTTAAGTCTATGAATTGTTGTAATGTGTATTGGAACAAAACGATATTTATTTCCTTTACCCAGTATTTGTATATAACCTTCTTCAAAAAATAAATCAGATAATTGTAAATTAATCAATTCACTTACACGTAAACCACAACTGTAAATGGTTTCAATAATAGTCTTGTTGCGTTCTCCTTGTGGATGGCTTAAATCGATAGCAGCAATTAATTTATCTATCTCTTCTTTTTCTAAGGTGTCAGGGAGTTTTCTAATAATATTTGGGCTTTCAATTAAATCGGTTGGATTATCTTGTCGATAATCTTCAAATACCAAAAAATCAAAAAAGCTACGTAAACCTGAAATTAATCTAGCTTGACTACGAGCATTAATACTTTTGCTAGTTTCATAGATGAATTGCTGAATAGTCTCTGTAGTTGTATGAATTGGAGAAGGAGAGTTTTCTAGATTATCTACAAATAAAAAAAGCTTATTTACATCTCTTTTGTAACTATCTATAGAGTTTTTTGAAAGCCCTCTTTCAATTTTTAAAAAATTGATATAATCGGATATTGCTTGGTTCCAGTTCATTATAAAAAAAATAACTATTTTTTAAAAAAAAGTATATTGATATATGTAAAAATAAAATTATTTTTGCGGCACAAACTTAAAATTATAAATTTAAAAATTATGAAAAAATTATTATTAGTAATTGCTATGGTAGCTGTTAGTTTTACAGCTAATGCACAAGAAGCTAACGGACAAACAGCAAAAGGGAAGTGGTTAGTAGAAGGTAACACTGGTTTTGGAGCTGCTCATGGAGCTGCTACAGGTTTTCAGTTATCATCTGTTGATACACCAGCTGGGTCAGAAACTGTATGGGGAATTGGAGCTGAAGCTGGATATTTCATCATGGATGATTTAGCTATTAAGTTAGGTTTAGGATATAATGATAGAGGTGCTGATGATGCTTTTTCTTACAAGATTGGAGCAAAATACTACATTTCTAGTATGATTCCAGTACAAATTGATTACTCAGGAGCTTCTTATGATGCTTATGATGCTTCATATTTAGGATTCCAAGCAGGTTATGCTATTTTCTTAGGAGATATGGTAAGTATAGAGCCAGGGTTAAGATATAACTTAGGTTTAGGTGATACAGAAGATATCAACACTTTCCAACTTAATGTTGGGTTTGCATTACACTTCTAAGAAGAATATCAATAAAGAGTAAAAAAGGAAGCAAATTTGCTTCCTTTTTTTATTTTAAATATAAGTGTTTTGTTTTTAGTGTTTTAAGTTTTAAAATAGATTTGTAAGACTTTTTTTAAAAAAAGAGCAACTAGATTCTTAATTAAATGTATCTTTGCCGGCTCAAAACAAAACTTATAAAACAAAAATTATGAAAAAATTTTTAGTAGTTGCTATGATGGCTTTCGGTTTAGCTGTTAACGCACAAGAAACAGAATTAAACGTTGGTGGTACTATTGGTTTACCTGTTGGAGATGCTGATGAAGCTAATGTAACTGGAGCAATTGAAGCTAATTATTTATTTAATGTTGCTGAAGGTTTTAAAGTAGGACCATCTGTATCTTATTTACATTTTCAAGGAGAAGGAGCTGACTTAGCTTTTATTCCTGTAGCTGTAGCAGGTCGTTATAGTTTTGCTGATAAATTTTCAGTAGGAGCTGACTTAGGTTATGGTATTGGTGTAAGACCTTCGGGAAACACTGAAAGTGGTTTTTACTTCAGACCAATCGTTGGTTACCAAGTAACTGAAAAAATTAACTTACATGTAGACTATACAGGTGTTGTATTAGATACTGATTATGTTAATATAACTCCAGCTACAATTGGAATTGGAGGAACTTATTCTTTCTCTTTATAGTAAGAAATTTACAATAAGAAGAAAAAGGAAGCAAATTTGCTTCCTTTTTTTATGCTTAAAAGTTAAAAAGAGTATTTTTACCTTATAAATATGAAGTATGAAAAAAATAATTATAATCAACGGGCCTAATTTAAACTTGTTAGGAAAAAGAGAACCTGAAATTTACGGATCAAATTCTTTTGAAGATTTTTTTAAGGAACTAAAGAATAATTATAAGAATGCGATTTTAGAATATTTTCAGTCGAATATCGAAGGAGAAATAATAGATAAATTGCATGAAGTGGGATTTGATTATGATGGTGTTATCTTAAATGCAGCAGCTTACACCCATACTTCTGTTGGTATTGGTGATGCTGTAAAAGGTATAGAAACTCCTGTGGTTGAAGTACATATTTCAAATATACATGCACGTGAGGAGTTTCGTCATGTTAGTTATATAGCTCCGAACGCTAAAGGAGTTGTTTTTGGCTTTGGTTTACAAGGATATGAACTAGCGATTCAAAGTTTTCTGTAAATACCAATAGCGAACTCCCAATAATATAAATAAGGGAATTGTAGGGTAGGTATATAACTGTACTTTAGTTAACCATACAAATGGTATAATTATTAAAAAAAATAATAGAACTAGACAGTATTTGTAAACCCAAATAGGAGGTTCTTTTTTTAACAAGGAAAAGGCTACAATTATATTTGGAGCAAACGCCCATAAAAAGTTAAAGTTATTTGGAGCTGTGGAGTGATTGGTAAAGAACCATAAAAACACAATTAACAAGCCTAAAGTTCCTGTGGTGAAAAATAAAACAAAATCGATCCATCTGCTTCTTTTAGAGTTTTTAATGTCTTTGTAAGTAATAAATAACCCAAATAAAGAAAACAATAAAATTGCTAAAAAAGGACTAATAGCATCACTTTTGGATTCCTTTTCATTGAAATCGAGCAATGTATTTGTCTTTAGTACTAAATCTTCTTCTTTTTCATTTTTAATGATTTTAGATACATTTAAAGCGGTAAAAACATAATCAGGAAGGTATAAATATTCTGAAGGTGTAGCAATTTTATCTAACTTACTACCAAGTGCAATGTTAATTCCTAAACTACCCCAAGTATTTGGATTGATTTCTTTATTCATCAATTGTCTTAATGATAAATTTTCTTTGACAAAATCATCTTTAAAAACTAAATTATCACCTGTAATTTTCTGAATAATATCACGGGGTCTAGTAGCACAATTATCAAAATAAGGATCGTAAAAATAACTTGCATTTTCAGGCAACACATTTGTTTCTAAAAACTGAAAAAACTTATTTCTTTGTTGTTGTGTTAAATTTAAAACTTGCTCTTTAACCCAACGTTTATCTTGTTGTGCACTTTTTAATGATAAATAAAAAGGGTAACGAGCCAATTTATATTTCATAAAACCTTTTGTAAAGTTTACATAAAAGTTAGGGTCGTCAAAATCAAAAATACCATAATTGTAAAGTAAATCTAACTGTAAAACGGGGTCTTTAACCCGAATAGCAGTATGACCAAATTTTTCGTATAATTCTTCTCCAGGACCAGAGGTAATAATACTTATTTGAGAGAACTTAGATAAACCTAATGAGTTTGTTTTTTGAGAAAAAACAGTGTTTATGGTAAATAAAACTAAAAGAAAAAAAGTATATTTTTTTATCATCATAAATTCTAACAAGATATGTATTGGTATTTTACAAATATCATAAATACAATTAATATAACTAAAGCTTTTTAAGGATATTGTTTTAGAATAGTTTTTTGAATAAATTGAGCTATTTGTTGTTCTAGCCATCTGTTCTCAGTACTAGAAAAAGAAGACATAAATCCAACATGACCACCATAATTTGGTGTGGATAGATAAAAGTTTTTCATGTTTTTTGCTTCTTTTATTGGGTAACATTCTTTTGATAAAAAACTATCATCTAAAGCATTTATGAGTAATGTAGGTACTTTTATTTCTGGAATGAAAGGTTTGGCACTGGCTTTTTGCCAATAATCTTCTGAACTTTTAAAGCCAAAAACAGGGACTGTATATTGTTTTTCCAAATGTCTAAACTTGCTTGCTTTAAATAGTAATTCTTTGTCGAGCTGAAAATCAGGAAACTTTTCGGCTTTCTGTAACAGTTTTAACTTCATAGTACGTAAAAACTCATTTAGGTAAATTTTGTTTTTTAGTTTGTTTAATTCAGCTTGAGAAGAAGTTAAATCTACAGGAACAGAAACAGCAACACCTCCTTTTACTTCTGAAGGTATATCGCTATACTCTCCTAAGTATTTTAAAGTTAAATTTCCTCCTAAACTAAAGCCAATGATTATAATGTTTTCATAATTATAACTACTTTTTAAGTACTTAATGACAAAATCAACATCGTCTGTTTTTCCACTATGATAAGTTTCTAAAAGTACATTATCTTCTCCGCTACACCCTCTTAAATTCATACAAACTGTGTCAAAGCCTATTTTATTTAAATGATTAGATGTTGTAATCATATAATTTGACTCTGAACTACCTTCTAATCCATGAATTAATAAGACGAGTGTTTTAGATTCGACTAAAGAAAAGTCTAAATCGATAAAATCAGCATCCCAAGTAGTAATTCTTTTTCGTTGGTAATTAATTGTGTCTTTCATAAACAAAGGACGATATACCGTATTAAAATGTGTATTTCTAAAAGGTAAACTGGGAGAAAATGTTTTGGTAATTATAGGCATGTTTTTCGTACTAGCGGTTTTTAACAAATATGATAAAAAAAGACTTAAATGTAAAACTGATTAAATGATTTCTTATTTTCGCTATAAATTAAGAATACTATGAATATCAAAAAATATATCCCCAATTTACTGACTTTAGGAAATTTGTTATGTGGTACTATTGCTACTGTTTTTGCTATTAAAGGTGATTTTTTTGCAACAGCTGTTTTAGTTATGTTAGGGATTCTTTTTGATTTTTTTGATGGATTTGCTGCGCGTATGTTAAAAGTACAAGGTGAATTAGGAAAACAGTTAGATAGTCTAGCGGATATGGTAACGAGTGGGGTAGTACCAGGAATTGTAATGATGCAAATGCTAGTAAATGCTTTAGATATTGATGCTGTTGGATACTTTGGAGTTGATGAATATGGAGTAACAGGAAGTAATTTGCCTTATTTAGGGTTGTTGTTAACATTAGGAGCAGGATATCGCTTAGCGAAATTTAATATTGATGAACGACAGTCGGATAGTTTTATAGGGGTGCCTACACCGGCTATGAGTTTGTTTGTAATTTCTTTACCATTAATTGCTCAGTTTGATCAAGAATCGTTTTTAATAGGCTTTATTGAAAATCAATACTTTTTAATACTAATTACAGTATTATTTACATACTTAATGAATGCTGAAATACCGTTATTTTCTTTAAAATTTAAAAACTTTTATTTTAAAGATAACGTGATTAAGTATGTGTTTTTAGTTTTATCAATTATATTAATTATCACTTTAAAAATAGTAGCAATTCCAATGATTATTCTTTCTTATGTGGTATTGTCTGTTGTGAGTAATTCAGATAAAAAACTTTCTTCAAAATAGAATTCAAAAAAAATAAGGTTACATCTTAAATGAAACAAAAAAACACGTTGATTATCAACGTGTTTTTTGTTTTGATTTTGAAAGTTATTTTTAGGTATTTTTTTGAGGTTCAAAAATGTTACTTATAAAATGGTAATTGTCTAAAGATATTTTATCTTCAACAAAGGCTTTATCCATCAATTTATTTTTTGAAAACTCTCCGTTCTTATACACATCCCAGTTCTCGTTGTTTCTATTGGTTAATGTAACTCTATCTGAATCTATTTTAAAGTTACACCAATCGTTATAATTGGCTATTTTTTTATAGCTATGATCAGACACTTTAATATTCCCTTTTACATTTAAACCTTCTATATCAATACATAAATTACAGAAATTAATGAAACTCATACTATCCGCAGGTATAACAAGAAATGAATTAGTATTCCCTTTTTTTCTATATAGCTTAAAACCATCTTTTAAGTTGTGGTTATGATAAACTTCAGAGAAAGAAGAGAAAAGATCATCTTCTTTAGCATTTTCGATAATGAAATGGTTTTGTGTTACAGCTTGATTATCAAATTTTTTCTTTTTAAGCTCAAAATCCTTTCCAAGATACACTCTACGAACAGTTTCATCTTCAGCAAGTTCTTCAGGAGTTCCTTCTTTTAAAATTCCTCCATTATACATTAAGTAAGTTCTATCAGTAATCGCTAGGGTTGCTTGTACATCATGATCGGTAATTAAAATACCAATATTTTTATTCTTCAATTGTGCTACAATTCCTTGAATATCTTCTACAGCAATTGGGTCTACACCAGCAAAAGGCTCATCTAATAAAATGAATTTAGGATCAGAAGCTAAACAACGTGCTATTTCTGTTCTACGACGTTCACCACCTGATAATAAATCACCACGGTTTTTACGTACGTGTCCTAAACTAAACTCATCGATTAACTCCTCTAAACGCTGTTTTCTTTCAGTTTTAGTTCTGTCAGTAAATTCAAGAACCGACATAATGTTGTCTTCTACAGAAAGTTTTCTGAAAACTGAAGCTTCTTGGGCTAAATAACCAATTCCTTTTTGAGAACGTTTATACATAGCATCGGTAGTAATTTCTTCATTATCTAAAAAAATATGACCATCGTTAGGTTTAATCATACCTACAATCATATAGAAAGAAGTTGTTTTACCAGCTCCATTAGGACCCAATAACCCAATAATTTCACCTTGTTCAACCTCTAAAGAAATTCCTTTAACTACCTTTCTACTACCGTATATTTTTTGTATGTTGTCTGCTCTTAATTTCATTTATTATTGTTGAAAATGGAATTGTTTAAAGTATAAAAGTAATAAAACTGTTTCTTAAAAACTTCTTAAATCAATATAGGTATAAATTTAAGCGTCTTTTTCTAAAGCTTCCCAAAACTCTACAGCTCTTCGTAAATGTGGGATTAAAATAGTTCCGCCAACCAATGTAGCAATGCTCATGGTTTCCATCATTTCTTCTTTGGTTACACCGTTTTCGTAAGCTGTTTTTAAATGATAAGCAATGCAATCATCGCAACGTAGCACTGCAGATGCTACCAAACCTAGTAATTCTTTAGTTTTAACAGGTAAATGCCCTTCTGTAAAAGCATTGGTGTCTAAGTTAAAAATACGTTTGATTACTTTATTATCTGATGCTAAAATTTTTTCGTTCATTTTAGCACGGTAGTCGTTAAACTCTTGGACTTTTTGTGACATTCTTTTGTTGTTGTTTTAAGACAAATTTTGAAACATAAATACTCATTTCATATAAAATCATGATAGGTACTGATACAATTACTTGACTAGCCACATCTGGTGGGGTAATAATTGCTGATAATACCAATACCACCACTAATGCGTGTTTGCGATACTTTCGTAAAAACTCTGGTGTAATTAGCCCTATTTTTGTTAGGAAGAAAATTACAACAGGAAGCTCAAAAAATATAGCAACTCCTAATAGTGTATTTGTTATAAGACTAATGTAAGCCTCTAGTTTGAAGTTGTTTTGTATAGCGTCTGATATTTCAAAATTGTAAAAGAAGTATACAGACATAGGTAAAATAACGTAATAACTAAATAAAATCCCTAAAAAGAATAAGAAAGAGGAAGTGAAAATAAATCCTTTTGATTTTTTCCGTTCACTTTCGTGCAGCCCAGGGGCTATAAAACGCCAAAACTCCCATAAAATATACGGAAAGGCTACTACAAATCCTAAAATTAAAGAAGACCAAATCCCAGTCATTAATTGTTGAGTAGGGTTTAAAGCTTGTAGTGTTTGTTTGAATTTAATTGCGCAAAAACTACTATCAATTCCGATAGAAGAAAATACTTTACAAAAGAATTGATAAGTTGTAAAATCAGGTTTTAAATGAGCTAAAAGAATCTCATTAAAAACAAAATTAATGTTTGCAAAAATTACAATTGCAACAATAAAAATAGCTACAAAACTCCTCACTAAATGCCATCTTAGTTCTTCAAGATGGTCTAAAAAAGACATTTCTTTTTCTGCCATCTTAAAATATTCCTTCTTTAATTAAATCGTGTAGATGCACTACACCTACATAATTGTTATCAGTGTCAGTAACTAAAATTTGTGTGATATTGTTATTTTCTAAAGTATCTAAAGCTTCAACAGCCATAGCATTTACATCAATTGTTTTTGGTGATGTACTCATAATATCAGTAGCAGTAAGCTCATCTATTTTAGTTGTTTTACTTAACATTCTACGAATATCTCCATCGGTAATAATTCCTGTGATTTTGTCATTATTATCAACAACAGCTGTCACTCCTAAACGTTTTTCAGAAATTTCAACAATAACTTGAGTAACTTTATCGGTACTTTTTACTTTAGGTAATTCGTTATTTTTAATAAGATCAGAAACTCTTAAATATAAACGTTTTCCTAAAGCACCTCCAGGGTGATATTTAGCAAAATCGCTACTAGTAAAACCTCTTAAGTCTAATAAACAAACAGCTAAAGCATCTCCTAAAACTAACTGAGCCGTTGTACTAGTTGTTGGAGCTAAGTTATTAGGGCAAGCTTCTTTACTTACATAAGAGTTTAGTAAAAAATCGGCGTTTTTTCCTAAGAAAGAATCAGGGTTTCCTGTTATAGCGATAATTTTATTGTTAGAATTCTTGATTAAAGGAACTAATACTTTTATTTCAGGAGTGTTTCCACTTTTAGAAATACAAATAACTACATCGTTATCCTGTACGTTACCTAAATCACCATGTATAGCATCAGCAGCGTGCATAAAAACAGCAGGTGTACCTGTTGAGTTAAAAGTAGCGACCATTTTAGTAGCAATATTGGCACTTTTTCCAATACCAGTTACAATAACACGACCTTTAGAATTAAATATGAAATTAACTGCGTCCGTAAACGAGCTATTTAATAAATTTGCTAAATTAGCAATAGCATTACTTTCTAAAAGGATAGTTTCTTTTGCTGTTGAGAGAATAGCATTTGCGTCTTTCAAGTTAAAAAAGTTTTAAGTATATTTTTAAAGTGTAAAAATAGGAATATTTGAGAAGAAAATCTTTTTTAATAAAAAGAAAGTTTACGTTATATATTGTTGGGAATTTTTGTAAATTAGTTCTCGTTTTTAATTTTTGATATTAGAAGATGAATAAAGAGCAGACGGATTTATATGGATCATTAAAAAAAATCTTCGGATTTAACCAGTTTAAAGGACTACAAGAAGATGTGGTTAACAGTGTTTTAGAAAATAAAAACACATTTGTTATAATGCCTACTGGTGGTGGTAAATCGCTATGTTATCAATTACCTGCCTTAATGAAGGAAGGTACAGCAATTGTGGTGTCACCATTAATTGCCTTAATGAAAAACCAAGTAGATGCCATTAGAGGGATTTCTGAAAATCATGGAATAGCCCATGTATTAAATTCTTCCTTAAATAAGTCGGAGATTGCCCAAGTAAAATCAGATATTGAAGCAGGAATTACAAAATTATTGTATGTAGCTCCTGAATCTTTGATTAAAGAAGAATATGCTGAGTTTTTAAGAAGGCAAAAAATATCGTTTGTAGCAATTGATGAAGCGCATTGTATTTCTGAATGGGGACACGATTTTAGACCTGAATACAGGAATCTACGAAACATTATTAAACAAATTGATAATGTGCCAATTATTGGTTTAACAGCAACTGCAACGGAAAAAGTACAAGAGGATATTCTTAAAACTCTTGGAATGACAGATGCTAACGTGTTTAAAGCATCTTTTAATAGAGCAAACTTATTCTATGAAGTTAGACCAAAAACAAAAGATGTAGAAAAAGATATTATTCGTTTTATAAAACAGCGAATAGGAAAATCTGGAATTATATACTGTTTGAGTCGCAAAAAAGTAGAAGAAATAGCACAAGTTTTACAAGTAAATGGTATCAATGCAGTTCCTTATCATGCGGGTTTAGATGCTAAAACACGTGTAAGGCATCAAGACATGTTTTTAATGGAAGATTGTGATGTTGTAGTAGCTACAATTGCTTTTGGTATGGGTATTGACAAGCCAGATGTTCGTTTTGTAATACATCATGATATTCCTAAAAGCTTAGAGAGTTATTATCAAGAAACAGGTAGGGCTGGTCGTGATGGAGGAGAAGGTTATTGTTTAACATTCTACTCGTATAAAGATATTGAGAAGCTTGAAAAATTTATGGCAAATAAGCCTGTAGCAGAGCAAGAAGTAGGGCATGCACTCTTACAAGAAGTGGTTGGATATGCAGAAACTTCAATGAACAGGCGTAAATATTTGTTACACTATTTTGGAGAAGAGTTTGATGATGTAAATGGAGATGGTGCAGAAATGGATGACAATATGCGAAATCCTAAGAAAAAGAATGAAGCTAAAGATGAAGTTGTTACCTTACTTTCTGTTATAAGAGATACTAGCGAAATGTATAAACCAAAAGAAATTGTAAACACAATAATTGGTAGAGAAAATGCATTATTAAAGTCTCACAAAACAACTGCTCAGCCTTTTTTTGGTATCGGTAAAACAAAAGATAACCATTATTGGATGGCTTTGATTCGTCAAGTATTAGTGGCTGACTTAATAAAGAAAGAGATAGAACAATATGGTGTTTTAAAACTAACTAAAGAAGGTAAGGAGTTTATTAGTAACCCAATTTCCTTTATGATGACTGAAAATCATGTATATAAAACTGCAGATGATGGGACAATTCTAACTATCGAAAAATCAGCAGGAGGAGTAGATGATAAGTTGGTAGTTATGTTGAAAGACTTAAGAAAAAAAGTGGGAAAACGTTTAGGAGTTCCGCCATTTGCAGTTTTTCAAGACCCCTCTCTAGATGATATGGCACTTAAATATCCAGTAACATTAGATGAATTAGCAAAAGTTCATGGTGTTGGAGAAGGTAAGGCTAAAAAATATGGTAAAGATTTCGTTGCACTTATTACAAAATACGTAGAAGACAATGAAATTATGCGTCCGGATGACTTAATAGTTAAGAGCACAGGAATTAATTCTGGATTAAAACTTTACATCATTCAGAATACAGATAGAAAATTACCTTTAGATGATATTGCAAAATCAAAAGGTTTAGAGATGTCTGAGTTGATAAAAGAAATGGAAGCTATTGTTTTTTCAGGAACTAAATTAAATATTGATTATGCTGTTGATGATTTGTTAGATGAAGATCAGCAAGAAGAGATTCATGATTATTTTATGGAAGCTGAGACAGATAAGATTCAAGAAGCTTTAGATGAGTTTGATGGAGATTACGATGATGATGAATTGCGATTAATGCGTATTAAATTTACAAGTGATATAGCTAACTAAAAAACTTTATTGCGTAAAAGTAAGTGTTATTTTGGGAGGAAACCTTGGGATGTTACCAGATGGATATGGATAAATTGGATGATATCTTTAGATGCGCAAATAGTATAATGAATATTAAAGTAACACAATATATATTAGATAAAAATAATTGGACGCAAGAGTTAAATCTCTTGCGTTCTGTTTTTCTAGAACTCTCTCTTGAAGAAACTATTAAATGGGGATCTCCTGTTTATGTGTATAAAGGGAAAAATATAGTAGGCTTATCAGCCTTTAAAAACTATTGTGGTTTGTGGTTTTTTCAAGGAAGCTTTTTAACTGATAAAGAAAAGGTATTGGTAAATGTTCAAGAAGGAAAAACCCAAGCAATGCGTCAATGGAGGTTTAAGGAATTAGATGAAATTAATACAGAATTGGTTAAGCAATATGTATTAGAAGCTATTAAAAATTCTGAGGAAGGAAAAGAACTAAAGCCTAAAAGGAATACGAAACCTTTAATTATTCCTAAAGAGTTACAGTTAGCATTAGATAAAAATGATAGGTTAAAAGAAACTTTTAATGAGTTTACTTTGAGTAAACAAAGGGAGTTTTCTGATTATATTTCCGAGGCAAAAAGGGAAGCTACCAAGGTAAAACGACTCGAAAAAATTATTCCGATGATATTAAATAGAGTAGGTTTGTATGATAAATATAAAAACTGTTAGTTAATCGTAATTTTATTAATTGTAGCAGTTGAGTCACAACGTATAATATATAAGTTAATGTGACTTAAGCTGTCTTTTCCAGTAATAAAGTACTCAGCACATGGTTTTAAACGAGGCTTGCTTTTGGAAAAAGCAACATCTCCATGGTTTAAAATAGTAGAAATAGTAGCTGTATCAATTTTTGAAGTAGCTAATGTTTGTTGAGCACTGTCAGAAAACAAACGTTTTTTTATTCTAATGGTTTTTAAAGTACGAGCATCCATTCCATAATCAAAAGAAACATCTTTACCTTTCCAAATAAAAAGTACCACTAAACTCCCTAAGGCAATTCCTATTAAATAATACCCAAAACGTTTTAACAAATGCATAATTTAAAATTGAAATGCAAAAGTAAGTAAAATCAAATTACAAAATCAATAAATTAATATCTCTGTAAGGAAGGTCAAACCAGTCTGCTACAGTTTTATTGGTTAAAATTCCGTGGTAGAAATACATTCCGTTACGTAAACTTTTATCAAACCGAGCTGCATTTTCAAAACCTCCTTCTTCTGCAATTTCTAATAAATAAGGTGTAAAGATATTACTAATAGATACAGATGCTGTTCTAGAGTATCTAGAAGGAATGTTAGGAACACAATAATGAATTACTCCATGGTTAGCAAAAGTAGGGTTACTATGTGTGGTAACTTGAGAGGTTTCAAAACAGCCACCTCTATCAATACTAACATCAACAATAACAGCTCCATCTTTCATTTGTTCAATCATTTCTTCAGTAACAACTACAGGAGAACGATCTTTTCCTCTAAGAGCTCCAATAGCAACATCGCAACGCATTAAAGCTTTTTGCAATGTTTTAGGTTGAATAGTTGACGTATAAATAGGAGCTTGTACACACGATTGTAAGTTACGAAGCTTTGTTATTGAATTATCAAATACTTTTACACGTGCACCTAAGCCTACTGCTGCTTTAGCAGCAAACTCTCCAACAGTTCCTGCTCCCAGAATAACAACATCAGTAGGAGGAACGCCTCCAATATTTCCTAGTAATAAACCATTACCTCCGTTAGAAGCTGTCATAAGTTCTGCAGCTATATGCATAGAGGCTATTCCAGCAATTTCACTTAACGACTTTACAATAGGAAATACGCCATGTTCATCTTTGATATAATCAAAAGCAATTGCAGTTACCCGTTTTTTAGCGAGCGCTTCAAAATACTTTTTATCTTGTGTTTTTAATTGTAAGGCAGAAATTAAAACCGTTTGTGGGTTTAACATCTGAATTTCCTCTAAAGATGGTGGTTCTACTTTTAGCACAATATTACAAGCAAAAGCTTCTTTAATATCGTACGATATCTTAGCTCCAGCATCAGAATATTCCTTATCACTATAATTAGCTCCATCACCAGCACCAGTTTCAATTACAATTCTATGTCCATGGGCTACTAAAGCAGCTACAGCATCGGGAGATAAACTAATTCGCTTTTCTTCAAAATGAGTTTCTTTTGGCAACCCTATAAATAAATCTCCTTTTTGCTTTTTAATTTCAAGCATTTCGGTTTGTGGCATTAACTGCTCTTTGGTAAAAGGTGAAATAGAACTCATTTAAGTTTAATTAGTTTTTAATTGAATGTTTCGTTGCCCATTTTCTAGCAAGTTAATTGATACTGAAACAACATCTAAAGGTAGTAAATTTTTAACATTTTCAGGCCATTCAATTAAACACCAGTTATTGCTGTATAAATAATCTTCAATTCCCATATCATACGCCTCTTCTTCATTTTCAATACGATAGAAGTCAAAATGATATACTGTTTCGTTTGAATTGGTCTTATACTCGTTAACCAAAGAAAAAGTAGGAGAGTGGACAATATCTTTTGCACCCAAAACTTTACATATTTCTTTAATTAGGGTTGTTTTACCAACTCCCATTTCTCCATAAAAAAGCAATATTTTATGTTGGGTAGTAGCAATAATCTCTTCAGCTATTGCTGTTAATTCGTTTAGAGAATAATTTCTGTTCATAAGTAGCAAAAATAGGAAAGAAGATTATTAATTACTATAGTTTATTTGTTCTTATATCTGTAGTGACCAATAATTTTAAAATTGAATAGACAATCTTCTAAAACTTGACCTAGTCCAATATTATGAACAATTAAATATCGTTTATTATTGGTTGGTGATTCTTTAGAAGAAACTATGCCAATATGAGTTAAACCTCCTTCCAAGTTCCAACAAACAATATCTCCAGGTAAATAATTATTGGGGTTTAAAGTGATTTTTTTAACTGTTCCTTTTCTCTTAAAAAAAGTCATTAAATTAGGTACCCTTCTATGATCTATGTTAGTATCCGTTCTTTTAAGTCCCCATATTTTAGGGTATAAAGAAAAGTTAGCTTTCATATCTTCGTGAACTTCTTGCTGTAAATCTATTCCTAATTTACGGTAAGCACGAATAATAACATCAGTACAAACTCCTTTGCCTTTAGGAATATCTCCTTTGGGATAAGGTATAGAAAAGTAACTTGGGTCATAAGTAACTTTATTTTTTGTTAGTTCTAAAGCAGCAAAAGAAAGTTTATTTTCTTGAGCTTGTAAGGAGTAAAAACAAGTAAAAAAAGCGAAAAACAGTATAAACTTAATTTTCATTTCAAGACAATTTTTAAAATAAGTTAAAAACTATTTTGGATTATAAACAGCACAAGGAATGATAACTTCTTCTAATGAAATTCCTCCATGTTGATACGTGTTTTTATAATACTTAACAAAATGATTATAATTGTTTGGGTACGCAAAAAACAAATCTTCTTTAGTGAAAATAAAAGGACTATTAATAGCTATCGTTGGTAAAAAAATGTCTCTTGGATTTTTAACTGCATACACGTCTCTATCTTCATAACTTAGGCTTCTACCCGTTTTATAACGTAAATTTGAGCTGATGTTCTTGTCACCAATAACTTTTGTAGGATGCTTACAGTTTATAGTACCGTGGTCTGTTGTAATTATAAGCTTTTGTCCTAATTTTTGCGCTTTTTGAATAATGTCGTAAAGCGGAGAGTTTTTAAACCAGCTTACAGTTAAAGAACGATAAGCTTTATCATCGCCAGCCAATTCTTTTATAACTTCCATTTCTGTTTTAGCATGCGATAACATATCTACAAAATTATATACAACAGCTGTTAAATCGTTTTGTTTAGTTCCGTTGTAGTTATCTGCTAATTCTTTACCACTTTTTAGAGAAACTATTTTGTAATATTCATGTGTAATATTTAATCCTAAACGTTTTATTTGATTGTCCAAAAAATCAGCTTCAAATAAGTTTTTTCCTCCTTCCTCTGTATCATTTCTCCAATAGTTTGGGTGTCTTTTTTCCATTTCAGAAGGCATTAACCCAGAAAATATAGCATTTCGTGCGTATTGAGTTGCTGTTGGTAAAATGCTGTAGTAAGAATATTCGTCTTCCTTTTTAAAATAATTATTAATAAAAGGCTCTAAGACTCTGTATTGATCATAACGAAGATTATCAATTATGACCCATAAAACACCTTGGTCTTTTGATAAGTTCGGGACTACATAATCTTTAAATAAAGTATGTGAAAAAGTAGGTTTATTGTCTCCTGTTAGCCAATGTTGGTAGTTTTTTTTAATAAACTTAAAAAACTGCGAGTTAGCTTCAGATTTTTGAGATTCCAAAATCTCTAACATTCCAGTATCATTAATATTTTCTAACTCAAGTTCCCAGTGAACAAGTTTTTTGTAAAGTTCAGCCCACTCTTCATAAGAATTTACCATAGCTAAATCCATAGAAATTTTTTTAAATTCTTGTTGGTAGCTAGATGTTGTTTTTTCTGAAACTAAACGAGAGTGGTCTAAATTCTTTTTTAAACTCAATAATATCTGATTAGGATTTACAGGCTTAATTAAGTAATCTGCAATTTTAGAGCCAATAGCTTCTTCCATCAAATATTCTTCCTCGCTTTTGGTAATCATTACCACAGGGAGGTTTGCATTTTTTTGTTTGATTTCAGAAAGCGTTTCTAAACCGGTAATACCAGGCATATTTTCATCTAAAAAAACAATATCAAAATTATTTTCGCTAGCCAAGTCAATGGCATCTGTACCATTGGTACATGTGGTAACTTTATACTCTTTTTTCTCTAAAAATAATATATGTGGTTTCAATAGGTCTATTTCATCATCTACCCATAGAATGTGTATGTTTCTCATCATAATTTCCAACTTATTTATTACCTAAATAACGGTTAAAAGTAGTTTTGTTGTGTTTATAAAAGCTAAAAATACGTTAATTAAACGCTGGTTAATTTGGTTTTGTAGATAAATTATGATTTTTTTGTTTAAAATTCAAGGATTTATACATTTTGAAGAAATCAAAAACCAACAAATTAAAGATAATTAACGATCCTATTTATGGGTTTATCTCTATACCAAACTCATTAATTTTTGATATTATTGAGCACCCATATTTTCAAAGGTTACGTAGAGTAACGCAGATGGGGTTATCTAATTTAGTATATCCTGGAGCTAACCATACACGTTTTCATCATGCAATAGGTTGTATGCATTTAATGCAAAAAGCAGTACATGTGTTACGAATGAAAAATGTTGAAATTTCAGAAGAAGAAGCAAATGCTTTGTATATAGCTATTTTGTTACATGATATAGGTCATGGAGCATATTCACATGCGTTAGAACATAGTATTGTAAATGAAATTACTCATGAAGAAATTTCATTAAAATTTATGAAAGCCTTGAATGATGAATTTGAAGGAAGGTTAAGTTTAGCTATTCAAGTATTTGAAGGGAAACATCCGCGTAAATTCTTATATCAATTAATATCAAGCCAATTAGATATTGACCGATTAGATTACTTAAAAAGAGATAGTTTTTTTACAGGAGTTGCTGAAGGAAACATATCATCAGATCGTTTAATAGCAATGATGAATGTAGTAGATAATGAATTGGTTATTGAACAAAAAGGAATTTATTCGGTAGAAAAATTTGTTATTGCACGACGCTTAATGTATTGGCAAGTGTATTTACATAAAACAGGTTTGGTTGCAGAAAACCTTTTGGTAAGTATATTAAAAAGAGCAAAGGAGTTAGCAACAAAAGGAGTAGAGCTTCCTTCTAGTAGAGCGCTTAATTACTTTTTATACAATCCAATAAATAAAGAAAATTTTTCAAGTAAAACATTACAGATATTTTCCGAGTTAGATGATTACGATGTTTTATCAGCGATAAAAGAATGGAAGAATCATGAGGATTTCGTGTTATCTACATTAGCAACAAAAATTATAGACAGAAGTTTGTTAAAGATTGAAATTCAAGAGAAACCATTTACTGAGGAGTATATTGAGAAAAGGCGTGGAAAGCTTAGAAAGCTTGTAGAGTTAAGCGAAAAAGAACTTGAGTATTTTGTTTTTTCAAATAAAATAAAACATCAAGCATACAATACAAAGAAGCCTATAAAAATTTACACAAAAAAAGGCAAGTTAAAAGATATAGCAAAAGCATCTGACCAGTTAAACCTTAAAGCATTAACAAAGCCTGTAGTGAAATATTACCTGTGTTACCCAAAGAAAATAAAGTAGATGAATACTTAGAAACAAACTCTAATCAAGAAGTATTTGAACAAAAATAATTACTTTTGCAGATAATGAAATTTACAGCAAAACAAATAGCCGATATTTTAGAAGGAGAGATTGAAGGGAATCCAGAAGCTGAAGTATCTACACTTTCTAAGATAGAAGAAGGGACAACAGGTTCATTAACCTTTTTATCTAATCCTAAGTATAACTCATATATATATACAACCCAAGCATCAGTAGCTATTGTAAATAAGAGTTTTGTTCCTGAAAAGGAAATAGAAACAACTTTGATAAAGGTTGAAGATGCATATAAATCATTTTCAAAACTCTTAGAGTTTTATAATGAGGTAAAGAACAATAAAGTAGGGAGAGAAAATCCTCACTTTATAGCTGATTCAGTAACCATAGGTGATAATGAGTATATTGGAGCTTATGCCTATATTGGAGAGAGTGTGGTATTAGGTAACAATGTGAAAATATACCCTAATTCTTACATTGGAGATAATGTAAGAATTGGAGATAATACAGTTGTTTTTGCAGGAGTAAAGATATATTCAGAAACTGTAATAGGAAAGAATTGTAAAATTCATTCAGGAACAGTAATAGGAGCAGATGGTTTTGGTTTCGCACCAAATGAAAATGGAGAATATAAGGCAATACCACAAATAGGAAATGTTATTATAGAAGATAATGTTGATGTGGGGTCTAATTCGACTATCGACAGAGCTACTCTAGGATCAACAATAATTCGTAAAGGAGTAAAGTTAGATAATCAGATTCAAATAGCTCATAATGTTGAAATAGGTAAAAATACTGTGATAGCTTCTCAAACAGGAATTGCAGGATCTACCAAAATAGGGGAGAACTGTATGATTGGGGGGCAAGTAGGTATTGTTGGCCATATAACTATTGGAAACAACGTAAAAATCCAAGCTCAATCAGGAATAGGGAAAAATTTAAAAGATGAAGAAGTTGTACAAGGGTCTCCAGCTTTTGGCTATTCAGACTATAGTAAGTCTTACGTACACTTTAAGAATTTACCAAAATTAGCATCTACAGTACATAAAATAGAAAAAGAGTTGAAGGCTCAAAAAGTAAAAAATGAGTAAGAAACAAAAAACAATACAAAAAGAAGTTAGATTATCAGGTGTTGGATTGCACACAGGTAATGAGGTTAACATGGTTTTTAAACCAGCACCAGAAAATCATGGATTTGCTTTTAAGCGAGTTGATTTAGAAGGAGAACCAATAATAGAAGCAAAGGCGGATTATGTAACGAATACGCAAAGAGGAACAAACCTTGAAAAGAACGGAGTTCAAATACAAACTTCTGAACACGTTTTAGCAGCAGCTGTTGGTTTAGATATTGATAATTTATTAATAGAAATTAATGCTTCTGAACCTCCTATTATGGATGGGTCTTCTAAGTTTTTTATTGAAGCTTTAGAAAAAGCTGAAATTATTGAACAAGAAGCTGAAATAGAAGAGTATGTGGTAAATGAAATTATCTCATACAAAGATGAAGTAACAGGAAGTGAAATTATTTTGATGCCAGCAGATGAGTACCAAGTAACTACTATGGTAGACTTTGGAACTAAAATTCTAGGAACTCAAAATGCTACATTAAATACAATCACTGATTTTAAAGAAGAAATATCAGCAGCAAGAACATTTAGTTTTTTACATGAAATTGAAATGTTGTTGGAAAACGATTTAATTAAAGGAGGAGATTTAAACAATGCCATCGTTTACGTAGATAAGGGATTGTCTGAGAGTACAATGGAAAAGCTTAAAAAAGCCTTTAAAAAAGATAATATAACTGTAAAACCTAATGGAGTATTAGATAACTTAACACTACATTGGGCTAATGAAGCTGCACGTCATAAATTGTTAGATGTGATTGGAGATTTAGCTCTAACGGGTACTCGAATAAAAGGAAAGGTAATAGCAAACAAGCCAGGACACTCAGTAAATACTACATTTGCGAAGAAGTTAGCTAAAATTATAAAAAAGGAAAAGAGAAATAATATTCCTTCTTATGATTTGAATCAGCCACCATTAATGGATATTCATAAAATAATGGATATTTTACCTCACAGACCACCGTTTTTGTTAATTGATAGAATTATAGAGCTGTCTGATCAACATGTGGTTGGAATGAAGAATGTTACTATGAACGAGAATTTTTTTGTAGGACATTTTCCTGGAGCACCAGTAATGCCCGGAGTTCTTCAAGTAGAGGCAATGGCACAATGTGGAGGAGTTTTAGTCTTAAATACAGTTCCAGATCCTGAAAATTACTTAACATATTTCATGAAAATGGATAATGTTAAATTTAAACAAAAAGTATTACCAGGAGACACATTAATTTTTAAAGCAGAATTAATTGCACCAATCCGTAGAGGTATTTGTCATATGCAATCTTACGCCTATGCTAACGGAAAGTTAGTGTGTGAAGCAGAGTTAATGGCACAAATTTCAAAAGTAAAGTAATATGAATCAACCACTTGCGTACGTACACCCTCAAGCAAAAATAGCTCGTAATGTAGTTATAGAACCTTTTACAACGATTCATGCGAATGTAGAGATAGGTTCAGGAACATGGATAGGTTCTAATGTAACCATTATGGAAGGTGCGCGCATCGGTAAAAACTGTCGAATTTTCCCAGGAGCAGTTATTTCAGCAATTCCTCAAGATTTAAAATATAATGATGAGGATACAATTGTAGAAATAGGAGATAATGTTACTATACGAGAATGCGTTACTATTAACAGAGGGACTTCAGATAGAATGAAAACTGTTATAGGTGACAATTGTTTAATTATGGCGTATTGTCATATTGCACACGATTGTAAAGTGGGAGATAATTGTATTTTTTCAAACAATTCAACTTTAGCAGGTCACGTAACTGTTGGAGATAATGTAGTGCTTGCAGGTATGGTAGCAGTACATCAATTTGCCTCAGTAGGTAATCATGCTTTTGTTACAGGAGGATCGTTAGTTCGTAAAGATGTACCTCCTTTTGTAAAAGCAGCAAGAGAACCGTTATCATACGTGGGAATTAATTCAGTAGGGTTGAGAAGAAGGGGTTTTACAACTGAAAAAATTAGAGAGGTTCAAGATGTTTACCGTATTTTATTTCAAAAAAACTATAACAATTCTCAAGCGATAGATATTATTGAAGCTGAAATGGAAGCAACTTCTGAGCGTGATGAAATTATTCAGTTTATCAAAGATTCACATCGCGGAATTATGAAAGGATATTTTAAAACAAATTAATTATTAAAATTGCACTTATAAGAGCAACTATAAAAGATCAAATAAATGGCATCAACATCAGATATTAAAAAAGGATTATGTATAAAATATAATCATGATATATTTAAAATTATTGAGTTTTTACACGTAAAACCAGGTAAAGGGCCTGCTTTCGTTCGTACAAAACTTAAAAGTGTTACTTCAGGAAAAGTGATAGACAATACTTTTTCAGCAGGTCATAAAATTGAAGATGTACGTGTAGAAACACATAAATTTCAGTATTTATACCCAGAAGGAGACACGTATCACTTCATGAATACAGAAGATTATAATCAAATAACACTTCAAAAATCAACATTAGATGCGCCAGATTTAATGAAAGAAGGTGAAGTGGTTACTATCTTAATTAATACTGAAGATAATATGCCATTATCAGTAGAAATGCCATCACACGTTATTTTAGAAGTAACTCATACTGAACCAGGCGTAAAAGGTAACACAGCTACGAATGCTACAAAACCAGCTACTGTAGAAACAGGAGCAAGAATCAATGTACCTTTATTTATTAATGAAGGTGACAAGATTAAAATAGATACGGAAAAAGGCGCTTATACAGAGCGTATCAAAGAATAAATTTAATATTCCCGCTTTAGCGGGAATTTCTTTTTAAAGATGAAATTTAAACAACCTCAAACTTTAGAGCAAATAGCAGATTTATTAAATGCTGAATTTGTTGGAGAGAATAGTTTTCCTATTACAGGGATTAATGAAATTCATGTCGTTGAAAAAGGAGATATTGTTTTTGTAGATCACCCCAAATATTATGATAAGGCACTAAACTCAGCAGCAACTACAATATTAATAAACAAAAAAGTAGATTGTCCAAAAGGAAAATCACTACTAATTTCTGAAGATCCTTTTAGGGATTTTAATAAAATAACTAAACATTTTAATCCTTTTATAGCCTCAAAGAAAAGTATTGCTGAGTCAGCAGTTATCGGAGAAGGTACTATTATACAACCAAATGTATTTATAGGAGAAAACGTAACAGTTGGTAAAAATTGTTTAATTCACGCAAACGTATCAATTAACAGTAATTGTGTGATAGGTGATAATGTAACAATTCATGCCAACACAGTTTTAGGAGCTGATGCTTTCTATTATAAAAATAGACCAGAAGGTTTTGATAAATTGATATCTGGAGGTAGAGTGATACTTGAAGATAATGTAGATTTAGGAGCCTCATGCACTATAGATAGAGGAGTAACAGGCGATACTTTGATAGGTGAGGGATCAAAAATTGATAATCAAGTTCATATTGGGCACGATACTGTTATAGGAAAAAAATGCTTAATTGCTGCACAAACTGGTATTGCTGGATGTACAGTGATTGAAGATGAAGTGACAATTTGGGGGCAGGTAGGTATTGTTAGCGGCTTAACGATTGAAAAGGGAACCATTTTAATGGCGCAAACTGGGGTGTCAAAGTCTCTTAAAAAAGGAATCTATTATGGAACACCTCAAAGAGAATATAGACAAACATTGCGAGAAGTTATCTATTTAAAAAATGCAACAAATAAAGAAAAAAAGTAACCTAAAATTAATTGTGAAAACACAATTAAAAAGTTATTTTTGTCTGTCTTAAAAAATAATAAAAAAGCAAACCAATGAGTGTTTTAGTAAATAAAGATTCAAAAATTATAGTTCAAGGTTTTACAGGAAGCGAAGGAACTTTCCACGCTGGCCAAATGATCGATTACGGAACAAACGTAGTTGGTGGTGTAACACCAGGTAAAGGAGGTCAAGAGCATTTAGGTAAACCAGTTTTTAATACAGTTGATGAAGCTGTAAAAAAAGCAGCAGCTGATACTTCAATTATTTTTGTACCACCAGCATTTGCTGCTGACGCTATTATGGAAGCTGCTGAAGCAGGAATTAAAGTAATCATTTGTATTACTGAAGGAATTCCTACAGCTGACATGGTAAAAGTAAAAGCATATATTGATCAGTTAGATTGTACTTTAGTAGGGCCTAACTGTCCAGGTGTTATAACTCCAGAAGAAGCAAAAGTTGGAATTATGCCAGGGTTTATCTTCAAAAAAGGTAAAGTAGGTATTGTTTCTAAATCAGGGACTTTAACATATGAAGCTGCTGATCAAGTTGTAAAACAAGGATACGGAATTACTACTGCTATTGGTATCGGTGGAGATCCAATTATTGGAACTACTACTAAAGAAGCAGTTGAATTATTAATGAATGATGATGAAACTGAAGCAATCGTTATGATTGGTGAAATTGGGGGAAACTTAGAAGCTGAAGCTGCACGTTGGATTAAAGCTGACGGAAATCGTAAACCAGTAGTTGGTTTTATTGCAGGACAAACTGCTCCAGCAGGTAGAACAATGGGACACGCAGGTGCTATTGTTGGTGGTGCCGATGATACTGCGCAAGCAAAGATGAAAATTTTAGCTGAAAATGGAGTACACGTTGTAGAGTCTCCTGCTAAAATTGGAGAAATGGTAGCTAAGGTTTTAGCATAATAAACACTTATATATAAAAATAAATTCCCGTTTTTTAACGGGAATTTATTTTTATATTTGCCCCTGTTAAAACAACTAATAAATGAAACTTTTAGAAAATAAAACAGCAATTATTACAGGAGCTACTAGAGGTATTGGTAGAGGAATTGCATTAGAGTTTGCAAACCAAGGATGTAATATTGCATTTACATACAATTCTTCTGTTGAGGCAGCAACTTCTTTAGAAAATGAATTAAAAGAATTAGGGGTAAGCGCTAAAGGATATCAATCAAATGCGGCAGAGTTTGATGCAGCACAAGAATTAGCAAAAAATGTTTTAGAAGAATTCGGAACAATTGATGTATTGGTAAATAATGCAGGTATTACTAAAGATAATTTATTAATGCGTATTTCTGAAGATGATTTTGATAAAGTTATTGAAGTAAACTTAAAATCTGTTTTCAATTTAACAAAAGCCGTAATTCGTCCAATGATGAAACAACGTGCAGGTTCAATTATCAATATGAGTTCTGTTGTTGGATTAAAAGGAAATGCTGGTCAAGCAAATTATGCAGCTTCAAAAGCAGGGATTTTAGGGTTCTCAAAATCAGTAGCATTAGAATTAGGATCGCGTAACATTCGTAGTAATGTAGTTGCGCCTGGTTTCATCGAAACTGAAATGACTGCAAAGTTAGATGAAAAAGTTGTTGAAGGTTGGAGAAATGAAATTCCTTTAAAAAGAGGAGGTTCACCACAAGATATTGCAAATGCTTGTGTTTTCTTAGCATCAGATATGAGCTCGTATATTACTGGGCAGACTTTATCTGTAGACGGAGGAATGTTAACCTAGATTATATACTTAAAATATGAGTAAAAATCCTGTATTATTTTTCATAATACAGGATTTTTTATTTAAGAGGAATTACATTTGGGGGACCAAGTTAACAAACTCAACTTATGGTAAAATAAGTTTAAGGAGAGAGTTTAGTTACTAATGATTTATAAATTGAAACTGTGTAGATGAAAACAAACCTAACGATTTGTTGAACTTTAAAATCATCAAATTTTCAGAGATTCAATTATGACATTATTTTTTTTTGTAATCTTCAAAGGTTCCATCGTCGTATAAAACCAAAATATTCTTAACTTCCCTGAAAGAGTCAGATTCTTTCCTCTTTTTATGACTTTCTGAGAATTGCGTATTTGATTTTTTTTCGGGTTCTTGGTCAAATACAATATTTTCAGTAAACAGAGAAGGAGCTTTGTTTTTTTTAATATTTTCCTCCTTTGTATGGTTTACAGTATTTTTTGGGAAATTACCTCTTCCATAAACTAACCATTCTAATTCTACTTCTTCAAATGCCTTTTCTACTTTTATAATAAAATCTAAGCTAGGTTTATTTCTTCCTGATAATAGGTGAGAAATACTAGACCTTGGAACATCAATTGTATCTGCGAAATTAGAAGCTGATAAATTGTAGTAATCTAATATTTTTTTTAGTCGTTCTATCATTTGTTTATAATTGTAAACTATATAGGTTATTTACGATTGTAAATATATGTTGTTTTATAATTGTAAACAAGAAAAAATACATTTTCTTCAATACCAATACAATAAATACTATATAATACTTTAAGTAAAGATATATAATTTACTTGAAAAGAGTTAGTTATGTCTTAAAAATAGAGAAAAACTATATAGTAAATGAAACAGCATAGTTACAATTATAACCACTAAAATACAGGTCTTCAGGTGGTTTAGTAATGTAAATTAATCTAAGAATAATCATTATAACACCTTTCTTGGCTTATTAATAGCTTGTTTTATGCTTTTAAAATAAATAATAACGCTTTACTGCCTATAAAAAATAAACTTCTTTTCATAGCTCTATTTAAATTCTTTAAAATCAGTGTAAAAATCGCATGCCACTTATATAATTACTATAAAACTACTTAGCTTATAAGCTTGATAATTTAAAGAAGCTTATTATAGTTCTATATGTCATAGAATAGTGTTGTAATATTTATAATACACAAAGTTTATTACAATTGTAATTATAAATCAATAATTAACAATTGTAAATAAGTAGATTTTATGTTTACTTTTGTGAAAAAAAGAAAGCACCCTGTTTACAGAGTGCTTTTTGTTGTTGAGAATGTAGTATTCTACCTATTTTTTATTTTCTATCCATTTTCTTGCATTAACAAAAGCTTCTAACCAAGGAGAAACTTCATCTTGTCTGTCTTGTGGATAGTTTGCCCAGTTCCATTGGAAAGTAGAACGCTCAATATGCGGCATAGTTACTAAATGACGACCAGTCTTATCACATAGCATTGCTGTGTTATAATCTGAACCGTTTGGGTTGTTAGGATATCCTTCATATCCATACTTAGCAACAATATTATAATTATCTTCAGTTTCAGGTAAATTGAACTTTCCTTCTCCGTGAGAAATCCAAACTCCTAATTCAGTTCCTGCTAAACTAGATAACATTACTGAATTATTTTCTTGAACTTTTACAGATGTAAATGAACTTTCGTGCTTTTTAGAATCGTTGTGTAACATCTTACCATGATTCTTATGTTCTGGATTGATTAATTCTAACTCCATAAATAATTGACAACCATTACAAATACCTACAGAAAGTGTATTTTCTCTATCAAAGAATTTCTTTAAAGCTGTATTTGCTTTTTCATTATATAAAAATGCTCCAGCCCATCCTTTAGCAGAACCTAATACATCAGAATTTGAAAATCCTCCAACAGCACCTATAAACTGAATATCTTCTAAGGTTTCTCGACCAGAAATTAAATCTGTCATGTGAACATCTTTTACATCAAAACCAGCTAAATACATCGCATTTGCCATTTCACGTTCCGAGTTTGAACCCTTTTCACGAATGATGGCAGCTTTAGGTCTGTTAGTTACAGTACCCACAGTTTCAGTAAGCTTTCCTGTAAAATGAGTTGGGAATGTATACTTTAAAGGTTGGTTTTTATAATTATCAAAACGATCTTTAGCTAAATCGTTCGCCGTTTGCTTTTGATCTAATAAGTATGATGTTTTGTACCAAGTATCTCTTAATTCAGAAATAGATAAAGAAAAAACATCTGAACCATTTTTAATATTTAATCGATCAGATTCTGTTACAGAGCCGATAGTAAAGAATTCAATATTATTATCAGTTAAAACTTGCTCTACTGAATTATCAACTGCTTGGAATACAATTCCTGAGTTTTCGGCAAATAATAATTGAATACTGTCTACTTCATCTAAGCTTGATAAATCTAGGTTTGCACCTATATTTACATCAGCAAAACATAATTCTAATAAGGTAGTAATCAGCCCTCCAGAGGCAACATCGTGACCTGCAACAATTTTTTCCTCTTTAATTAAGTTTTGAATTACATCAAAAGCAGCTTTAAAGAAGTTGTTGTCAGAAATAGTAGGAGTAGAGTTTCCTATTTTGTTTACTATTTGCGCAAAAGAACTTCCGCCTAATTTAAAATCATCCTGAGATAAGTTGATGTAATAGATGTTTCCTTTATTTGGTTGTAAAACAGGTTCTACTACTTTTGTAATGTCGTTACAGTTAGCCGCAGCTGAAATAACTACCGTTCCTGGAGAAATTACTTCTTCATTTGGATATTTCTGTTTCATTGATAATGAATCTTTTCCTGTTGGAACATTGATTCCTAAATCAATAGAAAAATCAGAAATAGCTTTTACCGCTTTGTATAAACGAGCATCTTCACCTTCATTTTTACAAGGCCACATCCAGTTTGCTGATAATGAAACCGATTGTAAACCATCTTTTAAAGGAGCCCATACAATATTTGTTAAAGCTTCAGCAATTGAGTTTTTACTTCCAGCTTCAGGATCAATTAACCCAGAAATAGGAGAGTGCCCAATTGTAGTAGCAATTCCTTCTTTACCTTTATAATCTAACGCCATTACACCAACATTGTTTAATGGAATTTGTAAAGAACCAACACATTGTTGCTTCGCTACTTTTCCACCAACACAACGGTCAACTTTATTGGTTAACCAATCTTTACAAGCAACTGCCTCTAACTGTAGTACTTGTTCTAAATAATTGGTAAAATTTTCTTTTGAATAATTTACATCAGCGTAGTTTCTATAAACTGTTTTATCAGTCATAATTGTTTTAGGAGAACTACCAAACATATCTTCTAAAGCTAAATCCATTGGTTTACTTCCGTTGGCTTTAGATTCGAAAGTAAAACGATGATTACCTGTAACATCACCAACAGTGTACATTGGTGAACGCTCACGTTCAGCTATTTTATTTAGGGTTTCGATGTGCTTCTCAGCAATTACCAATCCCATACGCTCTTGTGATTCATTACCGATAATTTCTTTATCAGATAGCGTAGGGTCACCTACTGGTAATTTATCTAAATCGATGTTTCCACCTGTATCTTCCACTAATTCAGATAAACAGTTCAAATGCCCACCAGCTCCATGATCGTGAATAGAAACGATAAAGTTCTCATCACTTTCTACCATACCACGAACAGCATTGGCAGCACGTTTTTGCATTTCAGGATTTGAACGCTGGACTGCATTTAATTCGATTCCTGAAGAAAATTCTCCAGTATCAGCAGAAGATACCGCAGCTCCTCCCATACCAATACGGTAGTTTTCACCTCCAAGAATTACTATTTTATCTCCTTCTTGTGGAGTATCTTTTAATGCTTGTTCTTTTTTACCATATCCAATACCACCTGCTTGCATGATTACTTTATCGAAACCAAGTTTGCGAGCATCTTCTTCGTGTTCAAAAGTTAAGACAGAACCACAGATTAAAGGTTGCCCAAATTTATTACCAAAATCAGAGGCTCCGTTAGAAGCTTTGATTAAGATATCCATTGGTGTTTGGTATAACCATTTACGCTCTTCCATTCCTTTTTCCCAAGAACGATTCTCTTCTAAACGAGAATATGAAGTCATATAAACAGCAGTTCCAGCTAATGGCAATGAACCTTTTCCGCCAGCTAATCTATCACGAATTTCACCTCCTGAACCTGTTGCAGCACCATTAAAAGGTTCTACAGTAGTAGGGAAGTTGTGTGTTTCAGCTTTTAATGAAATAACAGATTCAAATTCTTTTATTTGGTAGTAATCAGATTTGTCTGCACTTTTCGGAGCGAATTGCTCTACTTTTGGACCTTTAACAAAAGCTACATTGTCTTTATAAGCAGAAACAATATCGTTTGGATTTTGCTTAGATGTTTCTTTAATTAATTTGAATAAAGAAGTAGGCATTTCCTCTCCATCTATAACAAAGGTTCCGTTGAAAATCTTATGACGACAATGTTCTGAATTTACCTGAGAGAATCCAAATACTTCAGAGTCTGTTAGTTTTCTACCAATTTTAGTAGCAACTTCTTCTAAATAGGTAATTTCTTCATCGTTTAAGGCTAAACCTTCTTGCTCGTTATAAGCTGCGATGTCATCAATTTCTAAAATAGGTTCTGGCTGAATATCAATGGTGAATGTTTCTTGATGCAACCCATTGAACTTTTGTGAAATCATGGGGTCAAAATTAGAAAAATCATCAGCTACCGCTTTAAATTCTTCAATTCTGATAATTCCAGAAACTCCCATGTTTTGAGTGATTTCTACAGCATTGGTACTCCATGGAGTAATCATTGCTGCTCTTGGGCCTACAAAAAAGGCGTCAAGAGACGCCGCATTTATTTTCGGTTGGTTGCCAAATAACCAAGTTAATTTAGAAATTGTTTCAGATGTTAATTCTTCTATTGTTTGAACAGCAAAAACCTTGCTGTTTACGTTTCCAAAGAAATGAATCATTATTAGTTGTGTTTGTGTGTGTTTTTTGAAAGGTGTAAATTTAGTTCTTTTGTATGAAATATGAGCATAAAAAAAGCAGCAAAATTTTGCTGCTTTTATATAGTCTTAATCTTATTTGTTAAAGTAATGATGGTCAATGTACATTTCTTTTTCAAATTTATTAGTAGATACATTTATATCAATATGTTTAAAGCTTTTCACCTCATAAGATGATTTAGCGGCTATTCCTCTGATATCGTCTAGAGCTGTTTTTAGTACTATTTCATTTTCGTCTCCAAAAGGTAAGATATTATTCCAATGTTTCCATTCTTCAATTAAGATATTTGGCTCAAATCCATCTCCATAATCGTTTTGACCTAATTTGTTGTATATCTGAAAAACAATAGGTTGCATAGCCATTTTATGAGCTGAATTAGCTCCATTTACATTAGTGTAATCACTACT
Organism: Tenacibaculum sp. 1_MG-2023; assembly: GCF_030547425.1. Classification (GTDB taxonomy): domain Bacteria; phylum Bacteroidota; class Bacteroidia; order Flavobacteriales; family Flavobacteriaceae; genus Polaribacter. The sequence goes on along the minus strand of NZ_JAUORH010000011.1, from coordinate 27,218 downwards.
AGGTGAGTCATATAACGTTATTGACCCTTCATTTTTACCTACTGTTTTGGTACCGATTAACTTAACTTCAATAAAAGGGCGTAACCCATTTATAATCATTTCACTTGCTGATGCAGTACTACCAGAGGTTAAAACATATAACTTGTTTATACCTGATAACCTATTTATAGCTTCTTCACTAGTCTTTTTCCCATCAGTTTCATAAACATTTAAAGTATTATCAAAATAATAAGGAGAGTCTTGTTGAGAGTGTTTATTATTGAATTTTAATTCAGCAAATTTATCTTTATCTGCTTCTGCATGTATCATACTTGCTAAATAAGAAGATGTTTCTACAGATCCACCACCATTAATTCTTAAATCTAGTATTAGTTCTTGAATGCCTGCAGACTTTAATTCAGCAAAAGCAGCATTTAATTCGTCATTATAAGATGATCTGAATCCGTTGTATAGTAAGTATCCAACTTTTTTACCATTAATATTGTCAAAAACTTTAGTTAGATGTACTGGGTTATCAGATACTACAGCTTGTGTTATTGCTTTCTTTTCTTTAAGAGTTTTTCCATCTTTCTCCGTAAAAGAAAACTCTGCATTTTCTTCATAATAACCATTAAAAACACTTTTATAGTTGGTTATGGTCATTACAGTTCCGTTAATAGCATTTATAATATCACCTCTTTTAAAACCAGCAATATCAGCAGGAGAATTTTTTGAAACATGTTGAATATACATCACAACATAATCAGTAGTACCAACTTGAACTAGTTTAGGTCTAAAACCAAAAGTTTTTGATGTTCCTTGAAATTGCTGCTGCTGTGCAACATAGTCCTCTATAAACCAAGAAAAGTCATCGTTTGCATGTTTAAGACTTTCAAATAAAGAACTAGGAGTACTGTATGAGTTTAAGTAAGTGTAATAATCATTAGTGTTATCATCTTTATTATCGGCTAAACTAGGAACATCTTCTTGCCAATTGTACCATGAGTTCATGGCTTTCCACACAAAGTTATTTTCTTTATTGTTTAGTTTAACTTCATCTACTGGTTCAGCCCCATCTTTAGGTATTATCTTATCATCTTTACTACAACTTAAAAGAATTGTAAAAATAAAAGATAGTAATATAGTTTTTCTCATTATTTAAAGGAGTTTTTTGTTAATCTATCAAACAATATAACAGATAAAATATCACTTACCCTACTTTTTTAACAAAAAAGTTACTTTTTATCAGGGATTCTATTTCTTTCTATTTTCCCTTTTTTTGTTGTCTTATAATTCTCGTAGCAGTTTAAAACAGCTTCTATGAGTTGTAAATCACTAGCTTTTTTTATAAAGTATTCAGAATAGTTACAATCCGATAATAACTTATTTAGTTCAGATCTATCCATTTCTAAATATTCCATCATTACCTCACGATCGAATTTACCTGCTAACATTTTACGCAAGTCATCTTCTTTTTTAAGTTTTTTAAGTTTTTTTAATTGTTTAGGTTTTTTACCAAAGAGGTTATACACTAAATCAACCGGATTCAATAGTTTAGCTATAGGAGAAGATATTTTTTGAGGCCTTCCAACTTCATACGTTTGTGGTAATCCATTAATATGGATTCTAGTAAAACGATCTTTTGGAACTTGTTTTACATCGACTTCTAAAACACCTATCAATTCTGTTGATTTAATTACAACTTCTTTCACTTCCTCAGGTTTTTCTTCCAAAGATATAACAACTTCGTTTCCTTTTAAAAGGTCGTTGGTAACTTTCAGTTTAATAGAAGCATAACCTAAATAAGAAACTAAAACAGTATCGTTTGTTTGAGCAACGAGGTCAAATAGCCCATTCTCATTTGTAATGGTACCTACAACAGTATTAAGGTTTAAAATATGAGCTGCACTTAAAGGTTTTTTAGATTCTGAGTCTATTATTTGTCCTTTTAGTTTGTCTTGCGCCTGAATAGATATACTAAACACTATTGCTACTAGGAATAATATTTGTTTTTGCATAGGGCGAAAATAAGAATAATAGGCTTTGTAGGCGTTAATAATTTGTGAAATTAATCACTATATAAAGAAGTGTGTTGTTGCTTAGTAAAAATTTAAATAAATAATAAAAACGTATGTGATAATTAAAAAAAACAAATAAAAAGTAGGGAAAATGTATTTAAGGATGTTTAATTACTCCTCGAGGTCGTAATTAGTACAATGTTAAATTTAAAAATAAATAAATGAAAAATCTAAAAATACTTGGATTAACCCTTTTTTCAATTATTTCATGTCAAAAAGACGATTTATTACATAATTCTGAAATAAATTCTAGTAAAGAGCAGATAGCTCAATTTATAACACCAGATACATCTGATGGTATTCATAATTTAAATATTAGTGAACTGTATGATAACACTTCTTCTAAAGCTAAAAGAATAGCTATGGAAGAGAATTGTGTTAATAAAGAAATATCATTTACTCAAACAGATTCAGATTTTTTTATTCTAGATGCCAATAGTTCTTTATTATGGCCTGGTAATTTGGTAGCTGCAAGATCTATACAAGAAGGAGCTCCTGTGTCTATACCAATTTTTGGAGAAGACAGGAATTCAGTAGAGGTAAGAGTTAATGTGTTGTCAGGAACATCTGCTTCTACTTCAAGAACCATTGAAGAACCAACACCAGGTAAAGTTCAAGACAATTTAAATGCTATTTTAAATGCATATTATAAAAGTGAAGCTAATTTTCCTGCTAGCTTTGATATTAGTATTCAAAGAATTCATGATGAAAAACAGTTTCAACTTTCTTTAAATGCAGGATATTCTGGACCTAGTGTAAAAGTATCTGGTAGTTTTGGGGTAGATTTCTCTACTCAAAAAACTAGATATGCGGTTACCTTAAAACAACGCTTTTTTACAGCCTCAGTTTCTCCTAAAGAAGGAATTATAGGAAAAAATGGATGGTTTAACAACAATGTTTCTCCCGATAGGTTAAAACCGTATGTTACTGATTACTTAAATGTAAGTGAAGATCAACAAAATCCATCTTCTTATATAGAATCAGTAACTTATGGAAAACTATATACATTAATTTATGAATCAAGTAGTAGTGCTAAAGAAGTTGAAGCAGCATTAAATTTTGCTTACAAAGCAGTAGGAACACAAGTAAATGCAGAATTAGAAGCAAGATATAAATCTATTTTTAGTGAGTCCACTGTTAAAGTAAAACAATTAGGAGGTAATGCTACTTCAGGTATTGCATCATCTTTAGCTGCTATGGCTAATAACTTAGATAGAGTAGTTGACTTTTTGAAAGAAGGAGCAGAGGTATCAGTTGATAATCCAGGGTATCCTATTTCTTATAAAGTAAATTATACATATGATAATAGACCTTTCAAAGTAAGTTCAAATTTAGAATATACTATTAAAGAATGTGATTTAGTGTATTATGATAAGATAAGGGTAGACCCAACTAATGTGGCACTATATGGTAGTGATCATGGAACTAGTGGAGGAGAGCTTTTTGGTAGATTTTATGTAGAAAAGTATGATCAAGAATTAGGAACTTGGTATTTAACAGGGAATAAAATTTACTGGGGATACGGAATTGAAGATCATGTAGGATTGGATTATTATAAGTTTAACCAAAAAAGAAGTGTAGCTGATGGAAAAGTAATTGATTTTATGGTAAAGGCAAAAGCAGGTGAACGTTTTAGGATAGTTTCTGTAATAGGGGAATGTGACTCTGGATGTTATGTTTATAGAGATGGAGAAAAGGCTTTTAATGAATATGAGTATAATCTTAGTTTAAAAAAATGGGTAGATTATACAAGACATAACCCGTATGTAGATAATTATACAGTAGGAGATGGTCTTCATAACAAAACGTGGAACGGTGTAAGAACCATCGTTCAAGGAGATACTTGTTATTTAGATTATGATACATACATTTTAAACTAAATAAATTAATTATTTGATTTAATACAAGGAGGCTTTTTAGCCTCTTTGTATTTTTTTATAAAATTTAGATTATTTGAATTCAGTTCTTATATTTTTTTTGAATTCTACAGAAATAAAAAAGCATAATACAAAATGTATTGTGCCTTTTTTGGTGCACATAGCGGGAGTCGAACCCGCACGTTCTTACGAACACAAGCCCCTCAAGCCTGCGCGTCTACCAATTCCGCCATACGTGCATAAACTAAAAAAGTTAAGCATATGCTTAACTTTTTGTGACCGGGCTGGGGCTCGAACCCAGGACCCTCTCCTTAAAAGGGAGATGCTCTACCAACTGAGCTACCCGGTCATTGCTTCTTTGTGAAAGCGGTTGCAAATATACAACTGTTCTTTAAATCTGAAAAGCTTTTTTGTAATATTTTTTACCCATATTTGTAACTGCTTAATTACTAGTTTATGAAAATTATATTATTAGGGTATATGGCTAGCGGTAAATCGACAATTGGACGGTTTTTGGCAGAAAAGAAGCATATTCCGTTTATTGATTTAGATGAATATATAGAAAAAAGGGAAGGAAAAACGGTTTCTGATATTTTTGAGTTGAAAGGAGAAATTTATTTTAGAAAACAGGAACATGTATTTTTAAAAGAACTTTTAGAAAAAGAAGAAGGTTTTATACTATCTCTGGGAGGTGGTACACCCTGTTACGCAGGAAATATGGATGTGCTATTAAATTTTAAAAATGTGAAGTCTGTATACTTAAAAACAAGTATAAATACAATTGTAGACAGACTAAGAAACGAAAAAAGTCAACGTCCACTAGTAGCCCGTTTAAATAAAGAGGAATTAGCAGAGTTTGTTGCTAAGCACTTGTTTGAAAGAAGTTATTATTATAATCAAGCAACATATAAATTAGTAGTTGATAATAAAAGTGTTTATGAAATAATAGGAGAGTTACAAGAGTTACTAGGTTAAGTAAGCTATTGTTTCATTAGTTTTAAATTCTACAACTACATGTTCTTTAATAGACGTAGATAAAGAAATTCCTTTAAAATCAGCTTTTACAGGATACTTTTTATGGTTTCTGTTAACTAACACCGCTGTTTTAAATCGTTTTAAAGGAACTTCTAAGAAATGCTTTACACCGTATATTAAAGTAGTTCCTGAGTTTAAAACATCATCGACTAAAACTAATGCTTTATTTTGGTACTCTTTACTGTTAATAGAGGTTGTAATTGGACTTATAGGATTTCTCTTGTCTATTGAAACCTTACATAAAGTTATTTTTATAGGTGAAACTTCACTTAAGACAGTAGAAATTTTCTCTGCTAAAAAATATCCATTATCAGCAATACCAGCAATAATAATTTCTGTTTCGTTACTATTACTTTCATAGATTTGAAAGGCTATTCGACGAATTTTTTGTTCAACTTGAGTATTATTTAAGATAATATTGTTCGTGTCAGTCATTTTTGTTTGCTGGTTTAAACTTACTTTAGGATTACAAATTAACATCATTTTTATTAGAATCATCGTAATAATCGTCAATATCACGGCGATCTTTTTTAGTAGGACGTCCCGTCCCTTTTTTACGATAGTAATCTTTGGAATACTTTAGTAATTCCGTTTTTTCAAACTCTTCTTTAGGAGTTACATCTTTTCTATATAAATCAACCAATTTAGCACCTACACGACTAGGAGGAATGTCTAAAACCCTTATTTTATAATTAATTTGGTTTTTTCGAATAGTTATTTCTTCATTACCAAATATTTCTTTTGATGGTTTTAGGTTAGTACCCTCTATTTTAACATGTCCCTTTTTACAAGCATCAGTGGCAATACTACGGGTTTTAAATAAGCGAATACACCACAAATATTTGTCAATTCTCATATAAAAAGTTAATTTTTATCGTTTCATTTTTTACAAAGGTATAAAAATGGTAAATTGCGCGTTAAAATTTCAGAATTAAATGATAAAATTTAAACATCTATTTTATACAGCCATTATAGGTACTCTTTTGTATGCTTGTGGAAGTGATAGCAACTCAGTAGTTGACAATTTTGACCACGAAGCTCAAGCTTTGAAAGATAAAGATTCAATAGCAAAATTTTTAAAGAATTATTATTTTGATGATACAATAGATTCTATAAAACCTATAGTTGCTGGTAAAACACCATTATCAGAAGATACTAGATTAATAAAAAAGACACATACAGAAAACGATATTGAATATGATTTATATCATTTAGTTATAGAAGAAGGACAATCTCCGAAAGGTAACCCTACAGAGTTAGACTCTGTTCTAACTAATTATCAAGTATGGTATACAACTAAAGTAGATCAATTAGAGTTAAGCCAAACAGGAACTACTCCTATTTGGTGGAACTTGACATTATCAGGAAGTCAGTTTGATGCTCCTACGCCTATTAGAGGGTGGACCTTAGGTATTCCAAACTTTAAAGCAGGTATTAACACATCTAGTCAAGGAGAGCCTATTTCTTATGATGAATTTGGAAAAGGAATTTTGATTGTTCCTTCGGGCTTAGCTTATAGAAATTCGGTAAATGGAGGAATACCTGCCAATTCTCAGTTAATCTTTTATATTGATTTATTTGATTTTGTAGAAGATACAGATCATGATAGAGATGGAGTTGCTTCTATCAACGAAGATCTTGATGGGGATGGAAACCCTAGAAATGATGATACTGATAAAGATAATATTCCTAATTATTTAGATACCGATGATGATGGTGATGGTGTTTTATCAAAAGATGAGGATAAAAACGGAGATGGAAATCCAGCAAACGATTTTAGTGATCCAAATAAGCCTACGATACCAGATTATCTAAACAGAGATATTTTTTAGAGTTAAAAAAACATATAAAAAAACCGAAGTTTAATAAACTTCGGTTTTTTATGCTTAAAATTTTAGATGTTTAAAACCTGTATGACAAGCCTACAATAATTTGGTTTACACGAGTATCAAAATTTACGTTTCCAACATTAGAATCTACAAATTCAGCTTCAGTATCAGACAAAGCTCTTTCCCAACGAACATCTAAACCTAGTTTACCAAGTTCAACACCAGCACCTAATTGTAAACCAACAGAAAATCCATCAGAATTTACTTGTTTAAGATCTTCAATATCAAAATCAGAATCTAAAATATATTGAAAAGAAGGTCCTGCAAAAACATGTCCTACTTTTAAAAAATTTAAACCTAATAAAACAGGAATATCTATTTTTTGAATCTCGTAAGAGACATTCTGATTATTTGTTGAGTTGATTGATTTTCCTTCTGGATAATAAACAACATTATTATTCAATTGTGTATATACCAGTTCAGGTCTAATATATAAACCAGTAGCTGGTAGTTTTATACGTAACCAAGCACCAGCATGAAAACCTGTTTTGCTTTTTGCTCCATCAAAGACATCATTTTTTACATCAGAAAAAGAGTCAGAATTGTAGTTAATACCACCTTTAATACCTCCTTGTATTTGGCTTTGTGCTAACTGTGAGCCTCCAATTAGAAGGCATAAGATAAAAATTGCTTTTTTCATTGTTATTAATTTACACTGTTATAATTGGGTTAAATAGTTACTTTTTATATAAAAAAATACACCACTTTAAACCTTAAAAGTGATGTATTTATTGTTTAGTTACTTATGTTTTTTATTTTCTAGAAATAACTTTTTCAACTGCTTTTACTATGGCTTCATCGTTTAAACCGTATTTTTTCATTAATTGATCTGGAGTAGCAGATTCACCAAAACTATCATTTACAGCAACAAATTCTTGTGGAGTAGGGTTGTTAGTAGCTAAACAACGAGCAACACTTTCTCCTAAACCACCATATTTGTTATGTTCTTCTGCAGTAACTACACAGCCTGTTTTAGCAACAGATTTTAAAATAGTTTCTTCATCTAATGGTTTAATCGTATGAATATTTATTACTTCTGCAGAAATACCTTTAACTTCTAATTGTTCAGCAGCTTGTAATGCTTCCCATACTAAGTGACCTGTAGCAACAATAGTAACATCATTACCTTCGGTAAGTTGGATAGCTTTTCCTATTTCAAAAGGTTGGTCGGTCATAAACACTGGTACTTTTGGACGACCAAAACGTAAATATACAGGTCCTTTATGCTCTGCTATAGCCAAAGTTGCAGCTTTTGTTTGGCTGTAATCACAAGTGTTTATTACAGTCATTCCTGGCAACATCTTCATTAGTCCAATATCTTCTAAAATTTGGTGTGTTGCTCCATCTTCACCTAAAGTTAATCCTGCGTGAGAAGCACAAATTTTTACATTCTTATCAGAATAAGCAACTGATTGACGAATTTGGTCATAAACTCTACCAGTTGAAAAGTTTGCGAATGTACCCGTAAAAGGAATTTTTTCTCCAATAGCTAATCCAGCTGCAATTCCTATCATATTTGCTTCAGCAATTCCTACTTGATAAAAACGCTCAGGGTGATTTTTGGCAAATTCATTCATTTTTAATGAACCAGTTAAATCTGCACATAAAGCTACAACATTAGGATTTTTTTGTCCTAACTCGGTTAAAGCATCACCAAACCCAGATCGGGTATCTTTTTTTTCTGTATAAGTATATTTTTTCATCAGTTTGTGTTGTGTAAATACGCGTCAAAAATAATCTTTTATATAGATGTAAAGCTACAAATTTGATAATTCTTTGTAAAGTTTATGAACAGGAAATCCCATCACATTAAAATAACTTCCTTCAATTTTTATAATTCCTATTTTACCAATCCATTCTTGAATACCATAGGCTCCAGCTTTATCAAAAGGCTTATAAGTGTTTATATAATAATCAATTTCTTCGTCTAATAATTCTTTAAAGCTAACAATAGTAGTATCATTTATAGTTCTTTGAAATGATTTACTAGTAATGCATATAGAGGTGATAACTTCGTGTGTGGTATTGGATAGTTCCTTGAGCATTTGAAATGCTTCCTCGTAGTTTTTAGGTTTCCCTAAAGCTTTGCTATGTATCCATACGATAGTGTCAGATGTTATTAATAACTCATTTTCTTTTAAATCTTTTTTAAAAGGGGTAGCTTTCAAATCGGCTAAAAAATTAGTTATTTCTGCATGGTTTAGCTCTTTTGGGTAGATTTCTTCTACTTTCTTTGTTTTGATAGAAAAAGGAATATCTAAGCTTTTTATTAATTCTTGTCTTCTAGGAGAGTTTGAAGCAAGAATAATAGCGTATTTTGATAGTTTAGTTGATAACATATTTAATATAGTAAGCTATGATGGGGACACTTAAGAGGGCAAAAAAGAAGTTAAAGTAACTAATTTTATGTAAAATTTGGTAATCTTTAGTTTCAGAAGCTGCCATTAAACGGTAAATAAAGTATAGCTCAGGAATTGTTCCTAATAACATAATAGTTGAAAAAATGAATTTATTTTTAATAAAAGCAATTGCTATAGAAAACACAAAAAAACAACCTATTGCAGATAGCATCAAAGCTATATCTTTAGCTCTCTTCCTACCTAATAAAACAGGTAAAGTACTTTGTTTGTTTAAGTTATCTTGATTTATATTAATAATGTCAATAATTATTTCAATAACGATATTACTCAAAAAAGAGATAACTACATAACCAATAGTTATTAGTTGCAGGTCGTAAAAAAGCTCCCATTGTTCTATAGATAAGTTAAGAGGGAAATCAAACCATAAAAGTGTTAGTAAAGCAAAAGGCTTTAGGAAAGAAGTGACAATATTACTGAAAAAAGTTTTTTGAATATTATTTTTAGAATATAAGTACACAATGATGGGGCAAGTAATAAAAATAAAACCATACCATGGCTTACTTATTTTAACAGATAAAAATAAACCTATTATAATACCTATAAACATTAGGTAGATAGATGTTTTTTTTGCTTTTTGTAAAGGGAATTTAGTTTTTTTTTGTGGACTTCTGAAGTAAAAACTTGTCAGATAGCCAGATGCTAATAAAAAAGCGCTAGAAATAGATAATAGTCCTAAATCAAGAAAAGAAAGGGTTGTTTTAAAACCATAACCGTGTAAAAAAGAAAACTTAAATAAGAATAAAATAAAAATAAAGTATACAATTTTCTTCCACTGTATGATATTTAAAAAAGTATCATTCATTAATTATAAGTCTTTTTAATTCTGGCTAAATCACGTTTATTATCACGGTCTTTAATATTTTGTCTCTTATCGTGAGTTTTCTTTCCTTTCGCAAGAGCAAGATCTAATTTAGCCCAACCATTTTCATTAATAAATAAACGCAAAGGAACAATTGTACTACCTTTAGCTTCAACTTCTCTTTCAAGTTTTTTTAATTCACGTTTATTTAGCAATAAACGGCGCTCACTTTTAGGGTTATGGTTGTAATGGTGTCCAAAGGCATATTCCTCAATGTACATGTTCACTACAAAAAGTTCTCCTTTATCATTAAACTCACAAAAACTTTCAGTAATTCGAGCTTTGCTTTGTCGTATTGATTTTATTTCAGTACCAGTAAGTTGAATTCCTGCTGTGTATCTATCAAGTATCTCGTATTCAAAACGAGCCTTTTTATTCTGTATGTTAATCTTTTTTTGCATAAAATAGAACACAAATATAACTATAATTTTAAGTTGTTAAATAAAATTATTAGGCTATGATTAAAGTCATGTTTTTAGGGAAGAGTGGAGTGTAATTTTGCTCAAAAATTAAATTTATAATCATGAAAAAAATTATATTAAGTATTGTATTAGGAACCTTGTTTTTTAGTAATGTAAATGCACAAGAGACTTCTAAAAAAAATGATTTTAAAAAATGGCAAGCGCGTTTTAGATGGGTAACTGTTTTACCTAATGAATCAGCAACAATTGGTACTATTGGTGGTGATGTTGAAATAGGTAAAAACTTTATTCCTGAGCTTGATTTTACATACTATTTTACAGAAAATATAGCAGCTGAATTAATTTTAGGAACGACTAACCATGATGTAAAAGCTGTAAATACGACCTTAGGAAATGTTAATTTAGGTGATGTTTGGTTGTTACCTCCAACATTAACGTTGCAATATCATTTTAATATAAGTGATTTTAAACCTTACGTAGGAGCTGGTGTAAATTATACTATTTTTTATAATTTTGATCCAGGAGCAGTGGTTGATGTAGACTATGAAAATGGCTTTGGATATGCACTTCAATTAGGTTTCGATTATGATTTAGACGATACTTGGTTTTTAAACGTAGATGCTAAGTATATTGGATTAAGTACTAATGTTTCTGTAAATGCAGGTGTAGCAACAGTACCAGCTGAAGTAGATATTAACCCGTTACTAATTGGTTTTGGAGTAGGTATGAGGTTTTAAACCAATAAGTTTTAATCCCCTTGTATAGAGCTACGTAATTGTAGCTCTATTTTTTATGTTAAACTTAACAAGTAAAATTAATGAATACTTGTAAATTTGTTTACGATTTAACGACCAAAACAAACAAAATTTTATGCGATATTTATACATTTCACTACTTTTATTAATTGTTTCATGTAAGCCAAAATTTACAGCCCAACAAATAATAGATAAGTCAATAGAGTATTCTAAATTAAATGAAATAGGAAACGCTACAATTTCCTTTAACTTTAGAAAAAATCATTACAAAGCGACTAGAAATAATGGTACTTTTAAATTAGTTAGAACTATAAAAAATGACTCAGTAATAATAAAAGATGTGTTATCGAATGAGAATTTCAGACGCTTTGTAAATGATAGCTTAGTTGAACTAACAGAAAAAGATAAAAATCGCTATAGCAACTCTGTGAATTCGGTTCATTATTTTTCAGTCTTACCTTTTGGGTTAAATGATAAAGCAGTTCAAAAAAAGTTACTAGAGCCTGTTATGATAAAAGGAAAGGAGTATTATAAAATTAGAGTCACTTTTGCAGAAGAGGGCGGAGGAGAAGATTTTGATGATGTGTTTATATATTGGTTTGCAAAAGATAGTTTTCAGGTAGAATATTTAGCGTATAAATATCATACAAATGGAGGAGGAGTACGTTTTAGGGATGTAAAAGAGGAAAAAATAGTAAACGGTATCCGTTTTGTAGACTATAACAATTATAAGCCTTTAAATAAGGATATTGACTTTTACACTATTGATAAATTATATGAAGAAGGTAAGCTGAAAAAACTTTCTGAAATTGTTTTAAATGATATTAAATTAAACTAATCAATTGTTAACCTTTTAGAGGATACTTCTTTCTTATCAGAAGATATTTTAACCGAAATAACAAATACACTAGAGTTATCATTTTCATCCATTTGCTCGTATTTTTTTATATTTAAAATTTTGTTAGCAAAAGAAGGAGTAGTGTTACTATGACCAACTATTAAAACAGATTTTCCTTTTGTGTTTTTCTTAAAATTATCATCGTAGACCTTATTTGGATCATAAATGGTAATTTCTAATTTTTTACTTTTTGCTACAGGTGTCGCAGTTTGTATTGTTCTATTATAATTGGTAGAATATATAGCATCTAAATGAATGTCTTCAAAATATTTTTTCCATTTTTCAGCTCGCTGTTGTCCAATATCGTTTAAGTTCGGATTTTTATTTTTTTGATCTGTTCTGTCCTTTTCAGCATGACGAATTAAGTAATAAGTAGTATTAACTTCTTTTTGAGAGCAAGAAATTAATGTACTAAAAGCAAGAATACAACCTAAAAGATATTTTTTCACGATAAGTAATTGTTTTGAAGAGCCAATATAGTTAAAAAATAAAAAGCGATGCTTTTTTAAACACCGCTCTCTATAAACTAACTATAAAATAAATAGTTAACTTTCTATTAAATCAGATTGATTTCTAAATACCAATTCATTATCAAAAGCGTCTAGTAAAATAATACTATCAGTAGTTACTTGTCCTGATAAAATTTCTTTAGATAATTGATTTAAAACCTCTTTTTGAATCACTCGCTTTACAGGACGTGCACCAAACTCTGGTTGATATCCCTTTATAGCTAAATAAGCAATAGCTTCATCAGTAGCATCAAAAATTATGTTTTGTTTCGCTATCATTTTTTTAACGCTATTCAATTGTAGTTTTACAATTTCTTTAATATTATCTTGAGATAGCGGAGTAAATAAAATAATATCATCAATTCTATTTAAAAACTCAGGTCTTACCGATTGTTTTAACAGTCCTAAAACTTCTGTTTTTGCTAAATCCATAGTTGTATGAATATCACCTTTCATAGTATCAAATTTTTCTTGAATAATATGACTTCCCATATTAGAGGTCATAATAATAATGGTGTTTTTAAAATCAGCAACACGACCCTTATTATCAGTTAACCTACCTTCATCTAATACTTGTAGTAAGACGTTAAAGGTGTCAGGATGCGCTTTTTCAATTTCATCTAACAACACAACAGAATAAGGTTTTCTACGAACAGCTTCTGTTAATTGCCCACCTTCATCATAACCTACGTATCCCGGAGGTGCTCCAACCAACCTGCTTACAGAATGACGCTCTTGATATTCACTCATATCAATACGGGTCATGGCGTTTTCATCGTCAAATAAATATTCAGCTAAAGCTTTCGCTAATTCTGTTTTACCGACTCCAGTTGTTCCTAAGAACAAGAACGAACCAATAGGTTTATTTGGGTTCTGTAATCCTGATCTAGAACGACGTACCGCATCAGAAACTGCTTCAATAGCTTCTTCTTGACCAACTACACGGTTATGTAATTCATCTTCTAATTTTAATAACTTTTCACGCTCTGATTGTAACATTTTAGTTACAGGAACTCCCGTCCATTTAGCTACAACTTCAGCAATGTCATCATAAGTAACTTCCTCTTTAATTAATGCATTCTCACTTTGATTCGCTAAGATTTCTTGTTGTTTATCAAGTTCTTCTTGTGCATCTTTTATTTTACCATAACGTAACTCGGCTACTTTACCATAATCACCATTACGTTCTGCTTTTTCAGCTTCAAGTTTATAGTTTTCAATATCAGTTTTTAAACTCTGAACGGTATCTACAATGCTTTTTTCTGATTGCCATTTGGCATTGATTTCATTACGTTCTTCCTTTAAATTGGCTAAATCGGCATTTAAAGATTTTAACTTAGTTTCATCATTTTCACGCTTAATCGCTTCAATTTCAATTTCTAACTGCATGATTTTACGATCTAACACATCTAATTCTTCTGGTTTAGAATTGATTTCCATACGTAATTTAGAAGCTGCTTCGTCCATTAAATCAATAGCCTTATCTGGTAAAAATCGATTGGTGATATAACGTTGTGATAATTCTACAGCCCCTATAATAGCTTCGTCTTTTATACGAACTTTGTGGTGTGTTTCATATTTATCTTTAATACCACGTAAAATAGAAATAGCGCTTTCTGTATCAGGTTCGTTTACCATTACTTTTTGAAAACGACGCTCTAAAGCTTTATCTTTTTCAAAATATTTTTGATATTCATCTAGTGTCGTTGCACCAATAGCTCTCAATTCACCACGAGCTAAAGCTGGTTTTAAAATATTAGCAGCATCCATAGCTCCTTGACCTCCTCCAGCGCCTACTAAAGTATGAATTTCGTCAATGAATAGTACGATGTCTCCTTCAGACTTTGTAACTTCTTTTACTACAGATTTTAAACGTTCTTCGAACTCACCTTTATATTTGGCTCCAGCAATTAGCGCCCCCATATCTAAAGAGAAAATTTGCTTTTCTTTCAGGTTTTCAGGAACATCACCACGAATAATTCGGTGTGCCAACCCTTCTGCAATAGCTGTTTTTCCAGTACCAGGCTCACCAACTAAAATAGGGTTGTTTTTTGTTCTACGCGATAAAATTTGTAATAAACGTCTAATCTCTTCATCACGACCAATTACGGGATCTAATTTTCCGTCTTGTGCTAATTGATTTAAGTTTTTAGCATATTTATTCAAAGAGTTATAAGTATCTTCAGCACTTTGGGAGGTAACACGGTTTCCCTTACGTAACTCCTCAATAGCTGCTTTTAAACTTTTCTCAGTAACACCTTGATCTTTTAATACTTGTGCTATTTGACTTTTAGATTTAAAAATAGCTAAAATTAAATGTTCAATAGAAACGTATTCATCGTTCATTTTTTTAGCAACGATGGAAGCCTCATTTAATGTTTTGTTAGCTTCTCGAGAAAGCATTAAATCAGCACCAGTAACTTTAGAAAAACTTTCTAATTGTTTATCTAATACCTGTTGTACAACATCAATATTAATGTTTAACTTCTTTAGTATGAAAGGAAGCACATTTTCATCGACTAAAAGTAAGGCTTTGAAAATGTGTTCATTTTCTATAAGGTTGTTGCCATAGCTTTGCGCTAATTGTTGCGCTTGCTGTATGGCTTCTTGTGATTTTATTGTATAATTGTTAAAATTCATATCGTTTTTATTTTTCTCAATAAAAGTCAAATTCAATACCAATTGATTTTTTAAAGAGAAAAAAGACATTTTGTCTTTAAAAATGAATTTTTCATGACTTTTTGACTGTTGTTGTAATAACTAAGAGTAAAATATGTTACTAAAATAAGGATTTTATGGGAGTATTAAGTACTGTTTTTGGAAGAAAAGAGATAAATAGAGGAGAAGATAAATCGTTTATTAATTGGATTCCATTAACTTCATTAGAGCAAATAAAAGAGATAAAAGAATTATCAAAAAAAGAGCCCGTAGCTATTTTTAAACATTCAACAAGATGTGGTATTAGCAGTATGGTAATTAAACGTTTTGTAAACAGTTTTGATGAAGAGCTAAAAGACTTTAAAGTGTATTATCTTGACTTGCTTAGTTATAGGGGGATTTCTAATGAAATAGGGTATACTTTTCAGGTTTTACATCAATCTCCTCAGTTGTTGGTAGTTAAAAATGGAGAAGTGGTTTCACATGCTTCTCATTATAATATTGCTCGTATTAATTTGAAAAAAATCTAAAAAAGATGCCATTTTTAATGGGATTTCCTTAAATACCTCGTATTTTTGCATATTTCAAAATTATAGAGATTTGAGTAACGAAACAGCAACTTCACAACCAAAGAAAGGAAAAAATTTATACGATTATCAAAAAGAAGCATTGTACAAAATTTTCAAAAGTTTTGAGAATGCCCCCGAAAATTACCATTTACTTTATCAACTACCTACTGGAGGAGGAAAAACAGTTATTTTCTCTGAAATTACACGTCAATACTTAAAGCATTATCAAAAGAAAGTATTGATAATGACGCACCGAATAGAACTGTGCAAACAGACCGCGAAAATGCTTAAAGAATTTGGTGTAGTTAATAAAATTATTGATAGCAAAGCAAGTTTAGAGGACCAAGATGAGTTTGATTGCTTTGTGGCTATGGTTGAAACCCTAAACAATCGTTTAAATGACGATATGTTAGATATTTCAGATGTTGGTTTAGTAATTATTGATGAGGCTCACTATAACTCATTTACTAAACTATTTAAGTTTTTTGATAGATCTTTTATACTAGGGGTAACAGCAACTCCTTTAAGTTCAAATATTAAGCTTCCTATGAAGGATAATTATGACGAACTTATTGACGGGGAAAGTATTGGAGCCTTAATTCAAAATGAATACTTAGCGAAAGCAAATATTTACTCTTACAATGTAGGGTTAACTTCATTAGAAGTAGGAGCAAATGGAGATTATACAGTAAAATCATCAGAAGATTTATATACGAATACCGATATGCTTTCTAAGCTTTTACAAGCTTATGAAGAACGAGCAAAAGGAACTAAAACTTTAATTTTTAATAATGGTATTAATACATCATTACATGTGTATGATACTTTTAAAAGAGCAGGATATCCAATAGCTCATTTAGATAACACGAATACAAAAAAAGAACGTGATTTTATTTTAAAGTGGTTTCATAAAACACCCAATGCAATTATTACTTCGGTTAGTATTTTAACAACTGGATTTGATGAACCAACAGTAGGGTCTATTATATTAAATAGAGCTACGAAATCTTTAACACTGTATTATCAGATGATTGGTCGTGGTTCTCGTATTTTACCAGGGAAGTCAGAATTTAATGTAATTGATTTAGGTAATAACTTCCATCGTTTTGGACCTTGGGGTGCTGATTTAGATTGGCAAAAAATGTTTAGAGCTCCAAACTTCTATTTAGATAACTTATTATCTGATGAAGAAATAGAAAATGACTTTAAATATGAATTACCAGCGGATGTAAAAGCTGAGTTTGCAAATTCTAAAGACTTGTACTTTGATGTTAAAAAAGTATATAGAGATACTATACAAGGAGGGGAATCATCAAAAAGAGTATTAGAAAAATCAATAGAACATCATGCTAAAATGTGTGTTGAAAATAGTGAAGATGTTTTTGATGCGCTTATTTTAGCTAAAAAATTAGGAGGCGATATTGATGATAGAATTTTTAGATATTCAAAATGTATATCAAAAAGCACACATAATTTTATTGACTGGTTGCAAGATGATTATCGTAAAAAATTAAACAGTTATTTACGAAGTAATTTTGATGAAGTGTATGAACAAATTCACGGTCACCCACCACCAGAAGAAGAGTAGAAATTGATATAAAATAAAAATCCAGTTCGTACGAACTGGATTTTTATATAATTATATTTGATTAAAGTGTTTATTTAGCAGGTAATACCTTACCTGAACATTCACCAAAACCAATTCTAACTTTTTCATTCTTAGAGTAACCACGCATAATAACGGTATCGTTATCATTAATAAACTTACGCTCGCTACCATCATTCATTTTTATTGGGTTTTGACCTCTCCAAGTTAATTCTAACATAGAACCAAAACTGTCTTGAGTAGGTCCGGAAATAGTACCACTACCCATCATATCACCAGCATTAATAGGACACCCGTTTACAGTATGATGTGTTAATTGTTGTACCATTGTCCAGTACATATATTTAAAGTTAGAGTTACAAACTACAGTTTCCTCTTTACCTTCAGGTTGAATAGCCATTTGTAAATTAATATCGTAACTGTCTTTACCTTCTTTCTTTAAATAAGGTAAAGGCTCATATACTTGTTCTGGGTTATCTACCCTAAACGGCTCTAAAGCATCTAAAGTAACAATCCAAGGTGAAATTGTTGAAGCAAAACTCTTTCCTAAGAAAGGACCTAAAGGAACATATTCCCATGCTTGAATATCACGAGCAGACCAGTCGTTAAATAAGACTAATCCGAAAATATATTCTTCAGCTTCTTTAATAGGAATTCTGTCTCCTAAATCGTTAGCAACGGTAGTAATGAATGCCATTTCTAATTCAAAATCTAATAATTTTGAAGGACCAAAGTTAGGTGTAGTTTCTCCCTCACTAGGACGTTGTTGCCCAATAGGACGACGAACTGGAGTTCCTGAAGGTACAATAGAAGAACTCCTTCCGTGGTAACCAATAGGAATTTGTAACCAGTTTGGTAATAAAGCATTTTCAGGATCTCTAAATAAACTTCCTACATTAGTTGCATGTTCTTTACTTGCATAAAAATCAGTGTAATCTCCTACAGAAACAGGAAGTTGCATTTCAACTTCATCCATTCTAAAGATTATTTTGTCTTTATGTTCAGCATTATCTCGTAGCTTACTATTTTTTACATCAAAAATATCAGCGATTCTATTACGAACCAAACGCCAAGTTTTGCGTCCGTCAGCAATAAAATCATTTAAGGTATCTTGCAAGAAAATATCGTCTGTTAACGGAATTCCATCAAAGTATCCTAATTGATGTAAGGCACCTAAATCTATCGCGTAATCACCGATTCTTGTACCAATCGTTATAATATCATCTTTTGTAAGAAAAACCCCAAAAGGTATGTTTTGAATAGGAAAATCTGAGTTTTCAGCTACAGTTAACCAAGATTTTCTATTCGGGTTATTAGCAGTTATTTCCATTTATCGTTTTTGTTATATTTTCACCAAACCTACATATTTTTTTCAATTTACCCCAAAAAGATGAGTAAAAAAAATGTGAAAGTATTTTAGAGTAAACTTCTTTAAAAATCCTTAAAAAAGGATACATAAATTTTAGTACATTTGGCTACTTTACACAGCAAAACAAACAACATGCAAAAAGATCATCAAATATTTGATTTAATTCAAGAAGAAAAAGAACGTCAACTAAATGGTTTAGAGTTGATTGCTTCTGAAAATTTTGTTAGCGACCAAGTAATGGAAGCTCAAGGATCAGTTTTAACAAATAAATATGCTGAAGGATACCCTGGTAAGCGTTACTATGGAGGGTGTGAAGTAGTAGATATCGTTGAACAAATTGCGATTGATAGAGCTAAAGAATTATTTGGAGCGGAGTATGTAAATGTACAACCACACTCTGGGAGTCAGGCAAATACAGCAGTTTTTGCAGCTTGTTTACAACCAGGTGATACTATTTTAGGGTTTGATTTATCTCACGGAGGTCACTTAACACATGGTTCACCAGTAAATTTTTCAGGAAAATTATATAACCCAGTATTTTACGGAGTAGTAAAAGAAACAGGGTATATTGATTATGATCATTTAGAACAACAAGCAAAAGAGCATAAACCTAAATTAATCATTGCAGGGGCTTCAGCTTATTCTCGTGATATTGATTTTAAAAAGTTTAGAGAAGTTGCTGATAGCGTTGGTGCTATTTTAATGGCTGATATTTCACATCCAGCAGGACTAATAGCAAAAGGAATTTTATCTGATCCGTTACCACACTGTCATATAGTTACTACAACGACTCACAAAACATTACGTGGACCTCGTGGTGGAATGATTATGATTGGAAAAGATTTTGAAAATCCGTTCGGATTAAAATTAAAATCAGGAAAATTAAAGAAAATGTCTACATTGATTAATTCTGCTGTATTCCCAGGAAATCAAGGTGGACCATTAGAGCATGTTATTGCTGCAAAAGCTGTTGCTTTTGGTGAAGCATTAACAGATGAATTTTTAGAATATCAAATTCAGGTAAAAGAAAATGCACAGGCAATGGCAAAAGCATTTGTAGCTAAAGGATATGAAATTATTTCTGGAGGTACAGATAACCATTGTATGCTAATTGATTTACGCAATAAAAAGCTTACTGGAAAAGCTGCTGAAGATGCTTTAGGTAAAGCAGACATTACAGTAAATAAAAATATGGTTCCTTTTGATACTGAATCACCATTTGTAACTTCAGGTATCCGTGTAGGTACAGCCGCAGTTACTACACGTGGTTTAAAAGAAGACGATATGGAAGTAATCGTAAACTTAATTGATGAGGCATTAATGAATGCTGAGAAAGAAGAAGTATTAGAAACAGTAGGAGAGAAGGTATATGACTTAATGCACAACAGACGTTTGTTTATTATGTAGAGAAGATGATGTCTTCGGATAAAAAACATAAGGCGTTCTTAATTAAGAGCGCCTTTTTAATTATTCATCATTATCTTGAGCTCGTTCAAGAATTTTTTCAGGAAGTGCTTTTTTAGCTTTCGCTCCCATTTTCTTTAGTTTTTCTACACTCGTAATTAAGTTTCCACGACCTTCTACCAACTTATTCATAGCTGCGGCATAATCGGCTTTAGTACCATCTATTTTCTTTCCAATATTAACTAAATCAGTTAATAATCCGTTAAACTTATCATATAAAGCTCCCGCTTGTCGTGCAATTTCTAAAGCATTGCGTTGTTGCTTTTCGTTATTCCACATGGTATCAATAGTGCGTAAGGTAGCTAATAAAGTAGTTGGAGTAACAATAACAATATTCCTTTCAAAAGCTTTATTATATAAAGTATTGTCTTCATTTAAAGCTACTGCAAAAGCAGGTTCAATAGGTACAAATAACAGAACAAAATCAGGAGATTCTATCTTATAAATATCTTCATATTTCTTTTCTGAAAGTTGTTCAACATGTCTTTTTAACGAGTTTACATGTTCTTTTACAAAACGTTCTTTTTCAATATCGTCTTCACTATTTACATATTGTTCATATGCAGTTAATGATACTTTTGAATCGACTACCATTTTTTTATTGTCTGGTAAGTGAATCACCACATCAGGCATAATACGTTTACCTTCATCGTTAGTAAAAGATTGTTGTACAAAATACTCTCTATCTTTTTCTAAACCAGATTTTTCTAAAACGCGTTCAAGTACCAGTTCTCCCCAATTTCCTTGCGTTTTACTATCACCTTTTAAAGCCTTGGTAAGGTTTAAGGTTTCCTTGCTCATTTGAGCGTTTAACTCTTTTAACCCTAATAACTGCTCTTTTAAAGCAGAATGCATCGAAATACTTTCTTTTTGAGTGTCTTCAACCTTTTTTTCAAAGGTTTGAATTTTTTCTTGAAGCGGATTTAAAATATCCTTTATATTTTTCTTATTTTGCTCAGTAAATTTATTCGATTTCTCGTCTAGAATTTTGTTTGCTAAGTTTTCAAACTCTTTGGTAAATTTATCCTGTAGTTTTTCTACTTCCTCTTTATTTTCATTTAGTTTTAACTGTAGGTTTTTTAACTCTTCATTTTTTCTAGCCAATTCAAGAGCAGTAAACTCTTTTTCACGACGTAATTCATTATTTTCTTTAGCTTTTTCATCTAATCGCTTTAAAAAGTCTTCTTTTTGCTGAGAAAATGAGTCTTCTTTTTCTTTTTTCTGAATTTCAAAATTGGCTTGATGGTTTTGTAGGGTAACAATCTCTTTTTCTAAATCAGAAGTTTGTTGTTTAAACTTTAATTTAGAGAGTAAGCTTCCAATAACAAACCCAATTAGTAAGGTGCTAACAGCAATTAAAATAAGTAAGAGAGTAGTATTCATTAGAATAAATAATAGTTTATTATGTGAACAAATATAGGACAAGATAGGTTAAAATTATTTGATTTTTGTAGAGAAAACCGTATCATTGACCTTTATACCTAGTAAATGATATCTAAATTTATATTTCACAAAGTTTTAGGCTGGAAGGTAGTTGGAGATTTTCCAAGAAACTTAAAAAAATACGTTGTTATTGGAGCTCCACATACTAGCTGGAAAGACTTTCCAATTGCTATTTTAGCAAGGAACACTATCGGTGTAAAAATCAATTTCATAGGAAAAGCGTCATTATTTAAACCTCCTTTTGGTTTTATTTTTAAAGCTTTAGGGGGGGCTCCTGTTGATAGAAGTAAAAGCACAAATAAGGTGGATGCAATTGTAGCAGTTTTTAATGAGCATGATGAATTCCGTTTAGCATTATCACCAGAAGGAACTCGTGCAAGAGTAACAGATTGGAAAACAGGGTTTTATTATATAGCTAAAGGAGCTAATGTACCTATAGTAATGTTTGCTTTCGATTTTGAAAACAAGCAAATTATTATAGAACCTCCTTATTATTTAACAGATGATATGAGTGCTGATATGAATCATTTTTATGATTTTTATAGAGATATTAAAGGAGCAAAACCAGAGTTATTTTCAGTACCTGATAAAGAGTAAAACAAACGTTAAATAGTCTTATTTTTTTGAAAGTTTCATAAGATTTGAGTAACTTGTAGAAGGTTTAAAAACAGTGAAATATGAAAAGGGTTGTTTTTTTAGTTAGTATAATTTTTGTACTGTTTAGTTGTGCTTCTTCAAAAAATACAACACAGGCAGAAATAGATAATTTAAACGCTCTTGTAGAAAGTAAAACTTTTGAAATAGAAGCAGAATGGGCAGAACCTATGGTTACAAATGCAATGGCACAATTAGCTAATGCAGGTCTGTTACCTATAGGAAGTAACGCAGGAAACATTAATTTAATAGGGAATAGCAACTTTTTTAGAATGAAAAAAGATAGTGTTGCGGCGTATTTGCCTTATTTTGGTGAGCGACAAGCAGGTGGATCTTATGGAGGTAGAGATATTGGAATTGAATTTGAAGGAGCTCCTGAAGGTTTAGTTGTATCTGAAGATAAAGAGAATAGTTACAAAATTAGTTTTAAAATAAAGGATAAAAATACAACAACTGAAAACTATAACGTTATAGTTAGAGTATATCCTAGCTTATCGAGTACTATCTATGTAAATAGTACGCAGAAAAATTCAATTAGATATAGAGGTAAAGTACTTAAAACTTCAAAAGAAAAGTAGAATATTGTATATAATACTGTATTTTTAGTAGCTCATTACAACAATGTATGGAGCTACCTAACTTTAAAAAGTATCTTATTGAAAAAGGAGGATTATCAGAAGATGATTACCCTCAAATACAATCGTTTATTTCTTTAAAAAACGTTTCTAAAAGTGATTTTTTATTAAAAGAAGGAGATGTGTGTTCACATTTCTTTTTTGTAGAAAAAGGTTTGTTACGTTTATATGCCCTAAATGAAGAGGGAAAAGAAAATATTTTACAGTTTGCTACTGAAAATTGGATTGTGAGCGATAGAGGTAGTGTATATTTTCAAGAACCGTCTAATTATTATATTGATGCTGTTGAAGATGCACAGGTTGTAATGTTAGATGAAGGCTTTATCAATAAAGTATCAGAAATAAATACTGATTTTAGAAGGAAAAATGAGTATTTATTGCAAAAACATATTCGTCAATTATACAAACGTATTAGTCAACTACTAGGAGCATCAGCAAAAAGACGTTATTTAGATTTTGTAAGTATGTATCCAGATATTATGTTGCGTGTTCCTCAGTGGATGATAGCTTCTTATTTAGGAATAACTCCAGAAAGCTTAAGTCGTGTTCGTAAATCACTTGCTGAAGAAAACTTCAAACCAAATAATTAAGATACGAGTTATGATTGTTGATTTACGGTTGTTAGATAATCGTAAATCGTTCTTACCATAGATCAATGCATACCTTTTTTTGTTGCTGTAATTTTACAGTGAAATAAAAAGTAGAGGTTAACTCACTAAATATTTCAGATAAAACAAACGCAATTTATTTCGATGTTAACCATCGAGTAATTAATCCCATTTAATGGGTAAAAAAGGATTTATTATGAGACATTTAAAAACATTAGTTGTAACAAAAAATACAACAATGCCTAAAATTTTGAATTGGCAAGTTTCAACTGTTCCTAATGTCGAAACAGCTATTGAAAAATTATATCAACAGGCATACAAGGTTTTAGCTATTTCAAAAGATACCAATGAAATAGATAAAAATAAATTACAAAAGATTATTACTGTGTTATTTCCTAATGCGATTTTAGTTGAGTTTAGGAATGAGTCTACACTTTCCGAAAGCGTTAAGAGTGTATATTGGACTAAAAATAAACCTCAATTACAGCGTAGTTATTTAGACAATTCATTTGAAATTGAATTAGCTAATAGTTTATAGTAATTAAAAGAAAGGAATTTAAAATGAAAACAAGAAATATAGAAAAAATAGTAAAACCAGGAACTCCTCATTTTGTAGGAGATGGATTTAGAGTTCATAATTTTATACCTGGAACTTCAACCATGCAACGAATGGACCCATTTATTATGTTGGATTATAATTCAAAATACAATTTTCCTCCAACTGATAAACCAAAAGGAGTGGGAGTACACCCTCATAGAGGTTTTGAAACTGTAACAATAGCTTATAAAGGGCGTGTTGAACATGGAGATAGTGCTGGAGGTGGAGGAATTATTGGTGAAGGTGATGTACAGTGGATGACGGCTGCTTCAGGAGTTTTACACAAAGAATTTCATGAAACTGAATGGAGTAAAACAGGAGGAGAGTTTCAAATGGTACAGTTATGGGTAAATTTACCGGCTAAGGATAAAATGAGTCCGCCAAAATATCAGGCAATAGCAAATGCAGAAATGGTTAAAATACCATTAGCAGATGGAGGAGGAGAAGTAGAAGTAATTGCAGGAGAATATAAAGGAAACAAAGGACCTGCATCTACATTTTCGCCAGTTAATATGTTCAATGTAAAGTTGAAGAAAGGAGTAAAAACACAGTTAACCTTTCCAAAAAACTATACTACAGCTATTTTATCAGTTGAAGGTAGTGTTAAAGTGAATGAATCAAATAACGTTTTAGAAGATCACTTTGCATTGTTCAAAAATGATGGAGATACATTTACTTTAGAAGCCTTAGAAGATGCAGTAATTTTAGTATTAAGCGGTGAGCCTTTAAACGAACCTATTGCAGCACATGGTCCGTTTGTAATGAATACTAAACAAGAGTTGATAGAAGCATTTCAAGATTTCAATACTGGAAAGTTTGGATATTTAGAAGATTAACAATAACTTTAAAAAAGTAACTCTAAATCAAAGAGTTACTTTTTTTGATTAAACCCTTAATAGGTATATAAAATGTCTAACACGAAACTAATAATTGAAGAGAGAGCAGCGAGTATTGGTAATTTTCTGGTAGGCCGTTTATTACCATTCAGACAAAAACGAATGGTAGGTCCTTTTATTTTTATTGATCATATGGGACCCGTAAAACTTAGCGAAAAAGATAATTTAGATATAGCTATGCACCCTCATATAGGTATATCTACACTTACCTTTTTGTTTGAAGGAGCTATTTTGCATCGAGATAGTATAGGGACTGAAATAGAAATAACTCCAGGAGCAGTTAATTGGATGACAGCAGGAAAAGGAGTCGTACATACTGAAAGAACTCCTGAACGATTAAGGAATTCAACTAAGAAACTTCATGGATTACAAATATGGGTAGCTTTACCTTTAAGTGAAGAACAATGTGAACCTTCTTTTACACATGTTTCCGCGGATGATATTCCCAGTTGGGAAACTGATGGAGTACAGTTTAAGCTCATCGCAGGAAAAGCGTTTGGTAAACAATCACCTGTTCCAGTGTATAGTCCGTTATTTTTTATTGAGATAACTTCAAAAGAAGACAAAAAAGTAGAAGTTGGAGAACATCTGTTCGGTGAAAGTGCCTTATATATTTTAGAAGGAAGTATTACTAGTGATGGACATACTTATGATTCCAAACAATTATTAGTAGCAAAAGATAGTACGCTGTGTAGCTTTGATATAGTGGCAAACTCTACCGTATATATTTTTGGAGGAAAAAGATTTAAAGAAGAGCGTTTTATTGAGTGGAATTTTGTTGCTTCAGATAAAGAATTGATAGAACAAGCCAAAGAAAACTGGAAGAATAATAAGTTTCCTTCTGTACGAAACGAAACTGAACGAATTCCATTACCAGAGCAAAGACGTTTTGGTAGATAACTATAGTGTAATCAACAAATAATTATATGAAAACAGGCAGGTTAGAAGCATTTAGTGATGGTGTTTTAGCTATTGTAATTACCATTATGGTATTAGAAATAAAAGCACCAGAGGATACGACATTTGAAGGATTACTATCAGTAGCTCCTGTATTTATAAGTTATTTATTAAGCTTTATTTACTTAGGAATTTATTGGAATAACCATCATCATTTAATGCAGGTGACGGAAAAAGTAAATGGCAAAATTTTATGGGCTAACTTACACTTATTGTTTTGGCTGTCTTTAATTCCGTTTACTACAAGTTGGATAGGGGAGCACGAACACTATTATGAAGCTTTACCCGTAGCTACTTATGGCTTTATTTTACTTATGTGTGCTATGGCTTATTTTATTTTAGAAAAAGTACTAATTAAATACCACGGTGATAATCATGCTTTATCTCAATTATGTACCAACGGATTAAAAGAGTATACGTCTTTAATTTTATGTATTGCAGCTATACCTTTAGCTTATGTTTATACATGGATTGCTATAATATGTTACATTGTTGTAGCTCTAATTTGGTTAACACCAGACAGAAGGTTAGAAACCCTTATGGAAGGTAATGAAAAAGGATAAAAGTATGGTTTTTCCCTACTAAAAGTATGGTTTTTTTTATAGCAAACTCTTTTTTAAAGATTATTTTCGGAGGGTAGAATAATATTTATAACCCCTAAAAAACTTTATAATGAAAAAAGTAATTTTAAACGTAGAAGGATCACAAGAGTTAACAAAAACAACGTTAAAAAACATTAAAGGAGGAAATGCAGTACCTTTTCCTTTCCCTAAAGAATGTGGAGGAGATGGTTCTTTTATTTATCAAGATGGAGTAAAGGTATGTTGTTACAGACCTACCACTATGGACTATATTTGTTAAAAACTATTTAATATAGGATATAAGAAAAAGACTTTAGTGTATTAACTAAAGTCTTTTTTGTTAATTAGTTTTAGAAAAATAGGTAATAGCATCATCTATAGCTGTAGGCTTCCCCTTTTTAGGACACCTCTAATTTCGATAAATAATTATTATTTAGGTCAGATTTGATGAAGAATTTA
>NZ_JAUORH010000010.1 GCF_030547425.1 Tenacibaculum sp. 1_MG-2023 | reverse complement strand
GTTTTTCATTGTGACAGTTTGAATTTAAAGTTAGTAAATTCGAATTATTAACTGTCCTATTTTTTGGGAAGCCTACAGTAGAACTCATTGATATTTATTAAATATTTTGTTTAGATAAACACTTTTAGTGTATTATTTACATTTTTTAAACTTTCCCTTTATTTTTATAATACCTTTAAAGCCAAATAGTCCGTAAGTTTTTATAGCGTTTTCAGGCTTTATTACCTCCAAGGTTTTTATTTTAAACTTCTTTTCATTTAATATTGGATTTAATACAGAAGAATCTTTAGTAGACATTAGTATTTTACCATTTATGCTATATACTGTTTGGTTGCTTAAGGTGCTATCTACTAACTTTTTATTAAAATAAGGCCTATTACTTTCAGTATGAATTAAAGTGTTTTTTGACTTTATAAAAAAACGAGTGTTTGTAAAAAAAGATATAAGTTTTTCATTATTAATTTTAATTCCATCGTTTTTCGTACTATTCTTAATTTTATTGAGAATGTAAATTGTATCTCCCTTTATTTCACTTTTAAATTTTATTTCATTTCCACGATAGAACATATCTTTTGAAAATATGGTTATGATGATATTGTTTTTTTGAATATCAACTGAATGTTTAGGAATTAATTTAAATGAGGGTGTAATATAAGTAGTACCTTCAGGAAAAGGTTGCGGTATAAAACAAAAATAAGAAAGAAAAAATATGCTGATAAAAGTTTTAGTACTTAACATAAATGGATTAGTTTCAATAAACACTTTTAGTGTCTTTATATATCCTAAAAAGGAAGTGTAAACGTAATTATTGCAATTTTTTAATTAGTGCTAGCTAATATAGCAAAAAAAGGTAATTAAATAGCAGAGTAAGAGAAATGTATCAACTGTTTTCTATAAAAAAGACTGCCTTTAAAAGCAGTCTTTTGTAGTATATATTAAACGGTGTTGTATTAACACTCTTCTTGTCTACGTTCGCAAGCTAATAAAGTATTTTTTAAGAGCATAGCAATCGTCATAGGACCTACACCACCCGGTACAGGGGTAATGTGCGATGCTTTTTCTGCTACTTCGTTAAAAGCAACATCACCTACCAATCTAAATCCTCTTTTCTTAGAAGGATCAGCAACACGAGTAATTCCTACATCAATAATTACTACATCGTCTTTTACCATGTCACCTTTTAAAAACTCAGGAATACCAATAGCAGCTATAATAATATCTGCTCTTTTAGTAACCTCTTTTAAGTTTTTGGTTCTACTATGAGTTAGGGTAACAGTTGCGTTTCCTACTTTTCTTTTTTGAGATAGTAAAATACTCATTGGACTTCCTACAATATGGCTACGCCCAATAACTACTACATCTTTACCAGAGGTTTCAATATTGTAACGATCTAACAATTCTAAAATTCCGAAAGGAGTAGCAGAGATATAAGTAGGTAAGTTTAACGCTAATTTACCAACATTCATAGGGTGGAAACCGTCTACATCTTTATCAGGATTAATAGCCATTAATACCTTTTGTTCATCAATATGGTCGGGTAGGGGTAATTGTACTATAAAACCATCAATATCATTATCAATATTTAAAATAGCAATTTCATTTAATAGTTCTTCTTCAGTAGTTTCTTCAGGAAGACGAAGTAAAGTAGATTCAAAACCTACACGTTCGCAAGCTTTTACTTTTGCATTTACATAGGTTAAACTTGCTCCGTCGCTACCCACGATAACCGCTGCTAAGTGTGGTGCTTTTTTATCGTTAGCTTTTAATGCTGCTACTTCTAAAGCAATTTCTTCTTTAATGTCTGCTGATGTCTTTTTACCGTCTAGTAAAATCATAGTCTTGTTAAGTTTTCAGTATACAGTCTTCTTGTATACAGTTGTTGTGTTGTAATTGTTGTGTTGTTATATTCCAAATTTATCAGGATTTTTAATCATATAATTGATTAGCTTCCCAACCTCTTTGTTTTCAATAGTAATATTTTAAAAGTTACTTCAGTAGAAGTATTATTTTTAAATCCTAAATTAAGTTTAAATACTATATGTCAGTTCGAGTATCGACTGGAGGGAGATGTATCGAGAATCAGTTCTAAATGTCTCAATACAATTTATCTTCCTTTTAGTTAGAAAATCACTGGACATGACATAGAAAGAACTTAATAGTTTTAAAATCCATAAATACAGTTTACTGAATACTGTTTATTTTGGCACTGTAAACTAAATAAAAAAAGACAGGCAGCAGCCTATCTTTTTTATATTATTTCATGCCTTTCATCATTTGCATCATTTTTCTTCCGCCTCCGCCTTGCATCATCTTCATCATCTTACTCATCTGATTAAATTGCTTCATCAATTGGTTAACTTCTTGTACCGAAGTTCCGGATCCTTTGGCAATTCGTTTTTTGCGACTCGCATTAATCATGGAAGGACTAGTCCTTTCTGCTGGAGTCATGGAGTGTATAATAGCTTCAATACCTTTAAAAGCATCATCATCAATGTCAACATCTTTCATTGCTTTACCAGCACCAGGAATCATTCCTACTAAATCTTTCATGCTTCCCATCTTTTTGATTTGTTGAATTTGACTTAAAAAGTCATCAAAACCAAACTGATCTTTAGCAATCTTCTTTTGTAATTTTCTAGCTTCTTCTTCGTCGTATTGTTCTTGGGCACGCTCAACTAACGAAACAACGTCTCCCATTCCTAAAATACGATCTGCCATACGGCTTGGGTGGAATACATCAATCGCATCCATTTTTTCACCCGTACCTATAAATTTAATCGGTTTATTTACTACTGATTTAATAGATATCGCAGCACCACCTCGTGTATCACCATCTAACTTAGTTAATATAACTCCGTCAAAATTCAACACATCGTTAAAGGCTTTTGCTGTATTTACAGCGTCTTGCCCTGTCATAGAATCCACTACAAATAATGTTTCTTGTGGAGTTACTGCTTTGTGGATGTTAGAAATCTCAGTCATCATTTCTTCATCAACAGCTAAACGACCCGCGGTATCAATAATCACCACGTTTTTACCGTTTGCTTTTGCATGCTTAATCGCATTTTGAGAAATTTCTACCGGATTTTGATTTCCTTCTTCAGCGTATACCTCAACACCAATTTGTTCTCCAACAACGCGTAACTGATTGATTGCAGCAGGACGATATACATCACATCCTACTAATAAAACTTGTTTGCTTTTTTTAGTTTTAAGGTAGTTAGCTAGTTTACCAGAAAAGGTTGTTTTACCCGAACCTTGTAAACCAGACATTAAAATAACAGTAGGTGAACCTCCTAAGTTAATACCAACGGTATCACCTCCCATTAATTCGGTTAATTCATCCTTAACCAATTTTACCATTAATTGCCCAGGATTTAACGTTGTTAATACGTCTTGACCTAAGGCTTTTTCTTTTACTGTTTTGGTAAAATTCTTAGCTATTTTAAAGTTAACATCGGCATCTAATAAAGCTCTACGAACTTCTTTTAGAGTTTCCGCAACGTTAACTTCGGTAATTTTTCCGTGTCCTTTCAGCGTGTGTAACGCTTTATCTAACTTTTCGCTTAAATTATTAAACATGTATCGGCTTCATTTTTTAGAGGCACAAATTTAGTTATTAGTTGTTAGTTTTTAGCAATTTGTTAGCAGATTTTTTCGCTTAAATAGTATAAAAGTGTGTAATTTTTTATAATTAGTAAGAGTAGTAGTCACTTTTTTTAGTTCTTGTATTGGTAACAAGAGGAGTAAATACTATAAATCATCCGTAAAATGCTTGCGGCTTTTTTCTTGACTAAATTTTTGTTGATTGAAGTTTTTAGAAGCATTTTTAGGAATGGACAAGGGTTTCCAGTTTTCGTTTTGTAGCATTTTGCCTAAAAATACAATTTGCCCGATGTGATACGGATAATGACAAATTTGACGATTAATTGCCTCGGTTACTGTATGTCCTTGGTTTCTTATGTAGATGATTTTCTCTAAGTCTTCTTCTTTTAAAGAGTTGATAGTGTTTAAAAAGCAATCCCAACCTTTTTCCCAATAGGCAATCATTTCTTCTTTGGTTGTAAAAGTATTAACAAACTCATCATCTCTATTTCTCCATAGTTTTTCTCCATCTTCAGTAAAAAAGTTGGTCCAACGTGATAACATATTACCAGCAATATGCTTAGCTATTACAGCTATAGAGTTACTTTCTTGATTATATTGATAAAAAAGTTCTTCTTGTGTGAGTTGATCAAAGGTTTTATCTCCTAAACTTTTATAGTAGGTTATTTGTTTTTTGATACTTTCTAAATAGGAGTTTTGCATGGCATAATTTTTAGTAAACTACCTCGTGACAAGCTCACGATACATTTATTGGAAAAAGTTCTTAATTTTCGAGGCAAGCCTTGGGTTATTAAACCCTTTGGCGGCGCCAATAAAAAAGACTGGTTAAAACCAGCCTCAATTTACAATTTTATTTTTTTGGAATAAACTCTAAAGCAACTCCGTTAATACAGTGACGTTTACCTGTAGTTTCTTTTGGGCCATCGTTAAAAGAATGCCCTAAATGTCCGCCGCAAGTATTGCATTTTAACTCTGTTCGAGCATATCCTACTTTATAATCAACATCAAGTTCAACGTTTCCTTTAATAGCGCTGTCAAAAGCAGGCCATCCGCTACCTGAATCGTATTTATTTTCAGATTTATATAGCGGGGTTTTACAAGCTGCACAAGCATACACTCCTTTTTTCTTATTATAGTTTAAAGGGCTTGAGTTAGGGCGTTCTGTACCTGATTCTCTAAGTACAAAATATTGTTTTGGAGTTAGTAACTGTTTCCACTCACTATTGGTTTTATTTACCGCATATTTTTTCTTGTTTTGAGCATTTACAGTAGTATTAACTGTTATTGCTAAAAGAAATAAAACAACTAATTTTCTCATGGTTCTTTACTTATAAAATCAACAATCTTGGAAGCAACTTTTGAGTTACGAAGAATTCTGGTGTGTCCTAAGCCTTCCGTAATTAAAAGTTTTCCATTCTGTAAGTTTTGACGTATTGCTATTGCACAACTTACATTAACATCGCCATCAAATGAATCGTGAACGACTAGAGTAGGTATTTTTACATTTTTAGCTTTTACGCTAGAAGAGTGTATATCAATATCTCGTTGCCATTTTTTATCAAACAAACGTTTCATTTTATGAGCTATAGCTGGTTTTACTTGTAAGTTTTTAGTAAAGTTTAAAATAACATCCGATATTTTATCCGCAGCACCAACGGTAACAAGTTTCTTTGCAGTGAAATCTTCAGAAAGAGCATTATACAAGCATACTCCACCAAAAGAGTGCCCTATAGCAGCATCAAAAGGTCCAAATTGTTTGTTGAGTTCAGCAATGGTTTCTAAAAACTCAGGCATTTCAGTAGTTTTTCCTGTAGACTTTCCATGTGCGGGTCCGTCAAATGAAATAACCATGTAACCTTTTTCCAATAGTTTATCAGCAATCATATATAATTGAGTGCTTCTTCCTGCCCAACCATGTACCCATAATACTTTTTTAGTTGAATAACCATATGATAGTACTTGAATATCTCTTGAAATGGATGGTACATTAATTGTTTTCTTTTGAGCACTCTCTAACATTACTTTTTCTCTCTTAGGAATAGGAAAGTTAACAGGAGTTGTAAAAAGTCTTACACCAAATTTAGCTGCTTTATTAGTAGATATAAACTGCAAAGCCTTAGCTGAAAAGATAAGAGGTTTAGGAATTTTAATACTTGGTGTGGCTGTTTTTGAATGCGTAAAATTCATCAATTAGTTTTTAAGATAAAGATAGAATTTGTAGCTTTAAAGACATAATATATTATCAAGTTTGTGACAAATAAGTTAATTTCGTGTCATAAAAGATACAACCAAGAACATAGAAATTTAAACTATTGAACAATGAAAAAAATTATAGTCCTAACATTTTTAGCTGCTTTTTTAGTAGAATGTAGCACCGTTCCAATTACGGGAAGAAAAAGATTAAATTTTGTAAACGATGCTCAAATTTTACCAGCTAGTTTTGCACAATACAAAGGTTTTTTAGAGGAAAATAAACTATCTACTAATAGTGCTAAAACAAATCAAATTAAACGAGTAGGGAAGAATATTTCTACAGCTGTAGATCGTTTTATGCGTGCTAATGGAATGACTGCAGAGGCAAATGCTTATGAATGGGAGTTTAATTTAGTAGAAGATAAAACAGTTAACGCTTGGTGTTTACCTGGAGGAAAGGTAGTTTTTTATACAGGAATTTTACCAATTTGTGCTAATGAAGATGGAATTGCAGCTGTTATGGGGCACGAGGTAGCTCACGCATTTGCAAAACATGGACAAGAACGTATGTCTACAGGTCAATTACAACAATTAGGTGGGGTAGCTTTAGCTTTAGGTACTCAAAACAATGAAAATGCTGAAATGTGGAATATGGCGTATGGATTAGGTACGCAGGTAGGAGTAATGTTACCATTTAGTAGAAGCCATGAAACCGAAGCAGATAAATTAGGATTGGTTTTTATGATTATGGCAGGATATAAAGGAGAAGAAGCTGCTGAAGTATGGGTACGAATGAGCCAGCGTTCAGGAGGAGGAGCTCAACCAGAGTTTATGAGTACACACCCATCTAATCAAACTCGTATTCAGACGTTAAGAAATTTTTTGCCAGAAGCTAAAAAATTAGCAGCAAAATACAACGCGCCTGCGAGTAAATAAGATTGATAAATTATAGTATATTGCAAACCGTTCATGTTACATGAGCGGTTTTTTTATTAGAATTTATATGTATAAAATAGGAGATAAGAAGCTAATTAATGGATGGGCATTTTACGATTGGGCCAACTCAGTATATTCATTGGTAATTAGCACAGCTGTTTTTCCGTTGTATTACAGCGGAGTGACAGAAGGTAAAATTGTAAGCTTTTTAGGAATGGACTGGGAGCATCCAGGTAGTTTGTATAGCTATGCTTTATCATTTTCGTTTTTAGTAGTAGCTTTTATCTCTCCAATTTTATCGGGTATTGCAGATTATACGGGAAGTAAGAAAAAGTTTATGAAGTTTTTCTGTACACTAGGAGCATTATCGGTAATGAGTTTGTATTTCTTTGAAGGAATTGATACTGTATGGATAGGTATTTTATTTACTGTTTTAGCAAGTATAGGCTTTTGGGCAAGTTTGGTGTTTTATAATGCTTATTTACCCGAAGTAGCCCGACCTGAACAACAAGATAGAGCCAGTGCCAAAGGTTTTGTATATGGGTATATTGGTTCTATTATTTTATTACTCGTAAACTTAGGAATGATTATGTTTCCTGAAACTTTAGGTATAAGTGCAGGAATGGCATCTAGAATTTCTTTTGTTATGGTCGGTTTATGGTGGCTAGGGTTTGCGCAGGTAACCTTTAAGCGTTTACCAGATAATGTATATAACAAAAAACCTGAAAAAGATTATATATGGAAAGGTTACAAAGAATTACAAGTAGTGATTAAAGAGTTACTAAATTACCCTACTTTAAAACGTTTTTTAATTTCTTTTTTCTTATTAAGTATTAGTGTACAAACTATTATTCTAATGGCGGCTATTTTTGGTTCTTCAGAATTAGGGTTGCCTCCTACGAGTTTGATTATTACTATTTTATTGGTGCAAATTGTTGCGATTATAGGAGCTATTTTATTTTCAAGGATTTCAGAAAAATGGGGAAACATTACTGCTCTAAAAATAACTATTGCAGTATGGATGTTAGTATGTTTTTGTGCTTTTTCTTTAGATAAATCTCAAGAAAATGTAGCAGTTTATTTTTATGGACTAGGTGGTTTATTGGGGTTGGTACAAGGGGCTATTCAAACCTTAACTCGTTCTACGTATTCAAAATTATTGCCAGAAACACAAGATCATGCCACGTATTTTAGTTTTTATGATGTTACTGAAAAAATAGCTATTGTTTTAGGAACAGCTGTATATGGAACATTAAATTGGATTACAGGTTCTATGCAATGGAGTGTGTTGTGTTTAGCTGTTTTCTTTCTGGCCTCGTTTGCTATTTTGAGTACACTTAAAAAGACAAAATATGTAGTATAAAATATGTGTAATATTAGCTACACAAATAATACTTTAAAACTATTTTAAAATAAGTTTAAGGAATTTTTGGCTATCGCCCTGCGATTAAAAAGGTGCAGGAGCAGTAAAGCTTACTTGTTTTTTTGAAGTGGGATGTATAAATGTGACTTTTTCAGCATGTAAGTACAATCTGTCTGCTTTCTTTCCGTATAAATCATCTCCTACAATAGGAGTGTTTAGTCCCAAATTATGTGCAGCATGCACACGTAACTGATGTGTACGTCCTGTTATAGGATAAAAATATACTTTTGTTTTGTTATCTAGAGTTTCAACTTTTTTCCAAGTAGTCAATGCTTTTTTTCCGTGTTGATAACATACAAGCTGTTTAGGACGATCGTTTAAGTCTACTCTAAGTGGTAGCTCAATTTTTCCTTCACCTTCTTTTAAAACACCATCTAATAAAGCTACATAGCGTTTTTGTATAGTTTTATAAATAAACTGTGCCTGTAAAACTTTATAAGTTTCTTCATTTTTAGAAACTAAGAGAATTCCAGAGGTTGACATGTCTAATCGATGTACTACTAACGGACCTGTTGCTTTTGGATATAGTTTTTGAATGCGACTAAACACGGAGTCTTTTATTTCTTTTCCAGCTACTGATAAGAGTTCATGTGGTTTGTTAATAACTAACAAATCTGAATCTTCATAAATAATTGTAATTTCTTTTTCTTCCTTTAATAGAGTAACTAATGGATTTTCTTCTACAATTACTCCTTGTAACATATGCGTTAGAATAGGTTTGCATTTACCAGTACAAGCAGGGTAATAATTTTGATGTTTTCTTATGGAAGTGTTTAAAGGTTTTCCCCACCAAAATTCAGCCATACAAATAGGTTTTAATTGGTGTTTATATGCGTATTGTAATAGTTTTGGAGCACAACAATCACCGGCACCAGCAGGAATGTTTTGAGTGGAGTCTGTAAAAATATCTAAAAGATTTTGACTTTCTCCATGATAGTTAAGAAACGCATACTTTTTAAATATTTTTTGTTGTGCCCAAGCTGAAAGGTTTGTGCGCTGTTGTTTCAGTTTTTCAATTTGATGTTGCTTTACTTGGTACGCTTTTTTTGATGTTGCTATTTTATCGTTTAAATATACTTCATATTCACGTAAGTAAAACTCTTCATTAATATTTAGTTGATTGTTTTGTTGTCCTAATTCTTTTCTAAGTTTTCTCCGTTGTTTAATTCTTGATTGTTCATCAGCTAAAAGCTTTTCGTATAGCTGTTTTGTTTTTTGATATACTTTCCTCACTTCAGTAAATTCAGAAGCGTTTTCTAAGCTTACTATTTTATGAGTTAACTCATTAAGCTGCTTTTCTGTTGTAAGGTAGAATTCATTTGTATCTAACACATCAAATATTGGAGGTACAAAGTGTTGATGTTGTGTACTATCAGCTAATTTTCCTGAAAAAGCGGCTAAATACCCTAAGGTTCCATCTTGTTGTTGTACAACCAAAACTCCAAACATTTTTCCAAGTGCATTTGGACTCTCAAGGTTTTTAATCCCGAAGTTGTGAGAAAAGTGGTTTTGGTGTGTTAAATACTCTTGTAATTCTTCAGCAGCTATTTGGGCTAGGGTATGAGGATAATAATTATAAGGATAATCGAATTTTTTAGGTAATTCAATGTTAGAAATATCCGAAGAAAAAGAAATGAGTTTTGTCATGTTAAAAAGAAAAAAGTGTTGCTTTCACAACACTTTAAACGATTACTGTCTGTAAATCTTATCGTATAAGTCTTTGTAAATATCTTTTATTATTTTTCGTTTCATTTTCATCGTAGGTGTAAGGTGACCACTATCAATAGACCATTCTTCTGGTGTTAATTCAAACTTTTTAATAGTTTCCCATTTCCCAAATTTTGTATTGGCATAATCTACTTCTTCCTGAATACGTTCTATTACTTTAGGATTACCTACTAAATCTTTATTGTCACCTAAAGTAACATTGTGTCTTTGCGCCCATTCACGTACAAATTCGAAGTTTGGTTGAATAAAAGCTGATGCCATTTTTTCACCTTCACCAATAACCATTACTTGTTCTATAAAACGAGATTGTTTTAGCTGGCCTTCTAATAATGGTGGAATGATATATTTACCTCCAGAGGTTTTAAACATTTCTTTGGTACGTCCAGTAATTTTTAAAAATCCATCTTCACTTAATTCACCTTTATCACCTGTATGGAAATATCCATTTTGTAATGCTTCTGCAGTTTTTTCAGGATCTTTATAGTAGCCCATCATTATATTAGGACCTCTGGCTAAAATTTCTCCAGTATCAGCAATTTTAACCTCAACACCTTCAATAAGTCTACCAACGGTTCCTAACCTAAAACCACCATCACGCATATCATTTACAGCAATTACAGGAGAGGTCTCAGTAAGACCATAACCTTCCATTACAGGCATTCCAGCAGCTGTAAAGACTCTAGTTAAACGTGGTTGTAATGCGGCGGAACCTGAAACCATTATTTTTAATTCTCCGCCTAAGGCAGCTTGCCATTTAGAGAAAATAAGTTTGCGGGCAATGCTTAATTTCTTTTCGTACCACCAGCCATTTGCTCCATATGGTTCATATTGTAAACCTAATTCTATAGCCCAAAAGAATAATTTCTTTTTAACTCCTGTTAATTCAGCTCCTTTAGCATAAATTTTATCGTAAATTTTTTCATACAGTCTTGGAACGGCAGTCATTACATGTGGTTTGATTTCTTGAGCATTCTCACTCAACTTATCAATAGCCTCAGCAAAATAAATAGAAATACCACAGTATTGATATAAATACAAAATCATACGTTCAAAAATGTGACAAACAGGTAAGAAGCTTAGAGCTCTACCTTGACCGTATTCTAACGGAACACGTTTTTCACTGCTTAATACATTTGAAACTACATTTTTATGACTTAACATAACTCCTTTAGGACGTCCTGTTGTTCCAGAAGTATAAATCAGGGTGGCTAAATCATCAGTTGTAATAGCATTTTTACGCTCTTCAACTTCATTTTGATTGCTTTCATCTTCACCTAAGGTTAAAATTTCTTGCCAGCTTTTTTCTCCTTGGATGTCATCAAAAGTAAAAATTCCTTTAAGCTTTGTGTTTCCTTTTATTTGGTTTAGCTTTTCTAAGATGGTTTCATCAGAAACAAAACAATAAGTCGCTTCAGAATGATTTAAGATATATTCGTAATCTTCTTTAGAAATAGTTGGATAGATTGGAACATTTTGAGCTCCTGTTTGTAATATTCCGATATCACAAATATTCCATTCAGTTCTATTGTTAGTTGAAATTACAGCAACTTTATCATTAGGTTGTACTCCTAATCGTAATAAACCTCTACTTATAGCGTTGGCTTTTTTTATATATTCATTTGTTGATATAGATTGCCATTCACCATTGTATTTAGTGATAAATGCTTTTTCTAAATTATA
The DNA here is from genome assembly GCF_030547425.1 of Tenacibaculum sp. 1_MG-2023. Lineage (GTDB taxonomy): Bacteria > Bacteroidota > Bacteroidia > Flavobacteriales > Flavobacteriaceae > Polaribacter. The sequence goes on along the minus strand of NZ_JAUORH010000010.1, from coordinate 113,957 downwards.
TTTTTCTTGTTGATAATAAGGAAAGTCAAATAGACGAGTAATTTCAATCGACATATGTTCAAATTTTTGGGCTTTGCAAAGTATGAAAAATACCCCGATTGCACAAGTTGTAGTTTACTGGTTGATTTATTGAGGATTATATATTTTTTGATGTAAACTGTTATATTTTTCTAAGATAATTTTTCGTCTCATTTTCAATGTCGGAGTTAAATGTCCTGAATTTGTCGTCCATTCATCAGAGGTAATTTCAAAACGCTTTATTTGTTCCCATTTGCCAAACTTTTCGTTACAAAAGTCGATTTCTTTTTGAATTCTTTTGATGAGTTTTTCATCCGAAGCAATATCCGTTATTGTATGATTATGTCTTTTTGACCATTCTTGAACAAACTCTGAAGCTACTTGAATAAGTGCAGCGGGCATTTTTTCTCCTTCACCTATCACCATAACTTGTTCTATAAAACGAGATTTTTTTAGCTCATTTTCTAAAATAGCAGGAGCTATGTATTTCCCTCCAGAGGTTTTAAAGATTTCTTTTTTTCTATCTGTAATCTTTAAAAAGCCTTCATTATCTAGTTCTCCAATATCTCCTGTATGAAAGTAGTTATCTACAATTGACTCACTAGTTTTTTTCGGAGATTTGTAATAGCCCATCATTACGTTTGGACCGTTAACTAAGATTTCTCCATCTTCAGCTATTTTTACGGTTACATTTTCAATTACTTTTCCAACAGTTCCTATTTTAAAATTATTATTTCGCATATCAGTAACAGAGATAGCAGGAGAGGTTTCGGTAAGCCCGTAACCTTCAAAAACAGGGATTTCTGCTGCTGTAAATATTCTTACTAGTCTAGCTTGTGTTGGAGCACTTCCTGCTAACATAAATTCTAAATGACCTCCTAAAGCTTCTTTCCATTTAGAAAAAATGAGTTTGCGTGCTATGGAGAGTTTGAACTCATACCACCAACCATTTTCTTTATAAGGTTTGTATTGTTCACTTAACTGTAATGCCCAAAAGAACAATCGTTTTTTTAAGCCAGTTAAGTTACTTCCTTTATCAATGATTTTGTCAAAAACCTTTTCTAACAATCGAGGAACTACAGCCATAAAATGAGGTTTTATTTCGCGTAAATTCTCCCCAACTTTATCAATACTCTCAGCAAAATGAATTTCAAAGCCCATATATTGACAATAGTACGAAGCCGCACGCTCGAAGATGTGGCAAATAGGAAGGTAGCTTATTACTCTTTTCTGATTTCCTTGTAAATTGAGCCTTTTTCCAACAGCAAAAACATTACTAACAATGTTATGGTGTGAAAGCATAACCCCTTTTGGAGTTCCAGTAGTACCCGAGGTATAGATAATTGTAGCTAAGTCAGATGGTTTTATAGTTTTTTTTAATTCATTCACTGTTGTTTGATGGGTTTCATCTTTACCAAGGCTTAGAAAAGAGTTCCATCCATAGTTTGTCTCTAGTTCTTCAAAAGTAAATACTTTTTTAAGCTGTGTTTGCCCTTGAACTTTGATTACTTTTTGGTAGAGTTCATCATCAGAAACAAAACAATACATACTATCGGAATGGTTTAAGATATAAGCGTAATCTTTTTCTGAAAAAGTAGGATATAAAGGAACGTTTACTGCACCAATTTGCATAACTCCAATATCTAGCAAATGCCATTTTGGTTGATTTACAGAAGTAATTACTGCTATTTTATCTCCTGGGTTTACTCCAAGATTTAATAAAGCTTTACTTATTGTATTGGCATCTTCAATGTATTTTTGAGTTGAAATACTTTTCCATTCATTATTCTCTTTTGAAACTAAGCAATCTTGTTGCGGATAGTTTTGTAATTGATGGTATGGAAAATCAAAAAGGCGTGTAACTTTTGAAGATATATGCATGTAATTAGTTTTGATGATGCATAAATCTATGAAAATAAAAGAGATAAATAAAAAATAAAATTGCTCCTAATTGTAGAGCTTACCAACGGTGCTTTTATAGGTTTGACCAATAGGAACCTTATGTTCATGAATTATAATACGATTACCTTCTATAAACTTTATTTTATCTATAGCAACAATAAATGATTTATGTACTCTTAAAAAGAGAGTAGTATCTAACATCGATTCATAATGAGAAATCTTTTCGTGGCTTACAATCATTTCATCGGCTAAAAATAGCTTCGTATAGTTTCCGTAAGCTTCTATAAATAACAAATCACTTAAATCAATTTGATGGTGTTTTTTGTCTCCTTTGATAAAAAATCGAGTATTTGTTTGATTTGTGTTTATTATTTTTTTGTGAATGATTTTTTCTGATGATATATTAGACACTTTATTTACTGCTTTTACCAGCCTATCAAAACTAAAAGGTTTTAAAAGGTAATCTACAAAATTTAACTCAAAGCCTTCGATAGCATACTCTTTATAAGCAGTTGTAATGATGGTTTTAGGTGGGGTTGAGAAGGTCTTTAAAAAGTCTAATCCCTTTAACTTTGGCATGTTGATATCCAAAAACATAAAATCAACTGTATGCTTGTTTAAAAACTGCATTGCTTCCATAGCATTGTAACAACTTTTTTCCAACTGTACATGCGGTAGCATGCTGCAAAACTCGGTAATGATTTCATGCGCTAAAGGTTCATCATCAATAATTATATATTTAAGCATGCTTAGGAGTTTTTAACAGTGTTTTGTAAATGTTATTTGTGGAACTAATACTTAGTTCATGTTGTTGCTTGTATAGCAAAGATAATCTTCGTTTTAGGTTTTGTAATCCAATTCCTTTAGAATTATTGAGTTCACCAGGATCAAAATTGTTTTCTATATCAAAGTAAATAAAATGAGCATCTTCGTATAAATTAATATGTATAAAAGCATTTTCAGCAAGTGTTTCTATACCATGTTTAAAGGCATTTTCTAGTAAAATAATATACAATAAGGGAGGAATGTTTAAAGAGGTATCGATGTCGTGATTAAAAGTAATCTCTACAGACTTTTTATATCGGATTTTATGTAGTTCGATGTAATTATTTAAGTATTCTATTTCTTCTGAAATTTTTACAGTTTCTTTTTCTCCATCGTAAATGGTATAGCGCATCATGTCAGATAACTTTAAAATAACTTCTGGTGCTTGAGGGGAATTTTTTACTGTAAGTGCGTACAAGTTATTTAATGTGTTGAAGAAAAAATGCGGATTTATTTGTGTTTTTAATAGTGATAATTCAGTTTTAGATTTTTCTTTTTTTAACTCTTGTACCCATTTCCATTGTTCAAAAACCCAAAGAAAAAAGAAAATAGGAATAGGTAAGAAAAAAATATAGAAAGGTGTTTCTTGCTTAACTTTTAAATAAGCTTCTAAATCACCAGAAAATAATCGTAGATAAAAAAAGTATAAGAGTAACGGAGTGTATAGAAGTGTTATAAACTTCCAGTATTTTTTTATGAAGTTAGGCACTAAAAAATAGACAAGTCCACACCAAAATACTATTAATAAAATGAAGGTGATAGGGTTGTCTGGGAGTTTCATAAAAGAATCAATCAAGACTGTAATAAAAAGCAATACAAACAGAGCAGTAATACCTATTACAGCTTTCTTTTTTTCTTTTAAATACTGATAATTATGTAAAGGCAAGCCTATAACTAATGCCCAAAAGACAGTAATCACAATAACTTCACCTGGTTGGTCTCTCGGAATATTTAGAACATTTATGTAATCCAATAAGATGAATAATGGAATTATAACTAGAAAACCAATAAGGAAGGCGTTGTACTTCTTAAAAAAATCAATCATACACCAAAATTACTCATGTAAAACTGTTCTCACAATTATATTGATAAACACTATCATTTTTAATATCAATAGGTAGTTTTTTTAGTCAAACATAAGTTAACAATTAAAAGAGTACTATGTATGCTAAAAACAGCAAGGTATATCATATTTAATTTATACGGAAAGGAAGATACTAGAGATTTGTTGTAAACAAAAAACGAATCTCATATGAATACATTAACTATAACTAATCTTACTAAAACATATCCTAATGGAGTTAAAGCATTAAACGGAATAAACTTACATATTTCAAACGGAATGTTTGGTTTGTTAGGTGCTAACGGAGCAGGAAAATCTTCTTTAATGCGTACCATAGCTTCTTTAAAAGAGCCTTCTTCTGGAGAAATTGTATTTAATGACTGTGATATTATTAATACTCCTCATGAAATAAGAAAAGATTTGGGTTATTTACCACAAGAGTTTGGTGTGTACCCTAAAATATCAGCTGAAAAATTGTTAGACCATTTAGCTATTTTGAAGGGAGTTACAAACAATACAACGCGTAAAAACCAAGTAACCTCTTTATTGCAGCAAGTAAATCTTTACCAGCACAGGAAGAAATCGGTACATACATTTTCAGGAGGAATGCGGCAGCGTTTTGGAATTGCGCAAGCTTTATTAGCAAATCCAAAACTAATTATTGTTGATGAACCGACAGCAGGATTAGACCCTGAGGAAAGCAATCGATTTTTAAACCTTTTAAGTGAAATAGGAGAGAACGTAATTGTTATTTTATCTACTCACATAGTAGAAGACGTTAGAAACTTATGTACTAAAATGGCAATTCTATCAGAAGGACAGATTATTTCTCAAGGAAATCCAAGAGAACTAGTAGCCGGCATACAAGATAGTATTTGGACTAAAATTATTGCTAAAAGTGATATTGAACATTACAAAAAGGCCTATGATGTTATTTCAACCAAATTAGTATCAGGAGAAACACAAATAAGAGTCTTCTCAGAAGCCACTTTATCTAATGGATTTGAAAGAATCAATCCAAACTTAGAAGACTACTATTTCGCTACATTATTTCATCAAAAAAACGCCTAATCTATGTTTAAGAAATTATTACAATTTGAAATTTACTATCAGTTAAAACAAAGAGCTTTCCCAATATTTGCAGTCTTATTTTTAGGTTTAGGATATTTTACAGGAAGTCAAGGTTATGCGCCTACTGGAGTAAACTTTAATTCCGTTTATCAAGTGTATTTTCATACAGGCCTTTTTACATTAGGTAGTGTTTTTATTACCATGTTTTTTGCAGTAACAGCTATCATAAGAGATAAGCAACACAACATGGAAAGCTTAATTTATAGTTCGCCTATAACAAAACATCATTACTTTTGGAGTCGTTTTTTAGGGACTTTAATCTTTAGTGTCATAGCTTTTTCTCCTTTTGTTATTGGGTATATTTTTGGAAACTATTTTTCTGGTTTGGATGCTGAAAGGTTAGGAGCTTTTAATTTATTAAATTATCTACAACCATGGTTGTATTTAGTGTTACCTAATATTTTTATCTGCACTTCTTTAATATCCTCTGTAAGCACGCTTACCAAGAGCAGTATTGCCACCTATGCAAGTGCTGTATTTATTTACATGTTATATTTTGTGAGTTCTATCTTTTTAAACTCACCATTATTAGCACAATCTGTTCCAGCATCACCAGAAATGATGTCTGTAGCAGCAATTGTAGACTCTTTTGGGGTAGCCGCTTTTTTTGAGCAAACTCAGTATTGGACAGCTCATCAGAAGAATACGCAGTTACTTTCTTTTTCAGGATTATTTTTATGGAATAGAATACTTTGGATAGCTTTTTCTCTTGGAATATTGTTCCTTACCTATAAAAGGTTTTCTTTTAGAAAAATTACGAAGAAAGTAAAGAAACAAAAAACATTAAAAAATAATATAAAACAGCTAACTCCCTATAAAGGAATAGAAGGAACATACAATTTTACAGCACAAATAAAAGGACTTTTGTCATTAGTACGTTTAGAGCTAAACAGTGTGTTTAAAAGTTTACCTTTTTTAGTAATTGTAGCTATGTGGTTACTAATTGTTTTTTCAGAGCTGTATGCAACTGTTGTTGAAGGAAGTGAATATGGAGTAAGTATATATCCTTTAACTAACCAATTAATAGAATTAATAACAAGCCCGCTAACACTTTTTGGACTCATGCTACTAATTTTTTACGGTTCTGAGATTGTATGGAGAGAGCATAGTGTAAATTTTAATTTAATTATTGGTGCAACTCCAACTAAAAATTGGGTGTTTTTTGCTGCTAAGTTTATCAGTTTATCATTATTACCCATATTATTAATTGCTTTAGGAATATTTATGTGTATTACTTTTCAAGTTAGTTTAGGTTTTAAAAGTATAAACATTGGTATGTATGCTTCTGTATTTTATTATTATGGTTTACAGCTTATCATATACGCTATGCTAGCCGTGTTTATAAATAGTATAGCTAAAAGTAAGTATGTAGGAATGGGAGCTTTTGGTTTGTTAGTTATAATAAGTATGAAAGCTAACCTTTTAGGTTTAGAACACCCTTTAACAAGTATTGGTTTTATGCCTAGAGTAGCCTTGGGAGATATGACTACGTATAATAGCAATGCTACACAGTTTAATCATTTAGGGTTGTATTGGCTAGGGATAGGAGTCTTATTTGTTTTAATAGCTTTTAAAGTTTGGAATAGAGGAATGGTAAAAGGTTTTTCGTATAAAATAAAGCAACTAAAGCAAGGTTATAACTTAACAGAGAGGATATTGCTTTTAAGCTTTTCTTTGTTAGTTATTGGAGCAGGAAGCTTAGTGTTTTACAACACCAATGTTCTTTCAGATTATCATACGAATGATGATAACTTAAATCTTAGTGAAGATTACGAACGTAAGTATAAGCATTATCAAACGTTAGAAAAGCTATATCCAGTTTCTCAAAAAACAGAAGTAGCTATTTTTCCGAAGAAAAGAAAGTATACCGTCAAGGCAAATTATGTGTTAAAAAATAAAAATAATGAAGCAGTATCTAAATTATTAATAACTGAACGAATACCTATAAAACAAATTCATTTAGAAAGAGCTCGTTTATCAACAAAAGATACTATACATGGAGCCTATGTGTTTGAATTTAAAGAGAAACTCCAACCCAACGATTCTGTAGCTTATACTTTTGTTATAGAAAAAGAACTAAAAGGATATGAAGAAGACAAAAGTATTGTTAATAACGGTAGCTATATAACTTTTAGAAATTTTGAGCCTATTATAGGGTATGCTTCTGGATTTGAAATTTTGGATAAAACAGAACGTAAAAAAAGAGGATTACCAGAAAGAGATGAGGATGATAACTCAGATGTGCATATAGCCTTAGAAGACATTAAAATTGAAAAAGTGCGTTTTGAAACAGTTGTTTCTACACATAAAGACCAAATAGCCATAAGTTCAGGAGATTTAATTAAAACTTGGTCAGAAAAAGATAGAAACTATTACCACTACAAATCAAAAGGAAAAATATTACCTATAGTAGCCTATTTTTCTGCAAATTATACAACTAGAAAAGCAATATATAATGGAATCTCTATAGAACAATATTACAACGCTAGTCACGATTTTAATATTGATGAAATAGAGAAAAGTACAAAAGAAACCTTAGCATATTGTCAAGAAAATTTTGGAACGTATAATTTTAAACATGTTCGAATCGCAGAAGTTCCTTCACATTGGGGATTTGGTGGATTTGCACATCCAGGGGTTATTAGTATGACAGAAGATCGTTTATACTTGTCAGATGTTCGTGATGAAAATACCTTTAATTTAGTCGCTAAAAGAACAATTCATGAAGTAGCACATCAATGGTGGGGGCATACATTAATAGCTAAGCCAGTAGCGGGTGGTTCTTTACTAGTAGAAGGATTAGCGAAATATACAGAAGCAGTCGTGTTAGAAAAGATGTACGGAAAAGGTGTTTTATATGAGTTAGCTGAAGATGCACGAAGAAGATATTTTTTAGGAAGAGCATTTGGTGAAAACATTGAACCTCCAATTTATAAAGTATTAGATGAAGGGTATATTTCTTATGGTAAAGCTTATACCGTATTAATGGCATTAAGAGATTTGATAGGAGAGAAGCAAGTAAATAAAATATTAAAAACTATTACACATCGACATAGATTTGAAAGTTCTCCTAAAGCACATACTATAGAATTACTTGAAGAAATATATAAAATTACTCCCAAAGAATATCACCAATTGGTAAATGATTGGTTTAAAAAGGTAATAACTTACGATATAGTTGTAGAAAAAAGTTCGTATAAGGAGTTGCCTGATGGAACCTATGAAGTTATCGCCACAATAAAAGCGAAACGATTTGAAACACTATCAAACGGAGATATTAAAGAAATAGGTATTAACGAGCCTATTAAAATAGGAATCTTTACAACGCATCCGTCGCTTGTAAAGGACAATAATACTGTATTACACTATGAGTCTAAACAATTAAGTAAAGAACGTACTCAAGTTAGATTTATAGTAAACAAAAAACCTAAGTATATAGCGATAGATCCTTATGGAACTAGAAGTGATGAAAATTTAAGAGACAATGTGTTTAGTTTCTAAGAATAGAAAATCGCCTCATTAATTGAGGCGATTTTTAATTAAAATTCTGTTTAAGCATTTAAAAAGCTCTTTAAGTCTTGATAAGAGCTAATTTGTATAGCTTCTTTTTTTCGATCTATTACAGATGCTATTTGTGGTGGAATTTCAACTGTTACATTTAAAACTTCTTCTACAACATCTAAAAACTTAACAGGGTGTGCTGTTTCTAAGAAAATTCCAAACTCGTTTTGTAACCCATATTCTTTCAACCCTAAATATCCAACAGCTCCGTGTGGATCGGCAATATAACTTGAGTTCTTATAGATGTTTTTCATAGCGTCACGAGTTTCATCATCAGAAAAAGAAAAAGAAGAGAATACTGATTTTAAAGTATTTAAATCATTATCAAATAATTCTTGTATCCTGATAAAATTACTTGGATTCCCAACATCCATGGCATTAGAAATGGTAGCTTTAGATGGTTTAGGGTGATATTCACCACTAGCCAAATAATTAGGAACCGTATCATTTACATTGGTAGAAGCCACAAAATGTTTGATAGGTAACCCTAGTTTTTGCGCCATAATCCCTGCGCAAATATTCCCGAAATTTCCACTAGGTACTGAAAAAACTACTTCTTTATGTTGCTTATAAACTTGTTTATAGGCAAAGAAAAAGTAAAACATTTGGGGTAACCAACGAGCAATATTAATAGAGTTTGCTGAGGTTAACGTACGGTTGATTTCAGCATCTAAAAAAGCAGTTTTAACCATATCTTGACAATCATCAAAAACACCATCAACCTCTAAAGCAGTAATGTTTTGTCCTAAAGTAGTCAATTGCTTCTCTTGAATATCACTTACTTTTCCGCTAGGGTAGAGGATGACCACATCTACACCTTTCACTCCTAAAAATCCATTAGCAACAGCACCTCCAGTATCGCCTGAAGTAGCGACCAATACGCTTACTTGTTGATGTTTATCGCGATTAAAGTACCCCAAGCAACGAGCCATAAAACGAGCGCCTACATCTTTAAAAGCCATGGTAGGTCCGTGAAATAATTCTAGTGTACCGATATTTTCTTCAATAGATACCACAGGAAACTCAAAATTGATGGTTTCTTTGATGATTTTTTGTAAAATGCCTTGCGGAATTTCATCACCTACAAATTGTTTGATGGCTTCATACGCAATTTCTTCATTAGAATATTCACCAATGTTATCAATAAATTCTTTAGGTAATGGCGTAATATTTTCAGGGAAATACAATCCTCTATCTTGAGCTAATCCGTTTACTACAGCTTTTTCAAAGTTAACGTTAGGTGATGTATGATTGAGACTATAATAATTCATAATTTTGTATTTGTTTTTCACTTCGACTACGCTCAGTGAACATTTTATATTAGTTAGTTTCTAAAATTTTAATTCCTTCTGTGTTGATTTTAGAAAGAATCATGTTAAAATCAATTTGTTTGTTTTGATACGTGTTTTGAATAGTTTTATAAACGTTTTCGGCAGTTGTATCTCCTTTACATAAAGTGAAAATTGTAGGGCCAGAACCTGAGATTCCTGCCCCTAAAGCTCCAGCCTCTATAGCTGCTTGTTTTACGTCATCAAAATGTGGAATCAGATGTTTACGAGCAGGTTCAACAATAATATCGGTTAAGGAATCAGCGATTAATTGATAATCGTTGGCATGCAATCCGCTAATCAATCCACCAACATTTGCCCATTGTGTAACCGCATCTTTTAAAGGAACTTCTTTGGGTAATACAGCTCTGGCATCTTTGGTTTTTACTTCAACTTGAGGATGAATGGCTACCACTCTTAAATCAGCAGGTACAGGAATCTTTACAATACTCAAAGGTTTGTAACTACGTACCAATGTAAAACCACCATAAATAGCGGCAGAAACATTATCAGCTATCGGAGTTCCGCAAGTGGCTTCTTCTCCTAGCATAGCAAATTGAGTCAATTCAAGAGGAGAGAAACTATTTTCTAATAACTGATTTACACCAAACGCAGCTCCCGCAGCACTGGCAGCACTACTTCCTAAACCACTTCCAGGAGTATATCCTTTGTGAATGGTGATGTCGATACCAAAATCAACTGGATGCTTTTCTAACATCGCAAGCGCAACCACTCCCGCAGCATTTATTTGTGGGTCAGATGGTAAATCAGCTCCAGTTATTTTTGTGATTTTAACACCTTTTGTAATTGTTTTGGTAAAAGTCATCGTATCACCAACCGTTTCGAGCGCTAAGCCTAAAGCATCAAATCCGCAGGAAACATTGGCAACGGTTGCTGGTGAAAATATTTTTAAATAGTTCATTTTTATATATTATTTCCAATTCGTATGACATCAGCAAAAATTCCAGAAGCAGTTACTTCAGCACCTGCACCTGCTCCTTTTATTTGTAGCGGATTTACAGGATATCTATCTGTAAAAAACAAGACAATGTTGTCGCTACCCTCTAAATTATAAAAAGGATGATCAAACGGAATGTGTTGTAGGCCAACACACGCTTTTCCATTATTGAATTCAGCAACATATTTTAAACGACAATTTTTATCGGCAGCTTCTTTATATACTTGTTGAAATTGTGCCTCAAATTCAGTTAAAGAAGCATAAAAATCATCATTATTAGTAGTTTTTAAACTCTTTTCAGGTAAAAAAGCATTGTTTTCAATATCTGAAAGTTCTAGTTCATAACCACTTTCACGTGCAAGAATTAATATTTTTCGAGCTACATCAACACCGCTCAAATCAATTTTAGGATCTGGTTCGGTGTATCCTTGTTCTTGTGCTTGTCGTACGACACTGTGAAATGAAGTATTCTCATTAAAATTATTGAAAACAAAGTTTAAAGAACCCGATAACACCGCTTGTATTTTATGCACTCGATCACCAGAAGCAATTAAGTTTTTAAGCGTATCAATAATAGGTAAACCAGCACCCACATTGGTTTCAAATAAAAATGGTGCACTGTATTTTCGTGAAATGTGTTTTAACTTTTTATAATTGTTGAGTTCAGAAGCACAGGCTATTTTATTACAAGTAACCACCCCTATATTGTTGGCTAAATAGTGTTCGTATATTTCAGAAACTTTTTGATTGGCTGTATTATCAATAAAAACTGAATTACGAAGGTTCAACGCTTTTGTTCTTTGGAAAAAACGTTCTAAAGAACTCGTTTCTCCATTTTGCAATTGTTCTTTCCATGATTTTAAGCTGATACCACCTTCATCAAAAATCATTTGTTTAGAATTGGAAATCCCTACAACACGTACATTCAGTTTTAACTGTTCTTTTAAGTATTTTTTCTGCTGGTGGATTTGTGCTAAAAAGCGTTCCCCAACATTTCCTACACCCGTAACAAACAAGTTTAATTGCTTTATATTCTCTTCAAAGAACTGTTCGTGTAGCGTATTTAATGCTTTTTTGGCATCTGAACTATTGATAACAGCAGAAATATTTTTTTCCGAAGCACCTTGGGCAATGGCACGAATATTTACGTTGTTTTTGCCTAAAGAACTGAACATTTGTCCGCTCAAACCTTGATGATTTCTCATTTTATCACCTACTAAAGCAATAATTGCCAACCCTTGTTCTACAATAATCGGATCTATTTTATGACGCTCTATTTCAAAGGCAAATGCTTCATTGATTTTTAGAGCTGCTTTTTCAGCATCTTCATCATAAATCCCTACACAAATAGAGTGTTCAGAAGAAGCTTGCGTAATTAACACCACATTGATATTGTGTGTCGATAACGTTTCGAATAAGCGTTTAGAAATGCCAGAAACACCTACCATGCCACTTCCTTCTAAGGTTAATAGCGTAATATTCTCGATATGAGAAATTCCTTTTACAGGTTTTCCGTTTTCGGTAATTTTTGAAATAAGAGTACCTACACTTTCTGGTTCAAACGTGTTTTTTATACGGATAGGAATTTCTTTTTCCAACACTGGTTGAATGGTAGGAGGGTAGATAACTTTTGCTCCAAAATGCGACAATTCCATGGCTTCTTGATACGAAATATGTGGAATAGGAAATGCCTGCTTTACCATATGCGGGTTTGCAGTGTACATTCCACTAACATCTGTCCATATTTGCAATTCATTAGCATTTACAGCAGCCGCATAAATAGCTGCAGAATAATCGGAACCTCCACGTCCTAAAGTAGTTGATTTCCCTTCTTTTGTACGAGCTATAAATCCAGGTAACAAAGTTACTTGGTGCTTATTATTGGTAAAATAAGTTTTACAATTGGCGTTGGTTCGTTGAAAATCAACTTGTGCTTTATCAAAGGCATTGGAAGTGATGATTAACTCTCTACTGTCTTTATATACGACATCCAGTTCTTTACTGGCTATACCTGCAATAATGTATGAAGATAACAATTCCCCAAAACCACTAATGGTAGCGAGTGTTTTAGGAGTAATTTCGTTTAGTAACAAACAACCTCCTAACAAGGTTTTTAGTTGCTTAAAAAGCGATGCTATATAGGTTTTAACCTCTTCTTGCTGATTTTCAGGGACTAATTTTTCAATTACTTCAAAATGTACTTGTTCAACTTCTTGGTAGTTTTCAAGATAATTAGCATTGTTTTCAGCAGCTTGTTCTGCCGATGTAATAAGTTTATTTGTTGTTTTACCAAAAGCAGAAACCACTACAATAAGTGGACTGTTTACAGAGGCATTGGCAATGATTTGTACTACTTTTTCTATGTTTTGAGGGTTGGCTACTGAGGAACCACCAAATTTTAAAACGTTCATTTTAAAATGAATAATAAATTAAAAATAAGATTTTTTAAGCTATTTATCTGTTTTCAAGTCTTTTGAAAAAATAAATATATACGGAAATGATATGTAGAAAAATAACCCCTAAAGGGTTGTAATAATAATTGTAGTTGTTGTGCCAACAAAAGAAGCCGTAGTTACAGCTGGAATAGAAATGATATGTCTTTTGTTGTTTAACATTGAGCCAAATGTATACATTATGTTGTAAAAAACAAGAAAAGTTGTTGTTTTTTTGTTAAAAAAAATATTTGGATAGTACACATAACACAATCTTTTTGCAAAAAAATAAGAAGAATAACATCAGCGACCCATGCCGTGGTGTCTTCGGAACATGCCGTGGTGTCTTCGGAGCACGCCGTGATATCAGCGACCCAAAGCTAAGTCTCTAAATAGTTGAGCTTATGGTATTCCGTAATAAAATTAAATTATTATTAGTAAGTTCGTAAAAGTATAAACAAACATAAAACACAACTATAAACCTACCAAAACAGGTGTATAACGATGTATTTTACATCTATATAAACAAGTTGTAGCACATTTGAGAAAACCGATGAAACATATAATAACTTTAACCTTTTATATCATTTCGTTCAGTTTATTTTCACAAAATTGGAAACTGAATAATATTGATAAAACTAAAGAATACGGCTTTCAATACATTTTTTCATTTCAAAACGAAGATGACAATAACGAGATTAAAATCATAACAGTAGAAAACTCAAAAAAAACGGAATTAAGCGGGCAAATTTTAGACAAACTTAATAATCCGATGTCAGGTGTTTCTATCAAAATCATTTCCCAAGACAGTACTTTAAGGAAAGAATTACAAGCAGACTTTGACGGAAATATAAAAGTGGAATTGCCTTCTGGAGAATATTCGATTGAAATTAATTACATAGGATTTGACCAATTCAAAACTGAAATCAAAATTAAGGAAGACTCAACAACTGACTTTAAAATTAAACTTGGATTAGGACAAGAATTACAGATTTACCAAATTGACTCAAAAACTGAATTGACTGAAAATAAAATTTCAGAAGTTATAGAATGTGTTAATGGAAGGAGAAAAGCAAAGAGTTTCAGTACAACCGAATGTTCTGAAAAAAATAAATATAAAGTAACAATACAAATATAAAAACGTGCTACAACAAAGTACTGTGGCAAAAAACAAGTAAATTTAACTACAACTTATCCAACTCACTTAACATAAACATCCTTTTTCAATTTCTTCGTCAGAAACGGTTAGGAGAGGTGTGATACGAATGACTCTTCCTTCGAAAAGGAGCCAGAATACAATCAATTAAAGCTAAATAAAAACGTGTTTCTTAGGTGTGTAATACAAAGAAGTTAATCAAAATATTTATAAATTCGTTTTGAAACCTGTATTGGAACACTGTTTTTATATTTTATACGTTCTTTCCAATTTTCATTTCTGTCATATTTGTATTTATAAGTGTTTTTTTTATAAATTTTATTACCTGTGTAAGAACTAAAAATTTCTGCTATTACATTACCTTTATCATCGTAAGAATAAGTAATTGTTTTATTTAAATCTTTATCCTCGCACCAATATTTTTGTTCTACAACATTGCTTTTTCTATCATATTTATAAGTGTTTGTAGAATGTTCTTTTCTATTATAAACGTGGTTTTCTTCTATTAAATTACTTTCACTATCATAGGTGTAAGATATTATTTCTTTTAATTTTTTTTTTGCCCAAATATTCTTCTGCCTTTATCAAATACCCTTTTGTATTATAAGTATAAATCCATTTTTTATGTACATATTCACCATCATCAGCTTCAGGGAAAAACTCTCTAATTTCATATAGTTTAATTTCTGTTTGATTGCCTGTTTTTTTGTAAACGAATTTTGAAGTAATACATTTTTCTGGAAGTTGAATGTTAATTTCGCACTCTCTAAATTTTATTTGATTTCCTTGTTTATCATAATTAAATGTCCACTGGCGATATGGAACTTTAGATGAATAACGGTAAAAAGATCTTTCCGTTAAGCTTCCTTGTTTATTAAATACAAATTTCTCTTTTCCTGATGAATTAGTTTTCTCTAGAGATTGAATGATGTTTCCATTTTTTTTTATTGCTACATTACTAATTTCTATATAAGACTTAACATGTTTTTTTAAATTTTCTTTTTTCCAATTGGTATTTCTAGTGTGTAATTCTTGTGAATAAGAAATATTACTAGACAGTAAATACAACAGTAAAAATTGTGTAATTATTGTTCTCATTTTTTAGGTTACTTTGGATTTAATATACTATTGATTACTTTTTCTCTTTTTCTAAATAGGCTTTGTATTCAGGTAATTCTTTGTAATTTTTAGGTCGTATGGCATAAAAACCAGCAAAGGATTTATCAGGATAAGTTTGTCTTGGTAATTGTTCTATAAAAAAAACTTCGTCGCTACCACCTAATTCTTTAGGTATTTGATATATATTCATATCAGCATTAAACCCCATGGCACTATAACGTCTAAATTTTAAGATATCCCCTTGTGGTAAATGTAATTCGAACATGTAATAACCAGAGGAAAAACTAATAGGGTTTAAACCACTACTTTTTTGTTTGTCCATTTCTACATATTCAGCTAATTGTAGGGTTTTGTTTTCTAATAAGTTATCAAAGACTTCAGGAATTTTTACCATACGTACTTCTTCGGGAGCTATTTTGGAAGGGTATTGTTCTCTGAAATCAATAGGGCTTTTTTCTAAGTCATCTTTCATCATATACCACTTTCCTTCAACTTTAAAATAGTAATAGCTCATCCATATATATACATAATTAGCTTTATTATAATATTCTTTAAATTTTACTAACCATTTTTTAAAATCTTTTTCCTTATTTTCGAATTCATATGGGTTTTCTATTTCTCTGTCAGAAAAAGGATCTATGTATTTAAACCTTTTGTTATCTCCATTTAATAACCAGTTATTGTATTCACTTATAGACCACATGGTTCCATCTTTCAACGTCTCTCCAGTATAACCCTCTCCTTTTAAATTTCCAAAAAAACCTATTTTCATTCTATTAGATTTTTTTAATTTTTGGTCTCTATTTATTATAGATAAAAATTGCTGTTTTCGTTCAACTAATTTCTCTTTTATTATAGAATTTTCATTAAATAAAGTAATTACATCATAATTTTCTGTTCCTTGATGCTTATGTAAATCTTGATATTCTGTATATTCTTTTTCCATTTTTTGTATAGCCTTTTTCTTTTTTAAATAATTACAACTGGTTAACAAAAGCAAACAAATAGTGCTAATTTTTATTTTTACTTTCATCATATAATTTGCTTTCATATTTTCTTTCACCTTTAACATAGGCTTTAATTACATAGTTTATATAATCAGTTTTTGTTATTGAAGAGTCTATTAAATGTTTTTTCCCTTCTTTCGTTCCCTCTACATAGTTTTTTTCTTGCTTTCTTTTTTCTTCTTCGCTTAAATCCTCAACTTCTTGATTATCAAATGAATTTTTCTTGTATTCCATTCTATAGAATTTATCTTTTCCAGCATTCTTTATACGTTCAAATATAGAAGTATTACCGTACTGATCATTAAAACTACCACTATTGTCTTGTAATAATTTTGTGTGTAAAATATGCCCCACGGGAGCAAAGTGAGCATATAAATCAGCACTTTGTAAGGGAGCGTATTGTAGTAGCATATTTTGATAAGTTACATAGGCTAAATTATATAGAATGATAGCATACTTTTCGTCGCTAGAATACCTCCATTTACGAGTTAAATGTTTTGGTATTTTAATAGGAGTTTTAAAATGTCCTTCAAACAAATTAGTAAGGTTAGTTTTAATCGTTTTGTTTTTATAATTAGCAATTAGTTTTTTGTATAACGTTATTTTTTTATGATTGTTTTCTATAAACGTATAAGTCCCAATTAAAAGATCACCAACAGCGTCTGCGGTAAATTTATGGTTAGTATACTCTTGATAGCTTGATTTAGCTAGTTTAAAGGCATTCATAGCTACACCCCAACGTATGGCTACTCTACTATAACCTTTCCAATGTACACCGTGCATTTGTTGATTTATAGTGGGGGAGTCTAACTTTTCTATAGCATCGTAATCGTAACGTTCTTCAGCTACATAAGGAGGAATAACTACATAGCCACTTTCAGCTCCATACATAGACAAATCAATGATTTTTTTATTTTGTTGTGTTTGGTAATATGAAGGAATACTATCTTGTTTATGAAAATATTCAGCACTAAATAACGTTTTATCCCTTTTAGGATGACAGGCACTTTTTATTTCTGGTATATCTCCATCTATAGTTACTAAATCACCTCTGTCGTTTGGAAAAGTAAATTGTAGAGCTCTACTTTTATAAGCGTTCCAATCGTAACAAATAGCTTTTACATGTTCAAATAAACCTCGTTTGTTAAAAACCTTTTTATATTTAGGACTATATAATTCAGAAATTGCACTTAAAAATTTATGCCCGCTATCTTCATTTTTTCCTCTAAGTACAGCATTTTTGTAAACCATGTACTCTTGTGTTTTTTTCTTAATAAGACTATCGTAGTTTTTCCCATATAACCCTTTAGGTTGATGCACTCCTAAAAAAATAGTATTTATGGCTACTTTTTTCCATCCCATTTCGTTAGCATATTTAATAACCCCTAGTTTTACACCTGCTGCCATACACGCACCTTGACTATGACCAACAATAGTTACGGGTTTATAATGCGGAGAATAGCTTTCTATTTCGGGTTTTTCTTCTTTTTTTGCATCAACCTTTTCTTTTTTGATGAGTTTCCAATTATAACGGGCCCATTCATAGCCTAAAGCAATACCATGATCAACTCTATGTGCTCCGCTACTTCCTAGCCCATGTGAACCATTTATGTAGTGCACTCTACCATCTGCATTAAAGTATTTGGCGTAGGTTTCTGTAGCTTTGTAGTCATTAGCGATATCATTCCAGTAACCATAATATTTACTTTCGGGAGTTTTAAAAATTAACGTATTAGGATTTCTAAACTTTTCTTCAACTATTTTTCTAAATTTACTTTTGTGCAGGTCTTTTTCACGTTGTTCGGCAGTATAATAATCATCATGATCAGTACGTTTATATTCATTAGTGTTTTCACCTCTTGAGGTAAACCAACCAGGTTTATCAGGGTTTAAATCCATTATAGCATTCCAGTGTGATTCGCTGTTTGTTTTAAAGTCACTTAAATAACCATTTATAAAAATAATTTCACCTTGTAGTTTTGGGAGCTCTTTTTCTTTTTTTTCTTGCTCTTGTTGCTCAGCAAGTTCTTTTATTTTTTGTTGATTTTTTTCAGCTTGCTTTAGTTTTTTTGAATTGCCTGTTAATGCTGCTCCAATTCTATCTTTAAAACTAACATCAGGAAATGGAATTTGATCAATAGGCATCACTACAGTTGATTGTGGTGAGCTACTACTAACAAGAACATTATTCTCTCCAGAAGTAATAGCTCCCCCATGTGCAGTCATATCACCTATACATGCTATAGGTTTACCATTAGCAAGAATACTTGGGTTTCCAGTGACTATAGTATCTATACCTGCGTTACATGTACACATGCTACCAATAGTTGCCACAGGTTTACCGTTAATTAAAATATTTTGCTCTCCTTGGGTAACAGGTCCTCCAACATGAGGTGTAGACCCACTACACATTGGACATTGGTGATTACTACCTAGAGTTACAACTGGTTTTTTAGACATAGCTTTTTTATTTTTCGCGAACTAAAATAATAAAAAAGTGTTAATTATCAGTGTTTTATGGTTTTTTTTGAGTGAGATTATTTGTTGTACCAATAAAAGAAGCCGGAGTTACAGCTAGAAAAGGAATGATATATCTTTTGTTGTTTAACATTGAATTAAGTGCATAAATTATGTTATAAAAAACAATGAAAATACCTTTAGCTTATATCCTAAGAAAAAAATAATAACATAGTAGAGAAAAGCATTAACTAATCGTGCCGTGATATCAGCGACCCATGCCGTAGTGTCTTCGGAGGATGCCGTGATATTAGCGATCCATGCCGTGGTGTCTTCGGAGCACGCCGTGATATCAGCGACCCATGCCGTGGTGTTAACGGAGCATGCCGTGATATTAGCGACCCGTGCCGTGGTGTTAACGGAGCACGCCGTGATATCAGCGACCCGTGCCTTGGTGTTAACGGAGCACGCCGTGATATCAGCGACCCGTGCCGTGGTGTCTTCGGAGCATGCCGTGATATCAGCGACCCATGCCGTAGTGTCTTCGGAGCATGCCGTGATATTAGCGACCCATGCCGTGGTGTCTTCGGAGCATGCCGTGATATCAGCGACCCGTGCCTTGGTGTTAACGGAGCACGCCGTGATATCAGCGACCCATGCCGCGGTGTCTTCGGAGCGTGCCGTGATATTAGCGACCCGTGCCGTAGTGTCTTCGGAGCATGCCTTGATATCAGCGACCCGTGCCGTGGTGTTAACGGAGCATGCCGTGATATCAGCGACCCATGCCGTGGTGTTAACGGAGCATGCCGTGATATCAGCGACCCGTGCCGTAGTGTTAACGGAGCATGCCGTGATGTTAGCGACCCAATAACGGGAGTATTCAATAAAGTGTGTCGGGAGTATTCAATAAAGTGTGTCAACTTATTTTTGGAAGTATTTAATAAAGTGTGTCAACTTGGTTTTTGATTTTCTAAATAAGGTATCAGAGGTCGTTAATAACAACTAAAACTACTTTTAGTATCTAAATAGCTGAGCTTATGGTATTCCGTAAGAAAATTAAATTATTATTAGTAAGTTCGTAAGAGTATAAACAAACATAAAATACAACTATAAACCTATAAAAACAGGTGTATAACGATGTGTTTTACATCTATATAAACAAGTTAACAACAATAACCAAACTATGTTCAAAGTAATACTTGATACAAATTTTTATAGAAATTTAAGTAGAAATAAAACCAATAAACAATTAAGTAGATTACTTAACAAAATAAAATTTGCTGAAAATAAAAAGGACATATCTCCATTATTTAATCCAATTGTTGCTAAAGAACTATTAGCACATATAAACCATAAAAATTGGACTAATAGGAAATATATAATTCAATCATTAAAGGCATTATATCATCATAGCGGAACAACAGAAAATTACGAAGCAATACCATCTCCTGAGTTGCTTATCGGAAAGAGTTTCTTTCAACAAGAAATTCAAATGAAAATAGAAACTCAAAAAGCAATCGGACAAATGGCTTTTAATATTGCAAAAAAACCATACTTTGAGACTTTTTTAAAATTAGAAAAAAACCTTTCACTTAACAAAAAACATATTGAAGAAGGGGAAAAAGGTTTTACAGAATCAATTACGAATTTCTTTAAACAAATTGACCCTAATTCAAATGGAAATAATATATTCAAATCAGATAAGAACAAAAGGAATGCAATTATAAAACAAATTGAAAGCAAAAAAACTTCTATAGAAATAGCATCTGCAATGTTGCATCTTACAAATTTATTATTAAATGCAGAGAACAACACCAGAATACTGACTTTAAAAGAATTAGAGCCAATGGCTGAGGAATTTATAAAAACCTTTCCTGAACCTATTAACCTACAAAAAAATGTTTTCAAAAAGGTTGCTCAAAATAATTTCAATATTGAAAAAAACTCTAATTATATTTGGGACATACATATGATGTATTATACTGGTCAAAACACAATAAATTCATCAAAAATGATTTTTGTAACATCAGATAAAGCAATGATTAAATCTGCATTTAGTACAAACAATCAAAATATTATATATAATTATCAAGAATATTTAGACTTTCTCGATATAAAATAAAAACTGTTGTTAACACCGTGTAAAAAAAATTGCTGGTAAAAGCTTACTTACGAAAATCCTCGCGGATTTTCTTAGTTTGTGTTTTATTTACTAAATTTAGTGCTTAAACCATGCAACTTTCCTTACACAAACCCGTTGTACTGCATTTAACGAAAAATGAAAATAAAGGAAGTTCATATATCTAAATTCCGTTCAGTTGAGAACGGAAAATTTCATTTTAATCAAGTTACGGCAATAGTTGGACAGAATAATTCAGGAAAATCAGCTTTAATGAGAGCTTTAAATTCTTTCTTTAATCCAAATGCTGAAATTCATCATTTTATAGATGGAACCAATTTGTATACAACCAAAAGAGCTGTTCCAAGAATCACAATTGATTTTGAATCCGTTCCTAATAAAGCAGTTTACAATCCTTTCTTAAATAATGGACAGATTTGCGTTAAACAAGAATTCAACAAACAAAGAAACAGATTAGAGTATTTAATAAAAAACAACAATAATTTTCAAATTGCTACCGAAGATTTTGTGAAAGAATTGTTTAGTGATGTTCAATTTGTTTTAATACCAACAGAACGTGGAGCGAAATATAAAGGACAGGACGAAATAACAATTTTAAAAAAACTTTTGGATAATTTCTTTTCAACACATACTGCAAAAAGAGACACGTTAAGTCCAAAAGTAAAAGACGCTTTCAAATATTTCAAAAAGAACGCTTTAAGCAAAGTATCCAAAGGCATTGAGGATATGTACTTAGCCAAAAAGGGGTTTAGTGTAGAAATAGACAGCAGATTTCCTTTGAATTATGAACTATTCATTAATGATTTAGCAATCAAAATTGTTGAAGAAGAGCAAAATTTTAAATTGGAAGAATGCGGAAGTGGAATTCAAAGCCTTGTAGCTATTTCAATATATAGATATTTAGCCAAGTTAAATCATACAAACTTCATAATAGGAATTGAAGAGCCTGAAATCAATCTACATCCACAAGCCCAAAAAGAGTTAATATTTGCTCTCTTGGATGAAACAAATAACAATGATTTACAGCTAATATTCACTACTCATTCAACGGTACTGATAGATGAATTGGACCATACTAAAATAGTCTTAGTAAGAAAGGAAAAAGACGTAAAGAGAAGTTTTAAAACTACCATTCATCAATTGAATTCTCAATTTTGGCAGAATTATAATCTGCAAACACTACAATATGACAAGTTTCATAAATTTCGTAATTCAGAATTCTTTTTTGCCAACCACGTTATAGTGACAGAAAGTCCAACAGACTCTGAGGTATTTAGAAATTTATTGAAACTAAAAAATATAGTAATAGAAAGACACGGTATTTCGGTCTTGGAACTTAGTGGAATATCATCCTTAAAGTATGCATTCTATCTTTTAAGAGATTTAAAAATTCCAAAAACTATGATAATCGACAAAGATTTTTTCTTTGACTACCAAAACGGCAGTAAAGCTAATAGTCGATATGGGAATGGGTTTTTCAACTACCGTAACACATACAATAATGAACCTTTAATACCTGAAATTCTAAATAATCAAAATAAAAGAACACAGATAGAGGGTTTATTGACATCTAATCATAGTCGTGCATTAGACCTTACATTAGAATTTGATGTATTATGTATGAAGTACAATATGGAAATGGACTTAGTAGGTTCTACGACAGCAAGAAACTTGATTTATAACCGTCTGAATATTCCAGTTGCGGATAGGAACACTAATAACCTATTGACGAATTTCGAAGGGAGTCTTAAGAAATTAGATTTATTGTTACACGTCATATCAAACTTACCGCACCAGAATTTACCAAACTCATACAAGAGACTAATAAAGAGATTTAAAGAAATAGTGAAATAAAAACGCAGTACAACATTGTATCCTATGAAAAGCACTAATCCAGTCATTCAAAGTTACTATTTCTTTTTTAACTATCTATTTTAAGATGTTTGAATTATTGATAAACTACAATTTATCCAACTCACTTACAATAAGATCACATCCTTTTTCTAGTTCTTCATCAGAAATAGTTAGTGGAGGCGTAATACGAATGGCTCTTCCTTCAAAAAGTAACCAGAATAAAATCAATCCTTTATCTAAACAGTTTAAAATTACTTGTGAGGCAGCTTCAGGAGTATCTACTAATAAAGCAAGCATCAATCCTTTTCCTCTAATTTCTTTAACAGCAGGGTGATTTTTAAAGGCATCGCGAATAATTTTTTCTTTTCGTAAGGCTTCTTCCATTAAGTTAGAGGAAGTGATTTCTTGTACCGTAGCTAAACCAGCACTCGCAATTACAGGATGTCCGCCAAACGTAGTAATATGTCCTAATTTCGGGTGCTCTTTTAAACAGTTCATTATCTCAAAAGAAGCAATAAAAGCGCCGATAGGCATTCCGCCACCTAAACCTTTACCCGTGATAATAATATCTGGAGTGACGTTATAATTTTCAAATCCCCAAAATTTCCCTGTACGTCCAACTCCTGATTGAATTTCATCTAAAATTAACAAGGCGCCAACTTCTTCACAACGTTGTTTTACTTTTGCTAAATAATTATTTTTAGGTTCGATAAATCCTGCACCACCTTGAATAGTTTCAAGGATAACACCCGCTGTATTGGTATTGATTTTTTCTAAATCTATTTCGTTGTTGTATTCAATAAACTTACTTCCTGGAACTAACGGACGAAATGCACGGTTTTGTTGTTCTGCACCACATACACTCATAGCACCTTGTGTATTTCCGTGATACGCATTTTTAGCCGCAATAATTTCACTTCTACCCGTAAATCGTTTGGCTAACTTTAAAGCACCTTCGGTAGCTTCGGTACCAGAATTTACCAGATAAACAGACGAAAGGTTAGGAGGTAAGGTAGCAGCCAAGGCTTTACACAATTCTAATTGTGGTTTTTGTATAAACTCACCATACACCATTACATGTGTATACTGCTCTAATTGATTTTTTATGGCTTCGTTTACTTTAGGGTGATTATGTCCTAAACTATTTGCAGAAACTCCTGCAACAAAATCTAACATCGCTTTTCCGTTGCTATCATAAATATAACTTCCTTTGGCATGTGAAATTTCAATAGCTAATGGGTGAGGTGTGGTTTGACCTTGGTATTTAAAAAAATCGTCTTTCACAGAAATTATTTTAATTTTTTAAGTTTTAGCTTTTCTTGTTCTTTTTCATTTTTTGAAGTTTCTTCAATAAACTGTTCCCTAGCTTCTTTAACAACATCAGGTTGTTTTTTTCTTTTTGAAGGAACGGTAGAAGTAGCGTCTTTCAAAAAAATATCTTCAACAGTTAGGGGCTGTTCATCTCCTCGCCATAAAAAGCCTTTAAATTTTTTTTCGTCAGAAGGAAATTCAGAAGGAGGAAAAGTTTTTCCTTCAGATTTTTTAAAGTATTTAGTTTGTGTTATTTCTCCATCTTCTAAAATAAACTCAATATCACTTGCAATTTCTTTTGTGATAGTTTCTAATTCTTGTGTTTTTTCGTTATTACTGTAGTATAAAGACTCAGCATTACCCTTAACTAACATTGTTCTTAATTCTCCTTTTTCAAACTTTCCATAAATATTTCTTCCTTTAATTTGATTAAAGTTTTCTGTATGAACGGAGTCTTGTTGAATCATAAAACCATTTTGTAAAACCTTTAAAGAGTCAAGTTTATTTGTTTCTTTATTAGATACTAACTGAATACTGTCACCTGTTATTTGGCTATTATTAGACCACAGGATAGGTCTGTTAAACATTCTAGTTAATCCTGTTTCTTGACTTGTATGAATGGAGTCACATTTACCCTGTAAATCGGACTTGAATATTTTTACGTTGTTAAAAATTCTAGCAATTCGTTTTTCAGGTTTACCGGTTAATAAAATTTTATCACCCGCAACATGCATAGAGTCTTTTTCAAATACAGAAATAGCAACGGCTCTATCAATTATAAACAAAGAATCTTTGAGTTCATATAACTCAGCATAATTTCCTTTAGCTACCATATTTTGAACGGTATCAACTACTTTTATATTGTTGGTTGCTGAGGCAAAACCGTTACGTTTATCGTAGTACAAGCTATCAGCAGAAACGGTTCGTTCTTTTAAGAACAATTTTGCGCGTTTAACAAAGTAAGAAACATCGGTATTCGTATCGTAAAAACCTCTTTCAGAATATACTTTAGTACTATCTTTTAAATTAGTAATGGTACTTGGCCCGTATAAATAAGCTAAGTTAGTATTGGTATAATAATCTAAATGGTTAGATTCTAAATGATTTTCAGGGTTTACAACTGTTACTTTTGTTTTAGCAGTAAACTTTTTTTCTCTTAATAGATAAGTTCCTTTTACACTTTTTAGAGTGTTTTTTGTATCACGGATAGTTCCTCCGTTTGGGTAGTATAATATTTGATTAATTCTATCAAAATGAAGCGTATCAGTTTTTAGCGTCATTTCTTTATCATTAATTTCTACATTTCCCCAAGATTTTGCCTTTTTAGTGTTTCCGTTATAGGTAGCAAAATCACTGTATTGAATAATACTATCTCCTTGCTCAATAATTACTTCACCAATAGCTTTAAATAAATTTTTGTCTTTATAAAGTAATGCTCTTTTACAGTCTAGAGTAGCCCCTTCGTGTGACATTTTAACTTTTCCTATCAGTATAGTAGCTCCTGGATATTTACTTTCATCAGCAGTACTTATTTCAGTAGAAAGTATTTTTATTTTTTTTGTTTGAGAAAAACTTACAACAGAGAATAATATAAAAATTAATAGGAATAGTTTTTTCAAAATAATACGATTTAATGCACAAAAATAATGAAAAGAACATGCTAAAATCTTAATAAAGAAATAAAATTATCAAGATAAATAAAAGATTGTCACTTAGTAAATGGTTAATTTTGTAACAAATTAAAAAATTATAAAGATATGAGCGCTCATTTTGATTTATCAAAAGAAGAGATGAAATCTTACGGATATAAAATTGTTGATATAATTGCAGAACATTGGGCTACGTTAGAGCAAAAAAAGCCTGTAGCCAGTGCCTCTAGAAAAGAAATGGACAGTATTTTCTTACAAGAAGCTCCAAATGCTGGTATGCCTGCTGATAAAGTGTTAGATTTTGTGATGGATAATGTAATACCTAATAGTACCGTTATTTCTCACCCTAAAGCATATTCATTTGTACCAGGGCCTAGTAACTTTATTAGTACTATGGCAGATAGTTTGGCAACAGGATTCAATATTTTTTCTGGTGGATGGATGGTTTCTCCTGCAGCAGCTGAGTTAGAAATTGTAACAATGAACTGGTTACTAAAAATGTATAATTTCCCTGTTGAAAAAGGAGGAGGAATTTTTACCAGTGGTGGTTCTATGGCAAACTTAACAGCTTTGGTTACTGCTAGACGTTTAAAATGTGGTGATGATTTTTCTAAAGCCATAATTTATTTGTCAGATCAGGCACACTCTTCAAATATTAAAGCAATTCGTGTTTTAGGATTTAAAAAAGAGCAAATTAGAGTTTTACCCACTGATTTAGAGTTTAGAATTAGTATTAACAAACTAAAAAATGCGATTGCAAAAGACCGATTAGAAGGGTTACAACCGTTTTGTTATATCGCTTCTGCAGGAACTACAAATACTGGTACTGTAGACCCTTTAGATGAAATAGCAGATATTTGTGAAGAAGAAAATTTATGGTTCCATATTGATGGGGCATATGGTGGAGCAGCTATTTTATCAAAAAAAGGAGCAAAAGCTTTGCGTGGAATTGAAAGAGCTGATTCTCTTACTGTAGATCCGCATAAATGGTTTTATCAACCTTATGAAATTGGTTGTTTGTTAGTAAAAGACGCTTCTTGGTTAAGTGGTACTTTTAGCGAAAAACCAGAGTACTTAAGAGACATTGAAGGAAACGAATCGGAAATTAATTTTTACGACTATGGAATTCAGTTAACAAGACGTTTTAGAGCACTAAAGTTTTATATGTCTATTAAAACTTATGGGTTAGACGCTTTTAAAGAAGCTGTTACTTACAACATTCAATTAGCTGATGATGTAGAGAAAATGTTACGTAAGAGTAGAGACTGGGAAATTATTTCTCCTGCAACCTTAGCAGTAATTAATTTTAGATATAACCCTATCGGGTTGAATTTATCAGAAAAAGAAATTGATAAATTAAATCAGAAAATTTCTCAAAAGATAATGGACTCTAGAGAAGCGTTTTTAGTAACTACTATATTGAATAAACAGGTAGTGCTTAGAATGTGTTTGATTAACCCTAAAACGACAATGGGAGATATTAATGAAACCTTGGAGCTGTGTAGCCAATTTGGTGAAGAAATTTTAAAAGATAAATAATTAAAAAGGGGCTAAAAGCTCCTTTTTTGTTTTCATGATAAAAATCATATTTCATAAGCTTTTCTGTTAGTAGTTTTGTTTAATAAAAGATAAAAAAGTCTTTTATTAAAAAGGTATTAATAACTACATCAATAGAGAGAAATGAAACAAGTGAAAACAATTTCAATGATTTTAGCAGCTATGTTTTTAATAACAAGCTGTAAAAATGAAAAACCTGAAGGCTTAGCCATGAAAGATGCTTCAGGTATAGCAATTAAAGGAACTATAGAAGCAGAATTAACAGCTCCACCTCATGTTCCAGTGCCTGTAGGTAACAGAACTGCTAAAAAGTTACTAGTAAACATGGAGATTCTTGAAAAAGAAGGAACTATGACAGATGGTGTAGAATATGTGTACTGGACGTTTGGTGGTTCAGTTCCAGGAAGTTTTATAAGAACTAGAGTAGGAGATGAAGTAGAATTTACACTATCAAATCACCCAGATAATAGATTACCTCATAATATTGATTTACATGCAGTAACAGGTCCAGGTGGAGGAGCAACTTCTTCTTTTGTAGCTCCTGGTCATGAAAAAACATTTTCATTTAAAGCTTTAAACCCTGGGTTATATGTGTATCACTGTGCTACTGCGCCTGTAGGAATGCATATTGCTAACGGAATGTATGGTTTAATTTTAGTGGAACCAGAAGGAGGACTACCAAAAGTAGATAAAGAATACTATATTATGCAAGGTGATTTCTATACAAAGGGAGAGAATGGAGAACCAGGTTTACAGGCTTTTGATATGAGAAAAGCAGTAAAAGAAGATGCCGATTATGTAGTGTTTAACGGAAGCGTAGGAGCTTTAACGGGTGATAATGCAATTACTGCTAATGTAGGAGAAACAGTACGTTTATTTGTTGGTAATGGTGGACCTAATTTAACGTCGTCTTTTCACGTAATTGGTGAAATTTTTGACAATGTTCATATTGAAGGAGGTTCTGTAATTAATAAAGATGTACAAACAACATCAATACCAGCAGGTGGGGCTGCTATTGTGGATTTTAAAGTAGATGTTCCTGGGACGTTTATTTTAGTAGACCATGCTATTTTTAGAGCTTTTAACAAAGGAGCTTTAGGAATGTTGAAAGTAAAAGGTGAAGAGAAAAAGAAAATTTATTCAGGAGTAAAACAAGAGGGAATTTACAATCCTGAAGGAGGTACTATTCAAGAAATGCCTAATGGTAAAGAAGAAGAGGTTGTAGCAAAACCACAAGATAAATCATTAGCACAAAAAATAGCAGACGGAAAACAAATTTATACAAAAACCTGCTTTGCATGTCACCAAGCGAACGGAGAAGGAATTCCAAATGCATTTCCTCCTTTAGCAAAATCAGATTATTTAAATGCTGACGTTAAGAGAGCTATTGATATTGTTTTACACGGTAAAACAGGAGAAATAACAGTAAATGGTCAAAAGTATAATAGTGTAATGACCAAACAAGCTTTAAACGATCAAGAAGTAGCAGATGTTCTTACTTATGTTTACAATTCTTGGGATAACAATAAAACAAATGTTAGTGTAAATACTGTATTAGAAGTAAGAAGTGCTCACTAAAAGCATAGTTAAACTCTAAATTAAAAGAAATGAAAACTATTTTAAGATTGACAATTTGTATATTTTTCTTAGGCATTTCCAATATGAATTGTCAATCTAAAATGGTTCCCATTAAAGGAGGTGATTATATTCCTTTGTACGGAAGAGATTCAGCAAGAGTAACTATTCAAGATTTTTTTATGGATGTACATCCTGTAACTAATGAAGACTTTTTACAGTTTGTAAAAGAAAATCCAAAATGGAGAAAATCTAAAGTAATTAAGCTGTTTGCAGATAAAAGTTACCTTATTAATTGGAAAAATGATACTGAAATAGGAGGTAATCTTAAATTAAAATCACCGGTTACCAATATTTCATGGTTTGCAGCCAAATGTTATTGTGAAAATAAAGGAAAACGTTTGCCTACAGTTGATGAATGGGAATATGTAGGAATGGCTAATCAAAAATTAGCAGATGCAAGAACCTTAAAAACATACAATGAATACATTTTAGGATGGTATGAAAAACCAAGAACATTTAATAATATTATAGGTTCAACTTTTAAAAACTATTGGGGAGTGTATGATATGCATGGCTTAGTTTGGGAATGGACATCCGATTTTAATTCGGTATTAGTGTCAGGAGAATCTAGAAAAGATGTTGATAATGATAGTAATTTATTCTGCGGTAGTGCAGCAATTGGGTCGACAGATTTAATGAATTATGCAGCTTTTATGCGCTATGCTACCCGTGGAAGTTTAAAAGCTAAATACACAATGCGAAACTTAGGTTTTAGATGTGTAAAAGATAAAAATACAGCACAATGAAAGTAGTAAAATATATAATGATATTTCTTTTTTCAATTACGTTATTAAGTTCTTGTAAAAAAGAGAAAAACAATACGAATTTGGCAACTGTATATGAATGTCCTATGCTTTGTGAGGGAGATAAAATGTATGGAGAAGGAGGGAGTTGCCCTGTTTGTAAAATGGATTTAGCACAAAAGAATCAAAATGATGCTAAAGAACTAGCTACTGATATTTCTGAAAGTTCTATATTCAATTTAACATCAGAATGGAAAACTGAAGAGAATAAAAGGATTCATTTAGAAGATTTAAGAGGGAAAACTTTGGTAATGGTAATGATTTATACTACATGTAAAGCTGCTTGCCCAAGATTGGTTGCTGATATGCGTAATATTGAGGCTAAAATACCTAAAGAATATAACGAAGACTTACAATACGTTTTAATTAGTATAGACCCTAAAAACGATACCCCAGAACGATTAAAGGCTTTTGCGAAAGAAAACTTTATGGATGATGAGCATTGGACTTTTTTACAAGGCACAGAAGAATCAGTTAGAGAGTTTGCGAATGTACTAGCTGTGAAATACAAACAAATTTCTCCATTAGATTTTTCACACTCAAATATTATAAGTGTATTTAACCCAGAAGGAGAGTTAGTGCATCAACAAGAAGGTTTGGGGGTAGATAACAAAGAAACAGTAGCAAGTATTTTGGAAACAGTAAAAAATTAGCTGCCATGTTTTCTAATTAAAAACGTCTTTTAGAAATTCCTAAAAGACGTTTTTTTTATTTGTTTTTGTCAAATTGAGTCTGTATAAACTCTTTAGACTTTCCTTTGCCAATCGAAGCCGTTTGCCATTTGTCATTTAAAATCATTTTACCAATATAGGCTATTTGACCAATGTGATAAGGGTAATGAGCTATTTGCCTTGTAATGCTTTCAATTAACTTAACTTGTTTATTTCTTATAAGTATAGGTTGATTGAAGTTTTCTTCATTTAATGAATCTAACGCTGAAAAAAGGGAATCCCATCCTTTTTCCCATTGAGCTATCAATTCTTTTTTTGATAAATCATGAGTTTCAAACTCAGCATCTCTATCTCTCCATTCTTTTTCTCCATCAGAAGTAAAAAAATCTGTCCAACGCGACAACATATTTTCTGATACATGCACAATAATAGCAGCTATACTATTGCTTTCTTCATTGTATTTCCAGTGTACGTCTTTTTCTTCTAGTTGGGCAATCGCTTTATCAGCTACTTCTTTATATGATTTAAATTGAGTAGTGATATTTTCTAAATATTCTTTTATCATCATAAAAAAGGAGCTCAATTGAGCTCCTTTAAATTTTTATCTATTAATTGTTTGTTTTCTATCAGGTCCTACTGAAACTATTTTTACAGGTACACCCGTTTCTTTTTCAATAAACGAGATGTAATTTAATAAGTTTTGAGGTAATTCATCAGAAGAATTCATTTTTGTTAAATCATCTTCCCAACCTTTGAATTCAGTATAGTTTACACTTACGTTTTCTGGTTCAATATTATAAGGTAAATGAGAAATTTCTTCACCTTTGTAATTGTAAGAAGTACAAACTTTTAAAGTGTCAAAACCAGATAAAACATCACCTTTCATCATCATTAATTGTGTAACACCGTTTACATCAACAGCATATTTTAACGCAACTAAATCTAACCATCCACAACGACGAGCACGTCCAGTTGTAGCTCCAAACTCATGACCAACTTCTGCCATAGTAGCTCCGTCTTCGTCAAATAACTCTGTTGGGAAAGGTCCAGAACCTACACGAGTAGTGTATGCTTTAAAAATACCGAAAACTTCACCAATTCTATTAGGAGCAACTCCTAAACCAGTACAAGCACCAGCAGCAGTGGTATTTGAAGAAGTTACGAAAGGATATGTTCCAAAATCGATATCTAATAACGATCCTTGAGCTCCTTCAGCTAAAATAGTTTTACCTTCTTTAATAGCGCTGTTTAAAAATTCTTCAGAATCAATAAACTGTAATGTTTTTAATTTTTCAATTCCTCTAGAAAATTCAGCTTCTAACTCGTCTAAATCATAATCGATTTGAACATCAAAGTATGCTAACATACTTAAGTGCTTTTCAGTTAAAGCTCTATATTTTTCTTTCCAGTTGTCTAATTCTAAATCACCCACACGCATTCCATTTCTACCAGTTTTGTCCATGTATGTTGGTCCAATTCCTTTTAATGTAGATCCTATTTTAGCTTTTCCTTTTGAAGTTTCAGAAGCTGCGTCTAATAATCGGTGCGTTGGTAAAATCAAGTGCGCTTTTCGAGAAATTAATAATTTAGAAGTATAATCAATGTTATGCGTATCTAAATTCTCTAATTCTTTTTGAAAGATAACAGGGTCAATAACCACTCCGTTACCTACTACATTTAAAGCTGTTTTATGAAAAATTCCAGATGGAATAGTATGTAGTACATGCTTGTTTCCGTCAAAAATTAGCGTGTGACCAGCATTTGGACCTCCTTGAAAACGTGCAATTATATCGTAGTTTTTTGTTAAAACGTCTACAATCTTACCTTTTCCCTCGTCTCCCCATTGTAGTCCGAGTAATAAATCTACTGCCATTTAGTGTGTTGTTAAGTGTGTTTTTATTTGTTGTTTCTTTTTGTTCCGTAGAAATAAAGTGAGTGGTTATGAATATCTATATCAAAAACATCTTCAATTGTTTTTTTGATAATTTGAATTCGGGGGTCGCAAAATTCTTTTACTTCGCCACTATCTGTAAGTATTACATGATCGTGATTTTTATCGAAGTAACTTTTTTCGTAGCGCGCCATTGATTGCCCTTCAAATTGATGTTTACGAACCAATCCACAGTCTAACAATAAATCTATCGTATTGTAAAGTGTAGCTCTACTAACACGATAGTTTTTATTTTTCATCTTAATGTATAAAGATTCTATGTCAAAATGTTCTTCAGCATCGTAAATCTCTTGTAAAATAGCGTAACGTTCTGGTGTTTTACGGTGTTTATTCTCTTCTAAGAAAGAAGTGAATACTTTTTTTACAATTTCTTGATTTTCGGCTGAATTACTCATTTATTTTTAAATTTTACGAAAGGACAAATTTACGTTTATTTCTTGATAAAATACAAGAATGTTAAAAACGAAATTTACAAAGTATTAACACGCTCAACTTTTTGAAGGCCTTCTACTTGTTTCATGTTATTAATTAATTTATCAAGTTGGGTTTTATTTTTTACACTTAACGATAGCTTTCCTTCAAACACACCATTATCTCCAGAAATATTTATACTATGAATAAACACATCCATACTATTAGAAATTATTTTGGTAATGTTGTTAACAATTCCTTTATTATCAATACCAGAAAGGTGTAAAATAACTGTAAACTCTTGCTTGGTAGAATCAATCCACTTCGCAGGCATAATTCTGTAGGCATAGTTTGACTGTAGCGAAATAGCATTAGGACAATCGTTTTTATGTACCTTAATTCCTTCGTTAATAGTTACAAAACCAAAAACTTTATCGCCAGGAATAGGTGAACAGCATTTTGCCAGAGTATAATCTAATGTTTGTTCTTCTTTACCAAAAACTAAGGCATCATATTTATTAGTAACCTCTTCTTTTTCGGATATTTCTTTTGAAGGAGAACGTCTAAAGGTACTTTTAATAAAGCCCATAATACGGTTACTTCTTTGAGCAATAAACTCCTTAAGTTGTGTATTGTCTATAGCGCCATTACCAACTCGATAAAATAAATCGAAACTAGTTTTTAAGCCGAAATAACTAGCTAACTCATGAATAACTTTTTCATTTGAGTTAATTTTTAAATGACGTAGTTTTCGTTGTAAAATAGCTTTTCCTTCTTCTGCTATTTTCTTTTCTTCTGCTTTTAAAGCTGATTTTATTTTAGCACGCGCTCTAGCTGTAATAACAAAGTCTAACCAACGCACATTAGGTTTGTTGTTAGAGGCGGTAAGCACTTCTACCTGATCTCCACTTTTTAATTCGTGACTTAATGGCACTAATTTTCCGTTTACTTTGGCTCCACGACACTTTAATCCAACATCGGTATGTACAGAAAAGGCAAAGTCTAATGCTGAAGCTCCTTTAGGAAGTGATTTTAGGTCTCCTTTTGGAGTAAATACATAAATTTCTTTAGCATAAAGATTCAATTTAAAGTCTTCAACAAAGTCTACAGCGTCTAAACTCTGGTTTTCTAAACTTTCTTTTAAACGATTTAACCATCCTTCTAAGCCATTTTCTTTTACAGAGCCTTGCTTGTATTTAAAGTGGGCAGCATAACCTTTTTCAGCAATTTCATCCATTCTTTCAGAACGAATTTGAACTTCAACCCATTTAGCTTGAGGTCCAATTACTGTTATGTGTAATGCTTCATATCCTGTTGATTTTGGTTGTGAAATCCAATCTCTTAATCTGGCAGGGTTTGGTTTAAAAAAATCAGTAACTATAGAGTATATTTTCCAAGCATCGAACTTTTCATCGTCAGAAGTAGGTTTGTAAATAATACGAATCGCAAACTTATCGTACACTTCATCAAAAGTTACGTTTTGCTTACGCATTTTTCTGCGGATAGAAAAAATAGATTTAAAACGTCCTTTTATTTCATAATTAAAGCCTTCTTTATTTAAGGCTTCATTTAAAACACTAGTAAAGCTATCAATATATTTTTGTTGATCTTCTTTACTATCTTTAATTTTAATTAAAATATCCTTATAAACATCGGGTTCGGTATATTTTAACCCTAGGTCTTCCAACTCAGTTTTTATGTTATAAAGTCCTAAACGGTGAGCTAATGGTGCGTAGATATACAAGGTTTCAGATGCTATTTTCACCTGCTTGTGAGGTGGCATAGAGTCCATAGTTTGCATATTGTGTAACCTATCAGCTATTTTAATCAGTATTACTCGGACATCATCATTCAGGGTAAGTAACATTTTTCTAAAATTCTCTGCTTGTATAGAGAAATCTTGATCCTTTTTTAAATTAGAAATTTTAGTGAGTCCGCTAACAATACGAGCAATTTTTTCACCAAACAAGCGTTCCATATCATCAATTGTATAGTGGGTGTCTTCCACAACATCATGAAGTAGGGCAGCAGCAATAGAAGTGGCTCCTAAACCTATTTCATCAGCAACGATTTTTGCCACAGAAATAGGATGGTAAATATAAGGTTCACCTGATTTTCTACGTTGTTCAGAATGTGCTTCTACAGCAATATCAAAAGCTTTACGTATCAATTTTTTATCATTTTCTGATAACGTTTGATATGTACCTTTTAATAAGTTTTTATACCTATTTGCTATTTCTTTGTTTTCTTCCTCTATCGTTGCATTATAATTCATATAATAAAAACTCTTTATACTTATTAGGTTTATAATAAAAGTAGTGCAAAGAATTATATTGGGCAAGTTTTGTAAGAAAATGTTTTTAAATGAATTTTTAATGTATATCTAGGTTTTTTCCTGTAAATATATTTGTTGATATAGTATAACTTTGCCACATAATTCAGAGGAGACACAAAAAGAGCTAGTCCCCCCTGAAATATCATTTAATTATGGTATTTGAACCTCCGGTCTTATAACAAGTTCGGAGGTTTTTTTATTCTTCAGGCAACCTTTTTTCAAGTTCGGTAGTCTTTATATTTGTAAGGCTATAAAAAAACGTACCTATTGATTTGAAAATTATTTCATTACATAACAAAGAAGCTTCGCTTATAAAACAAGCAAAAAAACAAAGTAGAGAAGCTCAGCAACTAATATTTGAGCAACATTCTCCAAAAATGTTAGGAGTTTGCAGGCAGTATGTAAAAGACTTACATCATGCAGAAGATTTAATGCTACAGGGCTTTTTTAAAGTTTTTACCAATATTGAGGAGTTTAAAGAAATGGGGAGCTTTGAAGGCTGGATTCGTAGAATTATGGTAAATACCTGTATAAGTTATTTACGAAAAAAGAACCCTGTTCAAGTATCGGATGAAGATTTTGTTTTTAATGAAGCTGCAACAGTAAACCTTGAAAATACCTCGGTAGAAGATATTCAAAGGTTAATAGATGAGTTACCTGAGGGGTATAAATTAGTGTTTAATTTATATGCTATTGAAGGACATAAACATTCAGAGGTCGCAGAAAAATTACAGATTTCTGAAAGTACCTCAAAGTCACAATTATTTAAAGCTCGTAAATGTTTACAAGCTAGTTACGAGAAAATTAATAAAGTAAGAAATGTCAAGCAATAATATTGATAAGCATATAGCTGAAAAGCTTAAAAACAGAGAACTAAAACCATCTAATTCAGCATGGGAAAGGTTAGAGACTCGTTTAGATAGTCGAGAAGTAACAAAAAAAAGGAACTGGTTTTTATATGTAGGGTATGCAGCAGGTTTTACTTTGTTTATAAGCTTTGTAGCCTTCTATTTTAAAGATTCAGAGTCAAAAGCACCAATTGAAGATGTTATAGTTGATACTCCAGTTGATACACTGAAAATTAATAATAAAGGCATAGAAAAGTTCCTTAGAAATACAGATGAAGCTGTAGTGCAGACAGAAGAAAATCAACAAGAAAAACAATTAAAGAAGAAGAAAAAGATTACTGTAATTAAGAGTTCTACCTTAAAAAAAGAAGATAAAGTCTTTAAAAACATCCAAAAAGAAGAACTACGAAAAGAAGAAGTAGTAGTAGGAAAATTGGATAAGCCAATAGAAACAAAAAAGAAAGAATCTAATTCAAGAGTAAAAGTAATTAGTGACGATTTGCTATTTGCAGTAACACATAGTTCTGAAGAGGTTAAAGAATACTATGCAAAGCATAAAGTAAAGAGAGAAGATGTGTTAAAAACTATTGAAGACGAACTAAAAAAGTCTAACTTAAAAATAGATCCTAATACTATTTTAGCAGAAGTTGAAAGAACGATTGATGATGAAGAGTTTAAGGGAAACTTTATGCAAAAACTAAAATCAAGAATATCCGATATTGCTGTAGCAATTGTAGAGAGAAATAAATAAAAGCGCTTATTAATTATCGATAATTAACCATTCCAAATTATTATCAATTTAAAATTATCAAAATGAAAAGAATACTATTGTTAGTGTTGTTTGTAACAACTATTGCCCAATCTCAAGAAAAAGTATTTGAAAAAGAAGTCAAGAAAATATCAATGAGTATTGATAGTATTACTAAGCAGCAAAAAGACTCTTTAAAGATTCGAGTAAAAGAGATTAATACAAAATTAGAAAAGAATACAATATCGTTTGATGAAGCTGCTATATTAAAAAAAGAAACAGCAGCCTATCATGCAGCTCAAATAGAGAAAAAAGTTAGTTTTCAGGAACAAAAACTACAACAACTTGTACAAGACAAAATTGACGGTAAAATATTTAGCAATGAAGAAGAATCACGAGAACAAACTTTTGAAATAGCAAAATTTAAGTTCAGACTAAACTTTTCTGACGATGAAGAAGATGAAGTTGAAAGAGAAAAGAAAAGAAGAAGAAAAAGAACTACAACACAATTTGTTATTGCTTTAGGAGCAAATAATACATTAACAAATAATAAACTAAGCTCTTTAAAGGATTCAGATTATAAGTTTTGGCAATCGCATTTTTATGAGTTAGGTTTTACATGGAAAACACGGTTGTCAAAAGAACCTTCAAAAACATATTTTAAATATGGATTGTCTTTTCTGTGGAATAATTTAAGAGCAAAAAACAATCAATATCATACTGTAAATGGAAATGAAACAAATTTAAGTATTCACCCAGAACAACTTTCTGAAAGTAGATTACGACATGTACAAATGACCTTTCCAATGCATTTAGAGTTCGATTTTTCGAAAAACAAAAAATATTCTGATGGAGAAATTGTTGATAGAACACATCAAAGCTTCCAAGTTGGAGTAGGTGGTTTCTTTGGTTTTAAATTAGGAACTCGCCAATATTTAGAATACAAAAATGCGCAAGGAGTTACGGTTGAAGAAGTTCAGAAGAATAATTTTAATATGAATAAATATAACTACGGATTAAGTGCTTATGTCGCTTACCAAGGAATTGGGTTATATGCTAAATATGATTTAAATCCATTATTTAAAGATACTGATACAAGAAATATTTCATTAGGAGTTCGATTTGATATTAATTAGTAAAATTAAGGCAAACCTCGGGGAATTATATGCCTTTGGAGGTGACAATAAAAAAGGAGAAGTTTAAACTTCTCCTTTTTTATTTTCTTCCCATTCTTTACGTAAATGCATTGAAAGCTTTCCAGTACCGTCGTGTTTCCAACCAGGAGGTTTAAAAAAATACAGTAATCTTTTTCTTAGTGTAGTTTTACTGGTAAAAACATCGTTAAACATATTGTACCATTCAATAAAAGCCACTTTAATAGGGTTGTAAGTATTGATGTTTTTAACTAAGCCATATACTGGTTTTTCAACTTCAGGTTCAAAAGTTCCAAAAAGTTTATCCCAAATAATAAAGATTCCTGCATGATTTCTGTCTAAATATTGAGGGTTGGTAGCATGATGTACTCTATGGTGACTT
This sequence comes from Tenacibaculum sp. 1_MG-2023, assembly GCF_030547425.1. Classification (GTDB taxonomy): domain Bacteria; phylum Bacteroidota; class Bacteroidia; order Flavobacteriales; family Flavobacteriaceae; genus Polaribacter. The sequence goes on along the minus strand of NZ_JAUORH010000010.1, from coordinate 75,548 downwards.
GGTGTATTAAAAACAGCTTCAAACCATTTAGGTAGTTTATCAATGAGCTCGGTATGAATCCAGTATTGATATAATAAACTAATACTCATTTGAGTAACTATCATTAATGGATGAAATCCTATAATTGCTAGTGGCGCCCAAAATATAAATGTATAAAAACTACCTGACCAAGTTTGGCGTAATGCCGTACTCAAATTATATTTTGTTGAAGAATGATGCACCACATGGCTCGCCCAAAATAGTCTACTCTCATGTGCAATCCTATGATTCCAGTAGTAAGCAAAATCTTCAGCAAATAATAAAATCAACCAAGCCCACCAAGTAAAAGAGATAGTGAACAATCGGTATTGATATAAAAAGAAAAACACTCCAAAAATTAATCCTTTTGTAAGTAATCCTATAAAAACATTACCTAATCCCATAGTAATAGAAGTAGCTGCATCTTTAAATTCATAATCTTCTAGTTTTACTTTAACCGTTAATATAACTTCTATAATAACAGTCAAAATAAAAAAGGGAATAGCGTAATGAACCAAATTAGGGATTTCAGGGATTTGCATAAAAAAGAGTGTTTAGTTACAAACGTACACAAAATCATTAAATTATTTAAGTAATAGAGTTTGTTTATGGATTAAAAAGCAGTATATTTGCAGGCTTAAAAATAAATTTTAAATAATTTAATTATGAATCATTACGAAACTGTTTTCATTTTGAATCCCGTTTTATCTGAAACTCAGATAAAGGAAGCAGTAAAGAAGTTTGAGGACTATTTACTTTCTAAAGGTGCAGAAATGATTTCTAAAGAAGATTGGGGCTTAAAAAAATTAGCGTATCCAATCGAGAAGAAAAAAAGTGGATTTTACCACTTATTTGAGTACAAAGTAGCAGGTGATGCAATTGCTCCGTTTGAATTAGAGTTTAGACGTGACGATAGCGTTATGCGTTATTTAACTGTAAAGTTAGATAAGCATGCTGCAGCTTGGGCTGAAAAGAGAAGAAACCGTGTTAAATCTGCAAAAAAGTAAGAAATGGCATCTATAGAACAACAAGCAAAAGGAAACAAGCAAGGAGAAGTACGTTACTTAACTCCGCTTGATATCGAAACTAAAAAGGAAGCTAAATACTGTCGTTTCAAGAAAAACGGTATTAAATACATCGATTACAAAGATGCAGACTTCTTAATGTATTTAGTAAACGAACAAGGTAAGATTTTACCAAGACGTTTAACAGGAACATCATTAAAATATCAACGTAAAGTGGCTCAAGCTATTAAAAGAGCTCGTCACTTAGCTTTAATGCCTTACGTTGGAGATATGTTAAAATAATAAAGAAGTAGAAACATGGAATTGATATTAAAACAAGACGTAGAAAACTTAGGTTTTAAAGACGATGTTGTAACTGTTAAGAATGGTTATGGACGTAACTACCTAATACCTCATGGATATGCAATTTTAGCTACTTCTTCAGCTAAAAAAGTATTAGCAGAAAACTTAAAGCAACGTGCTTATAAAGAAGCTAAATTAATAGAAGACGCTAACAAAATAGCTGAAACTGTTAAAGGTTATGAAATCAAAATAGCTTCTAAAGTAGGTTCTGGAGATAAATTATTTGGTTCAGTAAACAACATTGATGTTGCTGCAGCATTAGCTAAAGCAGGTACTGAAGTAGATAAGAAATTTATCAAAGTTACTGGAGGTAACGTAAAAAGATTAGGAAAATACAACGCTGCTGTACGTTTACACAGAGCTGTTGTAGCTGACATCGTATTTGAAGTAGTTGCTGAATAGTAACTAAATTGTTAAATACATGTTAATAAAGAAAAAATCCGCTCGGTCGAGCGGATTTTTTTTATGCTTAAATTTGAAATGTAACATAAACAAAATCAGAACTATTATGAAAAAAATACTAATTTTTTCTTTTGTTTTTTTGAGTTTATCCATCTATTCCCAGGTAACCACATCAAAAATAAAAGGAGTTGTAACAGACAATCAAGGTGAACCTTTGTTTGGTGCTAACATTGTCGTTTTGCATGAGCCAACAGGTACTATATCAGGAGCTGTAGCTCAAGATAATGGTAGATATACCATACCTAATTTAAGAGTAGGAGGGCCATATAAAGTAACGTTTAGTTATATAGGGTTTGAATCGCAAGAAGTAACCAACATTTATTTAACTTTAGGTAAAACAACCAATATTGACGGTATTTTATCTGAGGATGGAGAGCAATTAGAAGAAGTTGTTATTTCTTCTTCAAGAAGTAAAGTTTTTAATAATGATAGAACAGGAGCACAAACTAGTGTTAGTTCAATTCAGCTAAAGACATTACCTACTATTTCACGTTCAGCTGCAGATTTTACGCGTTTAGAACCAACTGCGAGTGGAAATTCATTTGGAGGAAGAAACGATCAGTTCAATAACTTTTCATTAGACGGATCTATTTTTAATAACCCTTTTGGTTTAGATTCACCAACACCTGGGGGACAAACAGGTTCTCAACCAATTTCGTTAGATGCAATTGAACAAATTTCAGTTTCTACAGCGCCGTATGATGTAACTTTATCAGGGTTTACAGGTGCTTCTGTAAATGCTGTAACCAAAAGTGGTACTAACGAATTTACAGGTACAGTTTATGGGTTTTACAGAAATCAAGATATGACTGGAGGAAAAATTAAAGGGCAGAAAGTCGTAAAACCTAAGTTAAGTCAAAGTCAATATGGAATTAGTTTAGGAGGACCTTTAATTAAAGATAAGTTGTTCTTCTTTGCGAATTTTGAAAAAGATGATAGAGAAGATTTAGGTACAGCAGGTTGGGTACCAAACACAGGGAGCGGCGCTATTAATGAATCTAGAGTACTAGAATCTGATATGATAGCTGTTCGTGATGCGTTGGCTGCTTTAGGATATGATACAGGAGCTTATAAAGGATTTACGTACGGTTCTGAATCTACAAAAGGAATTTTTAAATTAGATTGGAATATCAACGATAAAAATAGATTAGCATTAATTTATAACTTTTTAAGAGCTTCAAAAGAAACCCCAGCTCATCCAACAGCTTTAGGAAATAGGGGGCCAAGCTTTTCTACCTTACAATTTGAAAATTCGGGGTATGAAATTAATAATAATCTAAACTCTTTTCAGTTAGAATTAAACTCTAACTTATCAGAAACAACAACCAATAAGTTGCAAATAGGCTATACGCATTTTGACGATTTTAGAAATCCGTTATCTACACCTGCACCAGTAATTTCTATTGAAGATGGTAGCGGTAGTAATTATATTATAGCCGGTCATGAGCCTTTTTCTATTCACAATACACTAGATCAACGAGTTTTTCAATTGACTAATAATATGAATTTTTTCAAAGGAGATCATACATATACAGTTGGTTTTTCATTTGAACAATTTGAATTTGAAAACTCATTTAATCTAGGGGCTTATGATAATTTCGGAACCTTTCCGTATAGAGGAACATTTAATATCCCAGGTTTTGGAGGACCATATCCTAATATGGCTAACTTTTTAAATGATGCAGCTGATCCCAATGGTATTTTAGCGACTAATTTAGCTTATGCAAAAAGCAGATATGATGCTCAAAATGCAGCAGGAGTAGGAGTAGACGGCGGTTGGAAATTATCTGAATTAAATGTAGGTCAATTAGCTTTTTATGTACAAGATGAATGGGAAGTGAACGATAAGTTTAAGTTAACGTATGGTGTTCGTTTTGATAAGCCTTTGTATTTTAATACTTCTAGTTTGATTCAGAAATTTATAGATACTGATAATGGCGCAACAAGAGATAATTCAGTATTGTACTACAACCCTAATACAGGTGAAGAACAACAATTACTTTCAACCAAAATGCCTACGAATCAATGGTTAATTTCACCGAGAGTAGGTTTTAATTGGGATGTAAAAGGAAATAATACGATGCAGCTTCGTGGAGGTTCAGGTGTATTCACAGGACGTTTACCTTTTGTGTGGATTGGAAATCAGGTAAGCGGGGCAGATGATGGTTTTTTCCAATTGGTTGATCCAGATTTTAAATTTCCACAAGTATGGAGAACAAATTTAGGCTTAGATTGGAAGTTTGAAAATGGAATTATAGCGACTACTGACATTTCTTATACAAAGGATATCAATGGTGCACATGTACAAAACTGGGGACTAAGAGAGCCTAGTGCGACTTTAAATACGCCATTTGATACTAGAGAAATATATGGCGGAAGTGATAAAGGAAATAATGCTTACGTATTTACAAACTCTGATAAAGGTCGTGTTTGGAATGCTTCTTTAAAGCTTCAAAAAACTTTTGATAACGGGTTGTATACAAGTGTAGCCTATAATTACTTAAATGCACAGGATGTAAACTCAATTGAAGCAGAAATCACGGGAGATGCTTTTGCATTTAATCCTGTTGTAGGAAATGCAAATAACGACATCTTATCATATTCTAAATATGGTGATACGCATAGAGTTATTGGTATACTTTCTAAAAAGTTTACTTATGGAGGAAATAAGTTTGCAACAACTATCTCAACTTTCTTTGAGTATGCACAAGGAGGAAGGTTTAATTATACTTATGGAGGAGATATTAATAACGATGGTTCAGCTGTAAATGACTTACTATATGTTCCAACGAGTTCAGAAGTAAATCAAATGCAATTTAGTGACCCTGCCCAAGCAGCAGCTTTTGAAAGTTATATACAACAAGATGATTATTTAAAAGGGATTAGAGGGCAGTATGTTGAACGTTACGGAGCTTTAGCGCCATGGAGAGGCAAATGGGATTTAAAAATATTACAAGACTTTAATTTTAATGTTTCTGATGAAAAACAAAATACAATCCAATTAAGTCTTGATATATTAAATGTAGGAAATTTACTAAATTCTGATTGGGGAGTGGTTCAGCAACCTAATAATTTACAGCCTTTAGGTGTTAGTTTAGACGCAGGTAACACTCCTACATATTCATTTACTCCAAACTCTATAAAAACATTTGGCTTTGACTCTAGTTTATTGTCTCGTTGGCAAATGCAAATAGGATTACGTTACATATTTTAATAAATAAGAACAAAAGACTTATAAAGCCACTCATTTTTTGAGTGGTTTTTTTGCTTTTTGCCTGAATATTTTGTGATAAAGGGTGCTTTTCCTGTGAAATTGTTGAAATAAATAAGTGATATTTGTAGACGTAAATAAAGATAGGGGACTTTAATTACAACGTTTTAAAATATAGTCTTTGAGGGGTTGATTATATTTTAAAAAAACTCTGGCCTTATTAAGGTCAGAGTTTTTAAATCTAGGATTATAAGATAATACTTTCTTGATTTTTAAGAATATCGTCCATAGTTTCTCTTTTTCTAATCAAATAATCTTTTCCTTTGTAAATCATAACTTCAGCAGGTCTAAACCTTGAATTATAATTTGAAGCCATAGAAAAGCAATAAGCACCCGCATTATGAAAACATAATATATCGTCTTCAGCTATTTCATTGATTCTTCTATTAGAACCAAAGGTATCATTTTCACAAATATATCCAACTATACTGTAAAAGCGTTCTCTTCCTTTTGGGTTAGATAGGTTTTCAATGTAATGATAAGAGTTGTAAAACATTGGACGTATTAAGTGATTTAAACCGCTATCAATACCAGCAAAAACAGTTGAAGTTGTTTGCTTAATAACATTTACTTTTGCTAAAAAACATCCAGCTTCACTTACCAAAAATTTTCCAGGCTCAAACATTAAAGTAACTTCTTTTCCGTAATTTTTACAGAACTCATTAAACCTCGTAGATAGTTTTTTACCTAATTCATTTATATCGGTTGAAATATCGTCTTTTTTATAAGGAACTTTAAAACCACTACCAAAATCAATAAAATCAATGTCTTTAAACTGTCGTGCAGTATCAAATAAAATTTCTGTGGCCCTTATAAAAGTATCAATATCTAAAATATCAGAACCTGTATGCATATGTATTCCATTAATATGCATTCCTGTATTTTCAACAACTCTTTTTATATGAGGTACTTGATGAATTGAAATTCCAAACTTAGAATCGATATGACCTACAGATATTTTACTATTTCCACCAGCCATTACATGCGGGTTAATACGAATACAAACTGGGATTTTAGGGTGTTTTTGCCCGAATAATTCTAAAATAGACAGATTATCAATATTAATTTGAACACCTAATTTAGCAACTTCTTCTATTTCTTGTAGAGAAACTCCATTAGGTGTATATATAATTTCATGAGGCTCAAACCCTGCTAATAAACCAAGTTTAACCTCTTGAATAGAAACTGTATCTAAACCGCTGTTAAGCTTGTTGAAAACCTTTAGAATATTGATATTTGATAAAGCTTTAACAGCATAATTAATCTTTACGTTTTTTACTTTAGAAAAAGCAGATGTTATCTTTTTATACTGAGAAATAATTTTTTCAGTGTCGTAAACATACAAAGGTGACTGATATTTATCGGCTAACTTTAAAAGGTCTTGTCTATTCATTTACTTTAATATTTATGGGCAAAAGTATATAGGTAACTGATTACAAAAAATAAAATGAAAGAAATTCACAAATTTGTGTTTTTTTGTGAAATTAGGGAGTTTTGCGTCTAAGCAAAAGGGAATTTTCCTATGATATAATCTTTTCAAAAGAATCATATTTGCTATGAAATAAAATTAAGGGGATTTATTTCAAACAAAATGATATTTTTTAAGGGGTAAAATATCATAAAAAAAACTCTAGCGGAAGCTAGAGTTTTTGATTTTATAAAAGCTAGTGTAAGATTACTTAAATTTTACCGCAACTTTTTGTGCAATTCCAACAATTACTTCACTAGCCTTTACTATACTTTCAGCAGGAACATACTCGTAACGTCCATGAAAGTTATGTCCGCCAGCAAAAATATTAGGGCATGGTAAGCCTTTATACGATAATTGAGAACCGTCAGTACCACCACGAATGGGTTTAATTAACGGAGTAATTCCCATATCTTTCATTACCTCTTCAGCAATATCAACAATGTGCATTACAGGAGTTACCTTTTCTTTCATGTTAAAATATTGATCTTTAATTTCAACACTAATTAACTTTTGTCCACGTTTAGCATTTAAAACTTCAGCTAAATCTAATATCGCTTTTTTACGGTTGTTAAACTGGTCCATATCATGATCTCTAATAATATAGCTCAACGTAGTTTGCTCAACTTTACCTTCCATGTGGTGTAGGTGGAAGAAACCTTCATAACCAGTTGTTCTTTCAGGAACTTCATCTTCAGGCAATGCATTGATAAACTCACTAGCAATAAGCATAGAATTAATCATTTTGCCTTTTGCATATCCTGGGTGTACAATTTTACCTTGAATAGTAACTGTAGCACCAGCTGCATTAAAGTTTTCATATTCTAGTTCTCCAATTTGACTTCCATCCATGGTGTAAGCCCATTCTGCACCAAACTTTTCAACATCAAACATATGTGCACCTTTACCAACTTCTTCATCAGGAGTAAAGCAAATACGGATTTTGCCATGCTTAATTTCTGGGTGTTGGATTAAGTACTCCATTGCAGAAACAATTTCAGTAACACCTGCTTTATCATCAGCACCTAATAAGGTAGTACCGTCAGTAGTGATTATAGTTTGTCCTTTATATTGTAGTAAATCATCAAAATAATCAGGAGATAAAACGATGTTTTCTTCTTTGTTTAATAAGATATCTTTTCCGTCGTAATTCTCATGAATTTGAGGTTTTACATTAGCTCCAGTAAAATCTGGACTTGTATCAATATGAGCAACAAAACCAATAGTTGGTACTTCGTAATTTAAGTTACTAGGTAACGTTGCCATTAAATAACAATTCTCGTCTAATTCAACATCTTCCATTCCTATTTCCTTTAGTTCTTTTTCAAGAACCTTAGCTAAATTCCATTGCTTTTCAGTACTTGGAAATGCAGGGTTATTAGGGTCACTTTCAGTATCAATAGTTACATATTTTACAAATCGGTCGATTATATGTTGTTTGTTCATCGTAGTATTTTTAAAGCACCAAAAATAGCCAATTCAAATGTATTTTATCAATTGAAATACAATGAAATTTTCAGGAATCTTTCTTTTTATAATATGCTATTAATAAATCAACAACATAACTGTATGATTGAATTCCTTTTGATTGATTATTGGCTTTAAGGTAAGAGTTGTACCCTTTTTTTAAATACGGCTCAATAGGGTTTTTAAACTGTTTCCAATGTAAATAAGTCGCTTTATAGTCCTTATATACACCTTTATTTACTGTTTTGGCAATTTCTTTACCTAATTCTTTATCTCTCTTATAAACTTGACCAATACAATAATTATAAGCCATACGATATCCAGAATATTTAAAATACAAGTCTTTATTAGCTATTGAAGCTAAAAAGCTTACAAAATTAGCATCGTTTTCAGCAGCCCAACCAATTTGATGCGCCATTTCATGACAAATAGTTGCGGGATAACCAGTTTTAGGAATCATATTATTTACCTGAGCTTCTCCCGTTATTGGATTTAAATATCCAGATGTTCCATTGTATGACTGAAATAAACTTACCAATGAACTTTTAATTGAGGAAGTTTGATAAACTAATTGAGGATAAGTTTTTGATAGTTCTTGAAAACCGTTAGGAGCTAAACTGTAAATTTCTCTTTGAGAATAAGGAACAATTATAGCTACTGAATCATTTTTTGTTATTTGTAAATGAACTTTGTTTAATTCTGTTACAATCTTCTTAGTAGTTGAAATTAATTCTTCAGTTGTATAGGTAGATTGTTTTAGTTTAAGATTTTTAGCTAACGGCTCTCTAAAATAATTTAATCCCCAAAAAGCATAAAAACAAAAATAAATAATAGATAAAATTGCAATAAATTTTACTAACTTAGGAAGGAAGTTTTGAAACCTTTTTTTAATTAAAAAATAGATAGATTTTAATAAAAGATACAATAAAACAAAACCAATTATATCCCCAACAGAAAAAGGAATCCAACCTAGAATAATTCGAAAGAATTGTGAAATATACGGGTAAATTCCATTACTATAATAAAATTCAATCCATTGTGGTTTTTGGCTTATAAAAAGCACAAAAATTACTTGAATAGGCAGAAATAAAGCAACAAAAAAATATTTTTTTAGGTTATGCATGCCACCAAAAATAAGAAAGTTGTAAGGTTATCAACAAGTTAATAACAGTTTATTTACAAAAAATGTGCATAAAGAAAATTGAATAATGTCTCTACTAATATCATCTTAAAAATTTACTTTTGCTATTATGGAAAGAACCCAATCTCTCAAAGGAACAAAAATAGATAAAGCTAGAATTATAAGCTTAGAAAAAGGAAAGTTACCACCACAGGCTTTAGAGTTAGAAGAGGCTGTTTTGGGGGCTATGATGATTGATAAAAAAGGGATTGATGAAGTAATTGATATTTTACATCCTGATGCTTTTTATGATAAAAGGCACCAAGAAATTTATGCCGCTATTTACGAGCTTTTCCAAAACTCAGAACCAATTGATTTACTTTCTGTATCAAATCAATTAAAGAAAAATGGAAAGTTAGATTTAGCAGGAGGAGATTTTTACTTAATTGGGTTAACCCAAAAAGTTGCCTCATCTGCACATATTGAATTTCACTCTAGAATTATTCTAGAAAAATTCATTCAGCGTAAGCTAATTACTATCTCTTCAGAAATTATTGAAAATGCGTATGATGAAACTGTAGATGTTTTTGATTTATTAGATGACGCCGAAGGAAAACTATTTGAAGTAACACAAGGAAACCTTAAAAAAGGAGCAGAAAGAGCTGATTCGTTAGTACAACAATCGATTAATAAAATCCAAGAGATTTCTACCAAGGAAGGAATGAGTGGTTTGGCCACTGGATTTACAAAACTAGATGCTTTAACATCAGGTTGGCAGCCTTCCGATTTAATTATCATTGCAGCTCGTCCTGGTATGGGTAAAACAGCCTTCGTAATATCGATGGCAAAGAACATGGCAATTGATTTTAATCATGCGGTAGCTGTATTTTCATTAGAGATGTCATCTGTACAGTTAATCACCCGTATGATTTCTTCTGAGACAGGATTGACATCAGAAAAATTACGTAAAGGAAATTTAGAGCCACACGAATGGGAGCAGTTAAACGTGAAAGTGAAAAAACTTTCGGATGCCCCTATTTTTATAGATGATACACCAGCATTATCTATTTTCGATTTACGTGCAAAAGCACGTCGTTTAGTGTCACAACACGGAGTTAAAATCTTAATTATTGATTACTTACAGCTAATGACAGCAGGAGGAGCAGGAGGTAACCGTGAACAAGAAATTTCGACGATTTCGCGTAACTTAAAAGCACTAGGTAAAGAATTAAATGTACCTGTAATTGCCCTTTCTCAGTTATCACGTGCGGTTGAAACCCGTGGAGGAAGTAAACGTCCGTTACTATCCGATCTTCGTGAATCTGGAGCAATTGAGCAGGATGCCGATATTGTATCGTTTATTTATCGTCCTGAATACTATGGAATGACAGAATGGGATGACGACGATCATTCGCCATGTGAAGGACAAGGGGAGTTTATTGTAGCAAAACACCGTAATGGTGGATTAGATAATATTCGTTTGAAGTTTACAGGACACTTAGCAAAGTTCTCAGATTTAGAAGAAGGGTTTAGTAGTGAATTCCAATCGAGTATGAACTCAGGGTTTAACGATGAAGTAGCGTCTAGTAATTTTGCTTCACCAGAAGATGCTTTTGGTCCAAGTGACGATGATGTTCCGTTTTAATCTTTAAATAAAACTTAAAATATTATAGAATACACAATTACTTCGAAGTAATTGTGTATTTTAGTTTTATAATGAAAGAAGAGTTAGAAAAAATTAATGGAATTGGCTTAGCAGCAGAAAAAGCGTTAAACTTTATTGAGAAACTAATAGCTGCTCCTTTGATAGAAGGAACAGGAATACTTACTGATAAAGTAGAGTATTGGAGGTTTAAAAATAAAGTAGGCATAATTTTAAAGGCTAAAGAGTTTTTAAAATTAAAAGGTATTGAAACTCCAAAGAAAATTCCTGTAAAGGATTTATCAACACTACTAGAATATAGTTCATATGAAGAAGATAATTTTATGAAAGATAGTTGGGCTAATTTACTTTCAAACTCTTTAAATCCAGAAAACAAATTTGATAGTAATAATATATTTATTCAAATATTAAATCAAATTTCTTCTGATGAAATAGTTCTGCTCTCATCAATTAACAAACTAAGTTCTTTAGATAAATTAGATAGACACTTGTTAAAAGAAGAAATAAAAGAAAAATTAGAAGCTTTTAATGAAGAAATTAAATTAGTTTTAATAGATAATCTACTAAGGTTAGGGGTGTTAAAAGAGTTATATGATGTAAATTTTTCAAATAGTATAGTACCTGGTCCTTTAGATAATGTTTTTTTAGGTGAATTTTATTCATTAACTAACTTAGGAAAAACCTTTTTAGGCAAAATAACTTCATAAATGAAACAATTTCTCTACATACTAACATTTTTCCTTTTTTCAAACTCACTATGGGCATCCTTTATTTATGTACCTATGAGTAACGAAAATCAAAAGAATCATTTAAAAGCATATGGTATTGTGTATTATGCTTTGCAAAATGGTTTGAAAGCTAAATGGTTATTAAATTATGATGGAGGTGCTTTTTTAATTGAAAATAATGAAGCGGTAGAAAAAGAATGTAAAATACGAGGTGTTTCCTATCAAATAATTTCAGATGCTAAATCAGCATTAATTTTAGAAGAAATTTCTTCACCTTCAAAAAACCAAGAAGCAGTAACTTTAGAAAAAGCACCAAAAATAGCGGTATATTCTCCTAAAGATAAAATGCCGTGGGATGATGCGGTAACGATGGTATTAACGTATGCTGAAATATCTTTTGATGTAATATATGATGAAGAGGTGTTGAATGATAAATTGTTATTGTATGAGTGGCTGCATTTACATCATGAAGACTTTACAGGGCAGTATGGACGTTTTTATGGAGCTTTTAGAACAGCTCCTTGGTATATTCAACAAAAAAAAGATGCTGAAGCTTTAGCGAAAAGATTAGGGTATAGTAAAGTGTCTGAAGAAAAAGGAGCAGTAGCCAAAAAAATTAGAGATTATGTAGTTGGCGGAGGGTTTATGTTTGCGATGTGTTCTGCAACTGATAGCTTTGATATTGCACTAGCTGCTGATGGGGTAGATATTTGTGAAGGAATGTTTGATGGAGATGCTTCAGAGCCTAATTATCAATCGAAAATTAACTTTAATAAAACACTTGCGTTTAAAGATTTTGAATTGATTCGTAACCCTACTACCTATGAGTTTTCTTCAATAGATATGACTCGTAAGCGAAGAATAAGAAAAGAGGTAGACTATTTTGTATTGAAAGAGTTTTCGGCAAAATGGGATCAAGTTCCAACAATGCTTACCCAAAATCATACTATGTTAGTTAAAGGTTTTATGGGACAAACAACTTCTTTTGACCCTAATACAATAAAATCTACAGTCATTGTTTTAGGAGGCAATAAAACCAATGGAGAGGGGCGCTATATTCACGGAACTAAAGGGAAAGGAATGTTTACTTTTTATGGTGGTCATGATCCTGAAGATTATCAGCATAGAGTAGGAGACCCTAAAACAGAGTTAGACTTACACCCAACCTCTCCTGGATATCGTTTAATATTAAACAATGTATTATTTCCTGCAGCTAAAAAGAAAAAACAGAAAACATAATCCATATGTGTAATTATCTGTTTTTTAGCGTCTTATATTGTTTTTGGTTAAGCCTTGTACCTATTTAATACTACTTAACGTATTAATAAACAACGTTTAAGGTTTTTGTAAAGTGATTCGTTTGTTATTTATATAATTTAGTAAGAGTAAAACCAAAACTTGTATTGTATGGTTTATGATTAGCGCGCAACTTTATACTTCATACCTCATTCTTTAATTTAATAGCTTGATCATCTGTTAAATAGTTTTGGATTTTTAGGCGTATACCGAAAAGCCTAAATAGAGTAGGTAAAAACTAAACTTAAAACTAAATTATCATGGCAACAAAACTTACAGAACCATCTAATGGTGTCGTAAAAGAACAAGTTGGAGCAAATATGGAAACTCCAACTAATGGAATGTATAATGCCCTTTGTCAATCATTAAACTTAAGTGACAAAAGTTTTCAAATGATACAAGGTGTATTACCAGTCCAAAGTTCAGCGTCAGAACTATATAACTATTTTGATGGTGTTCCCCCAAAATCTGTAGGAGTATTGTATGAAGGTAACCCTTTAAATACTTTAAGCGGTAATTACGCTACAATGCTAAGTAAAACAGAAGATACAGGTACATTCTTGTATAAAATAGCAATGAGTAATTATACAAACTCTAACAATTGGATTGGAGGCAACATGGGAACTAACCCTATATACACTCCAGCCTTTGAAGAGTTAAAATTACAAGTTGAAAAAGGTTCTTCTGCGGCAATTCATTTTGATTCTCAAACGTCTAATGATGATATTCAAAACTCATGGGCACAAAGCAACGGTTCTTCAGGAGTTGGTTTCTGGGGAAAGAAGTCTAATAGTGTTTCAAAACCATTAAATGAAAAAGCTTCTGCAAGTAGAATTACTGTAGATATGAATTTTAATAAGTATGCTTTTCTAGCTGTTAGAGCAGGAGGATGGTTTTTCTCTGGTTATTTTACTGATATGTACCAAAATCCTGATCAATTTCAAAATCAAGATGATTGGAATAATTTATTTGGTCCATCTGGTTCTTTACAAAGAGTAACCAACCAAGCTTTACTTGTTTCTGGTTACACAATTACTGTAAAATCTTGGGCAACTTATAGTCAATCTGATTTTGAAGAAATTGAAAAAAGTACAGAGACCAATGTATGGCCATTCTATACATCAGGATCATCATCAAAAGCTACATCTAGCTATAAATTTAATGATGATAAAACGATTTCTGTAACAATTACATCAGCACCAGGAGATTTACAAATTTTTGGTATGGGAGTAATTCCAACAGATAGAGCTGTAACAGGTGGTAGTACAAACCATGTTTTAAAAGCACCTTCAAGATTAATTTAATCTTATAGTTAAGAGAGCACATGAAAACCATGTGCTCTACTTAACCTTTTACATAAATTTATTATAGTTAACTTAAAATAATGAATAATGAAGTCCCCCGAGAGTTTTAATTATTTAGTATTAAACGAACTGGCAGAGTTATTTAACGCACAATTAAGTAATTTTACATTCTATGCATCTTTACCAAATTTACCCACAAACGAAGCTGATTTCTCAGTTTTATTAGATACTATTCCAGTAGGAACCGAGTTTTTTGATAGCGCCCTTCCTCTAAATTATTTTAGTGAGGTGTATGGGAGAATTTTAAATGCTCAAATAAACCAACCTTTAGCGATTCAAATAGGGTTGAATGATTATAATAACGCAACAAACTGGATAGTCCCATATACAATACCAAAGTATACACCTAGCTTAAATACTTTTAAAGGAGTAATAGGAAACTCCTCACAGTCAAAAATTATTGTAAAATCAAACGAACAAGTTATACGCATTCCTGTTTACCCAGAATTTCCTGTTTTAGTTGTAAATACCTCTTTAGATAATTTTACTAATGAAGTAGCAAAATCAGTTGTAACAGTAAGCATAGCTTTTAGTAAATCTACTACACAGAAAATTAACTTTGGAAATTGGTTTTCATCTGCTGCTTTTTTATACGCATATCATACTCCAAGTAATTGGGATGACTCTGTAATATCTTGGGATGAAGTTTTTAATCCCAAAACAGGAATGTTAAAAAACATTAATTCTTATGTATCTGCTGTTTCAGATATGACAATAAAAATTCATATTTCTGGAACATATACAGAAGAAACAGTAAGTTTACTAACATCTATTCCAGAACAAGTAATATTCCCTTTTTATCAGCAAATAAATGTAGCTGCTATAGAATACACTTTAGGAACTGACAAAAGCTTAACGATTACGTTAAAAGTTCCTAATAATAACGAATACTACCTTTTTGGAGTTCAATATCAAAATGTAGAAGAACTGTTAAATTAATACTTACTTAAATAGTAAGAAGACTTATAGCCTTTTACTATTACTAGAATCTAAAAGTATCAAAAAGACATGATTTTCTTATTTTTATAATTATCTATAAATGAATTTTTTGCTTGTTTTTGGAAGTCAATTTTTATAAAAACAGAGTACAACTATTTGTGTATTAAACAAACAAACAAGTTATTTGAACCACGTAAATAAAGGGTTCAGTAATTATTCAATTAGAAAGGGAAAATTTAACGAAAAAGAAAACGTAACTCATATGAACCCTTTTTCTTTTACTTAAATAAAAAAGTAATTGCTCATTTTTACATAATCAATTACATTTGTGGGCATAAAACAAAACAATAATGCCAACAACACAACAATTACAAGAGTTTACACAACAAGTTCGTAGAGACATCGTACGCATGGTACATGCTGTAAATTCAGGACATCCAGGAGGTTCTTTAGGATGTGCAGAATTTTTTACGTGTTTATACCAAGAAATCATGGATTATTCTACTGATTTTTCTATGGATGGTAAAAACGAAGATTTATTCTTTTTATCAAACGGGCATATTTCGCCAGTTTATTATAGTGTTTTAGCTCGTAGCGGATTTTTTCCGGTAGCGGAGTTAGCTACTTTTAGAAAACTAGACTCTCGTTTACAAGGACACCCAACTACACACGAGCATTTACCAGGAATACGCATTGCTTCAGGATCGTTAGGCCAAGGTATGAGTGTTGCTATTGGTGCAGCTCAAGCAAAAAAGTTAGATGGAGACAACAAAACGATATATTCATTACATGGTGATGGAGAGTTGCAAGA
Source organism: Tenacibaculum sp. 1_MG-2023 (assembly GCF_030547425.1). Classification (GTDB taxonomy): domain Bacteria; phylum Bacteroidota; class Bacteroidia; order Flavobacteriales; family Flavobacteriaceae; genus Polaribacter. The sequence continues at coordinate 59,574 of NZ_JAUORH010000010.1, read as the reverse complement.
AGGTCAAATTTGGGAAGCTGTGATGTATGCAGCGGCTAAAAAAGTTGACAACTTAATCTCTACAGTAGATGTAAACGAAAAGCAAATTGATGGTTCTACGGATGAAGTTTTAGCTATGGGAAGCTTAAAAGCTAAATTTGAAGCTTTTGGTTGGGATGTTGTAGAAATTACTGAAGGTAATAATGTAGAAGCTGTTTTAGCAGGAATGGCAGAAGCAAAGTCACGTACAGGAAACGGAAAGCCAGTTTGTGTATTATTACGTACAGAAATGGGAAATGGAGTTGATTTTATGATGCATACACATGCATGGCATGGTAAAGCACCAAACGATGAGCAATTAGAGGTTGCCTTAGCTCAAAATCCAGAAACCTTAGGAGATTACTAAGAAAAGATATAATCAATACCATAAACGCCATTACGAATTACGTAATGGCTTTTTTTTATGAAAAACTTTACAAAAAAAAGTAAGTAATACCGTAAATTTACGTCTGTAATCATATTCAACAAATAATCAACAGATACAGATGAAAATAGGAATTGTATGTTACCCTACCTTTGGAGGAAGTGGAGTAGTGGCGACCGAATTAGGAATGGCATTAGCAGATAAAGGGCATGAAGTACATTTTATAACTTACAATCAGCCTGTTCGATTAGATTTCTTTTCTCATCGTTTGCATTTTCATGAAGTTGTTTTAGAAGAATATCCACTATTTCAATATCAGCCTTATGAATTAGCTTTATCAAGTAAAATGGTAGAAGTAGTTCAAAAATATGAACTTGAAGTGTTACATGTACATTATGCTATTCCGCATGCATACGCTGCCTATATGGCAAAAAAAATGCTTGAAGATAAAAGTATTGATATAAAAGTAGTAACAACACTACACGGTACGGATATTACCTTGGTAGGAAGTCATCCAACTTATAAAACTGCTGTAGAGTTTAGTATAAACAAATCAGATGAAGTAACAGCTGTATCCAATAGCTTAAAAGAAGATACACTTCGATTATTTAATATTGAAAAAGATATTAAAGTAGTATACAACTTTATTGATGGAGAAAAATATGACAAGGCGCATGAAGGAGAGTGTAAAAGAGAAGCGTTGGCACAATCTGAAGAGAGAATTTTAACACATATAAGTAATTTTAGACCTGTAAAACGAACCGATGATGTAATTCGAATTTTTAATAAGGTTCAAAAAGAAATTCCTTCAAAATTACTAATGGTTGGTGATGGTCCTGAACGTTTAAAAGCTGAAAATTTAGTTAAAGAATTACAAATAGAAGATAAAGTACTATTTATGGGAAATAGTACAGAAGTTGCAAAAATATTATGCTATACAGATGTGTTTTTATTACCGTCTGAAACGGAAAGTTTTGGGTTGGCAGCCTTAGAAGCCATGGCGGCAAGTACACCTGTTATTTCTACTAATACAGGAGGGTTACCAGAAGTAAACATTAATGGTAAAACAGGTTTTTTAAGCGAATTAGGCGATACTGATGGTATGGCTAACAATACTATTGATATTTTGAAAGATGATGTGGTTTTAAATAAATTTAAAGAAAACGCTAAAGAACATATTAAGCTATTTTCACTAGATAATATTCTACCAGCTTATGAGAAACTCTATAAAAAATGTTCAGTAGAAGCATAAAAATTATATTATCTTAAAAAAAGCTAATAAATAGAGAAAGATGATTAAAGAAAAGTACCAATGTTCTCTTGAAAAAATAAAAACTTTAGACGCTAAAGTACCTATAAATTTAGTGCTAAGTGGAGGAGCAGAAAAAGGAGTAGCACATATTGCTTTATTAGAAAAACTGGAAGAGTTAAATATTAAAATTAATGCTATTTCGGCTTGTAGTTCAGGTTCTTTAGTAGGATCTATGTATGCTTCTGGTATGAGACCAAAAGAAATATTAAACTTTTTTAAAACGACTGAGATATTTCAATTTTCTTGGATAACAATAGCTAAACCAGGTATTTTTAATTCTTCTAATTATGCAAGATTAATAGAAGACAAAATTAAACCCACATTTGAAGAGTTAAAGATACCCTTAACGGTTTCCACAACTAATTTAAATAGAGGAACCACTCAGTATTTTCATGAAGGTGATTTGCTAAAACCAGTATTAGCCTCATGTGCATTACCTGGCTTATTCAACCCTGTAAGGATAGATGATATGCTTTACTCTGATGGTGGAATTATAGATAACTTTCCAACTACACCATTTAAAGATTCAGAATATCCCATTATTGGAAGTTATGTGGTGTATCCTTCAGAAAAAACAAGCGAAGAGTTGAATACCACCTTAAAAGTTTTAGCCCATACATCTAAACTACTGATGTTATCCTCTGAAGAGCATAAGTTTTTTAAAACATACGCTACTATTTGTTTTCCTCTAGGAGAATACAGTGGATTTAGCACAAAAGAAGTAGATGCTATTTACGAAACAGCTAAAAAATATATAAACGGAAGACTAAAATAAAGAAAAGAGGGGTAAAAACTCTTTATGAATTATAAAACTGTAAACTCTCTTTGATTAACTCATCAGAAGCCTTAGCGTTAATTTTATAATCTTCATAATCGTTCAGGAGAACAAAGTTAATTTCTCCACCAACATTCTTTTTATCATGTTTCATCAATTCAAGAATTGGTTGAAAATCTTCTTCAGATAACGTAACTTTACCATATATTTTAATAATAGCTTCTTTTATTTCAGACACTTTATCTTCTGGGAAGTTTAAAACTTTTGAAGATAAGTAAGCTTCACAAACCATTCCAATAGCAATCGCCTCACCATGTGTTAAAGTTTCTTTTTCAGGGGCTTCTAAAAAATATGATTCTACACCATGACCAATAGTATGCCCCCAATTTAAAACCTTACGAATACCTTGTTCTTTAGGATCATCTAAAACAACTTCATTTTTAATTTCTATCGAACGATGAATCAAGTCAATAATATTAAGTTTATCGTTATCTTTAATTTCGTTAAATAATTGAATGTCGTGTGTCATTCCATATTTAATGATTTCCGCAGTACCAGAACGAATTTCTCTAGCGGTAACTGTATGTAAATATTCAGGATCAATAATAATTAATTCTGGGTTTGCAAATACACCAATTTGATTTTTTAAAACACCTAAATCAACACCTGTTTTACCACCAACAGAAGCATCTACCATACTCAACAAAGTAGTAGGAATATTTACAAAGTCAATTCCACGCTTAAATGTAGAAGCAACAAAACCACCCAAATCAGTAATTACACCACCACCTAAAGTAATTAATAAACTTTTCCTGTCAGCACCCAATTCAGTCATTACATTCCATACCCCCATACAAGTTTCCATGTTTTTATGAATCTCACCAGCATCAATTTGAATAACCTCTATTGGTTTATCTGTAGTAAATAACTGCATGAATAGAGGGTAACAACAATTTAAAGTATTGTCATCCACTAAAATAAAAACTGAAGAGTAGTTTTTACTAGAAATTAAAGAAGTTAATTCATTATAGCCTTTTTCATTAAAATGAATAGGGTATGTTGCTGCGTTAATTGTGGTCATAATAACAAAAAAATATAAGGCGAAATTAAATAGAAAAAATTAAAATATATCAGTCTACTCAATTATATTTGTCTCAACAAATAAAGATATAATATTACCTCGATAATGAGACTTTTTGATAATACAGAAACTGCTTTTAAATTAAAATCTGACTCAGAGTTAGAACGTGCATATTTTTTGTTTAAAATGATTCAGAGCCAACCGATGGTTCGAATAGGTACAGCGGTAACAAACTTTGCTTTAAAAGCACATTTACCAGTTGAAGGGTTAATTCGTTCAACAGTTTTTGATCATTTTTGTGGAGGAGTAAGTGAAGATGATTGCTTACCAAATATCGAAAAAATGTACGAGCAAGGTAACGTACATAGTATTTTAGATTATTCAGTAGAAGGTAAAGAAGATGAAACGCAGTTTGATGACGCTTTAAAAATGACGTTAAAAACGATTAATTTTGCTGAAGAAAAGCAATCCATTCCTTATGCTGTTTTTAAACCAACTGGTTTTGGTCGTTTTGCTTTATATCAAAAATTAACAGAAGGAAAAGAATTAACTTCAGAAGAAAAAGTAGAGTGGGATAGAGTTGTAGAACGTTTTCACATTGTGTGTAAAGCAGCAAAAATAAAAGATGTTCCGTTATTAATAGATGCAGAAGAAAGTTGGATGCAAGATGCGGCTGATGATTTAATTGAAGAATTAATGGAAATCTACAATAAAGAAAAAGCCATCGTTTTCAATACATTGCAAATGTACCGTCATGATCGTATGGAGTATCTTCGAAATTTACACAAAAGAGCACATCAAAAAGGATATCATATCGGAATGAAAGTTGTTCGTGGTGCTTATATGGAAAAAGAGCGAGAAAGAGCCAAAGAAAATGGTTATGAATCTCCTATTTGTGTAGATAAACAAGCAACTGACGACAATTATAACGAAGCTGTTCGTTATATGATGAATCACAAGAACATGGCAATTTTTGCAGGAACTCATAATGAAGAAAGCTCATACTTATTGATGGATTTAGCCAAAGAACACAATATTACAGCTAACGATAAGCGTATGTGGTTTGGTCAATTATATGGAATGAGTGATCATATTAGTTTTAATTTAGCTAAAGAAGGATATAATGTTGCAAAATACGTTCCTTTTGGACCCGTTCGTGATGTGATGCCATATTTAATACGTAGAGCAGAAGAAAATACTTCAGTTGCAGGACAAACTTCAAGAGAATTAAACTTACTTAAAACTGAAAAAGCACGTAGAAAGCTTTAATGAATACAGTTGATGAAATAAAAGAAGCTATCTATAAAAATAAAAAAAGATTAGCTAAAGAGCTCCAAGAAAGTAGGGAGCTTCTTTTTCTTGTGAGAAAATCTCTAACTACATCATTAACAGACGAAGAAAAGGCAAAAGTAAAAGAACAAACACTTGATATTTGTAAAGCAATTCCTGCCTTTACAGTGTTTATGCTGCCAGGAGGAGCATTACTTTTGCCTTTACTTATAAAATTAATTCCTGATATTTTACCAAGTGCTTTTAGAGCAGATGATGAGGAATTAGAAGAAAGTAAACCTGAATAATTTTTAGTTAGCTTTCAATAAATTAAGTTCTTTATCCAAACAAGATAGAAAGTTAAGACTCCCGAAGTTCATTTAAAGGATGAGAAAATCACATAAAATGATGTTTTTATAATGCTTTAAATGAAACATTACGAATTCATAAATAAAATTTCGTAAATCGTAAACAATAAAACACTACTTTTGCAGCTTCAAAATAAGCACGAATGCAATCAATAAGAAATATTGCTATTATAGCACACGTTGACCACGGAAAGACAACCTTGGTAGACAAAATTATAGATCAAGCTAAAATTTTAGATGAGCGTAAAGAACGTACTGATTTATTATTAGATAACAACGACTTAGAACGTGAACGTGGTATTACCATTTTATCTAAAAATGTATCAGTAAACTATAAAGGAGTTAAAATTAATGTAATTGATACTCCTGGGCACGCCGACTTTGGTGGTGAAGTAGAACGTGTATTAAAAATGGCAGATGGAGTTTTATTATTGGTTGATGCTTTTGAAGGACCAATGCCTCAAACACGTTTCGTATTAGGAAAAGCAATCGAATTAGGGTTAACTCCTATCGTAGTAGTAAATAAGGTAGACAAAGAAAACTGTACACCAGATTTAGTACATGAAAAAGTATTCGATTTAATGTTTGCTTTAGAAGCAAATGAAGATCAATTAGACTTTACAACTATTTATGGTTCAGCTAAAAATGGTTGGATGAGTACGGATTGGCAAGAGCCAAAAGAAGATATCATCGATTTATTAGATGCTGTTATCGAGACTATTCCTGAAGCACCTTACCGTGAAGGTTCTCCTCAAATGCAAATTACATCATTAGATTACTCTTCTTTTAAAGGAAGAATAGCTATTGGACGTGTATACCGTGGAGACTTAGAAAAGAACCAAGACTATATGCTTTGTAAAGCAGATGGATCGACGAAAAAAGTGCGAATCAAAGAGTTACACGTTTTTGAAGGAATGGGTAAAGCAGAGACTGATAAAGTACGTAGTGGAGATATTTGTGCTATTACTGGTATTGATGATTTTGAAATAGGTGATACAATCGCTGATTTAGAAAATCCAGAAGCTTTACCAAGAATTGAAGTGGATCAACCTACCATGAGTATGTTATTTACAATTAACAATTCTCCGTTCTTTGGTAAAGAAGGTAAATTTGTTACTTCTCGTCACTTACGTGATCGTTTATTTAAGGAGATGGAGAAGAATTTAGCGTTACGTGTTGATGAAACGGATACTGAAGATAAATTCAACGTTTTCGGGCGTGGAGTATTACACTTATCAGTATTGATAGAAACGATGCGTCGTGAAGGATATGAATTACAAGTAGGTCGTCCTCAAGTAATTTTAAAAGATATTGATGGCGTTAAGAGTGAACCATACGAAACATTATCAATTGATGTTCCAGAAGATGTAGCCTCTAAAGCAATTAACTTAGTTTCTTTACGTAAAGGAGACTTATTAGTAATGGAACCAAAAGGAGATTTACAACACTTAGAATTTACTATTCCATCTAGAGGATTAATTGGTTTACGTAATAAAATATTAACAGCAACTGCAGGTCAAGCAATTATAAACCATAGATTTAGCGAATACGGGCCATATAAAGGAGAGTTTGCTGAGGAATTAAAAGGAGCTATTATTTCTTCTGAAACAGGTAAAGCAACTGCTTATGCAATTGACCGTTTACAAGATAGAGGACGTTTCTTTATTGATCCTAACCAAGAGATTTACAAAGGTCAGGTAGTTGGAGAAAATTCAAAGTCAGATGATATGGCTGTTAACCTAATTAAAGGGAAAAAATTAACAAATGTACGTTCATCAGGAAACGATGATAGTGTTAAAATTGCTCCAAAAATCGATTTTTCTTTAGAAGAATGTATGGAGTATATTAGAGCTGATGAGTATTTAGAAGTAACTCCTGAAAGCTTACGTATGCGTAAAATTGATTTTAGATAATAGAATATTTCTAAAAGAAAATATAAGAAGAACCACCTAGTTTTAGGTGGTTTTTTATTTTTATTAAAAATAACTTGCATAATTAAAAATAAATAACAAATATTTGCAGTAACAAAATAAAAGACATGAGTTTTATTCAATTACATCATCATCATTTTCATATTTGCACTCAAGCGAACTGAAAATGTATTGAATAAAAACAAAATATATTTTAAACCCGTTTGAGTAAATCAAACGGGTTTTTTATTTCCAAGGCGCCAGGAAAAAATCTTCTCAAAACGATTTACTCAAACCCATTCAAAACTAAAATGAGTAAATTAAAAATAGCCATACAAAAATCAGGAAGACTCAACCAAGAGTCTCTACAAATTCTTAAAGACTGTGGAATTTCTATCGATAATGGTAAAGATCAATTAAAAGCTTCAGCAAACAATTTTCCATTAGAGGTTTTTTATCTAAGAAATGGAGATATTCCACAATATCTAAAAGATGGAGTTGTGGATGCAGCTATCATTGGTGAGAACTTACTAATTGAAAAAGGGGAAGAAATTCAATTTATTGAAAAATTAGGTTTTTCAAAATGTAAAGTATCCTTAGCAGTCCCAAAAAATGAAGAATATACAGGAATAAACTACTTTCAGAATAAAAAAATAGCAACTTCATATCCAAACACAGTTTTAAAATTTCTAGAAGAAAATAACATAAAATCACAATTACATATTATTAACGGTTCTGTAGAAATAGCCCCAAATATTGGTTTAGCAGACGGAATCTGTGATATTGTATCTAGTGGTTCAACTTTATTTAAAAACAACTTAAAAGAAGTAGAAGTTCTATTAAAATCGGAAGCTGTATTGGCAGTTTCACCTAAGATTCAAGAAAAACAACAAGCAATACTTAACAAATTACAATTTAGGCTTCAATCAGTATTAAAAGCAAGACAATCAAGATACGTGTTACTAAATGCTCCGAATGAAAAACTAGACAAAATCATTGATATTTTACCAGGAATGCGTAGCCCAACAGTACTTCCTTTAGCTGAAGAGGGGTGGAGTTCTGTACACTCAGTATTAAATAAAAATCAATTTTGGGAAATTATAGATGAATTAAAAAGCAATGGAGCTGAAGGTATTTTGGTGTGTCCAATAGAAAAAATGGTTATTTAATCACAGGGCGATAGTCAAGGATTTAATTCCCATATCTGTGCCGATTACAGAAGAAGGATGATAGTTAAAACAATAAAAATAAACAGATGAAAATTATAAAAAACCCAACAATAGAAACTTGGAATTCATTGTGTAAAAGAGCTACTTTAAGCGAAAACAGTTTACAAGAAACGGTACAAACAATATTAAATGATGTAAAGCTTAATAAAGATAAAGCCTTAAAAAAATATACACAATTATTTGATGGAGTGTTGTTAACCGAGTTAGAAGTTTCTAAAAAAGAGTTAGAAGAAGCACAAAACTTAGTTTCAGAAGAATTAAAATTAGCCATACAGTTAGCAAAATCTAATATTGAAACATTTCACAACTCTCAAAAGGAAGCACCTAAAAAAATAACAACTACAAAAGGTGTTACTTGTTGGAGAAAAAGTGTAGCAGTAGAAAAAATAGGTTTGTATATTCCAGGAGGTTCTGCACCGTTATTTTCTACGATTTTAATGTTAGGTATTCCAGCAAAAATTGCTGGTTGTAAAGAAATAGTACTATGTACGCCAACAAGTAAGGAAGGTAAAATTAACCCAGCTATTTTATACACTGCTTCTTTGGTAGGAGTAACTAAAATTTTTAAAATTGGAGGAGCTCAAGCTATTGGAGCGATGGCGAACGGAACAGAAACCGTTCCTCAAGTATATAAAATATTAGGACCAGGAAATCAGTTTGTAACCAAAGCAAAAGAACTGGTACAACAACAAGGGGTAGCTATTGATATGCCTGCAGGTCCGAGTGAAGTACTTGTAATTGCAGATGAAACATCAAACCCTGTTTTTGTAGCTTCCGATTTATTATCACAAGCAGAACACGGAGCAGATAGTCAAGCTATTTTAGCCACTACTTCTGGAAAAGTTGCTCAAAATGTTATAACAGAACTAAACAAACAAATAGAAGAATTGCCTAGAAAAGAATTAGCTAAAAAAGCAATAGGGAACAGTTTTGCAGTTGTTTTAAATTCTAAAGAAGAATGTATAGGTTTTAGTAATGAATATGCTCCAGAGCACTTAATTATAGCATCAGAAAAAGCTTCTGAATATATCGAAGGAATTGTAAATGCTGGTTCAGTATTCTTAGGGAATTACAGTTGTGAAAGTGCAGGTGATTATGCTAGTGGCACTAATCACACCTTGCCAACTAACGGTTATGCAAAAAACTATAGCGGAGTTTCGTTAGACAGTTTTGTAAAGAAAATTACTTTTCAAGAAGTATCTAAAGAAGGAATAGAAAATATAGGTGAAGCTATAGAATTAATGGCAGAAGCAGAAGGCTTACAAGCGCACAAAAATGCCATTACAGTCCGATTAAGCTCATTAAATAACTAAGCGTCATTTCGAACGTATGTGAGAAACCTTAACCTTATTGAGTAACACCTCAAAATAGTTAACAATGAAAAAAATAAACTTAAATAAGATAGTACGCACAAACATTCAACAATTAAAAGCTTATTCTTCTGCTAGAGATGAATTTAAAGGTGTTGCTGAAGTGTATCTAGATGCCAATGAGAATCCATTTGGTGTTTTGAATCGCTATCCAGATCCGCAACAAATAGCAATTAAAAAACGATTGTCTGAGGTTAAAGATGTAAATGAGAATCAAATTTTTATAGGAAATGGAAGTGATGAAGTAATCGATTTAGCATTTAGAATATTTTGTAATCCGGGGAAAGACAAAGCCTTAACTTTTACACCCTCTTATGGAATGTATAATGTTTCCGCAGCTATTAATGATATTGAATTGATTGAATTAGCTTTAAATCAAGATTTTCAGATAAATATAGGTGCTTTAGAACCTTACTTAGAAGATGAAAATTTAAAAATAATATTCATTTGTTCACCAAATAACCCAACAGGTAACTGTTTTGAAGATGAAACAATTGAGTTTATTCTTAGTAAATTTAAAGGAATTGTAATTATTGATGAAGCTTATATTGATTTTAGCTCTAAAGAATCTTTTATAAATCAATTAAAAAATTACCCTAATTTAATTATAAGTCAAACCTTCAGTAAGGCTTGGGGATTAGCAGGTGTTAGAGTTGGAGCAGCGTATGCTGGTAAAGAAATCATTGATATATACAACAAAGTGAAGCCACCCTACAATATCAGTGCTTTAAATCAAGAAGCTGTGCTTAATAAGCTAGATAACTTAGCACAGTTTGAGATTGAGAAAAATATCATTCTCAATGAAAAGGAAAAACTAGAAAAACAGCTGCAAGAAATTGAATTAGTAAAAAAGATATATCTTTCTGAAGCTAATTTTATACTAATTGAGGTTACAAACGCTAATAAATTGTATAACTCGTTAGTAGCTCAAAAAATTATAACTAGAAACAGGAATAGTTTGGTAAATAATTGCATACGAATTACGGTAGGAAGTGAGAAAGAAAACAAAAAATTAATGGCAGCATTAGAGGAATTGAGTGTTACACCTGATGAAGTTGAAAATTCATTTTAAATTTAAAAAACGATGAAAAAAATATTATTTATAGATAGAGATGGTACCTTAATTAAAGAACCAGCAGATGAACAAACAGATTCGTTTGAGAAATTACAATTCTACCCAAAGGTTTTTCAAGGATTGAGTAAAATAGCCAAAGAACTCGACTTTGAATTAGTGTTAGTCACGAACCAAGATGGATTAGGAACGGAAGTATATCCAGAAAATACGTTTTGGCCAGTACATAACTTTGTGATGAATACCTTAAAAGAAGAAGGTATTGAGTTCGTAGAAGAAATCATTGACAGAACTTTTGCTAAAGACAACCAACCTACGAGAAAACCAAAAACAGGTTTATTGACAAAATATTTTTCTAAAGAGTACGATTTGAAAAACTCTTTTGTGATTGGTGACCGTTTAACCGATATAGAACTTGCTAAAAACTTGGGAGCTCAAGGAATTTACATCAATGATGAAACGAATTTAGGAACTGATGAAATTACTGTAAAAAGAGAGGAACTAGATGGTTTTATAGCTTTAGAGAGTAACAATTGGAACACGATTTATGAGTTTTTAAAGTTGGAAGAACGTTCTGCTTCTATTGAAAGAAATACCAATGAAACTCAAATAAAAATAGAAGTAAATTTAGATGGAAAAGGGAAAAGTACGATTGATACGGGTATTGCTTTTTTCGATCATATGTTAGATCAAATAGCACGTCATGGTCAAATGGATTTGAACATCCAAGTAACAGGTGATTTAGACGTAGATGAACACCACACCATTGAAGATACAGCGATAGCATTAGGAGAAGTATTTTATAAAGCATTGGGAAATAAACTAGGGATTGAACGTTATGGGTTTTGTTTACCTATGGATGATTGCTTAGCACAAATAGCCATTGATTTTGGTGGAAGAAACTGGTTAGTTTGGGAGGCAAATTTTAAACGAGAAATGATAGGGAAAATGCCAACAGAAATGTTTTTCCACTTTTTTAAATCGTTTACCGATGGTGCTAAATGTAATTTGAATATCAAAGCAGAAGGAACAAATGAACATCACAAAATAGAAGCCATTTTTAAAGCTTTTGCCAAAGCTATAAAAGTGGCTATAAAAAGAGATGTTGACAAAATGATTTTACCATCAACAAAAGGAGTTCTATAATTAATTACGAATTAAAAATTATGAATTACTCAATAATCTGAGAAAATAATTTGTAATTAAAAATTCATTACTCATAATTAAAACATGATAGCTATTATAAAATACAATGCTGGAAATATACGATCGGTACAAAATGCGCTAACTCGCTTGGGATACGAAAGTATTATAACTGATAATCCAGAAGAAATACAATTGGCAGATAAAGTAATATTTCCTGGGGTTGGAGAAGCAAGTTCAGCAATGCAATACTTAAAAGAAAGAAATATTGATGAGTTAATTGTTTCCCTAAAACAACCTGTACTAGGAATTTGTCTAGGATTACAGTTAATGTGTCAATCTTCTGAAGAAGGAGGTACCGAATGTTTAGGTATTTTTGATACGTGTACAAAACAATTTCCTCCAAAAGAAAAAGTCCCACATATGGGATGGAATAACTTTTCTGAATTAAAATCATCTGAACTGTTTACAAACATAGCTTTAGAAGACGATGTATACTATGTTCATGGATATTATGCAGAAGTATCTAAAAACACACTGGCAATCTGCGATTATATTCTTCCGTTCAGTACCGTTATGCAGAAAGATAATTTTTATGCGATGCAATTTCATCCAGAAAAATCAGCAGATGTTGGAGAGCAGTTATTGAAGAATTTTTTAGAGTTATAAAAAGAAATTAAAATGAGAATTATACCCGCAATAGATATTATAGAAGGAAAATGTGTTCGCTTGACTAAGGGCGATTATGATACCAAAAAAATATATAATGAAAGTCCGTTAGAAGTAGCTAAAGAATTTGAGGCAAACGGAATAGAATACTTACATGTTGTTGATTTAGATGGCGCAAAATCTAGTCGAATTATAAATCACAAAGTATTAGAACAAATAGCAACGAAAACGAATTTAAAAATTGATTTTGGAGGAGGTCTAAAGTCAAGTGAAGATGCTCGAATTGCATTTGAAAGTGGTGCAAACCAAATAACAGGAGGAAGCATAGCTGTAAAAAATCCAGATACATTTATTGGATGGCTTACTAAATATGGAAAGGGTAAAATAATTTTGGGAGCTGATTGTAAAGATAGAAAAATTGCGACTAATGGTTGGTTACAAACCTCAGAAGTTGATGTTATTGATTTTATAAATGAATATGAAGAAATAGGCATTACTAACACTATTTGTACCGATGTAACTAAAGACGGAATGTTACAAGGTGCATCTTTAGATTTATATTTAGAAATTTTAAGCAAAACCTCAGTGAATTTAATAGCAAGTGGAGGAGTAGCCAATATCAATGACTTACATCGATTAAAAGAAATTGGTTGTGAAGGAGCCATTGTAGGTAAAGCCATTTATGAAGGAAATATAAGTTTAAAAGAATTACAAGAGTTTATAAGCTAAGACATGTTAAAGAAAAGAATTATTCCATGTTTGGATATAAAAAATGGAAGAACGGTTAAAGGGGTCAATTTTATAGATATTAAAGATGCTGGAGATCCAGTAGAATTAGCAAAACAATATGTAAAACAAGGAGCGGATGAATTAGTGTTTTTAGATATTACAGCTACTTTAGAAAATAGAAAAACCTTAGTTACATTAGTAAAAACAATTGCACGAGAGATTAATATTCCATTTACTGTTGGAGGCGGAATCAGTACTGTAGAAGATGCCGTAGCTTTAATCCAAGCAGGGGCAGATAAAGTAAGTATTAATTCTTCTGCAGTTAAAAATCTGCAATTAATAACCGATTTAAAAAACCGATTCGGAAGTCAGTTTGTTGTGGTTGCCATTGATACTAAAAATGTAAATGGTAATTGGAAAGTATTTACCAAAGGAGGCACTTTTGAAACCGAATTAGAAACTGTGAGTTGGGCAAAAGAGGTAGAAAAATTAGGAGCTGGTGAAATTTTATTAACCTCTATGAATAGTGATGGTACCAAAAACGGATTTGATATTGAAGTAACTAACACGGTAAGCAAAACTGTAAATATTCCTGTAATAGCTTCAGGAGGAGCAGGAAAGGTAGAGCACTTTATAGAAGTTTTTACAAAAACAGAAGCCAGTGCAGGATTGGCTGCTAGTATCTTTCACTTTGGTGAAATACCGGTACCTGTACTAAAAAACGAATTAAAAAAACAAAACATAGCTATACGATGAATATAGATTTTTCAAAAGGAAATGGATTGGTTCCAGTAGTAATACAAAATAATACCACATTGCAAGTACTAATGTTAGGGTATATGAATAAAGAAGCCTTTACTAAAACGCAAAAAGAAGGAAAAGTTACTTTTTATAGCCGAAGTAAAAATAGACTTTGGACAAAAGGTGAGGAATCAGGAAACTTTTTATGGGTAAAAGATATTGAGGTAGATTGTGATAATGATACTTTGTTGATTAAAGCTACTCCCGAAGGACCTACTTGTCATAAAGGAACAACTTCTTGCTTTGGTGAGGAAACACCTAAAGGTTTTTTGTATTCATTAGAAAGTATCATTTCTGACAGAATAGATAATAATGTTGAAACGTCTTATACTAATAAACTCTACAAAAGAGGAATTAACAAAGTGGCTCAAAAAGTAGGAGAGGAGGCTGTAGAAGTAGTTATTGAAGCGAAAGACAACAATGATGAATTATTTAAAAACGAGGCTGCCGATTTATTATATCACTATTTAATCTTACTAAAAGCTAAAGGTTTTACGATTACTGATATTGAAAAAGTTTTAAAAAGTAGAAATTGATTAAGTTGGTTAGTATATTACAAACCAGGTATAAGAACTATATCTGGTTTGTAATATTATATATCATTACTTATAGAACTATAACTCCTTCCTGTTTTTCCATTGAAATTTTTCTTTGTTGGCATCATTCCAATTAGCTACCTTTTCAAGTATAGTATCGATTTTAGTTTTATCAAGCCATTTTCCATCAACAAACATACCAGATATAGTACGAGTGTTATTAATATCTGTTAAAGGATTTTTATCTAGTAAAATTAAATCAGCAAATTTCCCTGTTTCAATAGTCCCTATCTTATCACCGATTTCTAGCCATTCAGCAGGTAAACTTGTTGCAGAAGCTAAGGCTTCCTCATTTGTTAATCCAGCATCTACTAATAACTCTAATTCATCATGAAGAGAAAAGCCCCAAACGATTCCAGAAATACCGGCATCTGTTCCTGCAAGCATAGGCACACCTTCTTCTTTAAAAGCTTTTACAATCTGTGCATGAAAATCTTTTTGTTTATTGTAGAATTCAATTAATTTGGGAGAAGCTCCATAATAACGATTCGAGTTTAACCACTTACTTTTCATAAGAGGATGTACATACTTTAAACTTGGTAAGTTTTGAATACTTTCTAATGATTCAGCCTGTTTTGAAATCCAGTCCATGTTTGATAAGTTCGGAATTAACCAAGTATTATTTTCTTTGGCTAAACGAGCAAATTCTTGCGCTTTTTCATAACTATAATTCTTCGTCTGTTTCGATAATTCTTCGGCATGTGCTATGAGTCCGAAATGTGGTATAAATAAATATTCAGCAGGTTTTCCTTCAAAAGCTGTAGGAATGTGCCCAACAACTTTTATATCCTGTTTTTAAGCTTCATCAATAACAGCTTTAAAAGTTTTTTCGTTTAACCAGGTATAAATCTTTATAAATCTATATCCTAAACCTTTGGCATTTCTAACCGATTGTCGTCCTTCTAAAGGAGTTGTGGCTTTAATTTCATTTCCTTCTCCATCAATTACAGCGGCTATTGCCATACGTGGGCCAATAACACTTTTTTCCATTATTTTATCTCTTTGTGCGAAGTGCCCAAGCCTTCCACTTAATTCAAATACTGTAGTAACTCCGTTTGCTATGTATGGAATCATTAAGTTCTGTGTGTTAAAGTTAACTGTAGAACCTCTAGTTGCATATCCTTGAGAAAAACTACCATTGCTCAGCGTATGTACGTGCATATCAATTAGCCCTGGAATAAGCCATTTATCTTTCCCATGAATAATTGTTGCTTCAGAAGAAATAGAATCATTTATAGACTTTATTTTGTTATTGTGAATTACTACTGTTGCGTTTTCAATAACGTTATTATTTTCTGTCATCGGTATTACATTGACGTTTTTTATAACGTATGTATTACTATCTTTTTTAGTTTCCGGTTTGCTGTTTTTTGCACAGTTAAGTAATAAAAATGATATTATTAAGAGTAATAATAAAGTGCTAATTTTTAGGTGTTTCATGAAGCTTAGTTTTCTTGTAAACGTCTTAGAATAAAAAATGTTACAGATGATAAGAAATGAAAGGATTATTAATAATTGATTGTCTATTTTTGTAGTATGAAAGAAGCCTTACATCAATTGTTTATCGAGTTTCAAAACAGCATACAAAAAAATAATTTTGTAAAATTAACTTTAAGTAAACCAATTCGTAAAAGTGATGAATTATCGAATGTATACGTTCGCCAGATAACGTTGAAAGGAGACGTTTGTTTTCAGTTTTTATATCGATATAAAACAAATGATCAAACAAAAAACTATTCGTTTGAAGAAAGTATTGAAGAGCTTACCGATTTACTTTCAGAAAAGTTTAGAGCGACAACATTGTTTACGCTAGAAAATGATTTGTTGGTGTTTATTTCTAAAAAGAAAAAAATAAGTTATAAAACTACACAGCCTAGTTTTAAGAATAAATTACCTGAAACCCACGATAAGCCTAAAGAAAAAAGAGCTGAAAATAGCGAATATTTATATCATTTAGGAGTAACGGATAAAGAAGGAAAAGTAATTCCTAAAATGGCGGATAAATACCGCCAAATTAATAAGTATTTAGAAATTATTGAAGCTCAAATACAATCAGTTAAATTACCTAAGCATATCAATATTGTAGATATGGGCTCAGGAAAAGGCTATTTAACTTTTGCTTTGTACGATTACTTGGTCAATCAAAAAGGATATACTGCCAGTGTAACAGGTATTGAGTTACGCCAGAGTTTAGTTGATTATTGTAATGATATTGCCAAAAATTGTGATTTTAAAGGATTGCTTTTTGTAGCACAACCAATTCAGGAGTACGATAACAATAAAATAGATATTTTAATTGCTTTACATGCTTGTGATACGGCGACCGATGATGCTATTTACAAAGGTTTGGTTTCAAAAGCAGAATTGATTGTTTGCGCTCCGTGTTGTCATAAACAAATCCGCCAGCAAGTAAAAGGAAAAGAGCAGGAGAGTCCCTTATTAAAATATGGAATTTTTAAGGAACGTCAGTTTGAAATGGTTACCGATACCATTCGTGCTTTAATTTTAGAGAAAAACAATTATACTACCAAGGTTTTTGAGTTTATAAGCAATGAGCACACGCGTAAAAATGTAATGCTAATTGGTGCTAAATCATCTAAAAAAGTAGATAAAAAACGTATTGAAGCTAAAATTTCAGATTTAAAAGAAGCTTATCAAATTGAGCAACACTATTTAGAAGGGTTGCTATAATGTTTTTATAATGATTACATCTGTTAGTAATGTATTTAAAAATCTTCAGCTAGAAAATGAAGAGTTAAAAGTAGTTGAGAGTATTTTTTCGGAGGTAACGTATAAAAAAGGCGATACCATATTACAAACGAATGAAAAAGTATACTACCAATATTATGTAGTAAAAGGTTGTTTACGAACTTTTTTTTTGGATACTAAAGGAAAAGAGCATACGATACAATTTGCTATTAACGACTGGTGGATTAGTGATTACATAGGTTATTTTTCTGAATCAGAATCTGTACTTTCTATTGAGTGTATTACAAATGCTACTGTGTTAAAAGTGGCTAAGAAGGATTTGGATAATACCTATGAAAAAGTACCCAAAATAGAACATTTTTTTAGAAAAAAGTTAGAACGTTCAACAGTACGATTTCAAAAAAGAATTTTAAACAACTTAGTATTATCAGCTAAAGAAAGGTATCATTTATTTTTACAAACCTACCCAAATATAGAGCAGCAAATTAAAAATTACCATTTAGCATCGTACCTAGGAATAACAACAGAAAGTTTAAGTAGAATACGAAAAGAAGCTTTATAAAGGTCTTTATTACCATACATCAATTTTTTTTCACCTTTCATATACTAATTTTGAGGTAACTTAAAAATAGAAATAATATGAAAAAAGTAGTATTTGTACTTACTAGTCATGAAGAACTAGGAAATACAGGAGAAAAAACAGGATTTTGGATTGAAGAATTTGCCGCACCTTATTATTTGTTAAAGGATAAAGGAGTGGAAGTAACTTTAGCATCTCCAAAAGGAGGACAACCACCAATTGATCCAAAAAGTAACGAACCAGATTTTCAAACACCAGCTACACATCGTTTTAATAAAGATGAAGAACTTCAAGCTGTATTAGCAAACACAATGAAATTGAGTGAAGTTAAAGAAGGTGATTATGATGCAATTTTTTACCCTGGAGGACATGGACCTTTATGGGATTTAGCTGAAAACAAAGATTCTGTTGCTTTAATAGAAGCTTTTTATACAAATAATAAGCCAGTAGGAGCTGTTTGTCATGCGCCTATTGTATTAAAAGACGCTAAATTTAATAGAGAGTCTTTGGTGAAAGGTAAAAAAGTAACTGGTTTTTCTAATACAGAAGAAGATGCAGTGCAATTAACTTCAATTGTACCGTTTTTAGTAGAAGATGAATTAAAAAATAAGGGAGGAATCTATAGTAAAGCAGGAGATTGGGAAGAGTACGTAATTGAAGATGGAAATTTAATCACCGGACAAAACCCAGCATCATCAGAATTAGTAGCTGAAAAAATATTAGCTAAAATATAATTATCAATAATAACTTTTTTAGAAAAATCGGTTAAGAATATTTTAACCGATTTTTTTCTTTTTCAAGAACAAGCAAAAAGGTTTTATCGTACTTTTAGCTTATTAGAATACAGATAAAATGAAAAAATCTAAACCACTAATTATAGCTGCTTTTATTGCCATTTATATCATTTGGGGATCAACTTATTTACTAAATAAAATTGTTGTTACCGAGGTTTCTCCTCTATTATTAGCAGCTATTCGATTCTCTATATCGGGAGTGTTAATTATGTTAATTGCTAAGCTTTTAAAAAGATCGATTAAAGTAACTAAGAAACAACTTTTAAACTCTGCGATAGCAGGTTTCCTCTTTTTAGTATATGGAAATGGAATGTTTGTTTGGGCATTAAAGTTTGTAGATAGTGGTTTTGGGGCTTTATTAGCTGCAACACAGCCTTTATTCGTTTTATTACTACTACGTTTAATTGATGGAAAAAAGATGCAACGACAATCAATTATTGGAGTTATTTTGGGAATCATAGGAATGTACTTGTTGGTAAGTCAAAATGAAATAACTACTTCAAAAGATATGCTAATAGGAATCTTTATGATTTTTTCATGCGTATTAAGTTGGAGTTACGGTAGTGTTTTTGTGGCCAAAGCTACGCTTCCTAAAAACTTTTTTGTAAGTACAGGTTATCAAATGCTTTTTGCAGGATTTTTTCTCTTTATAGGCTCATTGTTATTAAAAGAAACTTGGTCTTCTCCGATAGATTGGTCCTTTAAAGCGCAAGGAGCTATGTTTTTATTAATTGTCTTTGGAAGTATTGTTGCTTTTACATCTTTTAATTATTTATTAAAAATTGTTCCAACAGAAAAAGTATCAACATCAGCGTATGTAAATCCAGTTGTAGCCTTATTTTTAGGGTGGTATTTTTTAGATGAAACCTTAACAACACAATCGGTAATAGCATCTATTGTATTATTATCAGGAGTTTATTTTATTACATCAAGAAAACGAATATCTAAACTTAAAGTAACCAGTAAACCACAAAAAGTATAAGAAGTTTAACTTTATATTCTTAAAGAAAGAGTTGTTCTCTAATATTAAAAAATTAAATTTTTTGGTGTGGCCTTTGAAGTTGTACTTCTTTTATTAAAGCTGTAGTAACGTCATAAATAGGTTGTTTAGTCATTTTACTTTTTAACCAAGCATAGAAACTCATTACAAAAATATCTTCTTGTTTAGCTCCAATAAAAACAAATGAATTCTCTACTAAATTGAAAAAATCAGAAGTAGTTACTATGTCTGGGTTTTTATAATACTGCTCAACTAATTTTAAAAACGTGATTACTCTTTCTTGATTAATATCTAATAAAAACTGAATATGTTTTCGTTTAAAACTTAATAATCTAGATTCAAATAAATCTATATTTTGTAATTCTAAATGTAATAGAATTTCAATTAAACTCTTTTTTACAGTCCATTCAATTCCAGCTTTATCGATATACCATTGATCTGAGTGATTCAATTTAGTGTATAGTTGTAAAGCTTTCTTAAACTCATTGCTCTGAAAATAAAAAGTAATTAAACTTAATTTTATTTCTAGCATAGTTTTTACATCAGAGTGTTTCTTTTTTAAAACTGTTTCTAGGAGTTTAATAGCTGTCTTTTGATTGTTAGTGTAGTTATAATTTAATGCTGAGAGCAATATGTAATTCAAATAAAAACTATTAAAATACTTTTTTTTATTCTGTAACATATAAGAATGCATACTATTTAAATACTCTAATGATTCTTTGAATTTTTTATTTCTAAAAAGAGTATTAGCAATTAAATACAAAACCCTAATATGATAGAAAACCTGTTTTTCTTTTCCTTTTTTTTCATTCAGTAGACGATAAGTATCGGTTAAAAAGACCTCAGTTCTTAAATAATCTTTATGTATAAAAGCTGAAATATTAACGATAGAAATCAGTTGATAAAGAGATTTAAAAGATAAATCTTGTTTTATGTTAATTTGATGCTCTTTAAAGAGCATATTAATTAGTGATTGAAAATCTAAACTATGTTTATGTGTACTTGTTTTTAATGTATGCCTAACTTTTGCATATATAATGTTTAGTTCTTCTTCTAAAAAAAGATTCCTTTGATTTTCTTTGAAGTAAACAACGGTTTCATTAAAATTGATAGTATGAATAGTATGTGCATACTGAATTTTGGTATGATATATTTCATTTAAAATAGGAAAGAGTTGATATTCCTTTGCAATTACTTCTGCTTTATCTAAAATTTTATAAGCTGCTTTGTTGTTTTTATAAAGTAAAAAATCTCTAGCAGCTAAAATATACTTAATCAAAAGCATATCTACTGAATTTTCTCCTTGGATTTTATTATTGGCTATAAAATCAATTAATGATTCATACAAACGTTGCTTAAGCGTATAAAAAGCTTCTTTTTTTTGAGCACCGTATAATTCTTCGCAAATAAGCTTTGTAGAAGTTTCTCCTTTTTGAGCTATTTTAAACAATTGAATGTTTTTGGTATCTACTCTTTTGTTCCTTTTTTCTAAAAATAACATAAAACGTTGCTGTTCTTCTATAGAAAAAGAAGAGATTATACTGTGAAGTTGATTCATTTAATCGTTATGTATAATTGTATTTTTAGTAGTAAATATAGTTATTATTAAATTTAAAATATAAATTATATCGTTAGTTTTTTATTGATAATGTTTTTCTTAATCATTCAAAATGAAGCATTTTTGAAGCATAATTAAAAACTAAAAGTTATGAATAATCAATCAGAATGGTCATTAGATCAAAACAAGAAAACAAAGAAAGAAAAAAAGAAAACATTAAAAGGATACAACCAAAAGCCAACTTCAGCCTACATTGGTGCATCATGGGTAGCATTATTAATAGGTATTTCTTCTTATTGTATTGGTTTATGGAATGTAGAAATGGAACTTAATGAAAAAGGTTATTATTTTACGGTTTTATTATTCGCGTTATTCTCAGTAATATCTGTTCAAAAATCTGTTAGAGATAGGTTAGAAGGAATAAAAGTAACAGAGATTTATTATAGTATTAGTTGGTTTACAACTATTGCTTCCATCGTTTTACTCGTAGTTGGATTATGGAATGCAAACTTATTATTAAGTGAAAAAGGATTTTATGCAATGTCTTTTTCTTTAAGTGTTTATGCAGCAATTTCTGTACAAAAAAATACTAGAGATATAGAGTATATAAATAAAACAGAAGAAAAAGAAGATAGCGAATAGTCTTAATTTACAATAAAATAGAACGCTTAGAAAATCATTTCTAAGCGTTCTATTTTATTAAAAGTTAAAAACTATGTTCCTTCACCTGGTAAGTTAATTACCAATTCTCCCACCTCGTGCCTTATTACAATGATTCCTTTTCTAGCACCTAATTGTGTTGGAGTAAAAATAACATCAAAGTAAGTGTTTTTTGTAATACTTGTACCTATTGATAAACCACTAATATGAAAGTCTTCATAATGTTGACCTTCAACTTTTATTCCAGTTACTCTTATATCTAAATCACATTCATTTATCATTTCAATTTCTATATAGTTACTTGTATAGATTTTAGCTTTTAATTTATAATTATCATCTTCAAAAGCTATGTCGACATCAATACAGGAGGGTATGTCTTCTTCAACTTCAAAACAAGATGTAAATGTGATTAAAGTGAATAGGAGTAAAAAAGAGAATTTGAAAAATTTCATAGTTTTTTAGTCAGTAAATTTAATTAGGGATTTGAAATACACTAATTATTCCACCAAACTACAAAAAACTTAAAAAGTTCGCCGTTTGGTTTTTTTAGCCAACAAAGAGGAGCGTTTTCTTCATTTAAAAATTGTGAAAGTTTATTTTGAAAGGTTTCAAAAGTTAACCAGTCAATATTTGAATGTGGATTTACTAACCAGTTATGTTTATTGGGAATGTAGAATTTACAGTCGGAAAATTGTGGTAATTCTTTCAGATAGATATAAAAACCATAAATACACTCATTATTAATCTGCTTGAAGTTTTTACCAAAGTTTCTTAAAGGAACAAATAATTGTGCTTTAAAATATACTTGTTGTACTATTTCATCAACATTTAATTTTAATTCATCTAGGTAACTTTTAGTATAATGGGAGTAGAGTAGAGGTAATTGTTTTTCTTGAAGTTTGGTTAATTTTTGTATAAGAGAATCTCGTCTATTTGGTCCAATCCAATGTTCAATTTCAGAATTTCCAACAGAAGCATCATATAAATAGAATTTATAAATAATTTCTAAGTGAATTGGGTTTTCGTTTTTCAAGAGTAAACAATCTAACTCACCAACAGTTATCTTTTCTCGTTGAATTTGAATGTTTTCAGCAAGGATTGATACAGTTTTATCTTGACTTAGTTCAAGAGAAACAAAACGTTCCACCAATTTACCCAAACGTAGTTTCTGTGTGATTTCTTGATTAAAAGAAGTTGTTTGGGTAGTTAAAGTAGGGTATTGCTCTAAATCAAAAACACCTTTTCCATACCATAGAAAAGGTGTTTTAAAAAATCCTTCGTACTGTAATTGTAAATCTTTTTGTTTTTGATACATAAAAGAATTACTCTTTAATTCCTAGTTTATCTAATACTAATTGAGTGATATCAAAGCGTTCATCGATGTATCCAAATTCGTTTCCAGTCGTAGTTAAAATTTGAGTATATCCGTTTGCTTTAGCCACTTCAGCAATTACTTCTCTTAGCTTTTTATATAAAGGTCGTAAACTCTGCTCTCTTTGTACTTGCATCATAGTAGTTCCATTTTGACGAAATTTTCCCATTTCTTGTTCAAGGGTTCTTAATTCTTGAATTCTAGTTTTCTTATCCTCTTCCGTCATTAGCTTTTCTTCAGCCTTAAAAGAATCTACTTTAGTTTTGTATTCTGTAGCTTTTATTTGAAAACTAGAGTCTAGTTTTTTACCGTAGTTTTCTACTCGTTGTAAAACTCCTTTCATTTGTGGCATTTTACCAATGATTAACTCGCTGTTTACCGTTCCAACCTTGGTTTGAGCATTTGAAAATCCAATAAAAAATAAAGCAAGTATAAAAGTGATTTTTAGTTTCATGTATTTCTGTTTTTTGACAAATATAAAAAAGTGATTTTTTTAGTGTTCTTAAAAAGCGTTAAAGTTTATTTTCAATAGTTTTTATAATATTTTGAACATCTTCTTGAAAATCAAACCATAAAATGTTTGAATCTTTACGAAACCATGTTCCTTGTCGTTTGGCAAACCTTCTTGAGTTCTTCTTAATTTCCTCAATAGCGAATTCTTTAGTAAAGTTACCTTCAAAATATTCAAATAATTCTCTGTATCCTACCGTTTGTAGTGCGTTTAGGTTTTTATGAGGATGTAGCTTTTCAGCTTCTTCTATCAAACCTTTTTCAATCATAATATATACGCGACGATTAATACGGTCGTACATAATTTCTCTATCTGCCGTTAATCCTATTTTGATGGATTGAAAATTACGAGGAGTTTTTGGTTTGTTTTTAAAAGAACTATATGTTTTTTGGGTGCCAATACAAATTTCTAAAGCACGGATTAATCGATGTGGGTTATCAATAGCAATCGTATTATAAGCTTCAATATCAAATTCTTTTAATCTCTTTTGAAGATATTCTATTCCTTTATGCTCTAATTCGGTAGTTAAATCAATTCTTATTTGTGGATTTACATGAGGAAAATAATCTAAACCTTTTAAAACAGCATCTACATATAAACCACTTCCACCTACCATGATTTGGATAGGTTTTTTGGTGAACAATTCTTCTAGTTTAGCCAATGCGTCTTTTTCAAACTGACCTACTGAATAATCTTCAAAAACACTTCTATTTTGGATAAAGTGATGCGGTGCAGCTGCTAGCTCTTCAGAGTCAGGGACAGCAGTTCCTATAGTCATCTCTTTATAAAATTGACGAGAATCACACGAAATAATATCACATTTAAAGTGTTGTGCTAATTTAATACTAAGTGCTGTTTTACCAATAGCCGTAGCTCCAACAATTGTAATCAACGTATTTTTTTGTGACATTTAGTTCAGTTTTGTTCCGCAATGATAACAAAATTCTGCTTCATCTTTATGTCCTTCATATGAGCAATTTGGGCAGGATTGTGTATTTAGGTGTACTTTCTTTTTAGTCATTTCAGAACTTACTATTCCTGTAGGAATTGCAATAATAGCATACCCAATAATTACGGTAATACTCGCAATAAACTGCCCTAAAGCGGTTTGAGGAGCAATATCTCCATAACCAACGGTGGTAAGTGTTACTATTGACCAATAAATACTTCTAGGAATACTCGTAAAACCATTATCTGCACCTTCAATAAAATACATTATTGAGCCTAAAATTATACAGATAATTAATACGAAATAAAGGAATACTCCAATTTTAGCTTTACTAGCGTTTAATGCTTTTATTAATTGATTTGACTCACCAATATATCTAGATACTTTTAAAATTCTAAAAACTCTTAATAGGCGTAATGCTCTCAAGGCTATTAAACTACTATGGGTACCAACAAAAAAGAAGGTTAAGTACATAGGGATAGTAGACAGTAAGTCTATAATACCGTAAAAACTGAAAATATATTTTGTTGGCTTTTTTATTGAAATAATTCGAAGGATGTATTCAATGGAAAAAAAGAAAGTAATGATCCATTCAGAAATATATAAGAAATCATGATGCTTATTATCAAAGCTTTCTACACTTTCAAGCATTACTAATATAATACTTGCTAAAATTGAAAATAATAAAACGATATCAAATAGTTTACCAGCAGGGGTATCTGCTTCATAGATTACTTCATGTAATTTATTTTTCCAATTAAGTGTTTTTTTATCCAAAAGATCAGATTTTTAACGTTTTACAGCAATATTATAAATTATTTTCAACTTGTAATCGTACTATTTTAGACACTTTATTTTTTAGTAAATAGTTTTTAATTATTGTTTTAGCCAACTCTTTGTTTTCAATAGGAGTTAGCATAGATTTTAAAATAGGTATTTGGTTTTCTTGAAAAGCAAGATTGGTATAGGTATATCCTACAACTTCGTTTTTTTCAATTAAAATTACAGCATGCTCTTCAGGTGTTCTGCCTTTATCAATAATAAGCATATCATCGTGATTAAAATTCTTATCTGTAATTTTTCTTTTTCTTATGATGTTATATTTAGGTCTTAATTTTTCAAGCTCTAAATGGTATTTTAAACGAGTAAAAAGCATATTTCCTGTTTCTTCATAAGAAACTTTGGTTACTCTTTTTATTACTTTTAAAGCTTTTCTGGTTTCTTTTAAAAAGAGCTTGTTTGTTTCTTGTTTAACATTTTTACCTCTACCAATAAAAATGATAGTTCCCTCATTATTATGTACATAAAATATACCTTCCTTTTCAGGTAAACTATCTAATATTCTTTGAAAACGAAATTTTTCGTGTCTATTGTCAAAATACTTTATAGATTGTTGAATAATTTTTTTCTCAACATCTTTATCTATTAACAGTTTGAATAGTTGTATAGTGGCTAATGCATCGCCCGTTGCTCTATGGCGATCAGACATTGGGATTCCCAAGAATTTACATAATTTACCAAGGCTATGAGATGGTGACTCAGGAATTAGTTTTTTGCTTAAACTAACTGTACAAAGTGTATTTCGTTTGTATGCATACCCTAATCGGTCAAATTCGGTACGAAGAATACGGTAATCAAAATTAGCATTGTGTGCTACAATAAAACAATCTTGAGTTATTTCAACAATTCTTTTCGCTATTTCATAAAATTTAGGTGCATTTCGCAACATTTTGTTATTAATACCAGTAAGTTTTACAACAAATTCTTGAATTTCCTTTTCTGGATTTACTAAACTAATGAATTGATCTACAATTTGATGTCCATCATATTTATAGATAGCAATTTCTGTAATTCCTTCTTCGTTATATTTTCCTCCAGTAGTTTCAATGTCTAAAATAGCGTACAAATCTCTCCCTTTTTTAAGCTGACTTATGTAAATCTAAGCAATATAATTTCTAACTCCAAAAATAGAGCTTCCTATTCGTACCATAGTACTACCATTTTTAATGGCTAATTTATAATCCCCACTCATTCCCATTGAAAGGATTGATAAATCTGAGTATTTTTCCTGATTCTTATTGAAGAAACTAGCTAATGATGAAAATTCATCTTGCAATTGCTTTTGGTTGTCTGTAAAGGTAGCCATACCCATTAGGCCTACAATTTTTACATTTTCTAACTCTTTGAATTCATCTGAAGCTAAAATATCTTCAATATCAGTAAATGGTAACCCAAACTTGGTGTCTTCTTTAGCAATTCGAGCTTGTAACAAACAATTGATAACTCTATTATGCTTTTTAGCTTGTTTGTTTATTTCTTTCAATGTTTTGAAGCTGTCTACCCCATGAATTAAATCAACAAAATGGGCCATATACTTTACCTTATTACGTTGTAAATGACCAATCATATGCCATTTTATGTCTTTAGGTAATTCATCGTATTTAGCTACCATTTCTTGAGTTTTATTTTCACCAAATACCCGTTGACCAGCATCATAGGCTTCTTGTAAATCAGTGATAGGTTTGGTTTTAGAAACAGCAACTAATGTTACGCTTTCTGGTAGTGTTGATTTTATTTTTTGAAGATTTTCCTTAATTCCTGTAATCATAATAATTGTGTGTCAAACATTGAACTAAAACTCATAAATAGTTAAAGCACTTCTTAATTTTGGTTCTATGTACGTAGTTTTTGGTGGCATCATTAAACCAGCATCAACAATGGTTTTTAGTTCTTGAATATTAGTAGGTAACATTCCAAAAGAAACTTTAAACTCTCCGCTATCTACCTTTGTTTTTAGTTCCAATCCGTCAGATTTATCTTGAGAATATACAATTTTAGAAGCATTTCTAATATCATTTATTCCTAAAATGGGCTCTAAAACAGTTGTATATAAAATATAAGCATCTAATTCACTCAAACAATCGGTAAATTCATAAGCTGACTTACGTAAGTATAATGCGTAAAATTCTCCATTCAAATACATACTAAAATGATGCTTCTCTTTAGGTCTGTATAATTCTTGTCCACGGTTTTCAATTCTAAAATAAGTATCTAACTCCATTAAAAGTCCTTCAGGAGTTAATCCATTTAAGTCTTTGATGAACCTATTAAACTCGTAAATTTTTAGCTGACTCTCTGGTAACAGATAACTCATAAAAAAGTTATAATCTTCTTTTCCTGTATGTTCAGGGTTGCTTTTAGCTAAACCTTGAGCTAATAAACAAGAAGATGTTGAGCGATGATGTCCATCAGCAATATATAGCGTATTAACCTCTTTAAAAGCTTTTGCTATCTGTTCCACATCATTTTTATCGTGTATAACCCATAAAAAATGTAAGTCTTTATCCGATGTTGAAAACTCGTACTCAGCTCTATCTTTCTGATATTTTTCTATGATTGAATTAATCACATCATTATCAGGGTAGGTGAGTAGTACAGGTTCTGCATTAAAGCCTGTGTTTTTTAGGTAATTTTCAAATAATAATTCACGTTCTTTTAGAGTGTCTTCGTGCTTTTTAATTACTTCATTATTATAATCTTCAACAGAAGTAGCTGCAATTATCCCACAGAAGTTATCATTAGGTGTTCTTTTTTGATAAACATAATAAGCAGGAGCTTCATCTTGTTTAAAAACCTTGTTTTCTTTGAATTCTAAGTAGCGATTATGTACCAATTTAAAACGCTGTTCTCCTGTTATATCTTGTTTGTGATATTTATAACCTGGGTTGATTACATGTAAAAAAGTATACGGATTAAAATCAAGTTTAGCTCCGATTTCTGCAGGTGTATAAATTTCATAAGATTTAGAAGATACTAAAGCAACTTTATCACGTGTAGCTCTAACAGCTTTAAATGGTTTTACAATAGCCATATATTATTCGCTTAGTAATTCGATGATTTTATTAGCTAATTCGACCCCAGTTCTATTTTGTGCTTCAATTGTTGAAGCTCCAATATGAGGTGTCATCGATATTTCAGGATTCATTAATAATTGGATTTCAGGTCTTGGTTGGCTTTCAAAAACATCTAAACCAGCATATTTAACCTTTCCGTTTTCTATAGCTTCAACTAAATCAACTTCATTTAAAACACTACCGTGAGACGTATTAATGATTCCTACTCCATCTTTCATTTTATCAAACAAAGAAGTTTCTATAACGTATCCATCTTGCGGAGGCAAGTGTAGCGTTATAAAATCTGATTTTGATAATAAATTATCTACAGTTTCTGTTTCAATAAAGAAATCTACTAATTGTCCATCGAAAAAAGGAATTGTGATAGTTGCATTGTCTATTTCAACATCGGTTGCAATTACTTCCATACCTAGAGCCAGAGCGGTTTTTGCTACTTCTTGTCCTACCGTATCAAACCCAATAATCCCCAATGTTTTACCTCTTAATTCTGTTCCTTGTGAGTATTGCTTTTTTAAGGCATTAAAACGCATATCTCCTTCTAAAGGCATTTCACGGTTTGATTGGTGTAAAAAACGAACCATCCCAAATAAATGAGCAAATACCAATTCAGCAATTGAAGTTGCCGAAGCATCTTCACTATTTACTAAATGAACTCCATTATTAATAGCATACTCTACATCGATATTGTCCATTTCTGTTCCAGGACAAGCAATAAGCTTTATACTTGGACATGCATCGATTAATTCTTGACGTATTTGTGTAGTATTTCCTACAACAATAGCATCAATAGTATGATCGTTTATATAGTTCTCTAATTGTTCTTGAGCAACTTTTGTGTTTATAACTTCAAAACCTTTGTTTTCTAAAGCCTGCATTCCACCAACGGAAATTCCTTCGTTCACTAATATCTTCATCGTTCTTAAATATTATATATAAATGTCATTGTAAATAATGACGTTGTATCTAACTAATTCTTTCTAATTCTTGCATTACATCTACTAAAGCTTGAACACTGTATAGGGGTAAAGCGTTATACATACTTGCACGGTAACCACCAACACTTCTATGACCACTCAATCCATTAATGTTAGCTTCTTGCCACATTTTATCAAACTTGGCTTGTAAGTTTTCATCCATTAAAGTAAATGTAGCGTTCATATGGCTGCGATCTTCTGTAGCAGCAACTCCTTTAAATAAAGGGTTTCTATCTATTTCACTATATAATAAAGCTGATTTCTTTTTATTCACCTTTTCAATGAATTCGATACCTCCTAAATCTTTTAACCATTCTAATGTTAACATAGAAGTATATACTGCAAATACAGGAGGTGTATTAAACATACTTTCTTTATCAATGATTATCTGATAGTTTAATATTGAAGGTATTTGACGTTCTACTTTCCCTAAAATATCTTCCTTTACAACCACTAAAGTTGTACCAGCTGGTCCCATGTTTTTTTGAGCTCCTGCGTAAATCAAATCAAATTTTGAAAAATCTAATTGACGTGAAAAAATATCAGAACTCATATCACATACCATAGGAACTGAAGTTTCAGGGAAACTCTTCATTTGCGTTCCGTAAATAGTGTTATTACTAGTACAATGGAAATAATCTACATCTGTTGGAACTTTATATGATTGAGGAATGTAGTTGAAGTTTTGATCTTTTGAAGAAGCAACCTCTACCAATTCACCAAATAATTTAGCTTCTTTTATGGCTTTATCACTCCAAGTTCCTGTATTTAAGTAGGCTGCTTTTTTATTTAGCAAATTATACGCAACCATTAAAAACTGCATACTGGCTCCCCCTTGTAAAAACAATGCTTTATAACCTTTGTTTTCTAATCCTAATAATTCTAAAACTAAACTTCTTGCGTTTTCAATTACATCAACAAAAGGTTTACTTCTGTGCGATATTTCGATTAATGACAGGTTATCATTATTGAAATTGATAACGGCTTCTGATGCTTTTTTTAGTACCTCTTCGGGTAAAATACAAGGCCCTGCACTAAAGTTATGTTTTTTCATTTGTGTTGTTGTGTTTTGCTACACAAAGGTGCAAATTTATATAGAGACTCTTTTATATTTTAGATAAAAAATCTAGTGTATTTACGCCATCAGCATAGTCCCATAACTTTGGATGTTGTGTTTGTCCGAAAGCTACTTCATTTTCAATAAAGTTATTGGCTACAATACACTGAATTTGTTCTCTATCTTCCCACAGTTTAATTTTTAAATCATCAATATTATCATAGTACTCATAAAAAACAGAGGCAATAGGAGAGGCGTAGCTTTTATCTTCCTTAATCATTAAAAAACCGTTTTCTAGAATATCAAATTCACTCATTAAATACACCGCTTTGTTGTAATCGTAATTGTTAGCGTATTTGGTATTGTTAATAATTTCATGTTGTTGATACATTCCGTTGAAAAAAGCATCAAAATTATAGTTCTTCGGAATAAATACTTTAGAAACAGAACGACAACCTAATCCAAAATAACGAAAAACATCTTCGCTTAAATTTTGTAATTGTTCTTCTGATTCGTTTCCTGTTAGAACA
The DNA here is from genome assembly GCF_030547425.1 of Tenacibaculum sp. 1_MG-2023. Lineage (GTDB taxonomy): Bacteria > Bacteroidota > Bacteroidia > Flavobacteriales > Flavobacteriaceae > Polaribacter. The sequence continues at coordinate 28,239 of NZ_JAUORH010000010.1, read as the reverse complement.
GCCACAGAATTTCTGTTTCTTCTTATAATACTAGGTTTATCTTTAAAGTAGTATTCAAAATAACGTGCTGTATTATTACTACCAGTGGCTATTACCGCATCAAAACCTGTTAGTTTTTCTTCAGTAAACGTAATTTTTCCTTTTAATTCAGGCTCAATATATTCTAAATATTTTGCTAAAAAAGGCAATAAATGGTTATCGTTAGACGATTGCTTAACTAATACTGAATGCCCAGAAATTAGAACCGATAAAAAGTCATGAAAGCCTACTAGCGGAATGTTTCCAGCCATGATAACAGCAACTAATTTAGGCTCGTTGTTACCTAAATTTTCGTTAGCTATCCATTTAGTTAAGTTTTCTGAAGTAAGTGCTTTTGTCCAGTTTTTAATAGAAAACAATAGGTTTTCTCTAGTAAACCAAGTGTTATTTTCTCCTGCTATTTTTAATTGATGTTTAAATCCATCAAAAAATAACTCATTATGTTCTATATGTTCTTTGTTCTCTATTTTTTCTTGAGAAAATTGACTTAAAAATTCTCCTAGTTTATGAAAAGCGTTAATTCTACTTTTTATACTATCCATTTATTTGGTTCTAAATTAAATTGGAACTATTTTTGCAAATGCAAAGTTACAAAACTGAAAGAGATTAATTATGGCAATTATAATAACTGATGAATGTATAAACTGCGGGGCTTGCGAACCTGAATGCCCAAACACAGCTATTTATGAAGGTGCGGATGACTGGAAGTATGCTGATGGAACTGATTTAACAGGAAATGTGGTTTTACCGAATGGTAAATCTGCTAATGCAGATGAAGATCAAGAGCCAATTTCGGATGAAATTTACTACATAGTTGTTGATAAGTGTACTGAATGTAAAGGTTTTCATGAAGAGCCACAATGTGCTGCTGTTTGCCCTGTTGATTGTTGTGTTCCTGATGAAGATAATGTAGAAACAGAAGAAGAGTTATTAGCTAAACAACGTTTTATGCATAACGATTAAAAAGTTCCAAATTTTTGGAGATATGAAATAAAAAAATCCTGAGAATATTTTCAGGATTTTTGTTTTTATAAAAAGTGTATTAAAGTTTAAATCCTAGTCTAGTAAAAAAGTAAGCACCGTCTGATCCCATTTGAACAGAATCAGCTAACCCTCCCTGATCAGTCCATCCGTCAAATTGTGGAGTAGGGTATATGTTAAAAATATTATTCCCTCCAATTGTAAAGGTTATTTTATCCGTAAAAGCATAACTTAAACTTAAATCGGTGATAATTTTACTTTTATAAACATCAGTAGCCACAGGGTATAAGGCATCAGCTTCTGCTTGGGTTGTTGCTGGTGTATCTACCCATTGAAAATCTTGCAACTGAACTTCGCTAAATTTTGTGAAATTTAAAGCAATATCTAGTTTTTTATAGCCGTATCCAAGGTTTAAACCGAATTTGTGATCTGGAGCTGCCGCTTTTAAATAAGCTTCAGAAAAAGGACTAAAGAAAGTAAATTTGTTTAAGTTTCCGTTCTTTATCTTTTCAATTTTAGTATCGTTAAAGTTTCCTACCAATCCTACATCAATTCTATGGTCCTCAAAAGATTTTTTATAGTTTAAAACGATATCTAATCCTTGCGTTTTTGTATCAACACCGTTTGCAAAGAATTGTGCTGCATCTACACCTAAATTTAATCCTGAAGCATCAAAGTTATCTGTTAAAATAATGCGATCATCAACTGTTATAGAATACGCATCTATCGTTGCAGTGAATCCACCAATTTTATAAGTAAATCCTAAACTAGCATTGAATGCTGTTTCTTCTTTTAATTGTTCTATTCCGAAAGCTCTAGTTACTGTACTATTATTAGCAGATAATAATGATGGAAGTGATTCTCCGTTAACAATATTGGTGAACTTTAAATTATAATATAATTGAGCTAAGGACGGTGCTCTAAAGCCAGAAGATACAGAACCTCTTAAGGTTAAGTTATCACTAGCTTTAAATCTTGAAGCTAACTTAAAATTGAATGTACTACCAAAATCACTGTAATCTTCATAACGAACAGCTGCACCTACTAAGAATTTTTCTGTAAAGTTAAATTCAGAATCAAAATAGATACCTACATTACTTCTTGAACGGTTTACTTCGTTATCTGGGCCATATCCAGGAAACCCTTGAGAACCACCAGATAGTTCATCTCCATTACTATCTACAGCAACAGGTTGAACTGCAGGGTTTGTTAATAAAATTCCGTTGTCATCATACAGTCCATAAGAAGCTTCTTCACCTGAAAAAATGATAAAATTTTCTGTTCTATACTCTAATCCAAAAGCTAGATTAACTCCGCTTAGTAAGTTTTCTAAATATTTAGAAAAGTCTAATCCAGTAGTATTTTGTGATAAACTATGACCTCCTGCATTAAAATCGGTAGGAGAAGCGTCTTTTAATGAAGCATTATTAGAATCTTTAATAAAATAATGGAACTTATTTTCTCCATACGTATTGTTGAAATCAATCTCCCAACCGTTTTCCAGTTTATGTTTTATGCCTGTAGACACTGAAATATCAGTAATATTTGAAGTAATTCTAGGAGTAAAACCATTTGGATGTATACTAGGAACACTTCTATTATCACCATCATCAAAGCTGTCTCTAGAAAAAGCATAAGCGTCGGTATCTCTATAATTCCTTCCTCCAAAAACATATACTTCGGTATTGTCATTTATAGGTAAACTAGCATTTACCATAAAATTGAATCCATCTATAGCAGCGCTACCATATCCTTTTCGCCAAGAAAAACCAGGTCTCAATGTTCTTTCTTTTGACAACAATTCGGTAGTAAAGTTTACAAAACCTCCTTTATCATTCAATTTAGCTCCGTAGTTTAAATCTAGTTTAAAAGTTCCACCATCAAAACTTTTGTCTTCTCCATCTAATCTGTTTTTTCCTTCAACATTGTATAAAGTTTCTCCTGTAGCTTCAGCCCATCCACTTCCTATTGCTGTGCTATAAACTCCATAACCAATACTTCCTGAAACGCCGTCGGTATTATCTTTTAAAACAATATTAATAACTCCTGCAATAGCGTCAGAACCATACTGAGCAGACGCTCCATCTCTTAGAACTTCAATTCTTTTAATCGCAGCAGCAGGAATTGCATTTAAATCAGTTCCTGAATTTCCGCGTCCACGTGTTCCAAAAATATTAACTAATGATGATTGATGGCGTCTTTTACCGTTGATAAGTACCAAAGTTTGGTCTGGACCTAAACCTCGTAAGGAAGCGGGTACTACATGGTCAGCACCATCTGATCCTGATTGCTTAGTAGCATTAAATGACGGAGCTGCATACTGTAATATATCATTTACTTCTACTTTACCATTTTTTGTTGCTAAATCTCCTACATCAATTATATCAACAGGTACTGGTGTGTCAATAGCAGTTCTTTTAGGGTTTCTAGATCCTACAATAACAACTTCATCTAATTCTAAACCTTCTTTTAAAACAATATTAAAATTAGTTTTTCCATTAATAGGAATTTCTTGTGTTTCAAAACCTGAAAAACTAACTATTAAAGTTCCATCTGTATTAACAGTAAGAGAGAATTCGCCGTTAAAATCTGTAGACGTACCGTTAGAGGTTCCTTTTTCTACAATGTTAGCTCCTGGCAAAGGTTCGTTATTTATATCTTTTACTGTTCCTCTAATTAATGTTTGAGCATTTAACAAGTAAAGTCCACCAAAAAATAGGTAAATAATAAGAAGGGTACGTTTTTTCATGTGAAAATATTTTTTAAGTTAATTTCTTAAAAATAGTAAAAAATCAACCTAAGTCTTAAAAAAATGTTAAAATCATAAATTAAAGAGCTATAAACTAACTTAAATGAATCTTAAATAATTAGAAAATTTAGAAAGCAAAGCACTATATTTGCACTCGCAAAATTTCAATAAAACAATAGAATGAAAGCTGGAATTGTAGGATTACCAAACGTAGGGAAATCAACCTTATTTAACTGTTTATCTAACGCAAAAGCGCAGAGTGCAAACTTTCCGTTTTGTACCATTGAACCTAATTTAGGAGTAGTAAACGTGCCAGATACTCGTTTAGAAAAGCTAGAAGAATTAGTAAATCCTGAAAGAGTTTTACCTGCAACTGTAGAGATTGTAGATATTGCTGGTTTGGTAAAAGGAGCTAGTAAAGGAGAAGGTTTAGGTAACCAATTCTTGGCAAATATTCGCGAAACAGATGCTATTTTACATGTATTACGTTGTTTTGATAACGATAATATAGTACACGTAGATGGTTCTATTGATCCTATAAGAGATAAGGAAACTATCGATATAGAACTTCAGTTAAAAGATTTAGAGACCGTTCAAAAACGTTTGGAGCGTGTAAAAAGAACAGCTAAAACAGGTAATAAGGAGGCGCAAGTAGAATTAGAAATTCTATTAAAAGTTGAAGAAACATTATTAGAAGGAAAATCTGTTCGCTCTATTGAATTTACAGAAAAAGAAGAGGAATTTGTAAAACCACTACAGTTCATTACTGCAAAACCAGTTCTATACGTTTGTAATGTTGATGAAAATTCAGCGGTTTCAGGAAATTCTTATGTAGATAAGGTAAAAGAAGCTGTAGTACATGAAAACGCTGAAGTTATTGTATTGGCAGTGGGAACTGAGGCAGATATTACAGAGTTAGATGATTATGAAGAACGTCAAATGTTCTTAGCAGATATAGGACTAGAAGAAGCAGGAGTTTCTCGTTTAGTTCGTTCAGCTTATAAATTATTAGATTTACAAACCTATTTTACAGCTGGAGTTAAAGAAGTGAGAGCTTGGACAGTTCCTGTAGGAGCAACTGCACCACAAGCAGCAGGGGTTATTCATACAGACTTTGAAAAAGGATTTATTCGTGCTGAAACAATTAGTTATGATGATTATGTAGCATTTGGTAGTGAGGCTAAAGTAAAAGAAGCTGGTAAAATGAGAGTAGAAGGAAAAGAGTACATAGTTAAAGATGGTGATATCATGCATTTTAGATTTAACGTGTAACTTTTTTGAAAAATAAAGCAAAAACTCCACTAAAAATTAGTGGAGTTTTTTTGTACCTTAGAAATTCTAAACCGCTTATTTACTATGCAGATAGAAAAACAAACATTTCAATTTTTAAAAGACTTAAAAGAAAACAACAATCGAGAGTGGTTTGCAGAACACAAACTTCGATTTACAGAAGCTCAAAATAACGCAAAAGCTGTTTATAAAACGATTGAAGAAAACCTAAACAAGCATGATGAGATTGATAAGTTTAAGTTGTTTAGAATATATAGAGATGTCCGTTTTTCAAAAGATAAAACACCTTATAAGACACATTTTGGAGGTTCTTTTCATAGAAAGAAACCAGCATTAAGGGGAGGGTACTATTTACATATTTCTCCAGGCGATAGTTTTGTTGCTGGCGGATTTTGGGAGCCTAATAAAGAAGATCTTTTACGTATTCGAAAGGAATTTGAAGTAGACGCTTCTGAAATTAGAGAAATTTTAAAAGAAAAGAGCTACGTACAACATTTTGGAGGTAAACTAGAAGGAGATGAGCTTAAAACTGCTCCTAAAGGGTTTGATAAACAGCATCCAGATATCGATTTGATTCGTAAAAAAGGTTATATAGCTATTCAGCGTTTTTCTGATAAAGAAGTGTTAGCACCAGACTTTTTAACAAAAGTAGATGATGCTTTTAAAGCTTTACGTCCGTTTTTTAATTACATGAGTGATGTGTTAACCACGAACTTAAATGGAGAAAGTATTTTAGATTAATTTAGGTGTAATCTAACTTCTCTTTTTAAATAAGCATAGGTAAGTACAGTAGATAAAACATCAGCTATAGGAAAAGACATCCAAACACCATTTACACCATAGAATTTAGGAAGTATATACACTAAAGGGATTAAAAAAAATCCTTGTTTTAAGAGTGTTAATAACAGTGCTGGTAACGCTTTACCTGCTGCTTGAAAGTAGGCAGACCCAATTAATTGAGTGGTTATTACAGGCGTTGCTAAAAAAGCTATAATTAATGCACTAGGGGTAAGGTTTAATAGCTTTTCGTCTTCTGTAAAGACACCAACTAGTTCATTAGGAAATAGCATTATCAGAATAAAAATTAAAATAGCTATTCCTGTACCAAAAAGTATAGATGTTTTTATAGTTTCTTTTACTCTTTTTGTATTATTAGCCCCATAGTTATACCCCGCAATAGGTAAAAAACCTTGCGTAACTCCTAAAACAGGAAATAAAGCAAACAACATAACCCTATTAATAATACCATAGACCGCAATTGAAATTTCACCTCCATACTTAAAAAGAGAATAGTTTAAGACTATAGTTAATATACTTATTGTTCCTTGTCTTACTATAGTTATTCCTCCTAAAGACACAACCTCTTTTACAATAGAAAAATTCAATTTAAAATACTTCGGGATTATTTTTAGTTCAGTTCTTTTTGAAATAAAAAACCATAAAATGAATAATCCACTTACAGCATACGAAATAGAGGTTGCTAAACCAGCTCCATACATTCCTAAATTCATAAACTTAATGAAAATAATATCTAATAAAATATTAGCAATTGCAGGGAATAACATCGTAAGCATCGTATAATTAGGTTTTCCTACAGCTCTTACAACAGGGTTTCCCATCATTGCAAAAGCTAAAAATGGAACTCCCCAAACAATTACGTCAAAATACTCAGTTGCAGGTGATATAATGTTTCCATTCGCACCAAAAAGTTGTAAAATAGGAGTACTGAAAAATGTTCCTACAAACACAAATAGAATAGATAACACAATAGTTAATGAAATTTGATTTCCAAAAACCTCAAAAGCTTTATTTTCTTTATTAGCTCCTAACGCTCTAGAAATAATAGAGCTTCCTCCAATTCCAACTCCCATACCAATAGATGAAATTAAAAAAGCAATGGGTAATACTACAGTAATTGCAGCAATAGCGAGTACACCAATCCATCTACCAACAAAAATAGTATCAACAATCATATTAATCGACATCACTAAAATTCCGATAGAAGCAGGAATAGCTTGTTTTAAAATAAGTTGACTAATACTTTTAGTACCTAAGTCGTTAGCGATTTTATTCATGCTGACTAAATTAGTGTGAATTATTCATCGAAAACAAAAAGCAGGTTATATTTAAGTAATAATTAACATCAATCCTGTAAGTTTGTGGTATGAATTTATTTGAACAAAAACATCTTGTAACTCCAGAAGAAATAGACGAATATAACCATGTAAACAATGTGGTATATGTACAATGGATGCAAAACATTTCAGATGCTCATTGGAAAGAACTTTCTAAGAATGTTAAGAATATTGATTATGTGTGGTTTGTTATTAAGCATGAAATAGATTATAAAAATCAAGCAGTATTAGGAGATGAAGTAACACTTAGAACTTGGGTAGGAAAAACAGAAGGAATAAGATCTGTTCGTCATTTTGAAATATACAGAGGTGAAACTTTATTAGTAAAATCTCAAACTACTTTTTGTTTGTTAGATGCTAATACCAAAAAACCTAAAAGAATAACGAAAGAAGTAACAAACTTATTGTTACCGTAAAAGAAACAATATCTTTGCACTTATAAATTTATAGAATGACAACATTTACCGCATTAGGAGTAAGAAAAGAATATGTTAAGGGATTGAAAGAGTTAGGAATAACAACTCCTACTGAAGTACAACAAGAAACCATACCTTATTTACTTGAAAATAATTCAGATTTTATAGGATTAGCACAAACAGGAACAGGTAAAACAGCTGCTTATGGTCTACCTATTTTGCATAAAATAGATGCTTCAAAAGACAATGTACAAGCGTTAATTTTATCACCTACAAGAGAATTAGTACAACAGATAAAGAAACAACTATTTAAGTTTACAAAATATGTTGATGATAAAATTTTTGTAGAAGCTGTTTACGGTGGTGAAAAGATTGAACGTCAAATCAACAATTTAAAAAGAACCACGCATATTATTGTAGCAACTCCAGGGCGTTTGATTGATTTAATTGAAAGAGGAGAGGTAGATTTAAAAAATATTAAGACCTTAGTATTGGATGAAGCTGATGAAATGCTAAGCATGGGGTTTAAATTAGAATTAAATCGTATTTTAAAATATACTTCAGGTACTCGTAAAACATGGTTGTTTTCGGCAACAATGCCTAATGAAATTCGAAGTATTATAAAAAAATACATGAACGCTTCAGCAAAGCAAGTTGAAGTAAATAAAAATGTATTGGTGAATACCAACATTACGCATCAGTTTGTAACAACTACGATTCCTGAAAAAACAGATGTTATTGTTAAGTTTTTAGAAAAAAGACATACTGAAAGAGGTATTATTTTCTCAAGAACTAAAGCAGGAGCTCAAAAACTAACAAAAGAATTACAAGAAGAAGGGTTTTCGGTAGAAGCTTTAGAAGGCGATATGCAGCAAAAAGAGCGTGATAAAGTAATGCGTGCTTTTAAAAATGAAAATCTACAAGTATTAGTATCTACAGATGTTTCTGCGAGGGGAATCGATGTTCAAAACTTAGCTTTTGTTATTCACCATCAATTACCAGAGCAGTTAGAATATTATACACACCGAAGTGGAAGAACAGCAAGAGCAGGGAAAAGAGGAGTTTCATTAGCATTAATTCTTCAAAATGAAAGAAATCGTTTAGCTGAAGTTGAAAGAACGTTACAAATACAATTTTCTGAAATATCAATATAAATGGATATTATTTATGCCATAGACATTGCCGGAACTTTTGCCTTTGCCATTAGTGGAGCATTGGTTGCTATTAGAAAAAAGTTTGATGTTTTTGGAGTCATTATTATAGCTTTTGTTACCGCTGTAGGAGGTGGGATGACAAGAGATGTACTTATTAATGCGCACCCTATAAATTGGATTGGAGATATTAATTATATCTGGACGATATTAATAGCTGTCGTGGTTACTTTTTTCTTTAGAAGTAAAATAGCTCCGTTACGACGTACCATGTTCTTGTTTGATACAATAGGTATTAGCGTATTTACACTTATAGGCGTTGAAAAAGGAATAAATTTTAATTTACACCCTTTTGTAGCTTTAGTAATGGGAATGTCTTCCGCAGTAATGGGAGGTGTAATTAGAGATGTATTAACGAATGAGATTCCATTAATTTTTCATAGAGAAATCTATGCGTCAGCTTGTTTGGCAGGAGGAATTGTATACTTACTTTTATACCCTTTAAATATTAATGAAGATTTGCTATTTGTTATTTCTGCTGGAATAATTATTCTTGTAAGAACAATTGCGGTACAATATAAACTAGAACTTCCACGAATTAAAAAGGACATTTTTAATAAATAAAAAATATGAAAAAATTAATTGTTGAAAATTTAAAAGAACTTTCTAGTATAGAAGGAAAGCAATTACCAGTGGGTGAGTGGTATACTGTAACCCAACAAATGATCAATGATTTTGCGAATGCGACACTCGATAAACAGTGGATTCATATCGATGAGGAAAAAGCAGCTAAATATTCTCCAACAAAAACAACAATAGCACATGGATTTATGTCTGTTTCTATGTTATCGGAACTAATTTCCAAACAATTTGAAGTAAAAAGTGTAACTATGGGATTAAATTACGGATTGAACAAAGTTCGTTTCCCAAATCCTGTACCGGTAAATAGTGAATTACGTTTAATCAGTTCTATTAAGCAAATAGAAGATTTTCAAAGTGGTAAAAAGTTAACTTTTGATTGTACAATAGAAATAAAGGGACAAGAAAAACCTGCTTGTGTTGCCGAATTTATTTTTGTTCTATTTGAATAAAATAAAGCTGCCTTTTTCAAAACAGCTTTTAAATTGTTGTATTATCTTAGTACTATGATAACCAGCCTTTCGCTATTGTTTTTTTAGTATACATCAACAAAAACACACCTATAACAATTACCATTATAGGCATTATAACACTTCCAGGGCCATATACTTCAGTTGCTCTACTCATAAACAAGTTATACGACATTTGAATAATAATAGCAATTAGCGAAATTAAAAACATAGGTCTCGCTAACTTTTTTCTCATTAGTAAAAAAGTACTACCTAGTAATCCAGCAAAAACAGCAATAGCAAAAGTAGCAGTAACCCAAGTAGGAACATTTTCATACAAAGCTCTTTCAGCTTCAGGTAAAGCAGCTTTAACTTCATCAGTCATATAAGCTTGACCAATATAAGACATAACGCCTAGTCCATTCCAAACTAAGGCTGCAACACCAATAATCCAAAAAAGTGTGGTGGGTTTGTTTGAATCTGTCATAAAAGAAAGTTTTTAGTTAGTTATCGTATAAAACTACACATAAAATATAAAAAAGTAAAGGTTTATAAATAATTTATGCCCTTAAAGATATATGTTTAAACTCTAGTAGAAGGAAAAGTGTTTTAAGTTTCTGTTTTATGGTTGTTAGTCTATTTTTTTTGTATTTTAAGTTTTATCTATCTATTTTTTAGGTGAATAACTTAAAACTAAGACATATGACACCCTTCGTATTTGTAAGAAAAAAACTATTAATAGTTTTTTTCTTAATGACATCATTTGTGTTCTCCCAAGTAAACACAGGCGGAACTGCAACAACAGCAAACCATCAAAAACAAGTTATAGGATATATAACAAACTGGGATGCATGGAAGACAACATCGGCAGGAGTCCCCGGGCCAGGGGCCCTAACTCATTTAAACATTGATTACTCAAAATATACAATTTTGAATTACTCTTTTTTTGGTGTTGCCAACGACGGATCACTACACAGTGGTGATCATAGAAATAAACAAATTTATCAAGCAGGAACTGTGCAACTCCCAAACGATATTTTTATGAAAGATATTTATAGTAGTTGGGATATGCATATTCTCTTTGGAGAAATTGACCCAATTCAACATATAAATGAAGCCGCAAAGAAAAGAGCAGAAGCACAAGGTTTTCAAGTAACACTAAACGGAAGCTCTTGGACACAACCTACATGGGGCTTGAGCGGACAATTACCGATACCTTTACACAAAGAAGATGGTGCTCCTGGCTTACTTGAGCTAGCACATACAAAAGGTGTTAAGGTAATGGCATCTATTGGAGGATGGAGTATGTGTAAGCATTTTCCAGAAATGGCTGCTGACCCCATTAAAAGAGCGAGATTTATAGAAGACTGTAAAAAACTTATAGCTACTGGATTTGACGGTATAGATTTAGATTGGGAATATCCAGGGCCTTATTCTGGTATGAATTTTACTGGGTCACAAGCTGACTTCGCAAACTTCGAAACACTTGTGCAAGAAATTAGAGCAGCTATTGGACCAGATAAGTTAATTACAGCAGCGATGTCTGCTGACCCAAGAAAGCTGGAAGGATTTAATTGGAGTAAGTTGTCTAATAATATGGACTATTTTAATATGATGACCTACGATATGAATGGTGGTTGGTCAAATAAGTCAGGACATAATGCACCCATATATCCATACTCAAATGCAGAGGTGTCTTTTTTTAATTGGCAATCAACACTGCAAAAACTTGAAGAAAAAGGAGTACCGAAAAATAAAATATGTTTTGGTGCTCCTTTTTACGGAAGAGGAGTAATAACTGAAGGTACTGCCGATTTGAATGTAAAAACAGTAAAAAGAGCAGTAACTATTCAACCAGATGGTCCTATACAAACAGCCTCAGATTATACAAACTGGAAACAAGAAGTATATGATGGTACACCAAACTATTTTTTTATAAAACAAAAGGCATTAGCTCCTAATAGTGGATGGACAAGAAAGTGGGATAATGAAGCAAAAGTACCATACTTAGTAAAAGGAAATTTCTTTTTAAGTTATGATGATGAAGAATCTATAGGTATTAAAGCACAGTTTATTAATGATAATCAACTTGGTGGTACTATTATTTGGACGGTTTATGGAGATTTAGAAATAAGCGGTACAGCTACTTCTTTTGGAACGAAACTAAAACGATGGTCTAATGTAAAATCTCCTTTGGTAAACAAGATTAATGAGGTTTTTGCCAACGGTAATACAGGAGAAAATAAATTACCTGTAATTAATATTACTGCCCCTTCTAATAATGCAATTTATAATGAAGGTGATATTATTATCATCAAAGCTGACGCTACAGATAGTGATGGAGTTATTAGTAAAGTAGAGTTTTTTAACGGTAATACTAAATTAGGAGAAGACACTACTTTTCCTTATGAGTATACGTGGGAAAATGCTTCTGTAACAACTCATAAATTAACAGCTAAGGCAACAGATAATGATAATGGTTCAACCACGTCTTCAATAATATCAATTGTCGTAAACGAAGCGAACTCAAACAAACCTCCTACAGTTATTTTAGTCTCACCAGTAGATAATACTGTTTTTGAAGAAGGACAAACTATTGAGATAATTGCTAATGCAAGTGATGTAGATGGGACTATAAGTAAAGTTGAGTTTTTTAATGGAACAACTAAATTGGGTGAAGATTTAACAAACCCTTATAGTTATAGTATAGTTAATACTTCAATAGGAACTTATACCTTAACGGCGAAGGCTACTGACGATAAAGGATTAAGTAGTACCTCTTCTGTAAGAACAGTTAAGGTTACTGCAGATACGATTGACAACTGTAGCGGTATTGCAGATTGGTCGGCAACAACAACTTATAATGGAGGAGAAAATGTAAAGTATAAAAATGTTAACTATCAAGCTAAGTGGTGGACAAAAAACAATGCACCTGATACGCATACAGGAGATGGTCAACCTTGGAAAAAAGTAAAAGATTGTTCGGGAACTGGAGGCGGAGATAATATTGCACCAACAATAAATATAACCTCTCCTGTTAGTAATAGTACTTTTAAAGAAGGAAGTAATATTGAAATAACAGCCGATGCTTTTGATGACGATGGAAGTGTAAATAAAGTTGAGTTTTTTAATGAGAGTATAAAACTAGGAGAAGACACAACAACCCCTTATAACTTTACTATATCAAATGCACAAGTAGGAAGTTATTCTTTAACAGCTAAAGCTACTGATGATAAAAATGCATCAACAACTTCTGTAGCAGTGCAAATAAGTATTGAAAAAGATAGTACAGGTGGTGATGGTCAAGGTTGTAATAATGTACCTAATTACATTGCAGGAACTTCATATAATCAAAATCAAGAAGTACAGAATGAAGGAAACAAATATAAATGTAATATCGCTGGTTGGTGCTCTTCGTCAGCAGCATGGGCATATGCACCAGGAACAGGAACTTATTGGAAAGATGCTTGGTCTAAGGTAAGTAGTTGTGAAGTAACAGGAAGCAACCCTAAAATTAGTATAACATCTCCTCAAAACGGTGCTATATATGCTGTAGGGAACTCTATTGAAGTAAAAGCAACTGCAACAGATGATGAAGCTATAAGTAAAGTAGTGTTTTATAATGGTTCAACTAAATTAGGAGAAGATACTGCTGCTCCATATACATATACAATAACAAATGCACAAGCAGGAAGTTATTCTCTAACAGCAAAAGCTTATGATAATGAGAATAACTCAACTATATCTTCTTTAGTGGTTGTAACAGATGGTGTGAATCCACCTATTTCAAATAAGATTTTAGTAGGCTATTGGCACAATTTTAACAATGGTTCTACAATTCCTAAACTAAGAGATGTTTCAAAAGATTGGGATGTTATTTGTGTGGCATTTGCAGAGCCTAAATCAGGTAGTAAATCAGAGATGAAATTTACTCCTTTTGAAATTTATAATGGGAATATAGAGGAGTTTAAAAATGATGTAAGAATCTTACAAGGAAGAGGGCAAAAGGTGTTAATATCAATAGGAGGAGCTAACGCTCATGTAGAGTTAAATAACAATACCGAAAAGAATCAGTTTGTGAGTTCAATGACTAGTATTATTAACACCTATGGATTTGATGGTTTAGATATTGACTTAGAAGGAAGCTCTCTATCTCTAGACCCTGGTGATACAGACTTTAGAAATCCTACAACACCAAAAATCATTAATCTTATAGAAGGTACTAAAGGAGTTATTAATAATGTTGGAGCTAGTAAATTTACCTTAAGTATGGCACCAGAAACGGCTTATGTACAAGGAGCATATGGTAATTATTCTGGAGTATTTGGAGCTTATTTACCAGTAATACATGCCTTACGAAATCAAATGGATTATATTCACGTGCAACATTACAACACAGGTTCAATGTTTGGAAGAGACGGTAAAATATACCAGCCAGCTACTACAGATTTTCATGTAGCTATGGCAGAAATGCTAATAACTGGATTTAAAGTTGCTCAAACCGGCTTAAATTTCCCTGGTTTAAGAGCAAATCAAGTAGCGATAGGGTTACCTGCTGAACCAAGAGCTGCTGGTAGTGGTTATACATCAGAAACTGTTGTACAACAGGCATTAGATTATCTAATAAAAGGAGTCTCATATCCTAATAGAACCTATACAACAAGTACTACATATCCAGAATTTAGAGGTTTAATGACCTGGTCCATTAATTGGGATGTAGCGAATAACGCTGTTTTTTCTTCTAGTCATAGAGCTTATTTAGATAATTTAGGACTATCTGGTAAAGCAATTAAAGAAAGTGAAGTATTAACTGAAAGTTTAGTTACGGCATACCCTAATCCTATTGTTAAAGATGTAATAACGTTTGAGTTTTTCACAAAAGAAGGCTTTGAACAAGAAAACCTAGTTGATTATGGGTTGCAAATTTTTAATGCAACTGGAAAAGAGGTCTTAACAATTAAAATCAACTCAAAAACAACTAAAAAACCTTTAAATATTGAGTTTTTGAAAAACGGTCTGTATTATTATACACTAAAAAAAGGCACAAAACAGCATTTAGGAAAATTCATTAAAGCGAATTAAAAAATTGGCTTATAATACCTAGATAAGAACCTCACATAACTTTCACATAGTTATAAAAGGTTTTTAAGAATAATAACATTCATAAAATAATGTTAAAGGTATTAAAAGAGTGTAACTATTAAGAAAAAGAATCGTCATATAAGCATATAATTACTTAACAAGTAATGTTTAGTGATTAGTTAGTTTTTAATAGTTGATTGAAAGGAAAGGCTCGAGATATTATCCCGAGCCTTTTTTAATATAATATATTTTAGGTACTTATTTTCTTTCTAGAAGCGCCATATAAAACCCGTCGAAACCAGATTTATGTGATAATACTTTTTCGTCTTTAACAAACTTAAAATCTTTTCCAGCATCAGAAGCTAAAAAGAATTCTATTTGTTGTTGGTTTTCAGACGGTAATACAGAACATGTAGCGTACACTAGTTTACCTCCTGGTTTTACCACTTTAGAGTATTGTTGTAATACTTCTTGTTGTGTACCACGAATTTTATCTAAAAACTCAGGTTGCAATTTCCACTTACTGTCTGGGTTTCTTCTAATTACTCCCAAACCAGAACATGGAGCATCGATTAAAACTCTATCAGCTTTACCTTGTAACTTCTTTATTACTTTGGTAGAGTCTATTACACGAGTATCAATATTATGAGCGCCGTTTCTTCGAGCACGAACTTTTAGTTTTTTTAATTTACTTTCGTAAATATCCATTGCTATAATTTGTCCTTTATTTTTCATTAAAGAAGCTAAGTGTAACGTTTTACCACCAGCACCAGCACATGTATCTACTACTTTCATACCTGGTTCAACATCTAAATAAGCTGCAACTAACTGAGAAGATGCATCTTGCACTTCAAAGAAACCTTTATGAAAAGCTTCAGTTTTAAATACATTAGCACGTTCTACCAAACGTAAGGCATCATCATAACCTTTGATAAATTCAGTATCAATTCCTTCTGTTTTTAAATCTTTTTGTAAATGCTCTTTTGTTACATTTAAAGTATTTGTGCGTAAAATAACTTCAGCTTTTTTATTTAAAGCAGCGATTTCTTTTGTCCAAACTTCTTCTCCCAATTCTTGTACTCCAACTTCATCAATCCAATCAGGAATTGATTCTCTAAATTTTCTAATTTTAGATAACTCATCAAATTTACCTTTAATTCTTCTTGTAGGAGTAGCTTCTATTTGATTCCAATCAGGTAATTTAATTCCTCTTAACACACACCAAACAACAAACAAACGCCATAAATCAGGACGTGCATATGGTACTTTTACATTCGCAATTTCAGCATATAAGCGTTGCCATCTAACAATATCATATATCGTTTCAGCAACAAACTTTCTATCGCGTGCTCCCCAACGTTTATCTCTCTTTAAAGCTTTCTCTACAGCTTTATCAGCATATACACCTTCGTTAAATATATCACGTAAACTATCAATAACAGCGTACGTTAAATTTCTATGTAATCTCATTTGATGAATTTAAGAGTGCAAAGATAGTTGATTTTAATGGCTTTTTGTATTTTCGTTCTTAATGAATTTAAATAACCCCGTAACATATATAAAAGGAATTAGTGTTGCTAGAGCAGAGTTGTTATTTACCGAGTTAGGTATTAAAACTTGTAACGATTTATTGCACCTTTTTCCGTTTAGATATATCGATAAAACACAGTTTTATACGATTAATCAGTTGCAACAAAACTCCGCTGAAGTACAAATAGTAGGTAAGATTACAGGCGTAAAAACCGTAAAACAAAAAAGAGGTAGTAGGTTAGTGGCTACTTTTTCTGACGCTACAGGTACCATGGAATTAGTTTGGTTTAAAGGTGCCAAATGGATAAAAGATAGTTTAAAAGTAAATGTTCCGTATGTTATTTATGGAAAATTGAATTGGTATAATGGTACTCCTAATATGCCGCATCCAGAAATGGAAACGGTAAAAGAATACAAAAGCAAGCTACAAATGGCTATGCAACCAGTATACCCTTCTACTGAAAAACTAAGCACTAAAGGAATAAGTAACAAGGTCATGCGTACGATGATTCAAAACTTGTTTCAGCAAGCATATACTAATGTTGAAGAAACTTTTCCTTATTATTTTATTGAAAAGCATCAGTTTTTAGGTAAAAAAGATTCGTTATTAAATATTCACTTTCCTAAAAATCAAGAATTATTAGCCAAAGCACAATACAGGTTGAAGTTTGAGGAGTTATTCTTTATTCAATTACAATTATTACAGAAGAAACTTATTCGAAAATCAAAACTAAAAGGATTTGTTTTTGAGCAAGTAGGAGAGGAGTTTACCAAATTTTATAATAATCACTTGCCTTTTGACTTAACAGGGGCTCAAAAACGAGTACTGAAAGAAATTCGTAAAGACGTAGGCTCTGGAGCACATATGAATCGATTATTACAAGGTGATGTAGGCTCTGGAAAAACGATTGTAGCGTTATTGACTATGTTGTTAGCTATTGATAATGGACATCAAGCCACAATTATGGCTCCAACCGAAATTCTTGCAACACAGCATTATAACGGAATAATAGAGCTATTAGAGAAAACTGATATTAAAGTTGAATTATTAACAGGGTCTACCAAAACAAAAAAGCGTAGAGAAATTCATGAAAGTTTAGAGGATGGTTCGCTACATATCCTGATAGGAACACATGCTATTTTAGAAGATAAAGTACAATTTAAAAATCTAGGTATTGCTATTATCGATGAGCAACATCGTTTTGGAGTAGCGCAGAGAAAAAAGCTATGGGAAAAGAGTCCTTCTGATGGAAGAGCAGTCCCTCCACATATTTTGGTGATGACTGCAACACCTATACCAAGAACATTGGCTATGTCCGTTTATGGAGATTTAGATATTTCTGTAATTGATGAACTGCCTCCTGGTCGTAAAGAGATTAAAACTGTACATCGTTATGATAGCAATCGTTTGGGAGTTTTTAAATTCTTGAAAAATGAAATAACTAAAGGACGACAAGCTTATGTAGTATATCCGTTAATCCAAGAATCGGAAGCTATGGACTACAAAGATTTAATGGATGGATACGAAAGTATTTCTCGAGAGTTCCCTTCTCCTAAATATCAAATAAGCATTGTTCATGGGCAAATGAAACCTGCAGATAAAGATTATGAAATGGAACGTTTTGCTAGAGGGGATACTCAAATTATGGTAGCTACTACAGTGATTGAAGTAGGAGTGAACGTACCTAATGCTTCTGTAATGGTAATTGAAAGTGCAGAACGCTTTGGCTTGAGTCAGTTGCATCAATTACGAGGTAGAGTAGGGCGTGGAGCTGAACAGAGTTATTGTATTTTATTATCGAGTTATAAATTGTCTTCTGATGGAAAAACTCGATTACAAACGATGGTAGAAACTACAGACGGGTTTAAAATAGCGGAAGTGGATTTAAAACTTCGTGGTCCAGGAAATATTATGGGAACACAGCAAAGCGGTGTTTTAAATCTTAAAATAGCAGATGTTGTTAAAGATAGTCCAATATTACATATAGCTCGAAAAGCAGCTATAAACTTACTACAAGAAGATCCTAATTTATCAAAAACAAAAAATTCCAGCTTGCTAAAATCTTATGAAAAGCTTAAAAAAACAAGTGGAATTTGGAGTAACATAAGTTAGAATTAAGTACTATTAACTAGTACTTAATTCTTCTTTCTCAATAATAGTATTATCAGTTTTATTATATCTCAATATCAAATATCCAATTATTGCTGAAACAAGAGACCCTAATAAAACACCTATTTTAGCAGATCCTAAGAACTCAGGGCTCTTAGCAAAAGCTAAACTAGCAATGAATATTGCCATAGTGAATCCAATTCCGGCTAAAAAGGATACTCCTATAATATGTCGTGTATTAATATCTTTAGGAACCTCTATTATTTTAAGCTTTTTAACAGTGGTAATAATTGTAGTAATACCTATACTATTTCCTAGAACTAAACATAAAGCTATATGTATTATTAAGGAAGAGTCTAAATGTGCATCACTATCTAGTATTGATACTCCTGCATTAGCTAAAGCAAAAATTGGAATAATTGCATATGCAACTATACCATGTAATTTATGTTCTAAAAGTTGAAGAGGAGATTGATAGTCTTCTATCCAGTGATCTAAATTGTCTATTTCATCAATTTGCTCTTTTGACAATATTGGTGTAGGCAAAGTCTTCGCTTTTTTAATATTATCCATTATCTGAGACAAATTAGCCAAAAACTCAGTGGTATGTGCTTTTTGTCTAATAGGTACAGCAAAGGCCATTAATATACCTGCTACAGTTGGGTGTATTCCTGCTTTTAAAAACAAAACCCAAATAACTGCACCAAACATAAAGGTTATGTAATGAGAGTAAAAACCTCTGTGTGCAATAAAATAAAGGAAAGCTAATAAAGCTATAGCAATAGATATTAAGGTAATATCTATACTAGCACTATAAAATAATGCAATTACTAAAACAGCTCCTATATCATCAACAATAGCAAAAGCAGTTAAAAAGATTTTTAAACTAAGAGGCACTCTTTTACCTAAAGTATTTAAAACAGCTAGAGAAAAGGCAATATCAGTAGCCATTGGAACCCCCCAACCATGCGCCGTTTCTGGGTCTTCATTTAAAAGAATAAAAAACAAAACAGGGAATAACATTCCGCCTACTGCTCCAAAAAGAGGGAATGCTAGTTTTTTTGTAGTATTTAATTCACCTATTAAAAATTCTCTTTTAATCTCTAACCCAATTAAAAAGAAGAATACAGCCATTAAACCATCGTTAATCCAGAGTATTAAAGGTTTATATAACTCAAGATGTTCAGATTTAAAACCTATTTTATACTCCCATAAAGCACTATAACTGTCTCTAAAAGGAGAGTTTGCCCAAATAAGAGCTATTAAAGTTGCTACCAATAATAAAATTCCACTAGCACTTTCAGTTTTTAAAAATTTTTTAAAGGGAGATATTATTCTCTTTTTATTCATGTTTATATATAGATTGTAACTTACTTTTTTAAGGATAAAAAGTAAAGATATTAATTTTCTTATTTCAGATAGCGAAGATAATTCATCAAACTTTAATGAAAAGTTAAATTTTTAAAACTTTTTAACACTTAAGAAGGAAAAACGATACGAAATTCCCAAATTTAATTGAGTGTTACTTAATTTTCCTCCTCTTGCTTTTACATAACCAGCTCCTAATCTTAAATTTAGGTTATTAGTAAGTTTTTGATTAATCCCAACACTAGGTTTAATAATTAATCCTTGTCCTGTACTAATACCTCCGCCACCAGCTGCACCTCCTAAAACTTGTGCAAAAAGAGAGGTTCCTCCTTTAAAGAAGTCGTTTGTTTGAACTCCTAATCCCACAATTCCTTCTGCATAAGCTCCTGCACCTCCAAAGTTAGCAAAAGAAGTTTGACCTGCCGCATATAAATACTTGTTTAAGAAAAAGTTTAACTGTAATGATATTTGATGCATGTTTTGATCAAACCCACCATCTCTAGCAGCATTCAAATATAAATCTTGTTTAATAATAGCATCAAACCCTTTAAATTTTCCTTCTGAAAATTCTCTTTCATCTGATAAAACTCCATCTCTATCCACATAATACTTTAATCCTAGACCAAAAGTTGAAGAAACGAAATGAGAATCAGGACTCATCAAGTATCCTTTATTGATTGATGCATACACGTTATCAAATAGTTTTTGCTCTAAAGAGATGTCTGGATAAATTAAAAAACCTCCTTTGCTATCTACGCCGCCACCGCCACCAGCACCTACTCCAAATTTAGCTAAAATGTTTGTGCGATTTTTATTCATTGACAAATGATAACCTCCACCCAAGAAAATATCCATGTAACCAGCTTTAATTCCGTGATAAGCACCATCAGCTTTAACAAAAAAGAAAAAGTTATCTGTAAGATAGGAATTTAATTCAAATCCTGCTAAACGTATTGTATTTCCTTTATAAGACCCTTTAGTTACCTTAGCGTTATTCAGATGAACTAACAATGAAATTCGATTACTTAAGGCATTCCAAGAAGTGTTTTTTAAATCTTCTACAGAAAAAGTACTTTCTCTATCTTTAAAATTTGCTATCTTAAAAGAAAGAGGAATTTGTACGGCTACATTGAATTGACTACTGTTAATGGTACCTTCATCAAAAAAGTCGACATAACTGTATCCTGCAGTTGCAGAAAAATGTTTAAAATCATATCCTAAATTAAGATGAGGAAGTATAAATGCTCCTCCGCCATCAGGGGCAGATGCACCACCACCACCACCAAAATGAATTCCAGCATCAATAAAAAGTTTATCGGTTATTTTTTGTTGAATTCCAGCATTTACACCTAACGTAAAAAAACCTCCTCTAATACCTCCTACAGCTCCATATAACCCAACTCCTGCATAACTCCAATCATTTAGTTTGAGGTTGTAATGAAGCCCTGTGTAGTCCATATTTTGTTCTCCTTCAGGCATTTTAATTGATAAGAAATCAATTTGACCAAAACCAAACTGTGTTTTTCTTTCAGGAATGGTATTTATTTGTGCGTAAAAAAAATGAACACTCATTAGTAAACTTACTACGAGTGCTCTTTTAAAAATAATGTTAAGCATTAAATATTATTTAATTATGTATTTTTTGGCGTTCTCCGTTTATGTATGAAGCAACGAAAGCATCATTGAATCCAATTTTAATTAATTCTTTTTGTAAACCTTTAGCTTCATCTAAAGTAGTATACAAACCTAAAGAGTATTTAAAATAACCATCATTTGTTGTAACTGTTGATGGGATAACTTCTGATGACAATAAAGGATATTTATTTTCTGAAAGGATTCCTATTTGTACTGAATAGATTGTTTCCCCTGTAGTGTTTTCTGCTACTTCATCTGCCACTGTTTCAGTATTTATATCAGACGATATGCTGTTGTTATCAGGTTCTTCATCACTTCTAGCGGCTCTAGCTTGAGCTCTATTGATGCTGTCCAATACTCTGTAGGCTTCTTTCTTTTTTACAGCTTCTATATCTACGTTATTTATAGCACTACTACCTCCATTTGCGTAAAAATAATATGCAGCCCCTAAAGCAAGACCTAACAGAAGCCCTAAGAAAATAGGCAGAGTTTTCGAGCTCTTTTTTACCGCAGCTAATTCTTCTTGTGTGCTACTTAATTCGCTTTCTGCTTCTTCTCTTTTTAATTTAGCGTTGTCTAAGTCTTCTTGCATTAACTTAAACTTATCTTCTTCTATAAAAGGCATAAGTATATGGATTGGTTAGTAATTATTAAAAGCACTAAAATACAAATCTTTTTTAATTCGTGAGTTTTAAAGAGGATAATAGGCTCTGAAGACAATTATTTCTTATGAAAAAAATATTATCCGTGAGGTGTAGAATAGATTGTCATTTTATTATTTCTACTAAAACCGATAAGGAAAATTCCAAATTCTTTTGCGAAATCTACTGCCAAAGATGAACAAGCAGAAACTGCTATTATTATCGGGATTTTAGCTAAGAAAGCTTTAGATACTATTTCATAAGAAACTCTTCCACTAACTAACATATAATTAGCTTCTTTTAGCTTGTTTTGACTGATTAAATCACCAACACATTTATCTACAGCATTATGACGACCAATATCTTCTTTAATGGTTAATAGTTTTTTATTGCTATTAAAAATAGCACAAGCATGACTGCCTCCTGTAGATTTAAAAATAATTTGCTTATTACTCATTTCCATAAACATATATGATGTAGCTTCAACTATATCTTCAATTATTTCGTTAGAGTTACTTTTTAAAGTTTTTCCTTTAACTTTTAAATCTTTTAATTCCTTTTTTCCACAGATTCCGCACGAAGAAACCGATAAAAGAGTGCGTTTATTTAAGTATCCTTTCCCTAATTTTTCTTTTAGAATTTCCATGTTTATAACTGTAGAAAAGTCTTTATCAGTTTTGATTATATCTACTTTTACTCCATCTTTTTTTTTGTATATATCTTCTGCATATAACAAACCTCTTACTAATTCTTCATCGTTCCCAGGAGTTCTCATAACTACTGTATATGGCTCTTTGTTAATGTTTATTTGTAGTGGGGCTTCTACTACAAGAGTATCATCAAACTTCTCTAAAGAGTTATTAGAGAGTTTAATTGATTGGTAGCTTTCTGTTTGTTTCATGATAAAAACAAATGTATGCAAAAAAGCAAGTAAAAAGAAAAGCCCTGATATTAAGATCAAGGCTTTTAGTATGTTTTATCGCCCCTAAACAATAAAACATACTTTTCGATAGGGGCTTCTATCAACTAGATAAACGGTAAATTACAAATAATAGTATAAATATTAATCACTTTTTGTGCAGTCAATAACTATTAATTCGTTGTTTAGGTTTGTAGTAAAAAACAAATAAGTGTTTCCTCCGTCTTTAAATTTTGTTTCTTTTCTAATCTGAGCCACAGTTTTCGGAAAATTACGTGTTGTAATGTTTGCCTTAGATTCTGTTATTTGCTTTTTTATTCTTTTTTTATTGTAGGCAAATACATTCTTAATTTTAAAAATTCTTCCAGGGAAATCTTCAATTAAATTTTCTGAAGTATAGAGGTGAGAATGTTGATGTAATTTGCCTACTTTTTGTTGGCTTGCTACTTCATTAAATCCTCCAGACTTTAAAATAGCAGCATTGGGTTCATAAAGATATTTTAGCGGTGGATGATATTCAAATTTAAAACCACTATCTAGATGAAAATTAAATTTTTGCTTCTTGTTTTTCAGTACATTACATGTTTTTACTTCAATAAATACTTTAATCTCTTTTTTTAGTAAGAAAAGTAGTTCTTTTACTTCGTTATTAACTGCTATAACATGAATTTCTTTTACAAATTTTAGTTCGTTTATAGTTGATGTGATGTCTAAAATAGGTGAATTTTTAATAAGAATTGTGTTCGCTTTTTCAAATAAAAAATCTAAGTTTTCAGGTACGTTTGGTGAGCAATCTCTCAACAAAAAAACCTTTCCTTTTGTATCATTTCTTCGAGAAGGATCAATATAAATACAATCGAATTTTTCAGAAGTATTTTCTAGATACTCTAACCCGTTTGTAGCTACAGTTTTAATATTTGAAACCTTCATTTGCTCATAATTGTACGAAACAATTTCTGAAAGTTCTTCATTTAGTTCACAGTGCACAACCTTTTTAAACTGTTTTGAAAAAGCATGGCAATCAACACCAAAGCCTCCAGTAATATCAATTATTGAATCCCCATCAATTAATTTAGACTTGTACTCAGCTGTTATTTCAGAAGAAGTTTGTTCAATGCTTAATTTAGGAGGATAATAAATGTTTTTTGTTTGAAACCAAGTAGGTAATTTTTTTTCTGATTTTTGTTTAGCTACGATTTGATTGGCTAATTCTTGTACAGAAATATCTATAAAGGGACTTCCTTTAAAAATTAATTGTTCTATATTGGATGTTAGGTTCTGATTAATACAATCCTGAACCTCAGGATTTAAAATATTTTTATTCAAAAAAGAAGTGTTTTTTTTAATGCTTTTTACTACAATAATACTAATAATTTAACAGTTATAAAGTTTTGTTAATCCTATATTTTCATTAGGTTTGTTTACTTAATTATTAATTTAAAGTTAACAAATAATTTATTATGAAAAAAAGTATATTAATGCTTGCTATGATTTTAGCAACAATGAGTGTAAGTGCTCAGTTTTATGTTTCTGCAGCAGGAGGGTATTCAATTTCTAGTGCTGGTGTGCGTTTTGGTACTGAAACTACTGCATCTGGAGTAGAGAACACTTACGGTAGTTATGGTGAAGGACTACATACTCAATTAAGAGGAGGGTATTTTTTTAATGACACTTTTGGTGTTGAAATTGGTGTTGGATACTTAAATGGGGCAGATCAAACTTCTCTTTTAGTTGATTTACCTACACAAGCTCAATATATAAATATTGAAGCTAGAGGTAAAGCTTATGGAGCATCTGCCTCGTTAGTTTATAAATTTACTAATAACATTTATGGACGTTTTGGAGCCTTAATTAAGGTAGGAGGAAAAACTGAATCTGATGGAAAAATAAACATGGCATTATCTCAAACAGAAATGCTTAACGTTGATTATACACAAGATTATAAAGGGCGTTTACCTTTAGGGTTTATTGGTGCTGTTGGATACAAGTATGATTTAAGTGATAAAGTGTCTCTTTTTGCAGAATTAGAATACATGGGAATTAGTGTTACTAGAGATACTTCAGAAATTACTGAATTTTCAGCAAATGTTAATGGAGAAGCAAGATCTATAGAGCAAGTAAAAGCTATTTTCGCTAATCACCCTAACGCTCAATATAATCCTTTAGCTGCTGTATTTAACAAGAATATAGAGTATGTTGATGAGTTACCTTTAGGTGCAAATCCAGCTGGAGAAAAGCAATTATCACAAAAAGTTCCTTATTCTTCTTTTGGAATTAATATTGGAGCAACTTTCTATTTCGGTAAATAATTTTTATTTTATATAGAATCAAAAGAGCAGCAAAATTGCTGCTCTTTTTTATTGTTTATAAAAAAGTTATGGTAACTCTAATTATAAGCCTTTACATCTCCCATATCTAGAGTACCAACTGGCATTTCATGTTTTGTTGGTAGTATTGCTCCAGATTCAGTTGTTACCCAATCACTCCATGTAGCCTCCATGCCGCCAGTAGGAATTATAGAAACCCACATTTTATAGCTAGTAGGTTTACCATTCTCATCTAAAACCCATAAATAGGAATCACCTGGTGTTGAGCCTCCTGTGGTATAAGTAACTAATAAAGCGTCTTTGCCTTTATATTGTACAATTCTACGTTCAATTCCGTTTTCAAAAACTTTGTAAGGAGCTATTAACCAAAAACTATCATTGTTAAAGTAGTCTATGGCTTTTTGAAGTATTTCTTTATTTTTTACTTTTTTCCCATCAACTAAAACAATACTTTTTTCTGGTTCCTTAGTGTATAGTGTTACTTTATTAACATCCCAAGATACTTCTACAATATCTTCTTTCTTATTCCACTTATAAAAATGTTTCCCTCTAAAGCTCCACTCTATAAATCGTGTGTTTTTATAGGCTTCATAATTTAATGCTTTAAGCATTTTAGTGGCTAAAGCATCTGCTTTAGGTCCTTGTTCTCCTTTAGGTAAATTTTCGTTATTTCTAAAATAAAAAATTGCTAATACAATAGCTCCAATTAGTAATAATATACCTAGTATTTTAAATAACTTTTTCATTTTTGTTGATTAATTGTTTAATTCCTTTAGCTAGTTCATCTGCAGCAGCAGGATAATTTCTAAACCAAAGCTCTGGCTCAATTAGCTCTAATTCAGCAATAGCTAATTTACCATTATTATCAGTAAAAATATCAACACGTGCATAAATAGGAAGTTCTACACAAGCTTTAACGGCATTTTCGGCAAAAGCGATTTCTTCTTTAGTAGGTATGTAGTTATAAACTGAACCTCCAAAATCATCTTGTACTCTAAAGTCTCCTGGCTTTGCTACTTTTAAAACTGCATGTGTAAATTTACCATTCATAACCATCAACGAAATTTCTCCCTTTTCAACAATTTTATACTGAAAAGGCTGTATAATCATAGCTTCATTGGTTATTAAATCTGAAAATACGGTTTCGTATTCAGTAATATTTTTTGAATTAATTTTATAAGTGTGTCTCGCTGCTCCAGAAACACAAGGTTTTAAAACAAACTCTGTTAAGTTATACTTTTGTGAAAGTTCTTCTAATGTGAATTGAGTCTCTTTTTCTATAAAGTAGGATTCGCAAATATGTACCCCATTTTGCTGTAAATCTTGTAAATAATGCTTATCAATATTCCAACGGATAATTTTTTCTGAGTTTAACAATGTTGTTTGATTGCTAACAGTATTTAACCATGTTGAAAACTCAGGAAACCGATCAAAGTAATCCCATGTGCTTCTAAATAAAACATACTTTGTTGTAGACCAATCAAAAATGGCATCATCCCATGAGAGGCGAATTGCTTTTAAGCCTTGGTTTTCAAGTGCTACTTTCACATAATTATCTTCATCTAATATATTTTGAATATAGCTATCAAGTTTTTCAGGATTTACATATCTTTTATCTGTAAGGATAATAACATCGTATTTTTTCATATATGCAATGTAATGTTATTTTTAAAATTATAAACTGCTTATTTATGCGTATTATAATACTCTAGTATGTGGTTAGGTGCTTGTATACCTTCTTTTAAACTTTTATTAGGAATATTTGGCAAAACAATAGGAGAGAGGAACGTAATATTTTAGGGAGCTAACAATACTTATTATTAAGTTTCTCAATTATAAAACACTTCTAAAAATAATATTTTTAAGTTCAAATCTATCCTAAAATATAGAGAAACGAACCGTAATTGTTTCCAAAATTATGTGTAAGTCTTGATTTTTTTGTTTCTTTTTTCATCAAGGAAAAAAAGAAAATAAGAAAGATTAATAGTAACAATGTGGTTACCTATTTAACATAATATTTGAAGTACAAAATAAAAGAAGTTTAATAATAGTTCTTGATAGAACAAGTGCATAGAATTTTATTTTTATTCACTTTTTTAATTAATTTTTAAAATTTTAAAGGAGTTCGTGAATCTCGTAAAAACTCGATTTCATAAAATTTATGCTCTTGTGGAAAGTTGACGAAAATGTTATTGGAAAAAAATTACAGCACAATTTTAATTGATATTACAAATTTTGAAGAATTCCAAAAATTAGCTTTTGTGCGGCTGTAAGCGTTGGAAAATTGTGTTTAAAAAAATTACTGCGACAGCATAATTATTTTTAAAAAACAATCGAGCGTTTTTTGCAAGAGGCAATTTAACATAATGTCGAATTATAGCTACAAATTATTATAGTTCAAATGTTTATTAGAATAACGTATTTAAAAAATATTATTGAATAATACCAAATACGAGATTTTATGGAATTATAATTAACACTTGTTGACGAATGTTAAAACACCCCCAAACTAATGTTTATTGAGCTTTCAAGACTTTCTGGGATATTTTACATAATAGAGAATTATAGCTATCCAATTTACGATAATGAATTTGTACTATAATGTTCTGCGTTATGTAACTTTGCTTTGGTAAAAGCGAAGTTTCTATCTCAAATTTCTTTTGATTTTTTTCTTCTCAAATGTTCCTCTACGATGTTAATGTGTAGGCTTCCCCTTTTTAGGACACCTCTAATTTCGATAAATAATTATTATTTAGGTCAGATTTGATGAAGAATTTA
>NZ_JAUORH010000001.1 GCF_030547425.1 Tenacibaculum sp. 1_MG-2023 | reverse complement strand
CCTCCTTAGCTCAGTTGGTTAGAGCATCTGACTGTTAATCAGAGGGTCCTTGGTTCGAGTCCAAGAGGGGGAGCAAAGGCAACGTAGAAGCCGATAATTTCTACAACATACATATATTGTTCTAAAAGAACATTCCTCCTTAGCTCAGTTGGTTAGAGCATCTGACTGTTAATCAGAGGGTCCTTGGTTCGAGTCCAAGAGGGGGAGCAAAAAAAAGACTTACACCACGTAAGTCTTTTTTTTATTTTTACATCATGCAATTTCCTAAAAAACTACAACAAAAAATTACGCAAAGAATAACCCAAAACTCTTTGAGGAGACTCGGTAAAGAAAATTTACTTATTGATTTTTCTTCTAACGATTATTTAGGTTTTGCTAAATCTGAAATTATTTTTAATAAAACACATCAATACTTAATTAATAATAACTTCAAAATTAATGGAGCAACAGGTTCTCGATTGCTTTCTGGAAACCATAAACTATACACAACAGCTGAAAAGCAACTAGCTAAACTCCATAATACAGAAGCTGCTCTTATTTTTAATTCAGGCTATGATGCCAATGTTGGCTTTTTTTCTTCTGTACCTCAACGTGGTGATATTATTTTATACGATGAACTTATTCACGCTTCTATAAGAGATGGAATTCAATTATCTAATGCAAAATCTTTTAAGTTTAAACATAACAACATAAAAGATTTAGAAAAAAAAATTATTCGTTTTGCCCAAGACAATAATTCAGAAGTTTACATAGTTACAGAATCTGTTTTTTCTATGGATGGAGATTCTCCTGACTTAACAGCAATGTCACAAATAATCCAAGAACATACGAATGTACATTTTGTTATAGATGAAGCACATGCTGTGGGGGTATTTGATTTTGGGTTAGTTCAAAAATTACATTTAGAAGATGTAGTTTTTGCCCGAATTATTACTTTCGGAAAAGGGTTAGGATGCCATGGAGCAGCCATTTTGGGAAGCAAACAACTACAACAGTATCTTATTAATTTTTCACGCAGTTTTATTTACACTACTGGATTGTCTCCTCATTCGTTGGCCACCATAAAAATTGCTTATGATGAATTAGTTATTAGTAATTCCAAAGAACAACTTCAACAAAACATTCAACACTTTATTAAGGAATCAAACAGGCTACAATTAAGTTTTATTGAGAGTAACTCAGCCATTCATTGTTGTATTATTTCTGGAAATGAACGCGTAAAAAGCATCGCTTTACAATTACAACAAAAAGGATTTGACGTAAAGCCAATTTTATCGCCTACAGTTCCTCCAAATCAAGAACGTTTACGTTTTTGCTTACATTCTTATAATTCTAAAGAAGAAGTCATCAATGTTTTAGAGAACCTTGCTACTTTTGTTAAAAAAAAACACAATGCAAGATAATCACACCATTTTAGCAGTATTCGAATACTCTACCGAAGCACAAGTTGTAAAGACTAAGTTAGATTCAGAAAACATCAAGACCCTGTTAATGGACGAAAAAACAATTGATTCTGACCCGTTGATTAGTCAAGCTATTGGTGGAGTAAAATTACTGGTACACAATAATGATTTAGAAAAGGCTGCTACTATTTATAATGAAATAAGAGAGTACACAAAAGATGAAAACGGAAATAACACTCATTGTCCTAAATGTAATTCAACAAAAATATTAGTTGCCGATTTACAGCGTAAAAATATCTTTTTTATGCTCTTTCCTTTTTTTGAAAGTAAAAATTTAATCTGCAACGATTGTAAAACAATTTTCAAATGAAAAAAAAATATTTTATCACAGGAATCTCTACGGAAGTAGGAAAAACCGTTGCTGCTGCTATTGTCACAGAAGCTTTGGAAGCCGATTATTGGAAACCTATTCAATCGGGTGACTTAGAATATTCCGACACTCATAAAGTTGAAAAATTAATTTCTAACTCAACAACTGTTTTTCATCCAAACTCGTATGCATTACAAACACCAATGAGTCCGCATGCATCCGCAGAAATTGATGGAATTACCATTGAGATTGACAACATAAAAGAGCCTATTACTAAAAACCATTTAGTTATCGAAGGAGCTGGCGGATTACTCGTTCCTTTAAATGATAAAAACACCTTGTTAGATGTTATCAATCCCAACTATAAAGTCATTGTAGTTTCTCGTCATTACTTAGGAAGTATTAATCACTCCTTATTAACAGTTAACTTACTAAAAGAAAAAGGGTTTGAAGTTTCCTTAATTTTTTCAGGAAACGAACATAAAACAACAGAAGATATTATTAAAAAAATGACTGGAGCACCTGTAATTGGTCGTATTGAAGAAGAACCTTATTTTGATAAAAATGTGATTAAAGAATACGCAGAACTACTTAAAGACAAATTATAAATGAAACCTGTTAGTGTAAAACATCTTTGGTCTTTTCCTTTACTTTTTGGTTTTTTAGGAGCCATCATAGGATTAGTCTTGCGGTATGCTTTTACTGGTAGTATTTCTGGATTTCCTTTTAAGTTTGTATTACATTCCCATTCTCACATTATGTTATTAGGGTTTGTTTTCAACGCTTTAATTGTATTACTCTTTACACGTTTTACCAACGGAATTGATAAAATTTCTTACCGACTCTATCTTGCATTACAAATTTGTGTAGCTATCTTATTAGTTGGGTTTATCATTCAAGGGTATGCTTTGGTAACCATTATTTTTTCTACCCTACACTTATGGATTAGCTATTGGTTACTACTACGATTATGGAAACGTTTGCAGGGTAAAGAATCAGATGTAACATTAATTAAAACAGGAATTGTTTTTCATTTCATTTCATCAATTGGTCCTTATGCTTTAGGTCCGCTAATGGCTATGAAAATGCAAACTTCTCCTTGGTATCAACAAGCTATTTTTTTCTATTTACATTTTCAATATTTCGGTTCCTTTTTTCTTTGGATGCTTGCCGTATTCTTTCAAAAAACAGCAATTAAACTATCAAAAAATCAAATTCTACTTATAGTTTTTTCTTTGATATTACTATATGCACACTCATTGAAATACAGCTTCAGTTATCTGGCTATTCAAATTCTAGGAGGTATTGGTGCAGGAATATTAATCATAATACTTTTCAGACTTAAAAACTTATTCTTACATCAAAAATTACAATACCAATTATTTTTTGGAATTCTACTATTAATTGGAGTTTTGAACTGTTTTGGTAGCATCCCTTACTTTTCAAACTTAGTTGTAACCAATAGGTTTATGCTAATTGCTTGGTTACATCTACTCTTTTTAGGAATGTATCTCCCTTTTATTTGGATAGAATTAAATAAAAACATTCATAAAAGCATCTGGATTTCTTACACTTTTTTCTTACTTATATCTGAACTGTTTTTAGTATCTCCCGCTTTTTTTTCTGAATTGTTTTTAACCCCTATTATGTGGTTATTGTTTATTGCCTATTTCGGAGTGGTTTTATGTATTTCTATTGTACATTTGACAGCTCTTTTTCAAAAGAACGAAACCTATGAACTTACAAGAACGCGATAAAAAACATTTGTGGCATCCACTAAAACAACATCAAACACACCCTAATAGTTTGGGTATTGTAAAAGCAAAAGGATGTATACTAACCGATGAACACGGAAATGAATATATCGATGCTATTTCCTCTTGGTACACCTGCATGTTTGGTCACTGTAACGATTTCATCACCAATCGTGTTTACCAACAAATGCAAACCTTAGATCAGATTATGTTTAGCGATTTTACCCATGAACCTGCGGTAAAATTATCTGAAGAGTTGATTAAAATTCTACCCAAAAATCAAAATAGAATCTTTTTTAATGATAACGGATCTACTGCTGTAGAAGCAGGTATTAAAATGGCTTTACAATACTATTTTAATAAGGGTGAAAAGCGCAACACTTTCATTGCTTTTGAAGATGGATTTCATGGCGATACGTTTGGAGCCATGTCTGTTTCTGGTTTATCTGTGTATAATGGTCCTTTTGAAGATTTTTTAATGGATATTCAACGAATTCCTGTTCCAAATGGAGAAAACAATGAGGCTATTGCACAAAAATTACAACAGATTATTTCAGAACACAATGTTGCCGGGTTCATTTACGAACCTTTAGTACAAGGAGCTGCTGGAATGAAAATTCACAAAGCCGAAAATTTGAATAGTATCTTAGCTATTTGTAAAGAAAATGACGTGTTAACTATTGCTGATGAAGTAATGACTGGTTTCGGAAAAACTGGTAATCATTTTGCTTCTGATGAAGTCGCTACCAAACCAGACATTATATGCTTAAGCAAAGCATTGACCGCTGGATTGGTTCCTATGTCAATTACTTCATGTACCGAAGAAATTTATAGGGCTTTTTTAGATAACGATATTGCCAAAGGTTTTTTTCATTGCCATACCTATTCTGCAAATCCTATAGCTTGTAGTGCTGCATTGGCTAGTATTGAGTTATTACAAACCAAAGAGATTCAGGACAACATCCAATTTATTGAAAACTCTAATATATCTTTTTCCGAAAAGATAGAAAATCACCCAAAAGTAAACACAACAAGATGTAAAGGTGTCATTTTGGCGATTGATTTAAACACCAATGCTGGTCGTTACGGAACGCTTCGAGACCAACTTTTAAAGTCTTTTATGGATGAAGGCGTTTTCTTACGCCCGTTAGGAAATACTATTTACATTCAACCACCTTATGTAATTACGAAAGAGCAACTTGAAAAAACATATACAACTATTGAAAAAGTTCTAGATAGTCTCTAGAACTTTTTCCTTTTCTAATAAATTAATCTCTTCTTGAGTTTCTTTAATATGAACGTATAAATCTTCGTAAACCCATTCTCCATCTATCTTAATTCCTCTAACAATAAGAGTTCCTTCTCCTTTATCTCCTCTTATCGGAATAGAAAAATCTACATTTCCATCATCATTGGTAAGAGAAATATTTCCTGATGGAATTCCGTATTTTTCAATAGGTTGACCTAAGTTTTCAATAACCAACTTATTTTTAGATGCCTGCTCAATAGCATATTCAACAGGAGTTGAACTTGTCATTATTTTTGACACACCAAAAAATGCTGCACCTACACCTAAAACAATCAATAAAATAAACCCTAAACAACCTGTTAATGGAATAAACCACAACCAATTTCTACTAAACCAACTTTTTTGATGTTGCTCACTCATAACTTCAATAATTTTATCACAAGATAAATATTTTTATTTTCTTTAGAATACTTGATTTTACCTTTATTTTTGCTGAAATTTTATCGTATTGAAAGAACTCATCTCAATAACATCTTTTGCATCTGTTTCAGCCTTGGGAAGTACTCCAGAAAAAATATGGGAGAACTACCTGGATAACCAACATTTTTTAACCTTAAAAGAGTTTAAAGAGTCTAAAACATGGGTAGCACAATTAACTGATGAAGATAAACGTACTATTGAAGGTGTTAGAAACTCTGACAATAAGTATAAGAATTTAGATCCTTCCGTTTTATATACGCTCTTTGTTGCCAGAAAAACAATGGAACAAACAGACTGGAAGCCTGAAGATAACTTCGGAATTAACATTGGTTCTTCTCGCGGAGCAACTTCTCTATTTGAAAAATACCATAAGGAGTTTTTAGCAACAGGTAAGTCATCTACCTTAAGCTCTCCAACAACTACTTTAGGAAATATTTCTTCATGGATAGCGCATGACTTACAGAGTAACGGACCTGAAATTTCACATTCTATAACTTGTTCAACCGGATTACATTCTTTATTGAATGGAGTTGCTTGGTTGCAATCGGGAATGTCAGAAAAATTTATGATTGGTGCTAGTGAAGCTTCATTAACCGATTTTACCATTGCTCAAATGCAAGCATTAAAAGTATATTCTAAAGAAAATGATAAATATCCATGTAAGGCTTTTGACCTCAACAAAACCAAAAACACCATGGTATTAGGAGAAGGTGCTTCGGTATTTTGTTTAGAGAGAGGAGCTAAGGAAAATGCCATCGCTTTTATTGAAGGGGTTGGATATGCTACTGAAGTTTTGAAACACAATACTTCTGTAACAACAGATGCAGAATGTTTTCAAAAATCAATGAAAATGGCTTTAGGAACAATTTCTCCAGATGAAATTGACGCTATTATAATGCATGCCCCTGGAACCATTAAAGGAGATCAATCAGAAATTAATGCGATTCAAAAAGTATTTTGTAAAAAAACTCCGTTTTTAACTACTAATAAATGGAAACTCGGTCATACTTTTGGTGCTTCTGGTTTGTTAAGTTTAGAATTAGCCGTACTAATGCTACAACACCAACAAGTTATTGAAGTTCCCTTTGCTGAACCTCAACACACTCCAAAAAAACTCAATAAAATACTAGTAAACGCTGTTGGTTTTGGAGGAAATGCGGTTTCTGTTTTAATCACAACGAAGAACACTTAAAAACAATCGATAAGAGAGATTCTCTTGCCAAAGAAAAATAAGAGTCATAAAATTCCGCTTTCGAAGCGGAATTTTTTATTTTTACCACCACAAACAACTCGAATTTATGACTGAAATTAGACACGATTGGACGAAAGAGGAAATTCTAGAAGTATACAATAAGCCTTTAATGGAGCTTTTGTACGAGGCTTCAACTATGCATAGAAAATATCACGACCCAAATGCTGTACAGGTAAGTACGTTAATCTCTATCAAAACTGGTGGATGTTCTGAAGATTGTGGTTACTGTCCGCAAGCTGCACGTTACCACACCAATGTTGAAGGAAATGATTTGATGACTGTAAACCAAGTAAAAGCGCAAGCGTTACGTGCCAAAGAAGGTGGTTCATCAAGAGTTTGTATGGGTGCGGCTTGGAGAAACGTAAAAGACGGACCAGAATTTGATCAGGTCTTAGAAATGGTGCGTACTATTAACAAGCTCGATATGGAAGTGTGCTGTACCTTGGGTATGGTTACCGAAAACCAAGCAAAACGTTTAGCGGAAGCTGGTTTGTATGCTTATAACCACAATATTGATACTTCGGAAGATTATTATGACGATGTAATTTCTACTCGTGCCTTTAAAGATAGAGTAGACACGATTGAAAATGTACGTAAAACAAATGTAACTGTTTGTTCTGGGGGAATTATTGGTATGGGAGAATCGTTAGAAGATAGAGCGGGAATGCTTGAAACCTTAACTCGTTTTTCTCCACATCCTGAATCTGTACCTATTAATGCTTTAGTAGCCGTAGAAGGTACTCCATTAGAGGAGCAACCTCCAGTAAATATTTTTGAAATGGTTCGCATGGTAGCTACGGCTCGTATAGTATTACCAGACTCACAAGTACGTTTATCTGCAGGAAGAACTCAAATGAGTAGAGAAGGTCAAGCTATGTGTTTCTTTGCAGGAGCTAATTCAATTTTTGCAGGAGATAAATTATTAACTACTCCAAATCCTGATATTAATGAGGACATGAAAATGTTTGAAGACTTAGGTTTAAACACCCAAAAACCTTTCTTTAAACATGAACAAAGAGAATCTGTAGATGCAGAAAATTCTCAGTACCAACCGTTGGGTGAAAAACCAAAATGGACAAGGCCTGATCATAAAATTGAACGTAACGAACAAAAAAAACAAGAGGCTTTAGCCTTAAAAAAACAGTAATAAAAAAAGCGATGTTTAAACATCGCTTTTTTATTAGAAGTCAAATCCTATATAAAACTGCCAAACTCTATTCTTGGGTTTATCTTCATCATAAATATCGTTCAACCCTAAATGATATCTTACTCCCAAAGTTACTCCGCTATTAGTTTTAAAACCTCCACCAAAATTTAATCCCCAATCAAAATTTCTGGGTTCAAATTCTTTTGAGGTGTCATACAAGATAAAACCACTATCAAAAGTTTCTTTATGCGATATTGAAAACCCTATTTGAGGTCCTGCATCTAAAAAGAAGTTTTTTGAAGGATATAGCTTTAACATTAAAGGAAGATTAATATAATCTAACTCCTGTTTATAGGTACTTCCTCCATCTATAATTTTATACCCTTGTTGCGAATACAATAACTCCAATTGAAGTGAAACATTACTACCTATAAATGATTCTCCATAAAAACCTATATGAAACCCATGTAGTTGTGCTGTTTCAGAATCTCCACCAAAGCTCACTGCTGATAAATTATATCCTCCTTTAATACCTGCTTTAGATTTCTTATCATCATTTTGTGCAACTATAGATGCACTAATCATTGCTATAAACAATAGTATTAACTGATTTTTTTTCATTTTTATCGATTTAATTTTATTACTCTACCTTCCTCCTTTAGCTTGTAAGTCTGCTATACATTGGCTATCTAGTGTTGGAATTTTATTTGATGAGAATACGTTTGCAATACCATGACTAGTTTCTGCTGCCCAATACATTAAACAACTTTCTTCGTTACAATGTTTTGGATAATCTGCATCTTCATGGTCTGTTTGTAAAGGGGGTTCCTAAATTTGTAAGTCCTAAAATATGTCCGAATTCATGATGGATTACACTAGACTCTAATAAGCTTCTTTCTGGCTCAAATGTTCCATTACTTAGTTCTCTAATAGTTTCTTCAAAAATTACAAACGATGTATTATAGTATGCAGTGCCTAAAACAAAAGAAGAATCGGAATCTTTTGAAGATTTACCATTTATAAACAATGCCCAAACCGCTATGGTATTTTGTGTGTTATAATAAGTTCTATGCTCTTTTTCAATCGTTACAATATCATTGATTGTATATACTTCTTTTCCTATAGTAGGTATTGATTTCGTATATAATTCTACACCGTTTGGTTTGAAAGTTCTTTCTTCAATAAAGTTTTTAAAGTTATTCTTTGCCTCTTCAGTTGGTTCAAATCCTTCAACATAAGCTAACTCTACAATCATTTTTTTATAAACATTGCCTGATAATAACTCATTTGCTGATGCTCCCGTAGGTTTTCTATTCTCTTTTGCAACCTCAACACCATCATTAATTATTGGTTCACTTTCTTTGGAACATCCCCAAATCAAAACACTGAATAGTAAAACTGTAAAAAACTTTTTTCTCATTATTCTTTCTTTATCTTACTTACGTAATTTGAATATCATTGGTTTTTTAAAACTTTAGGCTACTACTAGCGTAGCCATAAAGTTCCAAAATCAACTAGCTTAAAAGATTTTTTCTTTATATCTTTTTAAATGTTAATGTTATTGAAGTATCTGTTGTACTTTGTAATGTAAGTAAAGTGCTTGTATAAGTAGTTACAACCCATTCATTACCTAAAGCGCTTACAACAGTTCCAGCTTCAAACTCAACTTCTAAAAGGACTCTTGTATCTGATTCTACATCATATTCTCCTTCGATATTTTCTAAAGTTGTGTTTACTATATTTCTTGCTATTAATTTCCCTTCATTTGTAAATTCTATAGTATATGCAGCATATTCGTCAGCTTTTTCCACTCCTGCCTGAATAAAGCTTTCTACCTTAAATTTAGCTTTACTGATAATGGTTTCTAATTCGTCAGCTGCTTCTTCTGCTGCTTCCTCTTCTTCTTCATAAGAAGTACACTCTTCAAGAGCATCTTCAAATTCAGAATCACTATTAACTTCCACAGAACTACCGTTATTTAAAGTTATAGTTATTGGATACTTAACAGAGAATAATTCGCTTGAATCTAAGCTATCTACAAAATTGTACAATTGTTTTTCCGATTCGATTACAACAGTACCTGTTTGTTCTAAATTAACATCATAAGTTAGCATTGATATAGGGTATTCTATTTTTGCGCAAGAGATAGCATCCTCCATTTCATCTGATGCGTCATCACATTTTCTATTTAATTCTTCCAATTCTATTTGCGAAGTAATAGTTACTTCTGTATAGTTATTTAATTTTATTGTTATTGGAAAATTAAAAACTATGGTATCTTCATCATCATTAAACTCATCCATTATCTCAAGAACTAAACTATAGTCTAATTCATTTATAATAGTCACTTCTTTACCGTTTACAGTTGCTGTTATTGGAAACAATAACTCAGCACATGAATTTCCATCCAAAAAATCATCTTCAGAACCATCGTTCATACCTGTTCTTTTATATTTCTTTGCAGTTTCAGAAGTAGGTGTATTTGCATTGGGATTTGTTCCTACCTGTTCGTTTTCTTCAGATTGACATGAAGTAAAAATTGTTAAAGTAACTAGTGCTAATATGCTTATTAATTTTATTGTTTTCATCTTAATAAATTTTAATTTTTTAAATATTTTTTTTTGAGCTCTTTCTGCCCTTTAGAAAACTATAAATCGTTTTACCCTACCTTTGTTTTCGATTTTTTTTCTATTTTAACTCTATAAAAGCATTCATATGACTAAAAAATCACTGTGTAATGAGGAAGACTTTAACGAGTTTTATAAAACTAATATTCAATTCGTTACCAACTTCTCATCTTATAAATCTAATGATAAAGATACTGCCCTAGATTTAATACAAGAAGCTTTTTTAAAAATGTGGGAAAAATGTTCAGAAATATCATATGAAAAGGCAAAATCGTACTTATTTACCAGTGTAAACAACCTTTTTTTAAACAAATTAAAGCATGAAAAAGTTATTTTAAACTATGCTAAAAGCGCTCCCTATTTGGATATAAATAATCAAAGTCCGGAATATTTATTAGAAGAAGAAGAGTTTAAAACCAAATTAAAAAACGCTATTGAAAACTTAACAGAAGCTGAACGAGAAGTTTTTCTAATGAATAGAATAGACGGTAAAAAATATCGAGAAATTGCTGAGCTACTAAATATCTCGCAAAAAGCCGTTGAAAAAAGGATGTCTTCAGCATTAAAAAAATTGAGATCAAAAATAGAATTATTGTAAGGGTAGGGAAATTTACTTCTTTATTGTCTAAAAGTTAGTTAAGCACAAAATGAAAGATGAACAATACATATTAAAATGGTTAAACGGAGAAATCTCTGATGAAGAACTGTCTCTATTAAAACAAGATAAAAACTTTAAAAATCTTGAAAAAATAGCGCATTACTCTTCTCACATAGAAACTCCTAAAGTGGATATTGAAAAGGCTTTTAAAGAGTTTGAATTGAAAAAAACTACTACTAAAAAAAGTAAGGTTGTTCCATTAAGCTACAAGAACTTTTATAAATATGCTGCCGCAGTTATTGTTTTACTAGTTTCTTCTTATTTCTTACTTTTCAATAATTCAGTAAACTTTAGTACGCAATATGCAGAAACAAAAACCTTTAACTTACCAGACGAATCTGAAGTGATTTTAAATGCAAATTCTACTGTGTCTTTCAACAAAAAGGATTGGAAAAACAGTAGAGACATGCAACTTAAAGGAGAAGCTTTTTTTAAAGTCAAAAAAGGAAAATCTTTTACCGTAAATACTTCTGTTGGAAAAATCACTGTTTTAGGAACCCAATTTAACGTTAAAGAAAGAAATAATTATTTTGAAGTAAAAACCTACGAAGGTTTAGTTAGTGTAAACTACAACAACTCACTAATTAAATTAGCTAAGGGGAAAATATTTAAGGTTATAAATGGTAAAATTGACACTTTAAATACTTTTAATATTAATAATAAATCTTGGTTACAAGATGAGTCTAATTTTAAAAGTACTCCTTTACAATTTGTGCTAGACGATTTACAAAACCAATATGGTTATGTTATAAAAACTAAGGGTGTTAATTTAGAACAACTTTATACAGGTGGTTTTACCCATAAAGACATAAATGTAGCTTTGCAAGCAGTTACAATTCCTTTACAATTATCATATAAAATAGAAGAAAAAAGAATTACTATTTACAAGAATGGTCAATAAAAAAACTACTTTTTTATTTCTCTTCCTATTTTCCTTTGCTATCAAGGCACAAGACATTATTACCAAAAATTTACTGAAAGATGTCTTAGTTGAAATTGAAAAAAAACATGAGGTAACCTTTACTTATTCTGATAGGAATTTAGAAAATGTATACATTACAAGACCTGATAATACTTTATCTTTATCTGAAACTCTAAGTTACTTAGAGTCTGTTACCATTTTTAATTTTAAACTTTTAGATAATCGGTTTATTACTATATCATACTTGGAAAAGAAAATTCCTGTTTGTGGAACGATAGTAGACAGCAACACACTTGAACCATTGGTTTTAGCAACTATTTTAGTTAATAACACTAATAGTGGAACTACATCTAATACTAACGGTGAATTCAATATCAACTCAGTTCCTGCAAATGCAAACATTACTATTTCTTACATTGGATACAAACCTATTATACTACCTGCCAAAAATTTATTCCCTCAAAACTTGTGTAAAGAAATACACCTAGAGAATTTATCAGAAGAGTTATCAGAAGTAATCATTTCTAATTTTTTAACTTCTGGTCTTCAAAAAAACATTGATGGAAGTACTCTTTTAAAAACTAAAAAATTCGGAATTCTTCCAGGGTTAATAGAACCAGACATTTTAAAAATGATTAAAGTACTTCCTGGTGTAGAAAGTGTGAATGAAAGTGTATCGAACATTAATGTGCGAGGTGGAACAAACGATCAAAACTTAATGCTTTGGGATGGAATTAAGATGTACCATACGAGTCATTTTTTTGGTTTAATCTCTGCATATAACCCATATTTAACAGAAAAAGCTACAGTGACCAAAAATGGCACTAGTACAAAGTTTAGCGATGGTGTTTCCAGTACCGTCAATATGCAAACCAATAACAAAATTACTGACACATTCTTTGGAGGTGCTGGTTTTAATTTGCTAAGTGTAGACGCTTTTTTACAAGCTCCTATAACTAAAAAAATCGGAATTCATGCTTCAGCAAGGAGGTCTTATACAGATTTTTTTAACACCCCAACCTACGATAAATATTTTAGTAGAAGTTTTCAAGAAAACTCTATAGCTTCTAACAAAGAAAATAAAGCTTCAACCGATTTCTATTTTTATGATTATTCTTTTAAAATATTATATGATATAAATCAAAATCATGTATTGAGAGCGAACTTAATAAACATCAAAAATAACTTAGAGTATACAGAAGAGTATACAAACAATGAGGCAACTATAGAAGAAAATAGCAATTTAAAACAGGAAAATATTGGAGCAAATATTAGCTGGAATGCCGATTGGTCACCCAATTTTTCTACAGAATTCTCTACTTTTATTTCAGATTACAAAATAAATTCATCAGACTTTAATAGAGAAACTGATCAATTTCAAACTCAGTTTAATAATGTTTTAGAATCTGAAATTAGATTTATTACTAATCATTATTTTTCAGATGTTTTTCAACTTACTAATGGTGCTATTTTTAATGAAATAGGTATTGCTAATAAGACAACTGTTAATGCTCCTGACTTTTCTAAATCTGTAAAAGAAGTTTTACTTA
Organism: Tenacibaculum sp. 1_MG-2023; assembly: GCF_030547425.1. Classification (GTDB taxonomy): domain Bacteria; phylum Bacteroidota; class Bacteroidia; order Flavobacteriales; family Flavobacteriaceae; genus Polaribacter. The sequence goes on along the minus strand of NZ_JAUORH010000001.1, from coordinate 361,008 downwards.
AAACTGCTCTTTTTTCTGAGGTAGTTTATCATAAAAATAACACTTATGCTAGAGTAGGTTTTCGTGTTAATTATTTTCACGATTTTAATAAACTTATCATAGAACCAAGGATTAACTTAAGACAACAACTTTATAATAGTCTATTTTTAAAATTAGAAGGAGAGTTTAAAAATCAAACAACTGCACAGAAAATAGATTTTCAAGATAACTTTTTAGGTATAGAAAAAAGAAGATGGGTTTTGGCTGACAATGATAAAACGCCTGTTATTAAAAGTAAACAAATATCTTTTGGAGCAGAGTATTCAAAAAATAACTTACAAATAGATCTTACTGGTTTTTATAAATTTGTTGATGGTATAACTGTTGCCAATCAAGGTTTTTATAACAATGTTCAAACACTAAATTCTATAGGAGACTATAAGGTAAAAGGTGTTGAATTTTTAATTAATAAAAGAACTAAAAAATTTAGTAGTTGGTTAAGCTACACCTTTGCGGAAAATAATTATACATTTAAAACTTTTACTCCTGATACTTTTCCTAGTAGTTTAGATATTACACATTCTTTTAGTAGTGCTATAAACTATAATATTACCAACAACATCAAATTCTCTCTTGGAGCTATTTTACGATCAGGTACGCCGTATACTAAACTCGTAAAAGATAATGAAACAATACAAGACAGTAACAAAACTATAGTAAATTATGATACTCCTAACAAAGAAAGGCATCCAAATTTCTTCAGAATCAATGCTTCTGGGAGTTATAACTTTAATCTTTCAGAAGATCTAAAATCTACTATAAGAATTGGCTTTACCAATGTTACCAATAGAAAAAACACAATAAACACGTACTATGTTCTTGATGAAAGCAACAGTAACAAAGCAAAGGAAATAAATACGTACTCACTCCCCTTTATTCCAAACCTTAGCTTTAGAATTAGTTTTTAAATACTATTATTTTTTAACATTGTTAACTCAAAAAAACGTCGTAACAATTTATTAACTTTGCTTCTCGAAAAATTGAATGTATGGGATTACAGTTGCAACAAATAGACAGAGTAGAAACCATTACTAAAGAAGACTTCATAAAAAAATACTTCAAACCTCAAAAACCTGTGGTTATTGAACGTTTTATTGAAGACTGGCCAGCATACTCTAAATGGTCTTTAGATTATATGAAAGAAGTAGCAGGTGATAAAACTGTACCTTTATACGATAATAGACCTGTAGACTATAAAGATGGGTTTAATGAGCCTCATGCAACCATGAAAATGAGTGAGTATGTAGATTTACTAAAGCGCGAGCCTACTAAATTTAGAATTTTCTTATGGAATGTTTTAAAAGAAGTTCCACAACTACAAAAAGATTTCACTTTTCCAGATTTTGGTTTACGTTTAATGAAAGGGTTACCAATGCTATTTTTTGGAGGGCGTGATTCGTATACATTTATGCATTACGATATCGATTTAGCAAATATTTTTCATTTTCACTTTGAAGGAAAAAAGAAGTGTATTTTGTTTGACCAAAAACAAAACAAACACTTATATAAAATTCCACATTCATTAATTACTCGTGAAGATATTGATTTTAACGATCCTGATTTTGAAAAATGGCCTGCACTTAAAAACGCTGAAGGTCATGTTACTGAACTTGAGCATGGTAATGTATTGTACATGCCTGAAGGATATTGGCATTATATGCGTTATGTAACTCCTGGTTTTTCAATGAGTTTACGTGCTATTGCTCGCAATCCAAAAAACTTAGGAAAAGCCGTTTACAATGTTTTTGTTATGCGTACGATAGATAATGTTATGCGCCGTATTAAAGGGCAAAAGTGGATTGACTGGAAAAACAAACAAGCTATTATTAAAACAAATAAAGCTAATAATATTGCATCATAAAAAAAGCGCCGATTGGCGCTTTTTTTTATGATGATTAGAACCAACCTTTTTTATTAACTTGGTATGTTTCTACAAACTCTTCATCAGATTTTGTTAAATAAATAATACCTTCAATTAAACCAATTATACTGCTTATAAAACCTCCAAAACCACAAGTTAACACAGTTACTAGCAACATTATTACTCCTTCTTTTGTATACCCTAATACAAATTTATGAACTCCCAGTACTCCAACAATGATACCTAAAATACCCGCTAACACTCGTTTACTTTCTTGATTAGGAACAGTGTTCCCATTTTCATCAATTACATCCATTTTTTATTTATTTTATTTATTAGACGGTGCTAAATTTATAAAAAAGCTTCGTCTTTTGGCTCCCATAGTTCAATTTTATTTCCATCTAAATCTACAACCCATCCAAACTTGCCATAATCGTACTCTTCTACCTTGTCCATAACAGTGACTCCTTTTTCTTTTAGTTCTTCTAGTAATTCTACTAAATTTTCTACTCGATAGTTAAACATGAAGTCTTTTTTAGAAGGTTCAAAGTAATTAGTGTTTTTACTAAACGGACTCCATTGTGTTGAAGCTTTTTTACCTTCATTGTCTTTCCACCAAAAAGTACAACCCCAATCATCGGTATTAAAGCCCAAGTTGTTTTTATACCAATCTTTCGTTGCTTTAGTATCTTCAGTTTTAAAAAAAACTCCTCCAATTCCTATTACTTTACCTTTTTTCTTCATTCTATTTCTTTTTTATTACGGATTCATAAATATTTATCCATTCATCTACAGTCATTTTTGTACATAATTCAGTAATTAATTCATACGGAATATCATCTAACTTTTTAAAACGAATACAGCTTTTTCCCATGTCTATTTTTCTTTTTGAATGTTTAGGATATTCAGACACAAACCAATCGTGTAACTCTTTTTTAGCATAAATTCCACTATGATAAAGATTCACTGAGTTTTTTTGTGAAGCCAAATTTATAAAAGGCAAGGGGAGTTTTGGGTCACAATGATAACCATTCGGGTACTTTGAGTGTGGAACATAATAACCAATCATATTATAATTGATTCCTTCTTCAAACCCTTTAGGTAAGTTTTTTCGAATAAGTGTCTGTAGTTTTTTTACTACTTCTTGCCTTTCATTTGGTAATTGACTAATGTATTCTTCTACTGTAAATGCTTCGTATTTCATGTTTCATGAATTTGAAGCTACAAGTTAGCAAAATTTTACTTTGATTTTATCTACAATAGTCTGTGCTAGTTTTTCTTTACTTTCTATAGTCCAACCTGCAACATGGGGAGAAAGCAATACATTTTCAGCATGAATTAAATACTTGAATGCTTTAGGCATTTCTTGATCTGTAAATAGGTTTTCGAAGGATTTTTTTTCATACTCCAATACATCTAACCCTGCTCCTAAAATTTTCTTTGATTGTAACGCTGTTACCAAATCTTCTGTTACTACTGATTTCCCTCTAGCTGTATTTAACAACCAGAAAGGTTTTAAAAAATTATTAATGAACTTATCATTTACCATATTTAAAGTACGTTCAGTTTGAGGGGTATGTAAACTCAGCACATCAACTTTTTCTTGTAATTCTTTTAAAGAAACTTGTTTACAGTTTTCGTCGCTAACATTTGGTTTAATATCATAACAAATTACTTCCACATCAAAACCTCGGAGTTTTTTAGCAAAGGCTTTCCCCATGTTTCCATAACCGATAATTCCAACTGTTTTTCCATCAAGTTCAACGCCTCTATTCTCTTCACGAAACCACTTTCCTTCTCTCACCTCTTTATCTGCCTTATTAAGCTTATTAAATAAAGAAAGTAACATTCCTAACGCATGTTCTCCTACAGCGTTTCTATTCCCTTCTGGTGCTGAAATTAAGTTTATCCCTTTTTTTTTAGCATAATCACAGTCAATATTTTCTAACCCAGCTCCAACGCGTCCTATAAATTTAAGATTTGTCGCTTTATCTAAAAATGATTTATCAATAGTAAATCGACTACGGATGACAATTCCGTCATACTCGTGAATTTTGTCTTCAATTTCTGTTTTTGAAGAGGTATAATCTTCATAATTTTCAAAGCCACTCTCTTTTAACTGGTTAATTAAAAGAGAATGGTTTGTATCTAAATGTAAAATTTTCATCACTACATTTTCAAATTATCAAATTGATACATTGAAAAACTAATACTGTTCTTCTTCGTTTGGAAAGTCTTGACTCTTTACATCTGTAATATACTGTTCAAATGCATTTGTCATTCCTGTATATAAATCTAAGTATCTACGTAAAAAACGAGGATTAAACTCGTGTGTCATTCCTAACATATCGTGAGTTACCAATACTTGTCCATCTACTCCTGCTCCTGCTCCAATTCCAATAACTGGAATCGTTAAAGCTTCCGCTACTTTTTGTGCTAACTTAGCTGGAACTTTTTCTAACACGATAGCAAAGCACCCTAATTTTTCTAACATTAAAGCATCTTTCATTAACTTTTCTGCCTCTTCTTCTTCTTTTGCTCTTACGGTATAAGTTCCAAATTTATAAATAGATTGTGGTGTTAATCCTAAGTGCCCCATTACAGGAATACCTGCATTTAAAATTCGTTTAATAGAATCTTTTATCTCTTTTCCTCCTTCTAATTTAATCGAATGCCCACCACTCTCTTTCATTATGCGAATTGCAGAACGTAATGCCTCTTTTGGGTCTGATTGATAACTTCCAAAAGGCAAATCGACTACTACTAAACAACGATCAACTCCTCTTACCACCGAGCTTGCATGATAAATCATTTGATCTAATGTAATAGGTAATGTAGTTTCATGACCAGCCATTACATTTGATGCTGAATCACCTACTAAAATCACATCTATACCTGCACCATCAACAATTTTAGCCATGGTATAGTCATAAGCTGTAAGCATTGAAATCTTCTCTCCATTTGCTTTCATTTCAACAAGAGATTTAGTGGTAATTCTTTTATATTGTTTTTTTGCTACTGACATTTCTTTTATTTTATGGATTGTAAAAATACATAATTATTCAATGGTTTTATTTATTATAAACCTATAAGCGTTTCGTTTTTTACCTTTTTTAACCTCGTTAATCTTCTGTTAATTAAACTTTATCCATTCATTTTTTTAATAGTTTTACCTAACTAAACCAAACTAACATGCAAAAAACATGTACTCTATTAATTATTTTTGCTCTTTCAACAATGGTAAATGCGCAAGAAAATCCAGAAAAAAAAGCAATTAAAAATACTATTGAAACTTTTTTTGAAGGACTTCACAAAGGTGACAGTACTTTAGTAAGCTCTACACTTAATTCTACAATTAATATCCAAACTACGCATACTAATAAAGAAGGTAAAAAAATATTGATTACAGAAAGCAAAACAAAACTACTAACCGGTATTGCTAATAAAAAAGCTGAACATATCTATTTAGAAAAATTTTTGTCTTGGGACGTCAAGATTGATGGGAATTTAGCCTCAGTTTGGACTCCTTATGAATTTTATTTAAACGGAAAATTTAGCCATTGTGGTGCTAATTCTTTTCAACTTTTTAATAATAACGGAAAATGGGAAATTATATACTTAGTTGATATGAGACGTAGAAGTAATTGTAAAACAATTAAATAATAATTTTTATGAAAAAAATTTACTTTTTATTTTTATGTATTTCTAGTTTTAGTTTTGCTCAAGAATCTGAATTATTTCTTCCTGAATTATTTAATGGGTTGCCTAATGTTAGAGATTTTTCAATGAGTAAAAATCAAAATGAGTTTTATTTTACTGTTGAAAGTTATGCTAAAGAATATTCTTTTATAGCCTATTCGAAAAAAGTTAACGGGAAATGGCAAGAACCTGAAGCTGTTAGTTTTTCTGGTCAGTATAAAGACTTAGAACCCTTTTTATCTCCTGACGGATTGAAGCTTTTTTTTGCTTCTAACAGAAAAAACAACACCTCTAACGAGGTAAAAAAAGACATGGATATTTGGTATGTATCGCGAAAGTCTCTGTCTGATAATTGGTCTAACCCTATAAATGTAGGTGCTACAATTAATACTTCTGCTAATGAGTTTTACCCTTCATTAACAAAAAAAGGAGATTTGTTTTTCACCGCTGAATATAAAAACTCTAAAGGAAAAGAAGACATTTATGTAAGTAGATTTATTAATGGGAAATATACAACTCCTACTCCTCTAGATTCAAGCGTAAACTCTGAGAAATATGAATTCAATGCTTTTGTTGCTCCAGATGAAAGTTTTATTATTTTTACTTCGTACGGAAGAAAAGATGATTTAGGTAGAGGTGATTTGTATATAAGTAGAAAAGGGAATAATAACGAATGGTTACCTGCGAAACACTTAACTAATATCAATTCAAAAAAGCTAGATTATTGTCCTTTTGTAGATCTTGCAAATAATAAAATTTACTACACAACCAGTAAAAGTAAAATCTCAAATAAATTAAATGAAAAGAAAAACTTTAAAGAAATAATTGATTTTATTCAAAATAATCCTAACGGACTAAGTAGGGTTTACGTTACTTATTTCAATAAAAAATAACTTATCTTTGATTTAATGAATCTAACAAATCCTTCAAATACTTTATTTCCTGATAAATGGGTGGACAATTATGCTGACTACCTGTTTAATTACGCTATTGTACGTGTAAATAACTCAAATATTGCTAAAGATTTAGTGCAAGAAACATTTTTTGCAGGATTAAAATCAGCAAAGAATTTTGAAGGGAAGTCTACAGAACGAACATGGTTAATTTCTATTTTAAAAAGAAAAATAATCGATTACTACCGAAAAATAAATTCAAAAAAAGGACAAGCTGAAGTGCGAATGAATTTTTATGATAGTGGTGAAAATGAAGGGGATTGGATTGAAGAACGAGTACCACAAACCTGGGGTAATGATGCAGACAAGGATATTGAAAATGAAGAATTGAAAAACCAATTAGATTGGTGTATTGATAATCTCCCTGAAAAGTATGCTATGGTATTTAAAATGAAAACCATACAACAGTTTGAAACTGAAGATATTTGTAAGGAGCTAAATATTTCTCCGTCAAACCTATGGGTTATCATTCATAGAGCTAGAACACAATTAAGAGACTGTATGGAAAAAAATTGGTTTAATAAGTAAAAAAATAATGTTTAAATTTTTTAAAATTACATGTGATGAGGCCACAACCATTTGCGACAAGAGTCAATATGGAGAAGCTTCAGTATATGAAAAATTACAACTTAACTGGCACTTACTAACTTGTAAAATTTGTGCTTTGTACACGAAACAAAACAGAAAAATGTCTGATCTTTTTAAATTAAAATCAAAAGACTGTAAAAAACATACTGCTTGCTTGTCGAGTAAAGATAAGGAAAACTTAAAGGAACAATTAAATAAACTTAATTAGACGATTTTGGTTTTTAAAAAACCATTTTTTGATTTTTTGTTAGATTGAAACGGAATTTATTATAGTGATAAATTCCGTTTTTTTAATTTTGCACACTAAAAACGACTTATATGCACTTTTTACCTGAAGAATTAGATAATTATGTTGTTAAACACTCTCAAGCTGAACCCAAAATACTACAAGAACTAAGTAGAGAGACTTGGCAAAAAGTATTAAACCCTCGCATGTTAAGCGGAGCTTTTCAAGGAAGAGTTTTATCTATGATTTCAAAATTAATTCAACCTAAATCAATTTTAGAAATTGGTACTTATACAGGCTATTCTGCTTTATGTTTAGCTGAAGGGTTATCAAAAGAAGGAATGCTTTATACTGTCGATAAAAATGAAGAGTTAGAAGAACTTCAATACAAGTATTTTCAAAAGTCTGAATATAAGAACCAAATAGCGCAATACATTGGTAATGCTTTAGATATTATTTCTACTATTGATTCTAAATTCGATTTAGTATTTATAGACGCTGACAAGTCTAATTATGTAAATTACTTCCATTTAATCATTGAAAAAATGAATAAAGGTGGCGTTATTTTATCTGATAATGTCTTATGGAGTGGAAAAGTCGTTGAAGAGCTAGACTCTAAAGATATTGACACTAAAATACTTTTAGAATACAATAGACTTTTAAATGAAGATAGTCGCTTAGAAACCGTATTACTACCTATAAGGGACGGATTAACTATTAGTAGAGTTATTTAAAACTTACACAGTTTATGAGATACTACCTAATTTAACGACTTCTTTTTATAGGCCCAGTAAAATCGTCAATATTGTCTTTTACTTCGTTTACCTCTTTATTAATATCTCTTACAAAGTCTGTGTCTATACCTTGATTTTTTGCACTATCATTAATCTCTTTTTTAATATCATTAGTAGCGTCTTTAATTTGACGTATACCTTTTCCTAGCCCTCTTGCTATTTCTGGAATCTTATCTGCTCCAAATAACATGACTACAATTAACAAGATTACAAAAATCTCGGGTCCTCCAATAAATAAAAATATTCCATTCATCACTGCAAAGATAATTAAATTCAATCTGGTATTCTTTACTGAATAAAAAAAAGCCAAACAATATTTGCTTGGCTCTTAATTTTTATAATTTAAAACGTCTTAATCTGCAAGAATAATTGTTTTATTGTCTTTCATTTCTATAGTTCCAGATTTAATTTTTAAAGTTAAAACTTTATCATCTTCTGGTAACCTTTCAATGCTTCCATGTAAATCATCAAAAACTAAATGATCTTGTGTGTGTACGTGTACTTTTACTTTTCCTTCATTTAAAATAGATACCACTGGTGCGTGATTATTTAAAATTTGGAATTCTCCATTCACACCTGGCACTACTACAGAATCAACTTCTGATGAGAATAAAATAGCTTCTGGTGTTACGATTTCTAAAAACATAGTTTTATAGTATTGAGTATTGAGTTTTTTAGAAGTACTCACCTCTAAATTCTCAGATATTATTACTGGGTTTATGCTTCAACTAACATTTTCTCTCCAGCATCAATTGCTTCTTGAATTGACCCTTTTAAGTTAAATGCTGCTTCAGGGTATTTATCTAACTCACCATCCATAATCATATTAAATCCTTTAATCGTATCTTTAATATCTACTAACACTCCTTTTAAACCAGTAAACTGCTCAGCTACGTGGAATGGTTGAGATAAGAAACGTTGTACACGACGTGCTCTATGAACTACTAATTTATCTTCTTCAGATAATTCTTCCATACCTAAAATTGCAATAATATCTTGTAATTCTTTATAACGTTGTAAAATTTCTTTTACTCTTTGTGCACAGTTATAGTGTTCATCTCCTAAAATATCAGCAGTTAAAATTCTTGAAGTAGAATCTAATGGATCTACCGCTGGGTAAATACCTAACTCTGCAATTTTACGAGATAATACAGTAGTTGCATCTAAGTGAGCAAACGTTGTTGCTGGTGCAGGGTCAGTTAAATCATCTGCAGGTACGTAAACCGCTTGTACAGATGTAATAGATCCTTTTTTAGTAGAAGTAATACGCTCCTGCATAGCTCCCATTTCAGTTGCTAATGTTGGTTGGTAACCTACCGCCGATGGCATACGACCTAATAATGCTGACACCTCAGAACCTGCTTGTGTAAAACGGAAAATATTATCAACAAAGAATAATACGTCTTTTCCCTGCGCTTCACCTGCTCCATCACGGAAATACTCAGCAATTGTTAATCCTGATAAAGCTACACGAGCACGTGCTCCAGGTGGCTCATTCATCTGACCGAATACGAAAGTTGCCTTTGAATCTCTCATTCCTGGCTTATCAACTTTTGATAAATCCCATCCTCCTTCTTCCATAGAGTGCATGAAATCATCACCATACTTGATAATTCCAGACTCTAACATCTCACGCAATAAATCGTTTCCTTCACGAGTTCTTTCTCCAACTCCTGCAAATACTGATAAACCTCCGTGTCCTTTTGCAATGTTGTTAATTAACTCCTGAATTAATACTGTTTTTCCTACTCCTGCTCCTCCAAATAATCCAATTTTACCTCCTTTTGCATAAGGCTCAATTAAATCAATTACTTTAATTCCAGTAAATAACACTTCGGTAGAAGTTGATAAATCTTCAAATTTCGGTGCTTGACGGTGAATTGGTAAACCATCCTTACCTACTTTAGGTAAATCTCCTAATCCATCAATTGCCTCACCTGTTACATTAAATAAGCGACCGTAAATATCGTTCCCTATTGGCATTTGAATTGGGTTTCCTGTAGCGATTACTTCTGTACCTCTACTTAATCCATCAGTTGCATCCATAGATATTGTACGTACCGTATTTTCACCTATATGCTGTTGAACTTCTAAAACTAAGATAGAACCATCAGCTTTTTTAATTTCTAACGAGTCATAGATCTTTGGTAATTCAGCACTTCCTGTATTAAACTCAACATCGATTACTGGACCAATAATTTGAGAAACTTTACCTGTTATTGTAGACATTACTATATGTAATTAAAGTTATTTTATTTACTATATGAGTTTTAACTCATTTTTTCAAGGTGCAAAGGTAATTTTTTTAGTGGAATTTAAAAAACCTTTCGGAGTATTTTTCTATAAAAAAAAGCCTCACAAATGTGAGGCCTTTATTGATATTATGATTGTAGTTAAATTACTTTACTAATTTAATCTCAACACGTCTGTTTTCAGCTCTACCAGCTCTTGTTTTGTTATCAGCAATTGGGTAGTCTTCACCAAACCCAGCAGAAGTTAATCTTTTTGAATCAATTCCACCTTTAGTGATTAAGTAATCTAGAACAGCTTTTGCTCTTCTTTCAGATAATCTTTGGTTTAGTTTATTTGATCCTGAACTATCTGTATGCCCTTGGATGCTAAAGTTAGCTTTAGGGTATTCTTTCATAATTCCAGCGATTAATTCTAATTTACCAGTAACTCCTTTTCTAAAAGTGGTTTTTCCTGAGTTAAAGTAGATAGCTCTTGCGAACTCGTTTAATTTCTTAACAGCTTCTTCCTTAATTACTACCTCAGGACACCCGTTGTTAGATGCTACACCTGCTTCTTTAGGACATTTGTCGTCTTTATCTAATACTCCGTCTCCGTCAGTATCTGGCCAAGGACATCCGTTGTTAGCAGCTGGACCAGCAGTGTTAGGACACTTATCTTTTCCGTCTACAACACCATCTCCATCAGCATCAGGACAACCGTTATTAGCTTTAGTTCCTTTTTCAGTTGGACAAGCATCATCTTTATCAGCAATACCATCACCATCAGCATCAGGACAACCATTTAAAGCAGCTAAACCAGCAACTTCTGGACATGCATCGTCAGAATCTTTGATTCCGTCTCCGTCAGTATCAGGACATCCGTTGAATTCTTTTAATCCAGCAACTTCTGGACATGCATCATCTTTGTCATATACTCCGTCTCCGTCAGTATCCTTTCCTCCAAATTTAAATACTAAACCAATTGAGTGTTGGAAATGATCTTGAACTTTATCAGCAAATTCTTTCTTTCCTCCAGATTGGAAGTTTAACCCTAAATTATCGTTAAACCAAGTATTAAATCCTAAACCAGCATTTAACATCCCTTCTCCTTCGTCAGCTAAAGATGTATAACCTCCACCAACATATACATAAGGATCAAACCATCCTGTTTGACCAAATAAGTTGTTTAAGTCATACTTTACGTTAGCATCGATAGCCCAGTAAAGCTCATCCATATCATCTTCTTCACGGAAAGTTTCGATTTTATTTAACGATCCTGCTAATTGTAATGTAAAACCATCATTTAAGTATCTATCTACAGTTACTCTTGAAATTGATGGTAAGATATTCCAGTCACTAGTACCGATGTAATCTTTAGCATAATCTCCAAATTCCGTAGGGATCCTAACGTCTACTGCGTTAACCCCGAAACCAACCGCCCAAGGGTTGTCTGAATCCTGTGCGCTAACGTTTATTGCGGCAAACGCAAATAAAGCCATCACAGCTAATTTTAATTGTTTCATTATTAAAAATTTAAATTAAAAGTTCGTTTATATATTACGCAAATGTAAGTTGTTCAAACTTATTTACAAAAACAAATCTACAAAAACTTACAATAAATGCAAGTTTTTGCACAAGATATTTATATCACTTTTAGCTCTTTCCCAACCTTACTAAAAGCTTTTATTGCTCTGTCTAAATGTTCTTTTTCATGAGCTGCAGATAACTGCACTCGAATTCTTGCTTGCTCTTTCGGTACAACTGGGTAGAAAAAACCTATTACATAAATGCCTTCTTCTAACAATTTATTTGCCATGTCTTGAGATAGTTTTGCATCGTACAGCATCACAGGTACTATTGCTGCATCAGCTCCAACTAAATCAAAACCTGCCTTTTCCATTTCAGTACGGAAATAATTTGTATTCCATTCTAATTTATCACGTAATGTTGTATCATTTGATAATAAATCAAATACTTTTAATGAAGCACCTACAATTGCTGGAGCTAATGAGTTTGAGAATAAATATGGACGTGAACGTTGGCGTAAAATCTCTATAATTTCTTTTTTTCCTGTAGTATATCCCCCCATAGCTCCTCCAAGAGCTTTACCTAAGGTCCCTGTAACAATATCAACACGATCCATTACATTTTTAAGCTCTACCGTTCCTCTTCCTGTTTTACCAATAAATCCAGCGGCATGACATTCATCAACCATTACCATAGCATCGTATTTATCAGCTAAGTCACATATCTCATCTAGTTTCGCTACGATTCCATCCATAGAAAACACTCCATCTGTTACGATAATTTTAAATCGGTGACCTTGTTTATTCGCCTCAATTAATTGCTCTTCTAAAGAAGTCATGTCATTATTATTATATCGGTAACGTGCTGCTTTACACAAACGAACTCCATCAATAATAGATGCGTGGTTTAAACTATCAGAAATAATAGCATCTTCTTTGGTTAATAAAGGTTCAAAAACCCCTCCATTTGCATCAAAAGCTGCTGCATATAATATGGTATCTTCTGTTGTATAAAAATCAGCTATCTTTTGCTCTAATTGTTTATGAATATCTTGTGTCCCACAGATAAATCGTACAGATGACATTCCAAAACCATGCGTATCCATGGTGTCTTTTGCTGCTTGAATTACTTCTGGATGATTTGACAATCCTAAATAATTATTGGCACAAAAGTTAATCACCTCTTCTCCTGTAGATATTTTAATAACTGCATCTTGTGACGAAGTAATAATACGTTCTGATTTATACAATCCAGCATCTTTTATATCCTGAATTTCTTGTTCTAATTGTTCTTTAATTTTTCCGTACATAATTTATGTTTGAAAGTTGTTTGCTATAAAAGCCCAAAGTTAGTTGTTAAACTTCTTCAACCAAAATTTCTTCGTCAATATATACTAGTATTTTTTTTAACACTTCAATGTTTATTGACTTTAATACTCGTTCATATTTTAACAGCTGTTGATGGTATGCTTTGGATGGCTTTCCTGTTTTGTAATCAACAATCACTACTTCATTTTTTTGATTAAAAATCAACCGGTCTGGAATTATAATTTGATTATCAACGTCTACAATTTCTCTTTCATTAAACACTGTTACTTCTTTAGAAAAGTATTCTCTTAACTCTGAATGATTTACAATTCGCTGCATATCTTTTATTACTTCGGATGATTTTTCTTGCGGCAACACTCCTTGTTGCTCATAACGATAAACAACCTTTTCCACATCATCGTTAGTAATAATTTCTGCCATCATTTCATGAATCAAATTACCAAACTCAATAGCCTTTCCTTGCTCAGTATCCCACAATTTTGATGCACTTGCTAACATATGTATATTATGTTCTTTCCAAGGTGTAGATATAAAACCTTGTTGTATTTGGACTTGTGATATTTTTTCTTCTCGAACACTTACTCTTTCTTTATTTCCAAAGGAATATTCTAAAACCTCATCATTCCATTCATCTATTTTTTTTAAATAATTTATAAATACTCCTGAATAGAAATTGGTATTTTCCTCTCCTTTAGACGAAATCTTCTTTTCTGTTACTATATATAATTGTTCAACAGCTCTGGTAAGTGCAACATATAGTAGGTTAAAATTATCTAACTCTAACTCTTCTCTTTGTTGTTGATAAATTCCCAAACCTCTATCGTTTACATAATTCAAGTCTTTATTGAATGGAACCAATAACTCTTTGAAGCCATCATAGTTTTCTGGTAATTCATTTAACCAAACTTTCGGATTCACTTGTCGATACACATCTAAATCATATGGAAAAATAACCACAGGAAATTCTAGCCCTTTTGACTTGTGAATTGTCATGACTTGTACCGCATTTCCGCTTTCAGGAGCTACAATACTTAGTTTGTCTTTTTTTTCTGACCAGAAATCTAAAAACTCTTGAATACTTGTTCCTTTTCGTTGTTGTTCTAAAACTACATCTAAAAAGAACTGCACATAAGCATCTGAAGAAGTAATTAATTGAAATCCACGTATAATTTCCTCTATTTTCTCGTAAAAAGGTAACTGATGAAATGTAGATAAATCAAAAGACGTTCCGTAGCTTTTTAATTCTTGAAAAAGTTTTTCGTTTGGTTGATGAATCAACTTAGCTATAAACGAGTGTTTATCCTCTACAACTTTTAAGTGATTATGTAAAAAATAAAGAACTTCTAAACAGATTTCTTTATCTTTTGGATGTTGAATTACTTGTAAAACGTTTGCTATGAAATTAACCTTTGAACTATTTTCCAATAGTAATGTTTCCGAGGAAACTATATCAATTCCGTTTTCAGACAAGTAATTTGCTACTGCAATTCCATCTTTCTTTTTACGAACTAAAATACAAATCTCATTCAAAGAAAAATCAGTTTCTAATTCTTTAACAAGCTCTAAAATTTTCTTCGGATATTTATTTTTTTCTTCCTCTTTATTTGCTTCTTTTTCTAGAAAAGAGAGTGATACAAAACCTCCTTTTTTAGTGGTTGTTAATTGTTTATTCCCTTCAACAAACAATTGTTTATACGATTCGTTTTGAAGAAAGTTTGCTGTATGTTGAAAAAACTGATTATTAAAATTAATTACCTCAGCATAACTCCTAAAATTGGTTTCTAAAGTTTTTATTTCCTTCGTAATTTGAAACGGATTATCTTTTGCTGATCCTAATCCTATAAATTGTTCTGACTTCCCTCCACGCCAACGATAAATTGCTTGTTTCCCATCACCTACCAATAATAGATTGCTATTTTCTTGTGCTAACGCATTATCTATTAATGGAATTAGGTTTTGCCACTGCAAGGTTGATGTATCTTGCATTTCATCAATAAAATAATGCATAAACCGCTGCCCAATTCGCTCGTAAATAAAAGGTGCTGGTTGGTCTTTAATATTATCAGAAATTAACTGATTAAACTCAGCATTCAACCGTAAATTATTTTCTTCTTTTAAGTGCGATAATTCTTGATTGATATTATTTAAAACTGCTAACGGAATAATACTTTTCAATGCTAATTTGTTCATTGAAAACTGTTGATATAACTGTTCTGATTCTGTATACAATCTCAACAAATCTGGTAAAACTCCTTCAATCGCTGCTTTTATACCTTCTGATTTTGACTTAGAATAAAAATTACTCTCTTCAATTCGTTCTCTTAATTTACTTTGATCAAAAAACTTTGCTTTTTCTGGGTTTTGGGCCAACGCTACAAAATGATTTGGCAACATCGATCGGTAAAAATCTTTATGATCTAACTGTACTGCTTCAATTACCTGTAAACCTTCTTCTCCTAACTCTTTAAAGCGACCAACAATTTGCTTTTGATGCTTTTGTAACTTATTTTTAAGTGAAGTAAAATCGTTTAATTTCTTATCTGCTAGTTTTTTAAAGTGTTTTGTATCATCTTCATTCAGCAAAATTTTAGCAAATTCATTGAGTTCACGAGAAATATCCCATGACTTATCATCATCAGCTTTATCTAAAGAAAAATCAATCAGTAATTTAGTTAACGCTTCATCACTTCCTATTTTAGAAATCAATACATCTACAGCTTCGTTTAACAAAGAAACTGCATCCATTTCCACTTCAAAATTAAGTGGTAGTCCTAAATCATAAGCAAAACTCTTAATAATTTTATGGGTAAAACTATCAATAGTAGTAATTGAAAAAGCAGAATAATTCCGAAGAATTTCATCCAGTATTTTTTTACTTCGATCTTTTACAACAGTTCTATCAAGCAATGTTTCTTCTAAAATAATCTCTAGTAAATCGTTTGTTTCTCCTTCTGCAAAAGCTTGTAAATTATCCAATACACGCTCTTTCATTTCTCCGGCAGCTTTATTGGTAAATGTAATTGCCAATATTTTTTGAAAGCGAAAAATATCTTCGGATTGTAATAAAACTTTCAGATACTCCTTTACCAGAGTAAATGTTTTACCACTTCCCGCAGAAGCATTGTATACTTGAAAAATGGATGGTTTATGCACTAGTTAAATTTTATGCAAAATACAAAAAGCTAAACAGGATTTGTTTAGCTTTTTTAAGTTTATTCTTATTTAGTTCCTATCCTAAACCAACATCCAACGACATCATTACAATAAACCCTCCAATGAAGCCTAGAGTTGCGATATCAGTATATTTATCTCGTTGTGTTTCTGGAATTACTTCTTCAACTACTACAAAAATCATTGCTCCTGCTGCAAACGCTAATGCGTAAGGTAAAATCGGTGTAAAAAAAGATACTGCTACAGCTCCTAAAACAGCTGCCATAGGCTCCACAATAGCTGACAATTGTCCGTACCAAAAACTTTTAAAACGCCCCACTCCTTGTCTTCTTAAAGGCATTGCAACTGCAAATCCTTCTGGGAAATTTTGAATTCCAATACCAATAGCTAATGAAATAGCAGCGATAATCATTTCGGTTTGCTCTACTCCTACCATTGTAGAAGCCGCTCCAAACAACACTCCAACTGCTAAACCTTCTGGGATATTATGTAAAGTAATTGCCAACACTAATAAGGTTGTTTTGTGCCAACTTGTTTTTACACCTTCAACTTCATGCTCTTTAAAATTAATATGTAAGTGCGGTAATATTTTATCCATACCAAACAACGCTAAAGCCCCCAAAGCAAAACCTATTGCTGAAGGAAACACCTTTACAAACCCTTCTCCTGGGCTGTTATCTATTGCCGGTGCCAGCAAACTCCAAAAACTTGCTGCTACCATTACTCCTCCTGTAAAACCTAGCATTCCATCTAAAACAGCTCGGTTCATTTTTTTGAAAAAGAACACTAAACTTGCTCCTAAAGCGGTCAAACCCCATGTAAAAAGGGATGCATATAAAGCTGCTTGAATTGGATGCTCTTTTCCAAAAGCTACTAATTGATCAAATGTATTCATATGTTTTTATATAATTTTTTAATGTGATTTTTGCAGATATAAATTACTTGCTATTTTATTGGACACAGAAAGTATTTTACCTTCCATCTCTATTATTAAAGAACCATCAAAAGGTTCTTTTTCTATAATTTTTATTTGTTTTCCTAAAGCGATTCCTTGTTTATCTAAAAAACGTAAAAATTCTGAAGAGCTGTCGTCTACCCCTACACAAACTCCTATTTCTTCTTTTTTAAAAGTGGATAACAAACTTTTTTCTATTATTTGCAAGTTTCCTTCTTTATCTGGAATAGGGTCTCCATGCGGATCTCTTTTTGGATAATCTAAAAAAGCATCTAGTTCATTAATTAATTTGGGAGATTTAATATGTTCTAGCTGCTCTGCAACTTCGTGCACTTCATCCCAAGAAAAATTTAATTTATCTACTAAGAAAACTTCCCATAATCGATGTTTACGAACAATATTTGCAGCTATTTTTTTTCCAAAATCGGTTAACGTTACTCCTTGATACTTTTTATAACTAACCACATTTTTTTCTGATAGTTTTTTAACCATATCTGTTACCGAAGATGCTTTTGTATCTAGTTTTTTTGCAATTGCATTCGTACTGATTCCTTTTTTATAATCAGCAGCCAAATGATACATTGTTTTTATATAGTTTTCTTCAGACTGACTAAACATCTCTATTTTTTTAGGTATGCAAATATATAGTTTTTGATTTAATTAAACATATTTTTAGTCTAGACTAAAAATTAATTTATATTTGCATAAATTTTTATTTTAAAACTGTTTAACAGGAAACTATTTTCAACATGAAAAATCACATTGCCTTAGCTTTAATATTAGTATCAAGCATTGTAAATGGACAAACGATTAAAGGAAAAATTACTTCTTCCACAGGAGAAACCATACCGTTTGCTAATGTATTTATAAAAGGAACAGAAGACGGAACTACCACAGATGAATTAGGTAACTATAGATTAGAGACAACAAAAAACAAATTTGTCTTAGTTGCATCTAGTATTGGTTTTTTGTCAGAAAGAAAAACCTTCACTCTAAATCCTTCAGAAGAAAAAACAGTCAATTTTACATTAACAGAAACTGCTGAAATTTTAGATCAAGTTACTGTTACAGGTACTCGTACCGATAAACGTAGAACCAATAGCCCTGTTATTGTAAATGTTATCAACAGTCAAACCTTGGCAGATGTACAAGCATGTAACTTATCGGAAGGATTAAAGTTTCAAACTGGTTTACGTGTAGAAACCGATTGTCAAACTTGTAATTATACACAACTCCGAATGAATGGTTTAGCTGGCGGATACTCTCAGATTTTGATTAATGGTCGTCCTATTTTTAGCCCGTTAACTGGATTGTACGGATTAGAACAAGTACCTACCAACATGATTGAACGCATTGAGGTAGTACGTGGTGGTGGTTCTGCCTTATATGGCTCTAGTGCTATTGGTGGTACGGTGAATGTAATTACCAAAATCCCAAAGAAAAACAATTACAGTATAGGTTACACCTATCAGAATATCAAAGGTGCTTCAGATCATATTATTTCCGGAAATGCTACTGTTATAAATGAAGACAGAAATGCTGGTGCTTCATTTTTTATCAATAACAGAAAAAGAGAACTGTATGATGCTAATGGTGATAATTTTTCTGAGCTACCTGAGTTAAAAAATAACTCATTTGGAACTAATTTGTTTTTCCTTCCAACAGATAATCAAAAAATAGAGGTTAACTTTAGTAAAATGAATGAATATCGTTATGGTGGTGAAATGGTAGATAAAGCTCCTCATTTTGCGCTACAATCAGAAGAACGTGTACACGATGTTTATGTAGGAAATATTGATTACCAAATTAATTTTAACGATGATAAGAGTTCAATTATTTCTTATTTTGCTACACAATATACCGATAGAGAACATTATACAGGAATTCGTCCAGATGTTGGCACTCCTCAGGACACAGATCATTTAGCAAAACCTCCGTATGGAAACTCAACTACAACTACTTTTCAAGGTGGCTTACAATTCAACCACCAATTAGAGGAGTTTTTAGGAGGAAATAATGTATTTACTTTAGGTGGTGAATTTGTACAAGACGATGTTTTTGATGTTATTGAAGCATACGAATACAAGGTAGATCAATTAACTCAAAACTTCGGGTTCTTTTTTCAAAGTGATTGGGAAATAAACAAACAGTTAAATCTACTAACGGGTGTTCGTTACGACAATCATAAATTGAATGCTTTAAAACAAGACGGAACTCAAAAAACCATTGTTAACAATGTAGCTAGCCCAAGAGTATCTTTATTATTTAAACCTTTTGAAAACACACAAATTAGAGGAACATGGGGAACTGGTTTTAGAGCTCCACAAGCTTTTGACACCGATCTACACATAGCTTTTGCTGGTGGTGGAATTTCTCGAGTATTGTTAGCAGATGATTTAAAAAGAGAACGTTCTAATAGTTATACTTTATCCTTTAATTACGACAAACCTACCGAACATTATATTTACGGGTTCACCTTTGAGAGTTTTTACACAAATTTAAAAGATGCTTTTTATTTAGAATCTATTGGAGAAGATGCTTTTGGTGAAGTTTTTGAAAAAAGAAATGGTGATGGTGCCGTAGTAAAAGGAATCACTTTAGAAACACGATTAAATTATGATGGTATCTTGCAACTAGATGCGGGCTTTACCTATCAGTCAAGCAAGTATAACTCAGCCGTTAACAATTCAGACGAACTATCTTTAAAAAAAGAGTTTTTACGTACACCTAACACCTATGGGTATGCTACTGCGACTTATACTCCAAACCAAAAATTTAAAACAGCTTTAAATTTAGTGTATACAGGAAATATGGAAGTATTGCATTTAGCTTCTCCACAAAATCTAACAGCAGATGAGTACTTTACCTCTCCTTCTTTTTTTAACTTAGGAATTAACACTAGTTATAATTTTAATTTAGAAAAACTAAGCACTAACCTAGAGCTTACTACTGGAATTAAAAATATTTTTGATGCATATCAATCAAAGTTTGATATAGGTAAAGAACGTGACAGCAATTTTATTTACGGTCCAGCTACACCAAGAACCTTTGTTATTGGTATAAAGTTTACAAACAATTAATACTTTAGTAACATATCAAAAACTAGTTAACATTAAATAAACATTCAAATAATACAAACGTAATTCCTACATAACATTAGCTTTACTGTTTAACTTGAATTTTGCATGATAAATAAACAGAATTCAAAGATTAGAATGAAAAAAATATTATTTATAGCTTTTTTAAGCTTATGTAATTTAGCATTTTCTCAAAGTGGTAAAGGAACTATATCTGGAGTTGTTACTGATAAAGAGATGAATGGAGAAGCATTGCCTTTTGCCAATGTTTTTATTAAAGGGACATCTATAGGAGGAACTACAGAGATGGACGGTAAATACACTTTAAATGTACCTGTTGGAAATCAAACTATCGTTTTTAGTTTTATTGGATATCAAACTATTGAAAAACAGATTACTGTAAAAGAGAACGAAAACACAACTGTAAACCAAGAGTTAGGTGCTAACGAAGGCGTTACCTTAGACGAGGTAAAAATTAATGCAACTGTTAGTAGAGAGAAAGAAACTGCCTTATTATTAGAACAAAAGAAAGCTGTTACTATTGAAACAAAAATAGGTAACCAAGAGCTTTCTAGAAAAGGTGTCAGTGATATTGCCACAGCTGTTACTAAAACTACTGGAGTATCTAAACAAGAAGGCTCTGGTGGGGTATTTGTAAGAGGACTTGGAGATAGATATAATGTAACAACGTTAAATGGGCTTCCTTTACCATCTAACAATCCTTCAAAGAAAAACATAGATTTAAGTATTTTTTCTACAGATATTGTCGAGTACATAGGCCTAGATAAAACTTACTCTACCAAAAACTATGGGGATTTTGGTGGCGCTAATATAAACATCTCGTCTAAGGTATATAAAGGAAAAGGATTTGCTGAAATTAACTTGGGTACTTCTTTAAATTCAGTTGCTGTTCAAAAAAACAAATTTTATGTAGCTGACGGGCCAAATAGTTTTGGTTTCTACAAAACATATTATCCTGCTTTCCCTTTAAATAATTACAACTTCACTACAAGCTGGGATAAGCAAACAGGAAACTTCCCTATTAACTCTTCTATAGCAATTAAAGGAGGAGATTCATATAATCTATCAGACAATACAAAAGTAAGTTTTTTTGCTGTTGGATCATTTGACAATGCTTATAGTTATAAACAAGGAGTAGCTAGAGGCGATGTTAATGTTTCAGGAGTGGCTAGAAAAAATTTAACCAGAGAATCATATTCTTATGACACAAACACCTCTTTAATGGGGAATATTCGTTTAAAACATAAAGGTCATGAGTTTAAATACAATGGAGTAATGATAAATAACTCTAGTAATTCACATGATGACTACCAAGGTATTTATGATGTTTTTGACAACGCTCCTGAAGGCGGTGCTGTAATTCAAAGACAAACATTTATGAGAAACACTTTATACGTTCATCAATTACTAGGAAATCATAGAATTAGTGACACTTTTAAAGCTGAATGGGGAGCTGCTTATAATTTCAACAAAAATAACATTCCTGACCGTAGACAAGCAACAGTTCTACCACACAGAAATGACGAACCTAATGGTCCTAAATCTTTTTTCTTAATAAGTAATGATTCTGATAACCATAGATTCTACTCTGATTTAGAGGAAGAGGAGTTAGCTGCAAATGCAGCTGTTACATATCAGTTCGTTAAAAATAGTGATGACATATACAAGGCTAAAATTAAATTAGGATACAGCGGAAGGTTTAAAAATGTAGATTTTGATGCTACTCAATTTAACTTTGCCATCAATCAAAGAACAACACAACCATTTATAGATGATGTTTACAATTTAGACAGTTATTTTAATCAAGCTAATTTTAATGCTGGTCTATACACTATTAGGACATTTAGAGGCGGTTTAGGTACATCTACCAATGTTTTATTACCTCAAACATATGGAGGAAATCAAAACATTAATGCTGGATATTTAGAGGTTGAATATAAATTTTCTGATACATTTACAGGTGTTTTTGGTGTAAGAGGAGAGCAAATTAATCAATCATTAGAGTACAATACATCCGTTAACGCGGGTCAAAGCGAGTTAGATCAATTACAAATTTTACCAGCAACATCATTAAAATATACTCTTAATGATAAACATAACTTAAAATTTGCTGCTAGTAAATCATATACTTTACCTCAATTTAAAGAAAGAGCTCCATTTCTTTATGAAGGCGTTGTAAACAGTTCTATTGGTAACCCTAACTTATATTCTTCAGATAATTACAATGCTGATTTCAAATGGGAATACTTCCCTGAAAGAGAAGAAGTTATCTCTATCGGAGTATTTGGTAAGTACATAGAAAACCCTATTAACGAAATAAGAATAAACTCAGCTTCTAATGATATTAGTTATGCTAATACTGGAGATTGGGGTATGGCCTATGGGGTTGAGTTAGAATTAAGAAAAGTATTATTTAACAAGGAAATTGGAGAAAACGCTTTAAGTAATAAATTAACTTTTGGTTTAAATGCTTCATATATGAATCATGAGCAAGAGTTAGATAAAGATAAAGTTATTAATGAAAACCCAGGAACAAGTGTAGATTTTAGTGAGACAAGAGATGGTTTTGCTGGTGCTTCTGACTTATTAATCAATACTGATTTAAGTTTCAAAAAAGGCTTTAATAATGGAATGAACTTTCAGTCAACATTAGTATACAACTACTTCTCTGATAGAATCTTTGCTTTAGGTACTGAAGGAAAAGGGAACTTAGTTGACAAAGGTTTTGGTACACTTGATTTAATATTAAAATCAAAACTAAATGAAAAGCTAAGCCTTGGAATTTCAGTAAAAAACCTTCTAAACCCTTCCGTAGAAAGACTTCAAGATAATCAAGACGTTACAATTTTATCTTACAACAAAGGAGTTGACTTTAAGCTATCGTTATCATATAACTTTTAATTAACAATCCTATAACTCAACATTAATTTTACCTGAACACTTAGTTAATGTTGAGTTTCTTTATTTGTGTTATTAAAATAAATTAACTATAAACAAAATGAGAAAACAAATTTTTACCCTTATAATAATGGCTGCTACGCTATCTACAGTAGTATCTTGTGGGGAAGATGACCCAATTCAGACTTCTTCTTGTTCTGATGGAATTCAAAATGGAGATGAAACAGGTGTTGACTGTGGTGGTTCTTGTCAACCTTGCGGCTCTGCAGATTTATCAGGAGAAGTATCTACTGAAGTGACCTTAGATGCTAGTGTTACTTATAAACTAACTGGTTCTTATGTAGTGAAAAAAGGTGGTATTTTAAATATTCCCGCTGGTACAAAAATAGAAGCAACTGGAGGTACTTCTGCATACATCGCTGTAGCTCAAGGAGGAAAAATCTTTATAGATGGTAACAAAGATAACCCAGTAGTTATGACCTCTGGATCTTCTAACCCAGCAGCAAAAGACTGGGGAGGTTTAGTAATCTGTGGTAATGCTCCTACAAATGTAGGTAGTACAGCTACATCAGAAGTTGCTGGTTTAACTTATGGTGGAAATATGGCTGATGACAACTCTGGTTCTATTCGTTATTTAAGAATTGAATATACTGGAGCTACTTTTAACTCATCTAAAGAATTTAACGGACTTTCTTTATTCGGTGTAGGTTCTGGAACTACTTTAGAGTATGTTCAATCTTTCGAAGGTGGAGATGACGGAATCGAATTTTTCGGAGGTACAGTTAATGGTAAATATTTAGTTTCTACTAACTCAGGAGATGATTCTATTGATTTTGCTGACGGATGGGCTGGAACTGGTGAATATTGGTATATCTCTGGAAGTGCTAAAGCTGGTATCGAAGGATCTAATAATGGAGATAACGGAGATGCTGCTCCTGTAACTAACGCTACTTTAAAAAACATTACAGTAGCTGGTCCTGTAACTGAAGGAGCTTTATATTATAAAGAAGGGGGTGGAAACTTTACCATTGATAACCTCTATATATCAGGTGTTGATTTAGGTGTAAAAGCAAAATCTACTGATGCGGAAGCTGGTGTGAGAATTGAAAATGGTGACTTAAAAATGACCAATGTTCAGTTCGCTGAAAATGTTGATGGTTTTACTTTGACTGATTATACAGGTGCTAATCAAAGTTTTATAAATCAAGGAATTGCTACTGGGGCTGGTAATGGTGCTGCTGCACCAAACTGGACTGCAGGATGGACAAGAGGTCTAAGTAATAGTGGTGTTTCTAAAGAAAACTTAGCTGGTGAAGTAACAGGTGACGTTTCATTAAAAGCTGACGTAGAATACCAATTAACAAGTGCTTTTGTAGTAAAAGAAGGAGGTAAGCTAACAATTCCTGCAGGAACAGTTATTAAGGCTACTGGAGGTACTTCTTCTTATATAGCTGTTGCTCAAGGAGGACAAATCTTCATCAATGGAGAGGCTAACAATCCTGTAATTATGACTTCAAATTCAGCTACTCCAGCTGCAAAAGACTGGGGAGGACTAGTTATATGTGGTAAAGCTCCTACAAATGTTGGTTCTGTTGCAACTTCAGAAGTTGCTGGTTTAACTTACGGTGGAAACACAACTGATGACAGTTCTGGTTCTATTCGTTATTTAAGAATTGAATATACAGGAGCATCTTTTAACTCATCTAAAGAATTTAACGGACTTTCTTTATTCGGTGTAGGTTCTGGAACTACTTTAGAGTATGTTCAATCTTTCGAAGGAGGAGATGACGGAATCGAATTTTTCGGAGGTACAGTTAATGGTAAATATTTAGTTTCTACTAACTCAGGAGATGATTCTATTGATTTTGCTGACGGATGGGCTGGAACCGGTGAGTACTGGTACATCTCTGGGAGTGCCAAAGCTGGTATTGAAGGTTCTAATAACGGAGATAATGGAAATGCTACTCCTGTAACTACAGCTACTTTAAAAAACATCACTGTAGTGGGACCCGTAACTGAAGGAGCTTTATATTACAAAGAAGGTGGTGGAAACTTTACTATTGATAACCTCTATATATCAGGTGTTGATTTAGGTGTAAAAGCAAAATCTACTGATGCGGAAGCTGGTGTGAGAATTGAAAACGGTGACTTAAAAATGACCAATATTCAGTTTGCAAACAATGTCGCTGGCTTTGCTTTAACAGATTATACAGGGACTAACCAATCATTTATTTCTGAAGGAACTACCACAGGTGCTGGTAATGGCGCTGATGCTCCTGACTGGACAAATGGATGGACAAAAGGTTTATAGCAGTAACTTAAACTAAAAATTATAGAAAACCGAGCAAATTGCTCGGTTTTTTTGTTTTATAGTTTATTTACTTTTTAGTAATCTCTGGTTAACTCATAAACGAGGGAAAATCTTGATTTTTATAGCGATTAATTTATAAAATATAAAAACTATGAAAAAAAATTACATTAATTACATTATTCATTTTAAGTTTCTCATGCTTTTCTCAGGCCATAGATGTTATAGACTTTAAGGTAAATGAAACAAAAGGACTAACATTTCCTGCTGGCACAAGATTTGATTTTGAATTTAAAATTAAAGGGAACTATAGCTATAGTACGCATGGACATCATCAAATAGACTTAATTGTTTACAAAGACGCTGTAAACTCTTCAAATGAGATAGCTAGAAGTTATTGGAATCGTGAAGATGATGTTGACTTAATATTTTCTTCTTATACTTTAAAAAATTGGTGGAACAATTCTCTTATAGATTACTCTACCGAACTAAATAAAAAGTTTTTTTGGTGGTAAAATATGCTGGTTTAACTAAAACCTTGACCTATATATTTCCTGATGGAGATAATGATGGAGATGGTGTTTTGAATAGCCAAGATAACTGTATAAGTATTTCAAATAGTAATCAAAGCGATATGGATAATGATAATATAGGTGACGCTTGTGATTCACAGGATAATGGAGATTCTGATGGAGATGGTGTACAAAACTGGCAAGACAACTGTCCTAATCAAGCTGGTCCTTCTTCTAACAATGGATGTCCTATTGGTAACCCAGATTTAAAAATAGACGATGTTTACATAATAAGTGAATGTCCAAGTTCAACATGTTCTACTAGTTTAAACGATTTGGGCTCTAATAGACATATTGTTTCGAGAAATGCAGGTCAACTTTCTCTTCAACAAATTATTATTGATAATATTGGTGAAATCAGCTCTAGCTCAACAAAAATAAATTTTTACACATCTATTAATGGAAAAACATTAGACGATAGTGATTATAAATTAACTCTTCGAAATCCCATAAGTGTTCCTTCAATAAGCAAAAATGGATATACTGTAGCATCTACTACTATTTTTGGGGATGAAATAAAAACAGGTAAAGAGTATGATGATGTCCTTTACGGCAATTACTATATAATTGGAGAAATTGAAAATATTAATGAATCAAATGTAGATAATAATACATTTGTAATTCCAATATATTTTAAAGAGTACATGAGTAAAACCCTTACCCAGTTGACTATTTATGATGTAAACGGGAATAAAATTAATGAAACTACAGTCAACAATAAAACAGAAGAAACTGATGTTATTAAAAGCCTACCTGAAGGTTTCTATTTTATTGATAAAAACGGTAAAAAAAGTAAAATTTATAAAAAGAATTAATATTCTTTCTTTTAACAAAAAACCGAGCAAATTGCTCGGTTTTTTATTTATTCTTTTAACCCTGAAAGGTTATAGAAAAAACCTTCTAGTTTTTTTAATTCTTTTGGCGGATTACCAGCATCGAATATGCTTGATTTATATTCCTTATCAGCTATTTTAATCGTAAATACCGCATGCAAGGCTCCATCAGTTATTCTTTTTTCGCTTGGTGCCTTTAAATCACTTATATTCTCTAAATTTAACTCATTAACTATCCTTTTTAGCTCTTCTAACTGTTCTTTAGTTATTTCTTTAGTTCCTTCCTTTTGATACGTTTTGTATGATAATTTATTTCCTTCAATAGTTAACTGCACCAAACTTCCCCTTGTTTGCGCTTCATAAGCTATTTTATCAAACTGTTTTGTTTTATTTTGTGCTACACAATTCATCACTAATAAAAATACTACAGGAATTATTATTTTTTGGTACTTCATCTATTCTTACTTTTTAGATTATAATAATAAAAAGGCGCTCTTTTAAATAAAGAACGTCTTAATATATGAATTTCGTATTAAAACAGACTAATCTGCCATAGTAGCTCTGAATCCTCCTGAAGTAACTACTGCATCCATTCTAGCTTTTTGACCTTCTTTCTGTAAACATATGCATATAGCTATTGTCAGAATAATACATAATCATATCAGCACTTTAAAGTGCTTTAAACATTTAATAATAAATTGATTAAAAAAGTAATTTTCACATACTAAGCACAAAAAAAGGCACCCAATTAGGTACCTTCTATATTCTATATTAAAGTAAGTGATTACTTAAGTTTTTTCTTAACTGCAACTTCAGTATAAGCTTCTAGTGTATCTCCTTCTTTAATATCGTTATATCCTTTTATTTGAAGACCACAATCGTATCCTTTAGTTACTTCTTTAACATCGTCTTTAAAACGTTTTAACGACGTTAATACACCATCATGAACTACAATTCCATCTCTAATTACACGAACCTTAGAATCTCTTGTAATTTTCCCTGTCATCACCATACATCCTGCAATGTTACCAACTTTAGAAATTTTATAAACTTCTCTAATTTCTACATTACCAAGAACCTCTTCTTTCATCTCTGGAGATAACATTCCTTCCATGGCATCTTTCAAGTCATTAATAGCATCGTAGATAATTGAATATGTTCTGATATCAACCTCTTCTCTATCTGCTACCGAACGTGCATTTCCTTGTGGACGTACGTTAAATCCTACTATAATCGCGTCTGAAGCAGTTGCTAATAATACATCAGACTCGGTAATTGCTCCAACTCCTTTATGTAAAATATTTACTTGGATTTCTTCTGTAGATAGTTTCTGGAACGAATCTGTTAAAGCTTCTACTGAACCGTCTACATCTCCTTTTAAGATGATGTTTAATTCTTTGAAGTCTCCTAATGCAATACGTCGACCAATTTCTGCAAGCGTTAATGTTTTTTGTGTTCTAACTGATTGCTCACGTTGTAACTGAGAACGTTTAGCTGCTATTTGTTTAGCTTCACGCTCATCTTCAAATACATTAAATTTATCACCTGCTTGTGGTGCTCCATCTAACCCTAAAATTGATACAGGTGTAGAAGGTCCTGCTTCTAATACTTTTCTTCCTTTATCATCAAACATAGCTCTTACTTTACCACTATGCTTTCCTGCTAACATATAGTCTCCAATTTTTAAGGTACCCGCTTGTACTAAAATTGTAGATACATATCCTCTACCTTTATCTAACAAAGCTTCTACAACAGCTCCATTTGCATTCTTATCAGGGTTAGCTTTTAACTCTAATACTTCTGCTTCTAATAATACTTTTTCTAGTAATTCATCAACTCCTTGCCCTGTTTTAGCAGAAATTTCTTGTGATTGAATGTTACCACCCCAGTCTTCTACTAATAAGTTCATAGAAGAAAGTTGCGTCTTAATATTATCTGGATTCGCGTTAGGCTTATCTATTTTATTTATTGCAAAAATAATTGGAACTCCTGCTGCTTGTGCATGAGAAATTGCCTCTTTTGTTTGTGGCATTACATCATCATCGGCAGCTACTACAATAATTACTAAATCGGTAACTTGAGCTCCACGTGCACGCATTGCTGTAAAGGCCTCGTGACCTGGTGTATCTAGGAAAGCTATTTTTTGATCTCCCACATTTACTGCATAAGCACCAATGTGTTGCGTAATACCTCCTGATTCCCCTTCAATTACATTCGCTTTACGAATATAATCTAATAATGAAGTTTTACCGTGATCTACGTGTCCCATTACTGTAATAATTGGTGCACGAGTGGCTAAATCTTCTGGCTTATCTTCAGTTTCTTCTATAGATTCCTCTACTTCAGCACCTACAAATTCAACTGTATAGTTAAACTCTTCTGCTACAATTTGTAATGTTTCAGCATCTAAACGTTGGTTCATTGTTACCATCATTCCTAACATCATACAGCTAGAAATAATCTGGGTAACAGGAACATCCATCATCGTAGCTACTTCGCTTACCGTAACAAACTCTGTTACTTTTAACACTTTACTTTCTGCTTGTGCAGCTTGTAATTCAGCCTCACTTTGCTGACGGTGTGCGTCTCTTTTGTCTCTACGGTATTTTGCACCTTTTCCTTTTTTAGATTTACCTTGAAGTTTCTCTAAGGTTTCTCTAACTTGTTTTTGGATTTGTGCTTCTGTTAATTCTTCTTTTGGAGCTGTAGCTGGTCTTCTACCTCTTTGACCTCCTCGGTTTCCACTTCTTTGGCCTCCTCGATTTGGACCACTTCCTCTATTATTTCCTTGAGGTCTTGCTCCTGTACCTGTACTTGGGGTACCTGGTTTACTAATCCTTTTACGTTTCTTTTTATCTCCGTCAGTTTTAGCTTCTGGTTTCTTCTTTTTTGGTCTTTCAAATTGTTTTAAATCAATCTTTTGACCTGTAAAATTAGGGCCTTCTAATTTCTTATACTGAGTTTTAATTTTCTCAGCATTTTCTGGAGTAACCTCAGTCTCTTTTTCTGATTGCTTCACCTCTTTAACCTTTTTATCAACAGTCTTTTTTACTTCTTTAGGCTGTTCTTTTTTCACTTCCTTTTTAGGAGTATTAACTGTTTGTTTTTTGGGCTTCTCAGTTTTTGGAGGCTCTGGCTTTTTCTCTTCAACTTTTACTGGTTCTTCAACTTTTTTTGTTTCTTGAACTGGTTGAACAGACTCTTCTTTCTTAGGTTCTTCTACCTTCTCCTCTTTTTTTGCAGGCTCTACTTTTACTGGTTCAACTTTAGTTGACTCAATTTTAGTTGGCTCTGGTTTTTCTTCAACAGCTTTACCAGTTTCAACATCTATTTTACCTACAGTTTTAAGTTCTAACTTTTCAGCTTTGGCTTTTAAAACTTCTTGTTTTTTTGCTTCTTCTTCTAATCGCTTTTTTTCTTGCTCTTGTTCTAATTGCTGACGAATTGCCTCTTTCTCTTTTTTCTTTTCTTCGCTAACTTCTTTAGAGGCCACCTTTTTAGATTTATCAGTTTGAAAACCATCAAATAAAATTTGATATTCTTTATCTGATATTTTGGTAGTAGGGCGAGCTTCTATGTCATAGCCATTTTTAGCTAGGTGTTCTACAGCTCTATCTAAAGAAATGTTTAGTTCTCTTAAAACCTTATTTAGTCTTAATTTTTTGCCTTCAGCCATATATTATTTTATACTTTTTTATTGAAAAAACACACTTTATACATGCTAAGTATAGTTATGCTTTTTTTCTCTTTTTTGCTAGATTTTGCATTAAAAACAGGAAACTAGCTTCCTTTATATATTTTAGTCTTCGAATTCTTCTCTTAAAATTCGTTGAACATCTAATATTGTTTCTTCTTCTAAATCGGTTCTCTGTACTAGCATTGATACGTCTTTTTCTAAAACACTCTTTGCTGTATCTAAACCTATCTTCTTGAACTCTACAATTACCCAAGCTTCGATTTCGTCTGAGAATTCTGTTAACTCTACATCTTCTTCTTCAATTCCTTCTCTTTGAACATCTATTTCGTAACCTGTTAATTCACTTGCTAAACGAATATTAACACCAGCTCTACCAATTGCTTTTGATACTTCTTCTGGCTTTAATAAAACGTTTACACGTCCTTTTTTACCATTCTTCTCTTCTTCGTACATCTGAATATCTACAGAAGTAACTTTAGCAGGACTTAATGCTCTAGAAACAAACAACTGTTCGTTTTTAGTGTAATTGATTACATCAATATTTTCGTTTCCTAATTCACGTACAATACCATGAATACGAGATCCTTTTACACCAACACAAGCTCCAACAGGATCAATTCTATCATCATAAGAATCTACTGCTATTTTTGCTTTATCTCCAGGAATTCTTGCAACACCTTCAATAGTGATTAAACCATCAAAAACCTCAGGAATTTCTTGTTCAAATAATTTCACTAAGAACGCTGGCGAAGTTCTTGATAAAATAATAGCGGGTTTATTACCTCTTAACTCTACTGATTTTATCACTCCTCTAACTGCATCTCCTTTTCTAAAGAAGTCAGAACGAATCTGTTCACTCTTTGGTAAAACAATCTCATTTCCTTCATCATCCAACAAAATTACAGCATTATGACGAATATGGTGCACTTCTGCACTATAAATTTCTCCTTCTAAATCTTTAAATTGCTTAAAGACGTTTGTACTATCGTGCTCGTGAATTTTAGAAATTAGGTTTTGACGCAATGCTAAAATGGCACGTCTTCCTAAATCTACTAGCTTTACTTCTTCAGAAACATCTTCTCCAATTTCAAAATCTGGTTCAATTCTTCTTGCTTCTGAGAGTTCAATTTCCTCATTATCGTCTTCAGACATTCCATCTGCTACCACCACTCGGTTTCTCCAAATCTCTAAATCTCCTTTATCTGGGTTAATAATGATATCAAAGTTCTCATCTGACCCAAACCTACGTTTTAAGGCTGCACGAAATACTTCTTCTAATATAGACATTAATGTTACTCTGTCTATACTCTTATTATCTTTAAACTCCGAAAATGATTCAATTAACGCAATATTTTCCATTTCATTCTCTAATTAAAATATGATCTTCACTTTTGCTTCTTTAATATCTTGATACGCTAGTGTTTTTGTTTTCTCTACCGTATGCTTTCCTTTACCTACTGGCTTAGGCTCTCTTGCTTTCCAAAATAAGGTAATAGTATCTTCTGTTACCTCAGTTAATGTTCCTTCAAACTCTTCAGTTGCTGTTTTAACTTTTAGAATTCGGTTGATATTCTTTTTATACTGACGCTTTACAGTTATTGGATGCGCAATATCTGGCGTTGTAATTTCTAACGAAAAGTCTTCTTCTTCTCTATCTAAATTATGTTCTATATTCCTACTAATACGAATACATTCGCTTAGCGGCACGCCTGAATCACCGTCTACTATTACTTTTATTTTATTGTCTGCCAAAAACTGTAAGTCTATTAAATATAACGACTCATTTTCTTGTAAGGCTTCTTGTAATAATTCTTTAACTCGTTCTTGATTCATCTTAGGTATAAAAAGAGGGGACTCACGTCCCCTTCATCTATCTGATTAATAAATTTGCTGCAAATATAGTAAGTTATTCATTAACACACAAATATCTTTTCCTTGTTACATTAAGTTGTTTTTTCGTATATTTAAATGACTATCTCTCTTTAAATCTTCTTATTATGAAAAAAATACTAGTACCAATCGATTTTTCAAAACCTTCTGAGTACGCTTCGAAGTTAGCCTCGACAATAGCTAAAAAAGCTAACAGCGAAGTTCACCTACTTCATATGGTTGAACTTCCTACTGGATTTGTAGATATGGGATCAGGAGTTAATTTCAGTATCCCAGAAAGCATGTTGTATATTAGAAAAGTTCGCGACAGAATGCTTGATTACAAAAAAATGTTTTTTCCTAAAAACGACAATATCAAACATGCTATCCGATTTCAGACCCCTTATGATGGAATTCAAGATTATTCTAAAAAAAACGGAACAGATCTTATTGTTATGGGAGCCAAAGGTCACACGAATTTAGAGGAAATTCTTATAGGCTCTAACACCGAGAAAGTTGTGAGAAACTCTAATATTCCTGTTATTGTCACCAAAAAAAATGGAGATGATTTTAACCCTGGGAATATTGTTTTTGCTTCAAGTTTTAAGCCTAATAAAAATCAAGCCTTTGAGCGGTTTTTAGATTTTGCTAAAAGTTTTGATAGTACAATTCACTTATTAAAAATAAATACTCCTCAAAAATTTGAAAACACTCAAGAAACCAATCAACGTATTAAAAAATTCATCGATAAATATGGTTTAAAAAACTACACTATAAATGCTTATAATGATTCTTCTATCGAAAAAGGGATTTT
Source organism: Tenacibaculum sp. 1_MG-2023 (assembly GCF_030547425.1). Lineage (GTDB taxonomy): Bacteria > Bacteroidota > Bacteroidia > Flavobacteriales > Flavobacteriaceae > Polaribacter. The sequence continues at coordinate 327,547 of NZ_JAUORH010000001.1, read as the reverse complement.
AAACTTCTCTACTGAAATTGATGCAGATATTATTGCATTAGCCACTCATGGAAGAAGTGGTTTATCTCACATATTCAATGGAAGTATTACTAAAAACCTATCAAAAAATGCAATACGACCAATGCTTACTTTTAAAGTTTAAAAAAGTGCACTATTTAAGTGCACTTTTCTTTTTTATTTCCAGTATTTCTCTACCCAAGGAGCTGCTTTTACATATCGGTACCATTTTCCTCTTCCTCCCTTTATTGCTTTATGTGGATTAATTTCCCCATGAAAAATAATAATTTTTGCCCCTTTAGGTATAACTGGTGTTTTCCAAAATGCCAAAGGAAACCTAGACACACAATCGTACTTAAAACTTGGACACCATTCTTTTGGCCAATATTCCAAATGCCCTCTATCGTTAATACTGTGAGTTAAATATTCTTGTTCGTTCCTGTGTACTTTTCTTATTTCTTCAAATTTCTCTAAAAAATCATCGAAGACATACCCATGTTTCCCTATCTGAAATCTATATACTGATGAATTCCCCGTAATTCTCCATGTTCTCCAACTATGATCTTTAATTATTCTAAAAGTTCCATCTACTTCAAAAAAACAATCTATGTTATCAACTATAACTATATCTAAATCTAAAAAGAGAGCCGTTCCTTTTAAACCATAAAGATTTTCTTTTAAAGTTGTTAGTTTCTTCCACATCCTTTCTGGAATATCCGTACGAATATTCATTTCGGGTATTTCATAACAGTCAACCTCTTCAATAATTCCTTTTTTATCATCAGTAAAACAAACCATTTTAAAATCATAGGTTAAATTTCGTTTCACCATCGAATATAATCGGTTTACATATTCTGCTCCGTACAATGTACCCCACTTCATGCAAAAAATATACTTCTGCTCCATATTTTTGTTATTAATCTTAATTATGTTTTAAGCAAATCTTCTTTCAATAATTTCTAACAGTCTATTTTCATATTCTTCTTTTTCAGACCAATCATAGTCTGGTTTAATCATTTTATTAATGAACTTTTTTGCTTCTTTTTCTGTTTTAATGGTATTCAACTGAGATATTACTCTATTAAAATCGTTTTGATCTCCGTTAAATAAATGTTTCACAAAAGCAATTCTATCATTTAAATCTATCTGAATCGTTTGTTGAAAATGATCGTTTAGTGATTTCTTAGGTTCTGCTTTGGTAAATAAATCTGTCATTACATCTACCGAAATCGTATCTTGTAACTCATCTTCTAAAGTTGGTATTTTCCTTTCTCCTACATCTTTTACATCATTCTTTACATCTTCAGCATCGCCATGTAGCAACTCTTCTAATTCACCAAAAGGTTGTTCAATGATATCGTTAGTAGTTATTTCTTCATTAATCCCTTGAATTACTTTCTCAGCTATTTCATCTGCTTCTTGCTCAAAACCTTCTTTTAAATCTTCTTCTAAGTGATGTACTTTTCTCTCCTCTAAAAGTTCTCCCTCCTGTATCTTTTCCTCTACAGGTTCCTCTACTTTTATCTCTTCTTGAATTAACTCTTCCTTTTTTTCTACCTCAGCTTTCAAGTCTCTTATAACTTCCTCCTTAGACTCAACACTTATCTTTTCTTCCTTAGAAGTAACTTCTTCTACGACAACTTCTGCTTCCTTTTTTTCTTCAGCAAGCAACACATCTTTTAACAACTCCTCTTTAGTTTTTGTAGGATTAGGAGTGTTATTTATATATTCTTCTACATACGCTAAAACCGATAGTTTTTCGTAAACCTCATATGCCTTTTGCTTTAACTCAAACACATCTTCCCTATTTTTCATCTGTAAGATACTGTGTGCTAAACTGGTTAAATCCGATGCTAGTTTTTTGTGCATAAGTTGTTGTTTGATTTTAATTTTTGCTGTTAAATTTTAATAAATTTGTTCCTTATTCGAAAGTAATACAAAAATCAATAATTTAGAGCTTAAAATTACAAAATGTTTCTTGAAAATACAGTAAATCATACAGAACAATTTGGTTGGATTGAGGTAATTTGTGGCTCAATGTTTTCGGGAAAAACCGAAGAATTAATCCGTAGACTTAAACGTGCTCAGTTTGCTAAGCAACGTGTTGAAATTTTTAAACCTTCAGTTGATACTCGATATGACGATGAGGAAGTTGTATCTCACAATGAAAATAGGATTCGTTCTACACCAGTTCCTGCATCTTCAAATATTAGGTTATTAGCTAATGATGTTGATGTTATTGGAATAGACGAAGCACAGTTTTTTGACGATGAAATTGTAGCTGTTTGTAACGATTTAGCTAATAGAGGAATTCGTGTTATTGTAGCTGGTTTAGACATGGATTTTAAAGGAAAACCTTTTGGACCAATGCCTGCTTTAATGGCTACTGCAGAATACGTTACTAAGGTACATGCTGTTTGTACTCGCACAGGAAACTTAGCCCACTATAGCTACAGAAAAGCTCAAAGTGAGGATTTAGTATTTTTAGGCGAAACCCAAGAATACGAGCCACTAAGTAGAGCTGCCTATTACAAAGCTATGAAAGAGCACAAAACGCATAATAAAAAAGAAAGCAAAAATGAATAATAATCACGTTACCGTATTAGAAATTGACCCTAAAGCTGTACTACACAATTTAGCCTATTTTAAACAAAAGCTACAACCTACCACAAAAATATTAGTAGTTGTTAAAGCTTTTGGTTACGGAAGCGAATCAACAGAGATTGCTAAAATTGTACAAGACCAAGTTGATTATTTTGCGGTTGCTTATTCCTACGAAGGAATAATATTACGTGAAGCAGGGATTACAACTCCTATTTTAGTTCTAAACCCTCAAATTCAAAACTTAAAAGATATTGTTAAGTATCGTTTAGAACCCAATCTATATAATTTTAAAATTTTTGATGCTTTTTTAAAGCTTGCTGATGAAGAGCCTTTAATGAATTACCCTATACACCTAAAATTTAATACGGGATTAAATCGATTAGGCTTTTGGCATACTGATATTCCTTCTATTGTTGCTGAGCTAAAGAAATCAAACAACATAAAAGTTGAATCAATATTTTCTCATTTAGCTGCTAGTGAAGATCCTAATGAACAAAATTTCACTATAGGTCAAATAAATAACTTTGCCTACATCATAAAACAAATTTATGAGCATTTAGGGCATCAACCCATGATACATATCTTAAACACCTCTGGAATTATCAATTATCCTCAAGCTCAATTTGACATGGTTCGCTTAGGCATAGGATTATACGGTTTTGGAAATGATAAACAAGAAACCTCTCAACTTAAAAATACACATACACTTAAATCTATAATTTCTCAAATCAATATAGTTCAACCAGGTGAAACAGTTGGTTACAATAGAGCTTTTGTTGCTAGTCAACCTACAAGAAGTGCAACCATTCCTATAGGACATGCAGATGGTATATCAAGAAAACTAGGAAATAAAAATGGATTTGTGTTCATTAATAATCAACCAGCTCCTATCATTGGAAATGTTTGTATGGATATGATTATGGTAGATGTTACCAAAATTGATTGTAATGAAGGTGACGAGGTTATTATTTTCAACCATCAACAACACGTAGAATATATGGCTCATAAGTGTGAAACTATTTCGTATGAAATACTTACTGCCTTATCTCAACGTATAAAAAGATTGGTTAAAAGCTAATTTTTTTATATTTTTCAGTTCAATTAACTATTAAAAATCAAAAATATGGGAATGCTCAAAGAGTTTAAAGACTTTGCGATGAAAGGTAATTTAGTAGACATTGCAGTAGGTTTCGTTATGGGGGCTGCTTTCAAGCAAGTAGTGACTTCTTTCACTGGAGGAATTGTTTCTCCTTTAATTGGACTAATTTTTAACGCTGATTTAAAAGATTTAAAACACATAATCTCAGAAGGTGTTGCTAATGAAGCAGGTAAAATAACAGGAGAAGTTGCCATATTATATGGTGAATTTTTAACCAATGTTATCGATTTTATTATTGTAGCTTTTATTATGTTTATGGTAGTAAAAGCGGTAAACGCAATGAAGAAAAAAGAAGAACCGGCTCCAGAGACTCCAAAAGGACCTAGCCAAGAAGAATTATTAGCCGAAATTAGAGATTTACTTAAAAAGTAATTCTTAAAAAAATGTAACAGAAAAGCTCGCAATAGCGAGCTTTTCTATTTCTAATAATTCTATCTACACATGCTTTCCTTTCTCCCAACCATGTTTTCCTAAATACTGCTCTCCACTTTCAACAGCACCATCTTCAATACTTGTACCCATAGAATCATTCCAACGATTTAAATACCCGAAGAGAGAAATTACTCCTAACATTTCAACTATTTCCCCTTCATTCCAATACTTATATAATTCCTCTTTAATCTTTTCATCTACCATATTTGGAACCATAGAAGCTGCTAATGAAAAATCTAACGCAGCACGTTCCGAATCAGAAAAGGCAGAGTGTGTTTTATATTCCCAAATATTATCTAATTGTTCTTGTTCTGCTCCATAGCGCTCTGCTGCACGAATTGCATGAGCTTGACAATAACGGCAACCTGTTGCATTACTGCTTACCCAAGCAATCATCCTTTTTAAAGCAGAAGTTACCCGACCGTGATTAGCCATAACTGCTTTATTTAAATTAATAAATGCTTTAGAAATTTCTGGTCGGCGTTGCATGGTTAATACTGAATTCGGACAAAAACCTAAGGTTTCATTATAAAAATCAGATAATTGCTTTGTTTCTTCATCATGATTCGGATTTAAAGGAGTTACTAAAGGCATAGTTTTATTTTTTAAGTTTTTAATACTAACTTTTTACTGTAAGTTTGTGTTACTATTTACATAATTAAGTCAAATCATACACAGACTTACTTACGCAATAAACAAAAAAATATTAAGACATGACAACAAACACAGTTACAACCGTTTGGAAAGAAAAAATGCAATTTGAAAGTGATAACCCAAGTGGGCATCCAATAGTTATTGATACTTCTGAAGAGCACGGAGGAAATAATTCTGGATTACGACCTAAAGCTATGATGCTTTCATCGTTAGCAGGTTGTTCTGGTTTAGACATTGTACCTATGCTAGAAAAAATGCGTGTAAAGGTTGACAATTTTAAAATTGTAGTTACTGGTGAATTAACCGATGAGCATCCAAAATATTATCACAAAGTTTTGGTAGATTATCATTTTTACGGAAGTAATTTAGACGAGAAAAAAATTAACAAAGCAGTAGATTTATCGATAGAAAAATACTGTGGTGTTATGGAAATGTTTAGGAAATTTGCAGATGTAACTACTGGCATACATCTACACAACAATTAATTTTTGATAAAAATTGCTATGCGCTGGACATTAAAACCGCAACCAGACACCAATAAAGTAAAACAATTAGCCAAAGAACTAGCCATCGATACAAACTTGGCTAAAATTTTGGTACAACGTGGTATTGAAACATTTGATGATGCAAAACATTTTTTTCGCCCATCACTAAATGATTTACATGATCCTTTTTTAATGAAGGATATGGAAATTGCTGTACAGCGTATAGAAAACGCTATAGCTAATAATGAAAACATTTTAGTTTTTGGTGATTATGATGTTGACGGAACTACTGCCGTTTCTTTAATGTCATCCTACTTAAAAACAATTCACCCAAATATTGCAACCTATATTCCTGACCGATATGAAGAAGGATATGGTGTTTCTTATAAAGGAATTGATTTTGCCGAAGACAATGGATTTTCTTTAATTATTGCTTTAGACTGCGGAATTAAAGCCATTGATAAAGTTGATTATGCTACTAAAAAAGGAATAGATTTTATCATTTGTGATCACCATAAACCTGGGAGCGAAGTTCCAAAAGCGGTTGCTGTTTTAAACCCTAAACAAATAGACTGTAACTATCCGTATGATGAATTATGTGGTTGTGGTGTTGGCTTTAAATTAATTCAGGCATTAGCTTCAAAAAGAAATCAAACGATTGAAGATTTAATCCCCTATTTAGATTTAGTTGCTACAGCCATTGCTGCTGATATAGTTCCTATGACTGGTGAAAATAGAGTATTAGCGTATCATGGGTTACAAGTCATCAATTCACAACCTAGAAATGGCATCAAAGCCATCATCCATCAATTACAAAAAAAAGAACTCACTATTACTGATGTCGTTTTCATAATCGCTCCACGAATAAATGCTGCTGGACGAATGAAACATGGAAATTATGCTGTTGAATTGTTAACTGAAATGGATTTTGACTCAGCTGTTGAATTTGCTGCTGCAATTGAAAAATTCAATTCCGACAGAAAAGAACTAGATAAAGCAATTACACAAGAAGCCTTACTTCAAATTGAAAACAACAACGAACAAGAAAAATATACTACAGTTGTTTTTGATGAAAACTGGCACAAAGGAGTCATTGGTATTGTTGCTTCACGTTTAACCGAAACTTACTACAGACCAACTTTGGTATTCACTAAAAGTGGAGAAAAACTAGCAGCCTCTGCTCGTTCAGTAAAAGGGTTTGACGTGTATAATGCTTTAGAAAAATGTTCAGAGTTCATTGAACAATTTGGTGGACATAAATATGCAGCAGGCTTAACCTTATTGCCTGAGCAATATCAAAACTTTAAAAATAAATTTGAAGAAGTGGTTGCTTCCACCATTGACAAAAATTTATTAACGCCAGAAATTACGATTGACACTGAGATTGACTTATCAGAAATTACTCCTAAGTTTTTCCGTATTATTCAACAAATGGCACCTTTTGGCCCACTAAATATGAAACCCATTTTTACTACTTCAGCGGTAAGAGATAACGGTTATGGTAAACAAGTTGGCGCAGATAAGAGTCATTTAAGATTGAATCTCATTTATGGTTCAGACCAAAAAACATATAATGCTATAGGTTTTGGTTTAGGAAATAAAATAAACCTTACCCAAAATGATTTTGACGTTGCTTATACGTTAGATGAGAACACTTGGAATGGACATACTTCTATTCAGTTAATGTTAAAAGATTTAAAATAGTAAAAGACCTATATTTTTTTATTTAGAATAATTCCAAATAAACTTTTATATTTGTTATCGATATAAATATAGTTATGGACGGAATTACTAAAATATACGACAACAACATAGGCATTTCTTTTCACTGGAAAGAAAACAACTTAAACTTAGTTCAATTAATATTTAGAGATACAGGATTTCATTTAACAGAACAAGAAATAGAATTATTTTTAGATAAGGTAACGGACTCTAAGCTTCAAAAAAATTGTGCTACTTGTAGTAAAGGAAAAGACTGTAGGTCTATTTTACTACAAACTCCTTCAGATAAAGTTAGCATAGCAGTTTCTTCAGTTGAATTATGGCAAATAGACGATCTTTTAAAAGGAACTTTATTCCAGTTAAGAATGAATAATTATCTAAATGACATATGTAAAAACTAAAAAGGCTCACAAAAATTGTAAGCCTTTTTAATCTAATCTTCTTTAATTAGGTACATATATACTGGATAGTGATCACTATACCCTCCGGTATATTTTCCATAAGAAAAACTCCTAAAAGGGTACCCTTTATAACGACCACTTTTCTGAGTTAAAAAACGTTTATTAAAAATCCCAGACTTAAACATTTTATAGGTTGAAAAATCTTTTTCTCCTTTGTCTAATAGTTGAGAAGTAAACATTATTTGATCAAACAAGTTAATATTGTCTCTATACCCTAATGTATTAAATCCACGACGAAACATATCTTCGTACGGATTATAAATATCGCCCTCTTTTACATTCTTCTTCTTACTCTTAGTTTGTAAAACAGATTTAAAGCTAGAATTGACAGGGTCATCGTTAAAGTCACCCATTATTAACACTTTCGGATTTGGGTCATTCAGTTTAATTTTTTCAATAATTTGCTTCACTTTATAAGCCGCTTTTTCACGTAATGGTCTACTCTTTGCTTCCCCACCTCTTCGAGATGGCCAGTGATTAACAATAATATGTATCAATTCATCATCTAAATATCCTGATACCAACAAAATATCACGTGTATAAACTTTATAATTCTGGTCATATATATTAGGGTCGAATGCCTCGAAATGAATTGGCTTAAAATAACGTGATTGATATAACAATCCCACATCAATACCTCTTTTATCTGGAGAATCAAAATGAATGATACTATAACGCTTCTTTTTTAATTTTTCAGAGGCTACCAAATCTTCTAAAACTTTTTTATTCTCAACCTCAGCTACACCTAAAATTGCTGGACTAGTTCTAGCCTTTTCCGCTCCTAATTGAGAGATTACCTCTCCAAGTTTGTCAATTTTATCCCAATAAACCTCTTCTTTACCTCCTTTCATTTCCATGATAGGACTTGCTTCATCATTCTTTTCAGGATCATTCTTGGTATCAAAAAGGTTTTCTAAATTATAAAAACCTACCGTTCTTATTTTATATTTTTTTTGATTTTGTTGCGCATAAATAGAAAATGCAACAAAAATAAACATTAAAAAAGTAGTTATGTTTCTCATTTTATAAATTTTAGGTGGCAAAAATAAAACAATTTTCGAGCCAAAACCCATAATTAATATAATGTTACCTTTCATAATATTAACTTAATATTAACATAATTAGATTTTTCGTAGTTTTGCTTCCCTTTTGCCGCATTTCTCGGCCATGGGAATTAACATATTCAAATATTTTATAAAAAATTATTTATGAGAAATTTTACGATAACAATGTTATTGTTTCTTTCAGGCATGCTTGGCTTGAATGCGCAAAATATTGTAAAGGGAATCGTAATAAACGGCGATTCCGAAAAACCTATGCAAGGTGTTTCTGTAAGTGTAAAAGAAGCTAACGTCTCCAGTACTACAGACGCTAGTGGTGCTTTTACACTAAATGGCTTACCAAACGGAAGACAAATTGTAACGGTATCATTAAACGGGTATGAAACCCAAAACTTTCCAGTAGAACTATCTAGAAAAACAGTAAATTTAGGCACAATCTTTATGTATGAAGATTTATCTGAAGATCAAGATTTAAGCACCATTACTATTACAGACGATGAATTAAATGATGATACAAGTGCTGCTGATAACATTTCTGGTTTATTACAAGCTTCTAGAGATGTTTATTTACGTACTGCTGCTTTTGAATGGAGTGGTTCTTTTTACAGAGTGCGTGGTTTAGATTCTGAAAACGGTAAAGTTTTGATTAATGGAATTGAGATGAACAAATTATACAACGGAAGACCTCAATGGAGTAATTGGGGAGGTTTAAACGATGTATTACGTAATCAGGAATTTAGTAATGGATTGACTCCTTCAAACTACGCTTTTGGTGGTGTGTTAGGTTCTACAAACATTAATACCAGAGCTTCAGAATATAGCGAAGGAGGACGTATTTCTTATGCTTCTTCTAACAGAAGTTACAACCACCGCTTAATGGCAACATACTCTTCTGGTTTGTTAGCTAACGGATGGGCAATAACTGTTTCTGGTAGTAGAAGAGCTGGTAATGAAGGGTATGTTGATGGTACTTTTTACGATGCTAACTCTATCTTTTTGTCACTTGAAAAACAAATTAACGATGCGCACAGCTTAAACTTAACAGTGATTGCTGCAGAAAACGAAAGAGGAAAATCTTCACCAAATACTCAAGAAGTTTTTGATATTAAAGGAATTCGTTATAACTCATATTGGGGAAAACAAGGAGACAAAAACAGAAACTCTAGAGTGAAAAGATTATACGAACCTATTATAATGTTAAACCACTATTGGAATCTTTCTGATAATACAACTTTAAACACTAATATTAGTTTTCAATTTGGAGAAATCGGTAATAGTCGTTTAGATTATAATGGTGCTAACAATCCTGATCCTACGTATTACAGAAAGTTACCAAGCTGGTATTTATCAGATCCTAATGGACCAGATTATGAAAACGCATACAAATCATTAACTGGTTTCCAAAATGATGGACAAATTGATTGGGATGAATTATATATTGGAAACGAAGGAAGTCCTGAAAATGCTCGTGTAATTTTATATGAAGATAGAAACGATGATCAGCAATTAACAGCTAATATGATTTTATCTTCAGAGTTAAATGAAAATATTACACTGACAGCTAGTGGTGAGTACAGAAAGTTAAAATCTGAAAACTTTGCTTCTCCAATAGATATGCTTGGGGCTACAGGCTATCTGGATGTAAATACTTTTGGTGATACTTTTGACCAACAACAAAGTAACCTTTTAACTCCTAATAGAACAATTGGTTTAGGAGACCGCTTTAAATACAATTATATCTTCAATTCTGAAGTATATGGAGGTTTTGCTCAGTTACAATTCAAATACAACAAAGTTGATTTTTATGTAGCAGGACAAGCGAACAACACTACGCACCAAAGAGAAGGTTTGTTCCAAAATGGATATTTCCCAACTAACTCTTATGGAAAATCGAACAAGTTAGATTTCTTTAACTACGGAGCTAAAGGTGGATTAACCTATAAAGTTTCTGGTCGTCACTTAATTGATGTAAACGGAGGTTATATTACAAAAGCACCATCTCTGCGTAACTCTTTTGCCAACTCAAGGTCTAACAATAATACTGTTGCGGATGTTGCCGAGTTAAATAGTGAGAAAATATTATCTGGAGATGTTAGCTATGTTTTTAGAAGTCCTTTAATTACTTCAAGAATTACAGGTTATTACACGGATATTAAAGATGCTACTGAAATTTCATTCTTCTTTGCTGATGGTATTGGAGGAGATACTTCGGCATTTATCCAAGAAATCTTAACTGATATAGACAAAAGACATTTTGGTGTTGAGTTTGGAATTGAAGCGCAGGTTACTCCTACAATTAAATTAAAGGGAGCAGCTAATATTGGTCAGTACACCTATAATAACAATCCAAATCTTGTAATTACTACTGAAAACGCTAATACAGAAGGCTTTGTTGATGGTAAAAGAGATATGGGACCTGCTGCTCTTAAAGATTATAAACTAGCTGCAGGACCTCACAAAGCATACTCTTTTGGTTTTGAGTATAGAGATCCAGATTATTGGTTTATTAGTGTTACAGCAAACTATATGGATGAAGCTTATGTAGATGTTTCTCCCATTAGAAGAACTGCTAATTTTATAAGTGATGCAGACGGAGCTGCTTTTGCAGATTACGACCCAGTGTTAGCTAGACAATTATTAACTCAAGAGCAATTTGATGATTATATGGTTGTAAATGCTATCGGTGGAAAATCTTGGAAAGTAGGTGATGGTAAATACATTGGTTTATTTGCTAGTGTTAGTAACCTATTCAACCAAGAGTATAAAACAGGTGGCTTCGAACAAGGAAGAAATGCAAATTATCACCAATTACGCGACGATAATGCTAACGGTACACCAACCTTCGGAAATAAATACTGGTACGGTAGAGGTACTACTTATTTCTTAAACTTAAATTATAGATTCTAAAAAAACACTCAAAATGAAAAAAATAAATTTATACAAGATTTTTGCAATACTTTTTATTGCAATCTCTACTTCATGTGTTGATAACAACGACTTTGAGTTACCAACAATAGGACCAGATAAAGAATACAAGAACTTAAAGTCTTTAGACGAAATTATTGCACAATACAATGGAGATCCTGTAGAGTTTACTGAAGACGTTACTGTTTATGGTTATGTAGTTTCTGACGATAGAGAAGGTAATTTTTTTAAATCAATTATTATTCAAGATAAACCAGAAAATCCAACTGTAGGTTTAGAAGTAAGAATAGATGACACTAACCTAGGAGCTCGTTATAATGTGGGTAGAAAAATATACATTAAATTAAAAGGACTTGCGTTAAGTAAATACTTTGCTTCTTTTCAAATAGGTGTTTTAAATGGTTACAGTACGGATAGAATTGATGCAAACGATTATATCGACTTTATTGATAGATCTTCTGAAATTGCTGAAATAGTACCAACCAACTTAACAATTGGAGAGTTAACTGATGCTCACATCAATACATTAATTAAAATTGATGGGGTACAAGCTCAAGAAAAAGGATTAACCTATGCTGACCCTGACCCTAACAACACTTCTTCAGTTAACAGAAACTTCGTAAGTTGCGAAACTTTTGAATCTATTATCATGAGAACTAGTGGTTTCTCAACTTTTAAATCATACCCTATCCCAGATAAAAAAGGAAGTATTACTTCTATTTTAGGAAAGTTCAGCAGCGATTACCAATTATTTATTAGAGATACTAACGATGTTAACTTTACTGAAGAATATGGTTGTAATACACCTCCTGTTGATGCTACTTTAAATGAAGTTAAAACCTTTTATAAAGGTAGTGGAGAAGCAACAGTTACAAAAAACTTAAAAATAAAAGTAGTTATTACTTCTGATTTAGCTTCTGGTAACTTACATTCATTAAGTGCTTTTGCTCAAGATGCTACTGCAGGTATTGCTTTACGTTTTAGTGGAGATCACAACTTAAACTTAGGAGACGAAGTAGAAATCGCAGTTGGAGGCGCTAAATTAAGTGAGCATAACGATTTATTACAACTAAACCTTTCTCCATCAAGTATCATAAGCCAAACAGCTGGTACCTTACCTACTCCTGAGACTATCACTTTTGCTCAAGCTTTAACTGGTGATTACGAAAGTAAATTAGTACAAATTGATGGAGTACAATTCAAAGACAATACCAAAATTTATGACGGTAACAATGAGTTAATTGCTGAATGTGATGGCACTCCATTAACCACTTATGTTAGAAAAGAGGCAACTTTTGCTAACAATAATGTAAATGATAAAAAAGGAGCTATAACAGGTATTATGACTGTTTATGAAGGTACTCCTCAAATCTATTTAAGAAACGAAGCTGATATTAATTTTACTGAAGATTATACTACTTGTGGAGGTGGCACTACTACCAATACTATTTTCTTTTCTGAATTAGCAGACCCTAACAACAATGCTAATGCAAGATTTATAGAATTATATAATTCAGGAACTGACGCAATAGACTTAACAGGTTGGACAATTAGAAGATATACAAATGGTGCAACTTCATCAACCTCTTCAATTGACTTATCTGGTAAAACCATAGCTGGAACTAGTACTTTTGTAATTGCCAAAAATGCTGCAGAACTCTCAAGTATATATGGTGTTACTGCTGATATGGAGTCTACTTCTGCTGCAGCTGATTCTAATGGAGACGACCAATTAGAATTGGTAGATCCAAGCGGAACTGTAATTGATATCTTTGGAGTTATTGGGGAAGATGGATCTGGTACAAATCATGAATTTGAAGATGGTAGAGCTTACCGTAAAGCTTCAGTAACACAAGGAAACCCAACATATACATTCTCAGAATGGGATATTTGGAATGATACAGGAGATGCAGGTACTACAAATGCACCTCAAGATGCTCCTGGTGCCTTTACACCTGGAGTAAGATAATTAAATTACTATATCTAAACACAAAACAACCCAAGTATTCAATACTTGGGTTGTTTTTTTAGGTAAACCACACTACATTTATACTCTTAGTTTATTAAATAATCACAAAATATTTATCAAAATGTGAGTAATCGAACTTTCCACACGTTTTTATTTTTATGATAACTATGTAAAGTCAAAAACACCTTTTCTTCCTTTCCGTTTATTAATCGACCATCAAGCTCTTTAAAGTTTTTCCCTAGAAAACTATAATAATCCTCTTGCGTTAATTCATCTATAGGCTTTTTTAATTCAACTGAAAACATACTACTGTTAAACAGACCAGATCCCATAAGCTCTTTGCTATAACAATATAACTTATTACTACTTGAGTCTTCTATATATAAATAATCATATACGCTCATAAAAAAAGGCTTTGACTTCTTTTCTAACCTTAATCCTTTTGCTGTTTTTACAATTGTATTAACCCCACTATTTATTTTAATTCGTAATTCTTCATTAAAATATATATTTCCAACAGAATCTTTTATATGATAAGAGGGATTCAAATCTTTATTATAGAGACTTTCCCATATACAAAGCAGTAGAGTACTAAAAAAATATAAATCATACTCAGGGTTTGATTTACTTAAACCATCTATTCTTAAAACTACAGATGGATTGATAAGTTTCTCTATTTGTTTATCTATATTCTTTTTCATCTGTAGCAGTTTTTTTTCGAGTATCAACATAATGAATAGTTAAAACTAAACACTAACTATAAATAACTACTCCAAGATTTTTGTCCTTCCTGTATTTCTTTTTCAGGATATTGTTTGTTGTACTTTTTATATTGACTTCCAAAAAATACAGGCATATTTTCAGCAGGCGTTGTATCGAAATCGTTAATAATTGTTGTCCCTAAAGTATATAATTGCTTTAGCTTAGGCATATTTTTAACAAACTTAATAGATGCTAAATTTTTACAATCTAAAAGTTTTAAAACCTCTAATTCTTTTAACTCTCCAATAGAGCTAAAGTCTTGCAATTTCCAACAAATATCAAATTCTAAATATTTTAACTTTTGTAAAGTTGTTATATCTGAAATATCTGTTAAACTTCTAACACCACCAAAAGACACACACTTTAAATTAGTTAAAGTTTCAATTCCTTTTAAAGACTTTATTTTTGCTGTTTTAAAACTTAAAGTTTTCAAATTGGTTAACGCACTTAATTTAGTTAAGTCTTTTTCATCAAATTCTGTAATTGATAAATGTTCTAAATTTTGAAGCTTATCAAAATTAGTTATCATCTTTTTATTCCACCATAATGATAAGGTTTCTAACTCTTTTAATTTTTCAAAATCCACAGGATACATGGTATGTAAATGCAGGTACTTCAAACTTGTCATATCATACAAAAAATCATAAGAAACTCCTTCTCCGTAGGCTGACATTGCAAGATTGTCAATATCATTGAAATAACGCAGAAACTCTTCAAAATAATTTTTGTCTTTTATTTCTCTTGATAAATTAATATGACAATCATTATTATCAAAATATTCTTTGGCTCTCTTAAAATCTCCTCCTTCTCTTATAGTTATACTTTCACTCATATTAAAACTCCTTAGTAAATTCTGTTGGTAAATTATATTTTTTTGCTACTCTTTCAGCTTCTTTAATCATCATTTTTTAGGTAATTTAAAAATCTTGCAAATACAACTTTCTCTTTTAGAATCACTCATTAATTAAAACCCCTTTTTTATAATATTCTCTATGCGTTTCATTGCCATTTTTATCATAATATACCCATGCACCTTCCTTTATACTATTTATATAATATCCTTTTACCTTTAAAATTTCTTTTTCATAATAATAATCATAATACCATCCTGTACCCTTTTTGAATATTTGATAGTCTTTGTACTCATCAGGATATAAAGGATGTGGATCCATAGGATACAACGCTCTTCCTTTCGTGTTATAAACCTGATACTTGCCATCTAAAACACCATTTTTGTAATGAAGTATTTTAACAATTATGTTATACGGAGGCTTAGGAACTTGTATTTTTTTTAACCATTTTCCTTCTTTTTTTCCATTAATGATATCACCTTCTAAATAACCATAAGGAATAGGAGGCTCTTCACAGTCAGTTATTTTATCCTTATCAATCTTAGAGAATTCATGTAACGTGATTTCCATTTCTCCATCAACAAGCACAGAGTCTTTAAATTGATATAAGCCATATTCATTTATAATTATTTTTAGCTTAGTTATTTTATCTTCTAAACTATAATCATCAACATAAAGAGGCATAAGGAGAATATCTTTTTCAACTAAAGTATCAAGTTGAATCTGTTTTATTTCAGCATTCTTCATCTGTTCTTTTTGTACTGAACAGTTATATAAAAAAAATACAAGTATATATAGAATAAGTTTATTCATAATAACGTTTTATATCGTTTTGCATTGTTCTCCATTGCCAACTCCAAAAGCTGATTCTTGCAGAACGTGAAATAGTATAATCCATAAAATTTTCTTTTGTACTGTCCTTTATTGGGAAAGAGTATTCATTTTCATTTTTTATATGTGTTAATTGTTCTTTTCTCTTTTTATCCTTGTTAATAAATTCTTTAATTTTAGAAATAGACAGTTCTCTATTTTCAATATTTTTTTGATATACTTTAATGTTATTCGTATTAACTTTAATATTTTTAATCGCTGTAAGGTTATTAGGATATTTTTTCATTTCTATAATTCTTTTTTCAGCTCTTTTAATTTTCTCTCCGTCTTTTAAAATCTCATCCTCTCTTATTTTTATTTTATCTGTATACTTCTGTATTCGTTTATTTATTTCATTAATTTTTTCTTCATTAAACTCATCAAAGGGGTGCATGCAACCAAGTACATGGGCTATTTCGTGAGCATAAGTAGTGGGTTGGTATCTTCCATCATAAAAAATACTACAATTACGAGCATCACCAATTAATAATTGCCCATCACCAGCAGTGCCAGGTTTTCGTAAAATAGTGACAAATACTAAAAGACCTTTGTGTTTCGATTCTTGCTCATACTTTTGCATATATTCATCTAAAAACATTGAACTAACTTGTTCTACATTATCTTTAAATCCTGCGCCATCTAATTTTTTATCCTTTGTTAATTGTTCGGTATCTAGCTCAATAACATTAGTGTTATTATTCTCTATACTAGTTTTAATAAGAGCTTGATTTAATGAATTTTTATTTAAATAATTATTTAAGTCGACCTGTTGTAAAGCTTCATTTATCCCCCTCAAATCCCTTTCACTACTGTTTTTTCTTACAACTTTTACAATTTTAACTTTTAAGTTATGAATGGTCTTATTTCTGAAAATATTTATCTCTCCAACTGGATTATCATCTTTATCAAACAACTTAATATTCATGTCATTTGATATAGATGTATCACAAAATACTGAAATTTCTTTTTCGTTTGCTTCTGACACTTTTACTTCCTCTGGTTCAAAACGTATACCATCTTTTTTAGGTAGTTTAATTATATCAACGTCTGTTGCTGTTCCTTCTAATATCTCAACTTCTAATTTAAGTTTTACATTTTCCTGTTGAGGAAACATGCTTAACCAAGGTACAAAATAATCTTTATCATGAATTTTAGTTGGAGTATATTCTTTTTTTAACTTTTCGTAATCTTCACATATGGTTTGATAATCATCTCTCATCCAATCAAAACCAAACTCTCCTTTGTAATTATCTAACCTTCTTAAATTTGCTATGAACTTTAATGCTGGTCTTACTTTTGGAAAAGTAATTTCCATTGTATTTCCTTTACCACTATCAAAAGAAGCTATTCCTTTGTACGTTCTTTCCTTTTCTTTAGTCATTTTTATTTACTTTTTCTTCAGTAGCTATTAATTCTAATTTTGTTTGTTTTCCTGTGATTGAAACTCTTTTCAAAATATCGTTTTCTAATACTTTATCTTGGTATTTATAATTTAGGTTATCGTCTTTTAAATCAATGGTTATTGTTTCTCCCTCTGCATTTTCTGTTTCTATAACTAAGATAACTTTTTCATTTACCTCAATATCCTGCTGTTGTATTCGTTCTCCGTTCTTATTTTCAAAAAAGTACCTTTTAAATCTTGGCATAGTATCTTCTTGTGCCTTATAAGGAATATCTTCTATAGGCGGTATAAAACTCTCTTGCCATGGTTTTATGTAACGAGTTGGGCTTTTTCTACGCCAATCGGTACTATTATTAAAAAAACGATAATCTTGCATTGCAGGCGATATGGTTAAGGTAACCTGCATACCTTTTTGATTATCAAAAATCTCATGGTAATTTATAAGTACACCGTCTTGAAAATTGTATTGGAATAGCTCTACACCATCAAAATCATCTTCATAAAAAACCACTTTTCCATCTCTTAATAAATAAAGATTAAAAGGATGACGTATTTTTTTATTGTCCTTTCTATCGGCTATAATCCATTCAATAAAGGCATCATCGTACATTTCTGGTTTAAAAGTAACCGTAAAAGCACCTCCCATTAGGGCTGATGTAGGTTTACCATTCCAATCGGTAAGGCGAATGTAATTTAAACTAGTAGCAATTAATTCTCGTTCCTCTCCGCACACAAAGAGTTTGGCTTTTATATTCATAGTAATTTTCTTTATAGCTAAATACTGTTATACAGAAACTTAACAGCCTCTACATAAAAACATTGATAACAAATTTAATAGAAATAAAATAAGAGCAAAAAAATAGATAGAAAAATAATTTAAAAAAACTACTATATTTAAAGCGCTTAACAAAAAGAAGTTATAAAAATTGCTTTTGTATTTAAATTGCTATATACAATAAAAATTAACATCCTTTATAACCCATAAGGTTAAGCAAAAAACAATATAATAACTTAAAATTACAATCTTATGGCATCAATTTCAGAAACAGGTCATGCAAAAAATGTAGCTAACTTTCAAGAACTAATATCTTTTTGTAAAGGATATGCAGAAACATATAACCCTGTAAATACACGGTTAACTATTACTGAATTAGAAAAACTATATACCACTGCCTCAGAAAAATTAGAAGAAGTAGCCACTGCAAAAGCAGCGTATAGTAACGCAGTGAACAATCGTAAAAATGCGTTTGCAAACTTAAAAACACTAGCAACAAAAACACTTAATAGTTTTATAGTATCTGGCGCAGATGCCTTAGCTATTCAAAATGCAAAAACAATTAACAGAAAACTACAAGGGTCGTCAAAAAAAACAACAGTAGAAAAAGAAAAAACAATAGAAGAATCAACAAACAAAACAATTTCCACCTCACAACAATCTTACGATCAGTTAATCAACCACTTTGCAAACCTCATACAAGTTTTAGTACAAAACACCATTTACAACCCAAACGAAGAAGAACTAAAAACAACTTCGTTACAAGCTAAACTTAACCAGTTACAAGAAAACAACACAAAGCTAATTAATGCCTATACACAGTACAGCAATGCAATGATTCAAAGAAACAATACACTATACAATCCATTAACAGGCTTAGTACAAACATCAAAAGAAGTAAAACTTTACGTAAAAAGTATATTCGGCACCAAAAACCCAAAATACAAACAAATAAGTGGGTTAGAATTTAAAGTTATAAGAAAATAACTAATAGCTTTATTATTAAAGCAAACTGCAGTTACACAGAGTGTAACTGCAGTATTTTTTTTATGAATGGTAAAAATAGTTAATCTAACTGAATTTATTATTTTATATACTTCAATTATACTTTTTATAACTTCTTTAATATTTTTACTTACTGCAATATTATTTTTATCATAAACATTTATAAAACTATAAACTTAAATAACAGATAAAGAAGTTGCAATAATAATTCTACTAACTTAAAGTTTTATTTTTACAATTTATAAAACCTACTTTTTAACTAATTGCTTAGTATACCTTTTCCCTGTATCATCTAAAGACACAAAATAAATTCCTGCTGATAATTTTGAAACATCTACATTATTATTTCTAGAACTCATTTTTACTTTCGTAAGCAACCTTCCGTTAGCATTATAAATAGCAACCTCTCTATTTTTCCACAGCTCATTATTTACTTGTAAAACCATAAAACTATCCTCAATAGGATTAGGTGAAAAAACAATTACATCCTTATCATTTACTAAAACACGTTCCGTATTTAAATTAGAGGCTTTAGCACTACCACAATTTCCAATATTATTCCATCCATTTGAAGTTCTCTCATACAAAACATTAAAATAAACAACCCTATCACCAACCTGGTAATTTTGAGAAGAATCATATTCAGGCACCCCATCACAAATATTAGTAGTAGTCCCTCCATCACCCTCAATAATAGTTATAGTATAATCTTCAACCTCACCGTAATCAAACGAACCACAAGAAGCAGGAGTATTATTGTATCGCATAGACACCCTCATTCTTGTATTACCTAGTTTTGCAGTAGTAGGTACAGTAAATGTACCATTAACAGAACTATCAGAAGAAGCACTTTTAACCCATACTTGCTCTCCACTATCTTCAAAATCAGAATCCTGATTATAATCAATCCAAACAGCATATCCCTCTTTGTAAACAGTACCTGTCCATTTAGGAGTAACAGTAATTGTATTAGAACTACCTTGCTCTAAATTAGTAGAAATACTAGTAAAATCCTCATATCCATTAGAAGCTCCTGAATTATTATTAATAGCCCCAAGTGTTACATTCTGAATATATTCATCATTAACATTATTTCCTTTTGATTCACAATACGTTGTTGGTACACTAACACTTCCTTTACTTTTCGCTACCTCAATTAAATACTCTAAACCAAGTTTAGCAAACTTTGCTGCGTGCGTAGCATTGGCAGTTGGAAACCTACTAGATGTATCATTTACAGTATGAATATAAGGGCTTGAATCATTAAAAGAAGCCTCAAAAGGAAAAGCAGCATCATATCCTTGTTGTGCCCAACTATAATGATCGGAACAACCGTAATTACATCGTGTATAATCGTAAGTAAATTGATGACTTCCTGAAGCATTATAATGATCCATAAGACTAGCTAAAAAAGCATTAAGAGTGCTACTATTATAACTATCATCAGAAATATAAACATCCTTTGGTGACCCTTTATAATTCGTCATATCAAACTGCACATACGACAACACATTAACATTTCTATTTTTATAATCTTCAGCAATCTCTTTAGAGCCTCTTAACCCAACCTCTTCGGCAGCAAATGCCATAAGCTCTATAGTTCTTTTTGGTTCAAAATTCATTTCAAAAAGTACTCTAGCCATTTCAGTAATTGTAGCAATACCAGAAGCATTATCATCAGCACCAGGCGCATTCGTTTCTCTTTCTGGGCTAACAGAATCAATATGTCCACCTATAATTACATACTCATTAGGAAGATCACTTCCTTGAATAGTCATAACAACCGAAGGCATTGTAGTACTACTGTGGTTAACTATTCTCACACTAACATCAGACCTACCACTAGCCATGGTTTCCCATTTTTGTTTTAAATCCTGAACAGCATCTTTTGCCTTTTGTGTAGTATGATATCTAGTACCATAGTTTTCAAGCTCTACTATTTGATTGGCAATATTTGTATTATTAACCAAGCCCAAACTTTGATTTACAACTTGATCTTCACTAATAGTATACGATGCTCTCTGTTGATACCTTTTTTTACTCTGGAGTTTCTGAATAGTTTGTAAAGCTTGTTTTTCAGAAGGCTCATAAATAAACCCAGGACCATGAGTTAAAATCATATGATGCAATTTCTCAGCTGCATGATGACTTAACTTTACTGCACTAAAACCATTAGTAGAGGAAAGAATTTTAATATCAGAAGGAGCAACTTTTTGTAGTTTTAAAGCATCGTTGGTTTCAATAGTACCATAAAACATTTTTTCTTGGCTGTAAATAGTAGAAAAACTAAGGCACAGCAATAGTAACGAAAGTAGAAAATACTTTTTTTTCATTTTTGAAGGGTATTAATGTTAATTTAAAATTTCATGTAAGTTATTAAAAATTAACATTATAGAGTGAAATTATTTTTAATTATCACTTAACCATAAGCTTAAATCTAAAATTTATTCATTCTATCACTCAACAAGTTTTGTGGTATATTCCTTTTTTTGCATCTTTATATGTACACAAACTTTCGCTATAAATGTTTTCAAAACATAGAATAACCAACGCTTATAAAAAAGCAAAAAAACTACCTTTAAACAAGTATACTAAATACATTTTATTTTCTGATTGCCATAGAGGTGATAACAGTTTTGCCGATGACTTTGCTCATAATCGAAAAATATATCATTACGCCTTATCTCAATACCTTCAAAAAGAATTTACCTATATAGAATTAGGAGATGGTGATGAACTTTGGGAAAATAAATTCGTGAATATTTTCAATGCAAATAAAGACATCTACTTATTACTTCAAAAATTCCATCAACAAAACAAGCTACATTTTATTTGGGGGAATCATGATATGAATTATAGAAAACCTAAAAATGTTGCTAAAAACTTTAATTCTTATTATGATACTATTGACGGAAAGAAAAAAGAATTAATGCCCAATGCCTCTTTTTCTGAAGCAATTAAATTGACACAAGAAGATGGGAAGTCTATTTTTTTACTCCACGGTCATCAAGCTGATTGGTTCAATTATACTTTTTGGAAATTTAGTAGATTTTTAGTTCGTGTTTTATGGCGACCACTACAAATACATGGAATTAAAGACCCTACAAGTCCCGCTCAAAACTTTAAAGAACTCATAAAGGTAGAGAAACATTTAGAAGAATGGATTAAAAACAATAACAACCAAATGATTGTTACAGGACACACGCACCGTCCTCGGTTTCCATCAGAAAGCGAGCTTCCACATTTTAATGATGGCAGTTGTGTACATCCAAGATGTATTACTGGTTTAGAGATTGAAAACAATGAAATAACCCTTATTAAATGGCACGTAGTAACCAATAAAGATGGCACCATGCAAATTACAAGAACAGTTCTTGAAGGACCTAAAAAAATAACTAACTACATTTAACTTCGTAACTTTTTATTAACTCAAAACCACACATCACATAACAGTTTGTTAAATTGTACTTAATATTTACATTAAAAAAAGAGAATACTTTTGATTCACCTCTAAAGAGGAGTAGTCATTATAAATTTATTAGTTTTTGTCGACTATTTATTTGACTTACTATATACTGCCTTGAAAACAAGGCAGTTTTTTAATATTAGGTTAACACTAAATTAACATTAAGGTTTGTTATTTGCCGCGACAAAAACTAGTAAACAACATCTAATGAACTGTAAAACAATACTTACGTCTGTAAGTATGTTTGTGTTACTTTACACACATGCACAACAAACAAGCGCACCAAAATTTGGAAAAGGTATATTTAACCTAGTAGGAAAAGATAGTACTTGGTCTATGAAAATGGGAGCTAGAATGCAATTTTTAGCAACTGCCGAATGGGATTCTAACAAAGACGGCTTATACAACCCATCGTCTTCAATGTTGGTGAGAAGAGCTCGTTTAAAATTTAATGGATTTGCTTTTTCTCCTAAATTAAAATATAAAATAGAACTTGGGTTATCTAATAGAGATATTAGTGGTGCTTCAGAACATACAGGAAATGCTCCAAGGTATATTTTAGATGCTTTTATAAAGTGGAATTTCCATCAAAACTTCGAGCTATGGTTTGGACAAACTAAATTACCAGGAAACCGAGAACGTATTATTTCTTCTGCAAATATGCAATTAGTAGATCGCTCTTTATTAAACAGTCGTTTTAATATTGATAGAGATATGGGACTACAATTAAGACACCATTTTAATTTATCTGATAAGTTTATTGTAAGAGAAGCATTAGCTTTTTCACAAGGTGAAGGAAGAAATGTTACTGTAGGTAACCTAGGAGGACATCAGTATACTGCTCATCTTGAGTTTTTACCTTTTGGAAAATTTGAAGGTAAGGGTGATTATACAGGTGGAGACTTAAAAAGAGAACAAACACCTAAACTTGCTATCGGTATGAGTTATGACTTTAACAACAATGCCGTAAAAACCAGAAGTAATCAAGGTACCTATATGGTTAATGATGAAGGATATTATCAAACAAATATTTCAACCTTTTTTATGGATGCTATGTTTAAATACAAAGGATTCTCTTTTATGGGCGAATATGCATATAGAGACGCCAAAGATCCTATTGCAAAAAATTCAGATGGCACACCTACAGGTGAAATTGTACAAGTAGGAAGTGGTTTAAACCTTCAATCAGGATATTTGTTTGCTAAAAACTGGGAAATATCAGGTCGTTTTACCAATATTTCTTTAGACGAAAACATCACAGGAAAAGGAACTGAAAACCAATACACATTAGGATTATCAAAGTACATCGTTGGTCATAAATTAAAAGTACAAACCGATATTAGTTACCTAGATGTAGCCACAGCTACAAATCAATTAATGTATAGATTACAAGTAGATATCCATCTTTAAATGATAACATAAACATAACACGAGAGCATTCTTGTGTAACTAAATTTGCAAAACTTAATTAAAAACTAAAAAATGGGAGATCCATATATTTTGATGCTAGTCGCTTTAGCTGTTTTAGCTATTGTCGACTTGGTTGTGGGAGTTAGTAACGATGCTGTAAACTTTTTAAATTCAGCAATCGGTTCTAAAGCAATTAAAGTAAGAAATATTATGATAATTGCGAGCGTTGGGGTGTTTTTTGGAGCAGTTACCTCAAGCGGTATGATGGAAGTAGCACGTAAGGGTATTTTTAACCCTAACATGTTTATGTTCCAAGATATCATGTTTATTTTTATGGCAGTTATGATTACTGATATTTTACTGTTAGATATCTTTAATTCATTAGGTATGCCAACCTCAACAACGGTTTCTATTGTATTTGAATTATTAGGTGCAGCAGTGTGTATTTCGTTAATTAAAATTGCTGCCAACGATGCACATTCTATTTCTGATATTTGGACTTATATCAATCATCAAAAAGCTATTCAAATTATAAACGGAATTCTACTCTCCGTAGTTGTAGCCTTTTCTGTAGGAGCCATTGTACAATTCTTTTCTCGTTTAATTTATTCATTTAATTTCGAAAAAAGACCTACATATATTAACTCATTATTTGGTGGTTTTGCAATTACAGCAATTACTTATTTTATCATTATCAAAGGAATGAAAGGAACTCCTTTTTATAGTGATGTAAAACACCTAATTGAAGGAAACACTATACTTATCATAGCTGGGAGTTTTATTTTTTGGAGTGTTGTTTCTCATCTTTTAATCCAGTTTTTAAAAGTTAATATTTTAAAATTAATTATTGGTATTGGTACTTTCTCATTAGCCATGGCGTTCTCTGGTAACGATTTAGTAAACTTTATTGGTGTACCAATTGCTGCTTGGAACTCATACCAAGCTTGGGAAGTATCTGGTGTTGCTCCTGATGCTTTTTCTATGGGTATTTTAGCTAAAAAAGTACCTTCTAACGTATGGTTACTATTATTAGCTGGAGCTATTATGGTGGTTACTTTATGGACTTCTAGTAAAGCAAGAAACGTAATTAAAACTGGTATTGACTTATCTCGTCAAGGAGACGGGCATGAGAAATTTCAACCAAATCCATTATCAAGAATTGTTGTTAGAACAGCGATGGGTATAAATGCTGGTATTAGCTTTATTGTACCTAAAAAAGCTTTAAACTTTATAGATTCTAAGTTTCAAAAACCTGTAATTGAATTACCTAAAGACAAAACGTATGAAATGCCTGCCTTCGATTTAGTAAGAGCATCTGTAAACTTAATTGTTGCTGGTATTTTAATTTCTATTGCAACTTCAATGAAGCTGCCTTTATCAACTACTTATGTAACATTTATGGTAGCAATGGGTACTTCCTTAGCTGATAGAGCTTGGGGGCGTGAAAGTGCTGTTTATAGAGTTGCTGGTGTAATTAATGTTATTGGTGGGTGGTTCTTAACTGCCATTACAGCTTTCTTAACAGCTGCTTTAGTAGCTTATTTAATTAGCTGGGATATGGTAATGATTCCTGTATTGTTATTAGTAGTTGCTCTTTTAATTGCAAGAAATACTTTACAACACAGAAAAAAATCTAAAGAAGAAAAGAAACAAGTACATATGGAAAGAGCAGAATTAATCACTATTAATGGTGTTATTGAAGAAAGCTCAGATCATATTGCTGGTGTTGCTCATCGTATTAATAAATTATACTCAAGTGTTGTAAAAGACCTTGCTACTCACGATTTAATAAAACTGCGTAAAACTGATAAGCACGTTACTAAGTTAAACGATGAAATAGATAGTTTAAAAGACGGAGTATTCTACTTTATTAAGTCGTTAGACGATACTTCGGTACAAGCCAGTAGATTTTATATTTTAATTTTAGGGTATTTACAAGACGTTGCACAATCTATTAGCTACATTTCTAGAGCTACATATAAACACGTTAACAACAACCATAAAAACCTTAAAAAAGGACAAATTAAAGACCTTAAAAGTATTGACAATACACTTTCTAAGCTATTAGCTGATATTGGTGATACTTTTGAAAATAGAAGCTTTGATAATTTAGAGCATATTATTAATGAAAAGAAAGAATTATTAAAGGATGTATCTAAATCTATTGAAAAACAAGTAGATCGTATTAGAACAGACGAAACAAGTCCAAAAAATACTACATTATACTTTAGTATTTTAATAGAAACACAAGATTTAGTTTCTGGATTAATGAGTTTACTGGAAACCTACGAAGAGTTTCATATTAGTACAAAATCAGCAGAAATAGAAGCTTAATCAAACAAAAGCCGAGGGATTACCTCGGCTTTTTTATTTCTCTATTTTTATAAACTATAATTATTCCTTCTTCTTCATGGGACGCATTAAACCTTCTTGTGCTACCGAAGCAATCAGTTTACCTTCCCTTGTATAAATATTTCCACAAGCAAACCCCCTAGCTCCATTCGTGTTAGGGCTTTCTACCGAGAACAACATCCAATCATTAAAATCGAAATCACGATAGAACCACATCGAATGGTCTAAACTTGCCATTTGTGTGTTTCCAAAGTTAGCTACGCTTGCATTCGGGTTTAAACAAGCCGTTAAAATATTATAGTCTGATATATACGTTAATATTTGTTGTTTAATTCCTAACGATAAATCAGAAGCTTCTCCTTTTAATTTAAACCAAACATCTACTACTGGAGGTAAATCTTTTCGGTCTAACGGATTTACGATCTGCACTGGTTTAAAATCAATAGGTCGCTCAATACTTAAAAAATCTTTCATTTTCTTTGGTAAAAAAGCTCCAAATTGATCTAACATATCTGTCCAACTCAACAACTCTTCAGGTTGTTTTAAATCTTTTTTTATAGGCATTTGATGCTCATATCCTTCTTCTTCTTTATGAAAAGAACAAGACAGTATAAAAATCGTTTTATCTTTTTGATGTGCTGTAACTCTACGTGTAGAGAAACTACCTCCATCACGAATAGTTTGCACATTGTAAGTTATAGGCAACTCTAAATTTCCTGCCTCTAAAAAATACGAGTGTAACGAATGTAATATACGTTCTTTAGGTGTTGTTCTATACGCTGCATTTAGTGCTTGCGCTAATACTTGACCTCCAAAAACATTTGGACTTCCTATATCTCTACTTACTCCGTTAAAATTCCCTTCACCTAAATCGTCAAGGGTAAGTATATTTAATAATTCTTGTGTGTTTTTCATTTGTTAATACAGTAAAAGGGGTTTAATTCTTTATACTTTTTTTGTTTTAAAAGGCTTTATTAATCGGAATTCTGTTGGTTGAATTCTATTCAAAAATAAGCTTAAAATACGATTTGGAATGCTTTTTCTATGTCGCAAATAAATTGTTAAGTCCTGCGGTGCTGCTCCTACTGAACTTTTTATTTCACTAGCTGTTCTTCCAAAATTTATAGTTTTTATATTATTATCTATACCCAATAATATATAATCGTATAACATACGTTGGTAAATAGCATAGCTTTTATTAACGGTATAATCAATTCCTACAAAATGTGCATCTAATGAGTTTTGATTTTTTATTCCTGATAAAAACCCAACTAACTTATCTCCTAACCAATATACTTTAATAACATAGTCATCCTTTAAATTTTCTTTTAAAGATATATACGTTTCTATATTAAAATATCCTAAGTTAAAACTCGCCTTGTTTGATACATTTTTATACAGTAACGTCATATTTGGCAGTAATTGCTTCAAAGAATCAATAGTTACTTCTTCCGTTCGTAAGCCTCTACTCTTCTGTAACGCTTTTTTTGCTTTTACTCTATACTTTGTTTTTAATGCTGCTAAATAATCATCAAAAGTATTCCAATTATCATCTAACGTTAACATCATATTTGGATCTACATTAAACGAATTATACCCCACACTGTGTAATGCATCGGTAATAAAAAGAGATTCATTTACAAAATCTTTCAACATAAAAGCGTCAATTGTTTCTTTTGAAATATCTTTTTCAAAGGCTACAATAGCTTTAGCAAGTTGTTTTACAATTTGTTTTTTATCTTGATTTGGTTTGATGAATATTCCGTGCTCTCCACTTACAAAAGTATTACCACATGTAAGTATTTTAAATGGTTTTTGAGGAGACAATAAATGTAGTTTTCTCCCCATACATCGTATCCATTCTACAACCGATTGTAAATCGTTTTGAACACTTTCTAAATAAAAATCTACCAATTGAATAGTAGCAAAGGCTATTGCTTCTTTTTTTTCATCAAACAATAAAATATAAGAAAACTGTATTTGCTGATTATTCTTTTCTAAAGCTTCTAAATACGCTGGTTGAAAGTATAAATTATCTACACAGTCAAGCTCTTCCCAAACCTTTTCTGGTATGTCTTTTACTGAGGAAAAGTAACATATATTGGATATTTTTTTTCTACAGGATAAAATAATAACAGCGTTTATGGTTTGTATTTGTGGTAAATTAGTAAAAGTTTATTAATTATTCTATTAATTGTTTTAAACGACACCATTATTCCAAACAGGTACTTTTAAAAATCTACTTATTTTTACCATATCGCTCAACAAATATTCTTTGTCTCCGTGGTTTAATAAATTATGACGTTCTCCACCTTGAGTAACTAAATTTACCTCGTAACAGTAATAACCTCCTGACTTATTTCCTTGAACAAATTTTGATAACACTTGTAAGGCATATACTTGCTGAAAAGGTATTATTTCACCATCAACTACTATTTTTCTCTTTTGAGAGTTTAAAACTGCTTTAGCTCCAAAAGAAAACAGTAAGAAAATCCCTATTAATACAAAGGGACCTCCAGAAATAAAAAATAATTTCCCTCCATGCATAAACGTTAATGGTTCTTTTGAAAACTCAAAGAACTCAATATACGACCAAACTACATAGTTTAAGCCCATTAAAAGGAAACTCCAAGCTACAAATTTCAGATAAGCACTAGAGGTAATTTTGTATCCAAAAGCTGTTTTTCGTAAACGTTCACTTAAAAAATTGCTTCCTGAACCTTTAACCGCATTCCAAGAGACATGTTGCCCAATAGCATCAGTTGTAAAATCATCAAAAGAAAATTCTATTTGCCTATTGCTCGATGAGTTTTTCTTTCTTTTTGCCCAATAGCTAGAACCAAACATACCAATAAACATAAAAGCTAAAACGGCTAACATACCACCTGTTTTATAGTAAGTATATCGCTGTTTACTTATACTTAACTGATGGATTGGAACGGTAATTTCAAGACGTTTTATATTGTTTAAATCTTTTCTTGTAGGACTTGTAAGTTGTTGTAACGAGTCTAATTCTTGTGCTTTTTGCTGTACTTCTAAATCTCGCTTATGAAATGATTCATACATATTTTGAAACTGTGGAAGCGCTACGAAAATAAAAATCCCGATTGGGATTATTGCAAAAACCCAAGAGTTGTTGAGAGATATTTTTTTCATGTTTTATTTTTTTGGGAAAGCAAATTTGCGAAAAGTTTTTGGTTTTGTCGTATAAAAAAAGACCTTTACATAAATGTAAAAGTCTTTCTAAATTATATTTTAAAACTCTATTTGCAGTATTCTACTTCAAATGAACCAGATACTTTATTTTGTTTATCGATTGATTCAGCTTCTATTTTTAAATTAATTTTAGAATCTGAAATACTTACAACTTCAACATTTGACCCCAAAACATTAAGTAAGTTTCCTTCTCCATCTTTGAAAACAACATTTACATCATTATACGTTCCCACTTTACCTTCTACTAATAAAGAAACTTCTAACTTATAATCAAAAATATCTGAATCACAACCTACCTCTTCGTTTGTAATATTAATTGAAACTTCTCCTTCTTTTCCTGAGGCAAATGACTTTCCCCCTTTGGCAGTAAAATCTTTTCCATAAACTTTACCTTTTAAAATAGTACTAGGTATTGAGGTATCTACGTTGTCCGTATTATCATCATCTGAACAACCAGTCATTACCAATGTTAAACATACTAAAGCTACATAACTAATTTTGAAAAACTTTTTCATTTATTAAATATTTATTATTTTTTTAGAGGCGCTAATATAACCTAAAATAAAAAAGCAGCAAATAATAAATAGTTTATTGTTATTATTACTCACAAAAAGGAACCGTAAAAAACCCTTCTACCATATTATCAGCACTTGAGTTTGCTTTTATTTTTAAGGTAAGTTCACTATTCGTAAACCTTACAACTTCTACAACTCCTTGAAGGTAGTTTGAAGGACTCGCTCCTTTCTTATTAAAAACTACATTCACATTATTATAAGTTCCTAACTCTGCTTTCACATAAGTTGCAATTCTTAATTCGTAATTAAGAACATCAGAACTACAATCAGCTTGAATATTGGTAATATGTACTGAAAGTTCATTATTTCCCGTCATAAATGCTTTACCTCCTTCAGCCGTAAAACTTGTTCCAAATACTTTTCCTGATAATTTCGTATTTGCAATTCCTGCTGGATCGGTATCACTATCTGAACAACTACTCATCACTAGGGTTAAACACACTAAAACCGCATAGCTAATTTTAAAAATCTTTTTCATTCGTTTAAATTTTAATTTGTTTTTACTGGCTGCGAATTTAGTTTAAAAATAAAAACCCACAAACAAATTAATTGCTTGTGGGTCTTTTATATTTTATAAGGTTAGCTTACCCTACAATATTTATAATTTTCCCTGGAACAATAATTACTTTTTTAGGCTCTCTTCCTTGTAATTGTTGTTGTGTTTTTTCATGTGCCATGACTGTTTTCTCAATTTCATCTTTGCTCATGTCTAACGGTAATTCTAAAGTAAAACGCATTTTTCCATTGAAAGAAACTGGATAGTTCTTTGAGCTTTCAACTAAATGCTTTTCTTCAAATTTTGGGAAAGCTACAGTTGCAATAGACTCATTGTGCCCTAACTGACTCCATAATTCTTCTGCAATATGCGGAGCATACGGAGAAATTAGCACTAATAAAGGTTCTAAAATTTGTCTCTTATTACACTTTTGAGCAGTCAACTCGTTTACCGCAATCATAAAGGTAGAAACTGACGTATTGAACGAGAAGTTCTCAATATCTTCTTCTACTTTTTTAATGGTTTTATGTAAGGTCTTTAGCTCGTCTTTAGTTGGTTCTGCATCAGAAACGTTGATACCGTTTTCATCAGTAAATAATTTCCATAATTTCTTTAGGAAAGAATACACTCCTGAAATACCAGATGTTTTCCAGGGTTTGGTTTGCTCTAACGGCCCTAAGAACATTTCGAATAAACGTAAACTATCCGCACCGTATTCTTCACAAATCAAATCTGGATTTACCACATTGTATTTCGATTTTGACATTTTTTCAACCTCGCGTGAAACTTTAAAAGTTCCATCTTCTTCATATATAAATGTAGCATCTTTAAATTCTGGTCTCCAATTTTTAAAAGCTTCTGTATCTAATTCATCAGAAGCATTTACAAAAGAAACATCTGAATGAATTGGAGAAAATTTTAATCCATCTACTGTAGTTTCAGTATTACTATTATAAATGTCTTTTTCAACCATTTCAAATATTTCTATGAAAGTCCTTAAAACATCCTCGTATTTTTCATTTAGCTCGACATCATAAATAGGTGTTTCTTCCAATAATAGTCCAAACAAACGTTTATAACCACCATTCCATATAAACTTCAACTTTTCATTATTTGGTATTTTTGGATTTTCTACCAAAAAGCTATGCAGTTCTTTAAATTTCTCAACAAAACCATAACTTACATAAATAGGGTTAGTCAATGCAGGAAGTCCATTTACTTTTTCCGGATTATATCCTCCAACGTAATCAACTCTATACACAAAAGCAGAAGTTCCTAAAATCATTCCTTGGTTAATCAGTTTTTTAGCAAATTCATCCACAGGTAACAATCCTCTATCAAATAAGAATTTTTGCCAAAAACGTGCATATAATAAGTGTCCTGTCGCGTGTTCAGAACCTCCAATATATAAATCTACTTCTTTCCAATAGTCAACCGCTTCTTTGCTAACAAACTCTCCTTCGTTATTCGAATCCATATAGCGGTTAAAGTACCAAGAACTTCCTGCCCACCCTGGCATGGTATTTAATTCTAATGGGAAGACTTTGATATTATCAATAAGTTCGTTGCTAACTACCTCTGCGGTTTCGCAGTTCCACGCCCAAACATCAGCATTTCCTAATGGTGGTTTTCCGTCTTCAGTTGGTAAGTATTTTTCAACTTCTGGTAATACGATTGGCAAATGCTTTGCATCAATCATTTGCGGCATTCCGTCTTTGTAATATACGGGGAATGGTTCTCCCCAATAACGTTGACGGCTAAATACTGCATCGCGTAAACGATAGTTTATTTTTCCGTAACCAAATCCACGTTTTTCTAATTCGTAGATTACAGTTTTCATTCCTTTCTTATAATTTAAACCATCTAAGAAATCAGAGTTTACTAATTTAATTCCGTCTTTAGCATCATTCGCTTTTTCAGAAATATCAACATCTGCAAAAATATTTGGAATCTCTAATCCGAAGTGTTTTGCAAAATCATAATCACGTTGGTCACCACATGGTACCGCCATAACAGCTCCTGTTCCGTAGCTTGCTAATACATAATCACCAATCCAAATCGGTACTTGTTTTCCTGTAAACGGGTGCAACGCATACGCCCCAGTAAACACTCCTGAAATAGTTTTTACATCTGCCATACGATCACGCTCTGAACGTTTTGCTGTTGCCTCTATGTATTCTTCAACAGCCTTTCTTTGCTCATCAGTCACGATTCGTGACACTAATTCGTGTTCTGGAGCTAAGGTCATAAAAGACACTCCAAAAATAGTATCAGGACGTGTCGTAAACACATCTATTTTAGCATCGTGTCCATCCACATCGAAAGAAACCATGGCACCTTGCGAACGACCAATCCAGTTGGTTTGACTATCTTTTAATGGTTGTGGCCAATCGATATGTTGTAATCCGTCTAATAAACGTTGTGCATACGCAGAAATTCGCATAGACCATTGGGTCATTTTTTTACGAACTACTGGATGCCCTCCACGTTCTGAAACTCCGTTAACAATTTCATCGTTTGCTAATACCGTTCCTAAAGCTGGACACCAATTTACTTCGGTATCGGACAAGAATGTTAAACGGTATTGTAATAGTATTTCTTGTTGTTCTTTCTCTGACAAACTTTTCCATTCATCGGCAGAAAAAACAGCAATATCTTCATCAGCAACTGCATTTACATTCGCATTTCCTTCCGCTTCAAACTTTGCTACTAAAGTTGTAATGTCTTCTGCTTTATCAGTCTCT
Organism: Tenacibaculum sp. 1_MG-2023; assembly: GCF_030547425.1. GTDB lineage: Bacteria > Bacteroidota > Bacteroidia > Flavobacteriales > Flavobacteriaceae > Polaribacter. The sequence goes on along the minus strand of NZ_JAUORH010000001.1, from coordinate 294,154 downwards.
TTATTGTACCAAGAATTGAATAGTTGAATAAAAATCCACTGAGTCCATTTGTAATATTCTGGATTTGAAGTACGAACTTCACGAGACCAATCGAACGAAAACCCGATATTATCTAACTGACGACGGTAGGTTTTGATATTCGTTTCGGTAGTAATTGCTGGATGCTGCCCTGTTTGAATCGCATATTGTTCAGCAGGTAACCCGAAAGAGTCATATCCTTGTGGATGCAATACATTAAACCCTTTATGACGTTTATAACGCGCATAAATATCAGATGCGATATATCCTAACGGATGCCCTACATGTAATCCTGCTCCTGATGGATAAGGAAACATGTCTAACACATAATATTTTGGCTTATCAGAATTATTTTCAGCTTTAAATGTACTTTTCTCTGCCCAGTACTTTTGCCACTTTTTTTCTATCTCTTGGTGATTGTATTGCATTTGTAATCGCTTGTTTTAAAGGATGCAAATTTACAGTTATTGTTGATAAGTAAAAAGTTTAGTGCTTTTAATACTTTGTATAGACTTAAATAAACACAAAAAACCTCACAATCCTTAAAAGGTTTGCAAGGTTTAAAATTGAAATAAGAGAGATATTTATATTATCGTAATGCCGGATCTGTTAAAATTACTTTTAATGTTTCTCTACATTCTGATTGTTTAATATTTGGTTATCATTTACAAAATATTAATTAAGCAATTATAGAGGCTAAAAAATACCTTTACCGACTATTTTTAAGGAATAAGCGATCTAATTTAAGCTTCAAAAAACTCAGTATGATTTAACTATAATCTACTTGTATTTTATAATTTAGAGAACTTAACAACTAACCAAACTATGAGTGAAAATGTAACTGCTTTCAATATCAAAGAAAAAGTATCGGCTTTACTTAAAGATTCTCTTGAACAGCCTGAGACTGAAAGCTTAATTAACGAAATACATTCTTATTTCCGTGAACTAATTCAACTTACTGGATTTGACCAGAACATGGAGCACCTAGCAGCCGTAACAACTGCAAAAGGAAAGGCTTTAGGGTTAAATCATGCTGCACAATGTTTGTTAGACTATAAACGAACTGTGAAGTTTTTAAAAGCTATGGTGACAGCGATTGAAGAAAAGCAACAAAATTACCCTAATGAAACAATTCATATTTTTTACGCGGGTTGTGGACCGTATGCTCCATTTGTTACTCTAATTGCTCCGCTTTTTAGTCCTGAAGAAGTACAGTTTTCTTTACTAGAAATTAATGATAAATCTCTAGAATATGCCAAAACCCTTATTCAAAAATTAGAGCTTACCAATTATGTAACGAACTATTATACTGCAGACGCTGTTACTTTCAAAGTCCCTGAACCTGAAAAGTTTCATATACTCTTTAGTGAAACATTGGATGCTTTGTTATACAGAGAGTGTTATGTTCCTATTTTATTTAATCTACTACCTCAACTATCAGAAGATATAACTGTAATTCCAGAAAACGTATTGGTAAAAATGAGTTTAGCAACTAATGCTTTTGCTGATGCTAAACATACATCTGTAGAAATTGATACTGTTTTAAATGTTAGAAAAGCTATCTTATTAAACCAAAATAAGACTATTCCTAACCAACTTCCTGATAAAAAAGTAGCTGTTAACTCAATTAATATTAAAGAATACAATTACTTAATATTAGATACATTGGTACATGTTTATGACCATATTTGGTTAACAAGAAACGAATCTTCATTAACATTAGCTCTTGAAATGCATATAGAGCATCCTATTAATTTTGGTTCTATTGTATTTACTTATCTGATGGATTCTAATATTGAATTAAAATACAGGTTAGAAGAATAATACTTAAAAAGCAAAAAGCATAACCAAATTGGTTATGCTTTTATTTAATTTTAAATATTCTTTTACTTACTCTTTTATAGGTACGGTAACAATAACATTATCCCACCCAATATACATATTGAATGCTTCATCTTCACCATCAAAAGCAATAGAGAAAGCCTCTATTGTTTCATCTGATTTGGAAGTAGGAGCAGTTATTCTAGCTACATCTTCACTTTCATTATAAAAGTAAGATCCCCAAACATTTTTGGCTGTGTTTAAAATAAGAGTCCATTCTTTTTCTCCTGGAATTGTAAATAAGGTATAAGTTCCTGCTTTTACTTTTTTACCACCAAAGGTTATTTCTTTATAAAATGTAATTTCAGCTGCTTCATTAGCTCCTGTTCTCCATACTTTTCCCATAGGAGCTAGTTTTGCTAACGATCTTCCTTTTAATTGTGGACGACTATAAACAACTTTTACTTTTTTATCTGAAATTCTATAACTACTAGGAAAAGCAGCTGCATCCATTGGACTTTTATCTAAATTCGCGAATTTTTGAGCTGTTACTTCGTTTGAAAACACTAAGGCTACAGCGAATACGATAATTGATAAAATTGATTTTTTCATGTTCTTATTTTTAATTGTTAACTGAGGGTTTGTCACCAAATTTAAGAATCCTTACGTAAAATCCGCTCTTTTTTTTAAACAATCCTATTTTTTGATTCTAAACAAACAGAGAATAATTTTTTTAAAAATTGTAATTCAAGTAAATAGATGTTCTATATTTTACTTCTATAGTTCCTTGCGCTAAGTTTTGCTGTATTGGATACATTGCTAAGGCTCCTACTGTTAATTTTTTTGCATTATACTCGGCTCCTAAGCTAGAAAACAATGCATGACCTTCAGTATTTTTAACTTTTAACCCTAACATTTTATTACTTTCATAGAATTCTCCTGAAACTCCTACTGAAGGTACAAAACTATTTTGCTTACTATCTTTAAAAGCATAAAAGAAAGTACTATTGAAATTAAATTGATTTCCAAATCGATACTCTTCTTTATTTGTAGTTTTTATGTAATAATTAAGGTAATTTGTAATTCCGAAATTATTTCTCTTAAATACATACTGAAGATTCGTAATTACATCTGTACTACCTGTTCCTAATTGAAAACTAGGGTTTATTGAGTTATTAATTGCTTCGTTATAAGTCCCTGTTGGTAACTTTAACCCTCCACCAATTTTTAATAGATGGTTAGAAGATATAACCTTGTCTTTTTCTTCCTTATAATTTCCTGTATTTTTATTTAAAACAGTATAATTAATTAAAAAAGATATATCTCCTAAACCATCAATAGCTGTTGTTTTATCAACATAGTCTCTTGAATGAAAATGAAAGGGAACAAAAACTTGGGCTTCTAAATACTCTTTAATAATTGGAATTCGAGACCAAACTTGTACTGTATTAAAATACTCATTTATAATTGGAGAGTTATTAAAAATCCCATCTTTTGATTGGTATTTTTGGTGTAGATAACGTACGCCAACAAAATTATTATCTATAATTCCTCCCATTCCTAAACTACCTCCGCTGTTACTACAGCCACAAGCATCGCAGTCTAAAAATAGCTCATATCGCTTAGGAAACGTGTCCGCTTGTATTTGTACTGAAATTAATAATACTAATATGAGTAGTACTTTATTCAGCAAATCTTTTATCTGTGATAAATTCTTCATCTGTTAATGTTTTTAAAAAGGCTATAATGTCTTCTTTTTCTTGTTCGTTTAATGGTATTCCAGTTTTTCCATTCTCATTTTTAAGAATTGGATCTAGATTTTGAGTTTCTTGAACTCCTGTTGCATAAAAATTCAATACTGATTTTAAAGACCCAAATCGACCGTCGTGCATATACGGAGCAGTAAGTTCAATATTTCTTAGGCTGGGTACTTTAAACTTGTATTTGTCTTCTTCTAATAAGGTAACCGTCATTCTTCCTAAATCGTTAATTTCTGCGTTTATTGGTAAACCATTATTTCTAAAAGCATCATCTGTAAACAAGTCGGATGTATGACAAGAAGCACATTTTGATTTAAAAAGAGCTAGTCCCTTTTTTTCTTGCTCAGAAAACTCTCCTCCTTTTTCCACTCGAACATATTTATCGTACTTTGAATTAGCTGAAACCATCATTAACATAAATTGAGACATCGCCTTAAACGTATTGTCAGCATTGATTTCTCCGTCTTCAAAAGCTTGACTAAACAATTTTAGGTAAGCTGCGTCTTGTCGTAGTTTTTCCAAAATATTAGTTACGGTTTCGTCCATTTCAACAGGATTGGTAATTGGTATTATTGGAAATATATCTAAGTGAAAAGCTGCTCCATCCCATGAAAACTGCTTTTGGAAAGCCATATTTTGAACTGGAGGCGTATTTCTAGTTCCTTCTCTATCTTCAACTCCGTGACTTAATTGATGTCCGTGATGCGTAAATGCAAACTTTTGCTGATGGCAAAAAGCACAAGAAACTACTCCGTCTGATGATAGTTTTCCTTCATAAAAAAGTTTCTTTCCTAATTCAAAGCCTTTTTCTGTGATTGGATTTGAGCTTAAATTATAATGAGGCTCGGGAAAATTGCTTGGTTGTTCAAAAGCTAGTTCTACATTAGTGTACACATCTTCCTGTTTACAACTAAAAAAAGAACACACTAACAATGCAATCATTAATTTTTTCATTACATACAGTATTAGTAGCTAATTGAAAACAATTAGCCTATTACACTTAAAAAACTTAAAGAATAGAGCTTTCACCCTATTCTTTAAGTGTATTTATTATTAATGATGATTTGTGTGATGTACATGGTGAACCATGAACATCTCAGTATAGTTCTCTGCTATTAATGACGCTTTATCTCCTCCCATAATAGTTGCACCTTCTGAAAGTTTAATTTTAGATTTACCATCTAACATTGTATTAGCATCTACTTTAATATGCAACTGTGGTGATTGTTCTTTACTAACAATAGCTACATCCATAGGTAACTCTACTTCTTTGTATAAATCTACTGTCGTTCCTCTACTTGCAATATGTAACATAAAAGGATTTTCAGTTGTATCTTCTTTATAGTTTCCTTCTAAAACCACAAACTTATATCCTGCTTGCCAGCTCCAAGTTAGGTTATAACTTTCAGCTAAAGTCCAAAAGTCTTGTTGTACTGCTTGTCCTTCTATAAATCGTTCTTGGTCTACACCAATTCCGAATTTAACTTTTGTATACTTTCCTGCTGGTACGTCTTTAAGTGATATTTGAATTTTCTTAGGCTTATCTCCTCCTCCTTCACTAATTATAAAGTAACTTTCATTTTTAGGGTATACAAATTCCTCTCCTTCTTCTGTTACAAGTACAAAATTACTTACGATATAATCGAAAGAATTTACAGTTAATACTTCTCCATTTCCGTTAGTGTATGTTGAAGTGCCTAGTAAAAGTTTGTCTTCTGCAAAACCGTTATCAAACTCTATTACTACTTCGTTTTTTCCTTCTAATTTATCATTAATTATTTCATCGTCACTACATGAAGTGAACACCATAGCAAAAGCTATGATAGCTAATATTTTTTTCATCTTTTAAATTTTATATACTACAGTACTTCTTTAACAATGCTGAGCATCATTAAAAATCTTTGTCTGTAAATTGTATTTAAGTTTTGTTATTATTTTACAATAGCCTACTCTTTTGATTACGTTATTTGTAACCAATTAGTAGTTTTTTTTATATGTAAAAATTAAGCAATAGGAGGATGAAATACTTCTTTGTTGAATAAGTAATGGTAGTTTTTCTTATAAAAAAATGTTCCTTTCTCTTTTATAAGCTGTTTTTCTTCTAAATCTATATTAAGGATAGAAACAAACCCAATAGGGTATTCTTCCATTGAAATTCGTAGTGATTTAAAGTCGTCGTCTTGTTGTTTTTCAAGCTCCATCATTAACTGACACTTACCGTTACAATTTAACTCTGGTTTATCTTTATTAATACATAAAACCTTTGATATATAATCATAATTTATTGCATACTCAACAAAAGGAGCTATTGGGCGCAACATGGCTATCATGTACAGTGCAACAAAAAAGTATATGCTTAGTTTTTGTAACAAAAAGAGGGCTTTTTACTAGAGCAAAGATACTACTATCTCTACTGATAAACAACAATAACATTTCACGTTTTTTTCTTTATTTTAATTTATTCTAAATAAAAAACTTATATTTGCACAGATTTTACTGAAGAATAATGATTGTTTTTTATACTGAAACCAAGAAAGTTACCTCTGAAACTTCCGTTAAGACATTAGAAAGAACTACTCTTTGTAGTTCCTCGTGTACAAGTAACTGTATTAAACCTAAAAGTAAATGCTGTAATAAATATCAAAAGAAAGGTGTTAATTGTAAAAGATGTCCTTTAACATTTGATTTAAAAGCAGTTTCATAATAACGATTTACCCCACCCCCTTTGTTTGTTTATATATTACAAACAGAAAGCCCTTAAAAGAAATTTCTTTTAAGGGCTTTCTTAGTTTTTGTCTACAATTTTCTTTATACTACCTTTAACAAAAAGTAATTTTTCTTTCCTCTTTGTAATAAAACATACTTATTGGCAATTAAATCTTTTGAAGTGATAACAAAGTCTTCATTTACCTTTTCTTTATTTACTGATATTGAATTCTCTTTTAAAGCTCTTCGCGCATCTCCGTTTGATTTTAAGAACCCTGTTTTAGCGGCTAAAGCTGCAATCATATCTAATCCTTCAGCTATATCTTCAGACGTTACCTCAGCTTGTGGTACTCCATCAAACACATCTAAAAATGTTTGCTCATCTAAATTCTTTAAATCTTCAGCTGTTGACTTTCCAAATAAAATATTTGAAGCAGCAATCGCTTTATCTAACTCTTCTTTAGAATGCACGAAAATTGTTACTTCTTCAGCTAACTTCTTTTGTAATGCTCTTTGGTGTGGTGCTTCTTTATGTTCAGCAATTAAAGCATCAATAGTTTCTTTATCTAAAAACGTAAATATTTTAATATACTTTTCAGCATCTTCATCCGAAGTATTTAACCAAAATTGGTAAAACTTGTAAACTGATGTTTTATCTGCATCTAACCAAACATTTCCTCCTTCAGACTTTCCAAATTTAGAACCGTCAGCTTTTGTAATTAACGGACAAGTAGCGGCAAATGCTTTTGCATCTTCACCTGGTGTCATTCTACGAACTAACTCTGTACCTGTGGTAATGTTTCCCCATTGGTCAGAACCTCCCATTTGCAATTTACAGTTTAAGGTTTTATATAGGTGATAGAAATCATACCCTTGAATTAATTGATACGTAAACTCTGTAAAGCTCATTCCGTTACCTGCTTCTCCTGTAATACGTTTTTTTACAGAATCTTTTGCCATCATGTAGTTTACAGTAATTCTCTTACCAACATCTCTTACAAACTCGATAAAAGAAAAGTCTTTCATCCAATCGTAATTGTTTACCAATAAAGGAGCATTTTTAGTTCCATTATCAAAATCTAAAAAGCGACCTAGCGTCCTTTTTAAACCTGCAACATTTTTAGCTAACGCTTCTTCATTTAATAAATTACGTTCGTCTGACTTCCCTGTCGGATCACCAATCATACCAGTAGCACCTCCTACTAAAGCCACTGGTTGATGCCCTGCTTTTTCAATATGAACTAGTAAAATAATTGGAACTAAACTACCAATGTGTAACGAATCTGCAGTTGGATCAAAACCAATATAAACCGATGTCATTTCCTTTTGAAGTTGTTCTTCGGTTCCTGGCATAATGTCGTGAATCATTCCACGCCATTGTAATTCTTCTACTAAATTATTGGTCATTTTATTCTATTTTTAAAGAAGCAAAGATAAGTTTATCAACCAAAATAAACTAAATTCGCTTTATGATTTTAGTTACAGGAGGAACAGGTTTAGTAGGCTCTCATTTATTATATCATTTAAGCAAAAACAATGACAGAGTTCGAGCTATTTTTAGAACTGAAGAAAAGCGTGAACATGTTAAGAAGATCTTTTCTTTTTATACAGACGATGTACAAGAATTCTTTTCAAAAATTGAATGGGTACAAGCCGACATTACCGATGTACCTTCTTTAAAACCCGTATTTGACAATATTACACAAGTGTATCATTGTGCTGCATTAGTTTCTTTTAACCCGAAGGATTACAGAAAAATGCGTCAGGTAAATATTGAGGGAACTGCTAACTTAATCAATTTTGCTATTGATGCGAATGTAGATAAATTCTGTTTTGTGAGCTCCATTGCTTCTGTTGGGAATACTATTAACGGACAACCAATTAATGAAGAAAATGAATGGGTAGATGATGACGAAAATAATGGATACGCTATTACAAAATACGGTGCTGAAATGGAGGTTTGGAGAGGTAGTCAAGAAGATTTAAATGTCGTAATTGTAAACCCTGGTGTAATTTTAGGCGGTGGTTTTTGGGGTGAAGGCTCTGGAAAAATGTTTACACAAATAAATAATGGATTTAAATTTTATACAGAAGGTATTACTGGATTTGTTGGAGTAAGTGATGTCGTAAAAGCAATGATAAATCTGATGGATTCTAATATACAAAATGAACGTTTTATTTTAGTTTCTGAAAACAAAACGTTTAAAGATGTTTTATTTAGTATTGCTGATAATCTAAATAAAAAAAGACCTTCAAAAAAAGTAGGAAAACTGATTACTTCAATATTTTGGAGAGTGGATTGGCTTTTAACAATACTTACAGGTAAAGAGCCTTTGTTAACTAAAAACTCTGCTAAACCTGCTCACAACGAATCGTTCTATACTTCTGAAAAAATTACAGAACAACTTGATTTTGAATTTGAACCTATTAATGATGTAATTGCTAGAATTTCTAAAGAGTTTAAAAAGTAAATTACTTAATCTTCTTTAAGTCTTTTTTTTTCAAAGCCTCTATCTTCTCTTTTTATTAACTCTTTAGGAGCATCATCCAATAATAGTTCTTTATTTAAAATAGTATCTTTTTTTAGTTTCCCTCCCTTTTTAATCCCTTTTATGGAGTCTTGAACTTCCTGCTTTTTTCTATATAAAACGTCTAATGAATCGATATTACCTTTTACTTTTTTTAAGATTTCTGCATACTCATCAACCTTAGAGGTATAATATGTATTACTAGCATCAAACCGAGTACTATCAATTTTATACTTTTCATATACTAAAATCATATAGTTTTTCTCTCGCTTTAGAAACTTGTTTTTTTGGTTTTTTGCTGATGAGGCAACATACATATCAGTTAATAATGAAACCATTGAATCTTTAGGGATTAAATCCTCAGGTTTTTCGTATATCGTATTACTTGTACACGACACTATAAACAAACCAATACATATGTAAAAAAAAGACTTCATTTATCTATTGAATAACAATCGTTTTCCTTTAATTTCTTCGTTAAACACACCTTCGTTGTACATTAAGTTTCCGTTTACAAATGTCTGTGTTATCTGACTTGAAAACTCAACTCCTTCAAATGGAGACCACCCACATTTATACAATACGTTTTCTTTATCTACTGTCCATTTTTTATCAGTATCAACTAAAACTAAATCAGCATAAAAACCTTCTTTTATGAAACCTCTTTTTTCAATTTTGAAGATTTTTGCTGGGTTGTGACTCATCTTCTCTACCGCTTTTTCAATTGGCAACACTCCTTCTTTCACCTTTTCTAAAATTGCTGTAACTGCATGTTGTACTAACGGACCTCCACTAGGGGCTTTTGTATACACGTTGTCTTTTTCTTCTAAAGTATGCGGAGCATGGTCAGTAGCAATGATATCAATTCTATCATCTAGTAATGCTTTCCATAATCCATCTTTATCTTTTTGTGTTTTCACAGCAGGATTCCATTTAATATGTGTTCCTTTTTTATCATAATCTGCATCGGTAAACCATAAGTGATGTACACAAACCTCAGCGGTAATTTGCTTTTCTTCTAACGGAATATCATTTCTAAATAAATGCGTTTCTTTTTCTGTAGATAAATGGAAAATATGTAAACGGGCTCCTGTTTTCTTTGCCAATTCAATCGCTCTTGAAGACGATAAATAGCAAGCTTCTTCACTACGAATTAACGGATGGTATTTTATAGGAATATCATCTCCAAATTTTGCTTTGTATTCCTCTGTATTTTTTCTAATGGTTGCTTCGTCTTCACAATGCACAGAGATTAACATTTTAGTTGAAGAGAATATTTTCTCTAATACTTCTTCATTATCAACTAACATATTTCCTGTTGAAGAACCTAAGAATAGTTTGATTCCCGCAACATCTTTTGGATTCGTTTTTAATAGTTCTTCTAAATTATCATTAGTTCCACCAAACATAAACGAATAGTTTGCGTATGATCTTTTACTTGCAATATCAAACTTATCTGCTAATAATTCTTGAGTTGTTGCTTGAGGTACTGTATTTGGCATTTCGATAAACGACGTAATTCCTCCAGCAATTGCTGCCTTACTTTCTGTAGCAATATTAGCTTTATGTGTTAAACCTGGCTCACGAAAATGTACTTGGTCATCAATCATCCCAGGAATTAAAAACTTACCTTCGGCATCTACCATTAACACATTATCAGTAGGAATTATGTTTTCTCCTATCTTTTTAATAAATTCTCCTTCTATTAAAACATCGCCTTTAAAAACCTTGTTTTCGTTAACGATTTGTGCGTTTTTAATTAAATATGATTGCATGTTGTTATTTTGGTAATCCGTTAATTCTCATTTTTATCACACCGAAGACAGCTTCTTTAATGATTCCTTTGCTTAGCTTTGACTTCCCTAAGACTCTATCAGTAAAGATAACTGAAACCTCTTTAATGTTAAATTTATGCTTCCATGCCTTGTATTTCATTTCTATTTGAAATGCATAGCCTACAAACTTAACTTTATCTAACTTGATTGTTTCTAACACTTTTCTTTTATAACACACAAAACCTGCGGTAGTATCATGAATAGGCATTCTCGTGATTAAACGCACATATTTTGAAGCAAAGTATGATAACAACACCCTACTCATTGGCCAGTTAACTACATTTACTCCTACCGAATATCTTGATCCTACAGCAACATCTGCCCCTTTATTAGCACATTCGTTATACAGTCGAATTAAATCGTTAGGGTTGTGTGAAAAATCGGCATCCATTTCTATGATATAATCATATTTATTTGAAATTGCCCATTTAAATCCGTGAATGTACGCTGTGCCTAAACCACTTTTTCCTTTTCTTTTTTCAATGAAAAGCTGATTTGGAAATTCTTTTTGTAAGTTTTCTACGATTGTTGCTGTTCCGTCAGGGGAATTATCATCAACAACCAACACATGAAATACTTTTTCTTGACTAAAAGTTGCTCGAATTATAGCTTCGATATTTTCTTTCTCGTTATACGTAGGAATTATGACTAAAGCGTCTGACTTCATGTAATTTTCATATAATTCTGAGCAAAGATACACTTATTTATTACTAATTTTGTGTTAATTAAAAAGTATAAAAGCAATTGCAAGCAATAGAACGAATTACAAACCATGATAGTTGGATTACCTTAGTTATTGTATTAGCTATTGTGTTGTTAGCTATGATGAAATCGTTAAAACCAACTAAACTATATGGGTATTCTGTTGCTTTTATAACTCCAGGTTTTTTTCATAAGAGAATGGAAGAAGGTGCTTCTTTTTTTTCTCCTTTTAAATTACTCTTATTTTCTTTTTCATCAATTGTTATTTCTCTGTTTTTATTCTTGACTTTAGTATCGGAGATATACTCTCATAGCTTTTTAGCTTTTATAGGATTACTTCTATTCGTCATTCTGTATTTCTCACTACGTTTCTTAATAGATTACGCATTAGCAAACACTTTAGGTTTATCATCAATTATAAATTATTTTTTACATACAAAATCAGGGTATTTATATGTTCTTTGTATATGGTTACTTCCTATTATTATACTGTACCAATACACTTTTACTAATAAACTTTTTTTAATTTATTCTTTCGTTATCCTGCTTATTTTTAGGGCTTTTTTAATTTTAACAAATAATAAAAAGCTTGTTATTAGTAAGTTGTTTTATTTTATTTTGTACTTTTGCACCCTTGAAATAGCACCGCTATTAATTCTTTATAAAACAACAACTACGTAATAAAGAGAAAGTTTATGAAAGTGAAAACTATTTTAGTCTCTCAGCCTAAACCGAAAACAGAAACATCGCCATATTTTGATTTGGCAGAAAAGCAAAAGGTAAAGGTTGACTTTCGCTCGTTTATTCATGTCGAGGGAATTCCTGTTAAAGAAGTAAGAGCTCAAAAAGTTGATTTAAACAATTATACAGCAATAATACTTACTAGTAGAAATGCTGTTGATCATTTTTTTAGAATTGCTGAAGAAATGCGCTTTACAGTTCCTGATGACATGAAATACTTCTGTCAGTCTGAAGCTGTAGCATACTATTTACAAAAATACGTTGTGTATCGTAAACGTAAAATTTATGTTGGTAGTAGAACATTTCCTGAGTTAACTAAATTAATTAAGAAACATAAAGATGAAAAGTTTTTACTTCCTTCTTCGGATAAGTTAAAACCTTTAATTCCTGATGAACTAGATAAACTAGGTGTAGATTGGAAACGAGCAGATTTATACCGTACTGTTGTAAGTGATTTATCTGACTTAGAAGATGTTTTTTATGATATTTTAGTATTCTTTAGCCCGTCTGGAATTGATAGTTTATTTAAAAACTTTCCTGACTTCAAACAAAATAATACTCGAATAGCCGTGTTTGGTAACACTACCATTAAAGCTGTTGAAGATAGAGGGTTACGTGTAGATATTGCTGCACCAACACCTGAAACACCTTCAATGACGATGGCTTTAGAAAAATATATTAAAGAAGCTAACAAGAAGTAATTTATTTATTTTTAGCAATTAAAACAGCCATCAAAGTATTTTTGATGGCTGTTTAAGTTTACACATGTAAGTTTAATTTAACTCTACCGTCAAAGGAATCATACTTAAATTAAACTTATGATTTTTTTACTACTTTTTTTAGCTGCTAGTTTTCTTGCATATAGTAATGGAGCAAATGACAATTTTAAAGGTGTTGCTACGCTATTTGGATCAGGGACAACCAATTACAAGAAAGCTATTAATTGGGCTACCTTAACTACCTTTTCTGGTTCTGTAGCAGCAATTTTTTTGGCAGATGAATTAGTAAAAAACTTCTCAGGAAAGGGTTTAGTTCCAAATGATTTGATTCAAACACCAATATTTGCCATAGCCATCGCTATGGGAGCTGCTATCACCGTATTTTTAGCTACAAAAATAGGAATGCCTATTTCTACTACACATAGTTTAGTTGGAGCTTTATTTGGTACAGGAATTATAGCTGTAGGGAATGCTTTTAACTTCAAATTATTAACTAGCACTTTTCTTTTTCCTTTAATTGTTAGTCCTTTAATAGCTACAATTTTAAGCTTAATCGCTTATCTTATTTTTAAATCTATACGAAAACAAATTCCAAGTTTAAACAAAAGCAACCCAACTTTATTTAGTTTTTCTTCTGTAAAAATCTTAAATAGTTTACATTATTTGAGCTCGGGTATTGTTAGTTTTGCTAGAGGGTTAAATGATACTCCAAAGATTGTAGGTCTATTAATTATTGCCAATACTATTGACTTAAAATGGAGTATGATATTAATTGCAGTAACCATGGCTTTAGGTGGATTGTTAAACGCAAAAAATGTAGGTGAAACTATGAGTATAAAAATTACTAAAATGAATGCTGGGCAAGGATTTACTGCTAATATTGTTACTGGCTTACTCGTAACCACTGCCAGTATACATGGTTTACCTGTCTCTACTACACATGTGTCAGTTGGCTCTTTATTTGGAATTGGAACCGTTACCAAAAAAGCCAATTATAAAGTAATTACTAACATTTTACTATCATGGATACTTACTTTACCTATTGCTGCTATTATAAGTGCTGTAATTTTTAAAATCTTAGAAATAATTTAACTAATTTATATTTTGTAATTGCTACTTTTAGTTTCTTTATGGATACCTACACAAACATTATAAAAAACTCATACACTGGTTACTTGAATTACATTAAGCAGTCAGTACTTATGGAGTTAAACTGGGATAATTATTTTTATGGTTTAATTCTAATTTCTCTTATTGTTTGGGGGTTAGAAATTATCTTTCCTTGGCGAAAAAATCAACCTTTATTCCGTAAAGATTTTTGGCTGGATACTTTTTACATGTTTTTCAATTTCTTTTTATTAAATCTTATTGTACTTATAGCTCTATCAAACACGGCAGAACAATTATTTAATGATATTCTTGGTCTTGTTGGATTATCGGTTGCTAGCTTTCAACTATTCGATATTAACTCCTTTCCTTATTGGGCAAGAATTGTAGTTTTTTTTATTAGTATTGATTTTGTGCAGTGGTTTACACACACTTTACTCCATCGTTATGAATTTTTATGGAACTTTCACAAAGTACATCATTCCGTAAAACAAATGGGATTTGCAGCACACCTTCGTTATCATTGGATGGAACCTGTGGTATACAACTCTATGAAGTATATTCCGCTTGCTATTATGGGCGGATTTACAGCACAAGACGTTGCTATTGTTCATTTTTTCAACATTACTATTGGTCACCTTAATCATGCCAATATTAACTGGGATTACGGTTGGTTAAAATATATTCTGAACAATCCAAGAATGCATATTTGGCATCATGCAAAAGAGCTTCCTGAAGACAGAAAAATGGGAGTAAACTTTGGAATTACGCTAAGTATATGGGATTATATTTTTAAAACTAACTACATTCCTTACAATGGGCGTGATATTGAGCTAGGTTTTGACGGGGATGAAAAATTCCCTAAAGATTTTATTCACCAAGAAATATATCCAATAGGAAAAAAATAACATTTTAAGTCTTTTTTAACCTATTACTTCATACTTTCAATTAGCTGTTTTGCTGCCAATTCGTATCTTTAGCTTTTTAAAAATAAACAGATGAAGTATATAAAAATTCTATTCTTATTTATTGTCGTTCAGGTTACTGCACAACAAGGTGGTATGTGGATTCCTTCACTTTTAGAAGGAATGAACGAACAAGAAATGACTTCTTTAGGAAGTAAATTAACCGCAAAAGACATTTACGATGTAAATAACTCAAGTTTAAAAGATGCTATTGGGCATTTTAACGGAGGTTGTACTAGCGAAGTAATTTCTCCTGAAGGATTAATTTTAACCAATCACCACTGTGGTTTCGGACAAATTCAATCGCACTCTTCTTTAGAAAATGATTATCTAAAAGATGGTTTTTGGGCAATGAGTAAAAAAGAAGAATTGCCTAATGAAGGCTTATATGTTGAGTTTATTGTTCGTATTGATGATGTAACTACCAAAGCATTGAATGGGGTTACTAATACTATGACTGAACGTGAAAAACAATCGACCATTGATAAAAACATCAATGAAATTACTAAATCAGCAAAAAAAGAAACTTGGCAAAATATTAAGGTGAAGCCTTTTTATAAAGGAAACCAATATTTCTTATTTGTTACTGAAAAATTTGAAGACGTTCGTTTAGTAGGTGCACCACCAAGTAGTATTGGAAAATTTGGTAGTGATACCGATAACTGGGTTTTTCCACGTCATACAGGAGATTTTTCATTATTTAGAATTTATGCTGATAAAAACAATCGTCCTGCTAAATACAGTAAAGACAACGTTCCTTACAAACCAAAACACTTTTTACCAGTTTCTTTAGATGGAATTAAAGAAGGTGATTTTACTATGGTTTTTGGTTTCCCAGGTCGTACTAATGAATATTTACCTGCTGTTGCTATTAAACATATTACACAAGAGTTTAACCCGAGTAACATAACTATTCGTGAAGCTGCATTAAAAGAAATTGATGCACAAATGAAAGCTAGTGATGCTGTTCGTATTAAATATGCTTCAAAACAAGCACGTATTGCAAATGCTTGGAAAAAATGGATTGGTGAAAATTTAGGAATTAAAAAAAGTAACGCTATTGCAGAGCGTCAAGCTTTTGAAGCTACCTTCAAAAAAGCACTAAAAGAAAAAGGGTTAGAAAAAACCTACGGAAATATTCTTCCTGAGTTTGAAAAATTATATGCTGATTTTTCAAGCATCAACATTAAAAGAAGAAATTTTATTGAAGTTTTCTTAGTAACTAATGAGTTGATGCAAATGACTTTTAGAGCATATCAATTAGAACAAGTAGCCTTAAACAAACCTGAAAAATTTGAAGAAGCCAAAACTTCATTAATCAATAGAATTAAAGGAGTTCACAAAAACTTTGATGTAAATGTAGATAAAGGTGTATTTAAAAATGTGATGCCTTTATACAATCCTACTAATGTAGATGCTTCTATTTACGATAAAACTAGTTTTACTAATTTAGACAAAGCCTTACAATTATTAGAAGGTGATGCTAAAAAGGTGGTTAAAAACTTAAAAAAAGATGCTGCTTACCAATATGCAAAGCCTATGATTGAAGAGTTTTACACAAAAATCAATCCTGAATTTCAACAGAAAAACCAACCAATTACAGCGTTACAAAAAACATACATGAAAGCATTAATGGAAGCATTACCAAATGCACGCTATTTTCCTGATGCTAACAGTACTTTACGTGTTACTTATGGTCAAGTTCGTGGATACTCTCCTAGAGATGCTGTATACTACAATCCTGTAAGTTATTTAGATGGAGTTATTGAGAAATACGTTCCTGGTGATTATGAGTTTGATGTACCTCAAAAGTTACGCGATTTATACGACGCTAAAGATTTTGGACAATACACTGATAAAAATGGAAAAGTTCCTGTTTGTTTCTTAGGAACCAATCATACCACGGGTGGTAACTCTGGTAGTCCTGCTATTGATGCTCACGGAAACTTAATTGGTTTAAACTTCGACCGTGTTTGGGAAGGAACAATGAGTGATATGAATTACGATCCTGAAATTTGTAGAAATATTATGGTTGATGTTCGCTATGTATTATTTATTGTTGATAAATATGCAGGAGCAAAACACTTAATTGAAGAAATGAAGTTAGTACACCCAAAGAAAAAATAATACATTTTTCTACATAAGAATAGCTTAAAAAACGAGGTTTATATTTCACAACCTCGTTTTTTTTATGCAAATAAACAACTCATTCGAGGTTGAACTTTGGCTATCTGGGATTAAAAATATTGACCTATTCCAAACACAAATCCTTTTGATGCATTCTTTGTAAGCCCATGTCCATAATCAATTCTAAAAATTGCATTAAGTATTTTTTTATTAATGAAACGTAAACCTATACCTGAATAAACTTTCATATTATCACTATTGATAAAATCATCAAAACTTCCTCCTGGATTACGCCATGTTCCGGCATCTACAAACACATTACTCTGAATAACAAACCATTTTTTTTCATACAGCGTATGCCTATATTCGGTATTGCACACAATACTCCCAGTACCACGATCAACTAAAATACCAACGCCTCTTAAATTCAAATTATTATCCAAAGCAAATGGGGCGAATGGAGTATCATCATTAGATGACAAACCAACACGTAACCTATTTGCCCAATTTCCTTTTTTTCCTAGCCTTTTGAAGTAAAAAAAGTCATTCCAAAAAATTAAAAAATCGTCTTGGTATTTATTTTCTGAAGTCACGTATTGTCCGTGAAACTCATTTTTAAACCCGTTGATGTATTGATAATTATAATCTAAATTATCAAAAGTGTAAATTAGCTTTAATAACTTTTTATCAACATTAAGCTCAGTCGGAACCTCAGAAGAAGTACTTCCGTTTAAGTAATGATACTTTTCCTTAAAAAAGTTAATTCCAAGCTGTAGCTGATTTTTAAAATTGTGTTGGTATAAAGCCAAAGCTTCATAAGAAATATTCTGATACTTATAATTGGCTGATTCACTACCAAAATAAAGTGGTTCTTCACTTATCCAGTTTTGATGATTTAATGACACTCCCCATTTTGCTGAAAATAACGTAGGCGCCCTAAAGTTAATTCCATAAGAATCAAAACCATTATATTGATAAAACCCTCCTAAGCTTATATTCCTACCCAAAAAGTTATACTCACCTACTCCTATTCTGTAAGCTAGCTTCTGATTAATAGTTTTATGAAAATTGACTTCTGGAATTATGGTAAAATTCTCTTCTACCGTTACAACAACATCACATTTGTTATCAGCACAAGATGTTTGAAAGTTTGCATTAGAAATTGCTGGTAAGCGTTTTAAGCGAATCATATCTTCACTTAACACAATTGAGTCAAAAACTTGACTTTCTGTTGAACTGAGTATTTTTTGTAAAACATGTATTTTAGTTTTTTTAACTCCTGAAAAAGTAATTTTTTCTATTCTTTTTTCTTGTGAATAGCTATTTACAGACGACCAAAACACTGCAAAAATTATTGTTTTTAGAAGAAACAAGTGTTGCTTATCATACTTCTTACCTACTACTTTCATACATCTTTTTTATAGTCAATTCTGCTGGTTTGTTTTGAGGTGTAAACCTATTGTTATCTTCCCCTCCAACTTCTTTATGATTATGAAACCATTTCCAAACAAAACCACCAGCAAACCAATCTTCTTTCCAAAACTGATTATACAGAGCTTGTAATGCTTTTTGTTGATTTTCTAAATTAACTCCTCCTTCTATTCTATCTGAATTCCATGGTTCTTTCCCTGTAAAATTAACACTTCTGTATCCATACTCGGTAAATAAAACAGGCTTATTAAACTTACTTTGTACCTGAATAACTTCATTTTTGTGCGGTTGCCATCCTCTTTCTATGTCTGTTATACTTGGAAATTTTTGATCACTTAACGGAAAATAAGCATCAATTCCTATAAAGTCTAAATCTTCCCAAAAGTATATTCGCTTAAATTCATCCCAATTTGCTGCGTAAGTCAATTTTCCCGAATATACTTTTCTAATTTTTTTAATAAGTTTTTTCCAGTATTCTGATCTGTTTTTTACAAAATGTTCCAATTCTGTTCCAATACAAAAAATTTCTGCATTAATTTCTTCAGCTACTTTGGCAAAAGCAAGGATAAAGTCTTCATAAGATTTCTCTAGTTCTCTCCATTTAGCTTCAGAATCCATTTTTATAGCTCCTGTATACACACCATTCCAAACCCAAATTTGTGGTTTCAACATAATCTTTATCTTACTTTGTTGAAACTCTTTGGCATATTGTTTCACACCTTCTTTTGTCTCTCCAAACCATTGCTTTTTGGAGTCATAAATTACATTTGGAGAAGACAAGCTTTTAACAAAAGCAAAAGGCATCAACGTTACATAATTTGCTGATACCTTTTTTACATCATTAATATGTTTACTAGTTACCTTTTTTGAAGAAGCAACAAAACTAACACCGTTTATCTTTTTTGATTGACTCGTACAAGAGCTTACCAAAAAAATACAGCTTATAAAAAGGAGTTTTAGAGTTTTCATTACTCCTCTAATTTACTATTTTTAAAATAATGCTCGTAATCCTACATTAAAACTTTGTCCTAGCCCATTGTTGTTTCCTCTAACAAAATTACTGTACAATACCTCCAAGTTTAAGACACTAGTTAATTGATATTTTCCTCCCAAACCTAAAGCTGTATAATCTTGTGTAAAATCTCCAAATCTTTGTGAATGTTGAGAAAACACTAATACGGTAGACTTTTCGTTGGGAAAATAACTAAAGAAAACACCAGGAGTTAACAAAAAAGTATTGTTCGCAAAGCTATCCTCATCACCAAAATTGTACTCCGTATTTAACTCTGTAAATAACTGCCATTTTCCACTAGAAAAAGTATAGTCATAAAAGAATCGATTCTGAAAAGTCCATGCTGTTTGATCTAAAAAGACACCATTTTCTATTTCATTACTCACTAAAGGAATATGTATTGCTGATTGAACAGAAAAGTTTCCAACATTTTTTAATGGTTGAAACTTAATTGCTGGTGCAATTGATGTAATTCCTTTTCTTTCAGTACTTCTGTTATCTTTTAAATTAAAAACTGATAACGCTTGGCGACCACCAATAGTGTTAGAACGAAACTCTACAATTGCTCCTACGTTAATACGGTTATTTTTAGAAATTCCAGTGAAAGCCTCCAACGTTGAAGTAAAATAATTCTCTCTTGCTTTCGATTTGGTATTACCATCTGCATCAGCAAATTTTGTTTCAGTATATAGGTTATTAAACCATTTAATATCCCACTGACTATTATTTAAAAGCCTAGATGGTGTATATGTTTGAATATTTGATTTTTCTACTTTATCATCTTGAGCATTTGAAATTTGCGCTACAAAAAACAATAAAATTGAAAAACTTACTAATTGTCTTTTCATAAAGTTAATTTTTTATATAAATCATAAGTCGCCCTAAAAAAATTTCTCTTACAAGGCTTCATTATTTAAAACCATTCTAAATTTAATTCCTTTATTAAGTTCTTAACTTTAGCAACGACCTAAACAGCAAATCAACATTTATGGAGCACGTTGTTATTATTGGTAATGGAATTTCTGGAGTTACAGCCGCAAGGCATATCAGAAAATTATCAGATAAAAAAATTACCATTATTTCTTCTGAAACAGATGAGTTCTTTTCAAGAACCGCTTTAATGTATGTGTACATGGGACACATGAAATTTGAACATACACAACCTTATGAATCTTGGTTTTGGAAAAAAAACAATATTGATCTCAAAAAAGGTTTTATTTCAAAAGTACATTCATCAGAAAAAGAAATAGTCTTTAGCACTGGAGAAAAACTGTCTTACGATAAGTTAATTATAGCCACTGGCTCTAAACCTAACAAGTTTGGTTGGCCTGGACAAGACTTAAAAGGTGTTATGGGAATGTATCATAAACAAGATTTAGAGGCTCTTGAACAATATGCTCCAAACAACAAAGTATGTAAAAGAGCTGTTATTGTTGGTGGAGGTTTAATTGGAATTGAACTTGCCGAAATGCTTCATAGCAGAAATATTCCTGTTACTTTTTTAGTTCGTGAAAATAGTTTTTGGGACAAAGTGTTACCCAAGGAAGAATCTGCCATGATAAACCGTGAAATTTTAGAAAATCATATCGATTTACGTTTAAGTGCAAACTTAAAAGAAATCAAATCGGATGAAAACGGACAGGTAAAATCTGTAATAATTGAAGAAACTGGAGAAGAAATACCTTGTAATGTTGTTGGTTTGACCGCTGGTGTTTCTCCTAACGTTGACTTTTTAAAAGATTCGGAAATTGAACTTGGTAGGGGTGTTAAAGTCAATCGTTTTTTAGAAACCAATATCAAAGATGTGTATGCAATTGGAGATTGTGCAGAACAACATGAAGCCATTGGTTTACGTCGTCCTATTGAAGCTGTTTGGTATACTGGTAGAATGATGGGGGAAACTGTTGCGCAAACTATTTGTGGCAACCGAATTGAATACAAACCAGGTCATTGGTTTAATTCTGCAAAATTTATTGATATTGAATATCAAACTTATGGTTGGGTATGGACGCAGCCTAAAGAAAATGAAACCCATTTTTACTGGGAGCACGAAAATGGCAAAAAATGTATCCGAATTAATTATGATAAACACACACAAAAATTTATAGGTATAAATACATTAGGTATACGTATGCGTCATGAATTTTTTGACAAGGCTTTGAATGAAAAGCAATCTGTAAACTATGTTTTAGAGCGTTTAGCAGATGCCAACTTCGACCCTGAATTTTACAAACTTCATGAGTCAGAAATTGTGGCAAAATTCAACAAAGAAAACAACACCAATATTCAATTAAAAAAGAAAAGCTGGAAGCGAATTTTCAGCAGAGTTTAGGATGAAAATAATAAAACAAGCAGGTCTACTTCTATTCTTAATAGGGTTAATCATTTTTTCAGGAGTAATTTTTACGGGTTCTTTTAATTTAAATCAATCAGAACTAGACTCATTTATTACTGAAAAAGGATATAAAAGCGAAATCATAAAAGAGGAACTCAGTAAAGCTATTATTACTGATGAAAGCTTGAATATTTTTGAGTTTTCTAGCCGAGTTAGAAATGCTTATGAAGCATCTAACAATCATTACAATACTTTAATTACTAAATACGATGCTGAAAAAAATTGGGATAAAAAAGGAGAACAATACCAATATTTAATCTACGGTAAACCCCATACGTTGAGTTATGAATTGGCTAAAAAAGCTGGAAATGGTTTTGTTAAAAACAATTCAGGTATGTTATGGTTACTTACTTTTGGTTTAGGTATTTTGGGAGCGTTGTTATTTATACTTCCTAATTTTATTTTACTCGGTCCAAAAGGAATAAAGAATAATGGTATTTATTTAGAAGCTAGTACAAACCGAGGATGGATAGCTTGGTTAGTTTTAATTTACTTAGTTGTTTTTTACTTGTTGCTTTATTTTTTTCCTGATTATGTGGTTAATTGGACTTTTATATTAGACCCTATCAGTAAATTTTTAAACGGTGGAGAAGCTAGCCAATGGTTTGTATATGGTTTTTTATACTGTGTTATTATGCTTACAATGGGAGTAAGAATGTATATAAAATACAGACACAATAAATATCAAGTCATTAGAACAACTTCTGTATTATTCTTTCAAATTGTATTTGCTTTTCTTATCCCAGAAATAATGACCAGTTTAAATATGCCTGGGTATGATTTTAAAAATGCTTTTCCGTTAGACTATGATTTCTTTTTTGAATGGAATTTAGATAGTTTAAGAAATAGTGGAGCTATAGGCTTATTCATTTTAGTTTGGGGTATTGTACTTACTTTAGTTATTGTACCTGTAATGGTATATTTCTTCGGAAAGAGATGGTATTGCTCTTGGGTTTGTGGTTGTGGTGGTTTAGCTGAAACTTTAGGTGACCCATATCGCCAGCATTCGAACAAAAGTATGAATGCATGGAAGCTAGAGCGCTGGTTAATACATAGTGTCTTAGTGTTTTCGTTAATAATGACTGTTGTAACGTTATACTGTTACTTTACTGGTGCACAATCTTTCCTTGGAATCAACTCCCAATGGATAAAAGATACCTACAGCTTTTTAATAGGAGCTTGGTTTGCAGGAGTTATTGGCACAGGATTTTATCCAATTTTTGGAAACCGTGTTTGGTGTCGTTTTGGCTGTCCGTTAGCCGCTTATTTAGGAATTGTACAACGTTTTAAATCTCGATTTAGAATTACTACCAATGGCGGACAATGTATTTCTTGTGGAAATTGTTCTACGTATTGTGAGCAAGGTATTGATGTACGTTCATATGCCCAAAAAGGAGAAAATATTGTTCGTGCAAGTTGTGTTGGATGCGGAATTTGTTCAGCAGTATGTCCTCGTGGAGTATTAAAGTTGGAAAATGGTCCGGAAAAAGGACGTATCAACCCAACAGAGATTTTATTAGGTAACGATGTTGATTTAATGAAATTAGTGAATGAAAAGTAATGTTTTCATACTATGCTTTTTTATTACTTTCTATTTAGTTGGGCAAAAAACATATCATAAATCATTTTATAAAGAAGGAACACTAAAAGAAGAAGGCTGGCTTGAAAATAATAAAAAAACCGATTATTGGATTTTTTATTATAAAAATGGAAACATTAAAAAAGAAGGTAGTTTCAAAAACAACCTTCCTGTTAAGTATTGGCTTTTTTATTATGAAAACTCTTTTAAAAAAAAGGAAGGACACTTTATTAATGGATTACCAAACAAATGGTGGGTCTTTTACAATAATAAAGGAGATATTTATCAAAAATGTCAAATCAAAAACAATAAAAAAAACGGATATTGTTTGTTATACAAAAAACATAAGTTAACAAAAGCGATAAAGTTTAAAGAAGGACTGAAGTTAAAAGAATGGAATAATTTGTCTTCTTTTGCAAAAGAAAATAATTTCAACGACTTAAAATAATTAATGAATCCACTTATAAAAGTTATTATTCCTGCATATAATGAGCAAGATTCTATTGTCCATGTAATTAATGACATTCCTTCCATTGTAGACGAGGTAATTGTTATTAGTAATAATTCAACAGATAATACAGAAATCAATGCTAAAAATGCAGGAGCTACTGTACTTATGGAAGATAGAAAAGGCTACGGTTACGCTTGCTTGAAAGGAATGGAGTATATAGCTTCAACTTCTATCAGAAATTCAAACAACAAACCAGATATAGTTGTTTTTTTAGACGGAGATTATTCTGATTACCCTGAACAACTTACTGAGCTTGTTGCTCCAATAATAAAAGATAACATTGATTTTGTAATTGGTGCTCGTGTGCAGCAACTACGTGAAAAGGGGTCTATGACTCCTCAACAAGTTTTTGGTAATTGGCTAGCAACCTTTTTAATGAAATTATTTTTTGGAGCAACTTTTACCGACTTAGGTCCTTTTAGAGCTATTAAGTATGATAAATTACTTGCTTTAAACATGGAAGATAAAACGTATGGTTGGACAGTAGAAATGCAACTAAAAGCTTTAAAACAAAAATTAACGTATACAGAAATCCCTATGAAATACAGAAATAGAATTGGAGTTTCAAAAGTTTCAGGAACTGTAAAAGGTAGTATATTAGCCGGCGTAAAAATTTTAGGTTGGATCTTTAAATATAGTTTTAAATAATGGTTTTAGAATACATAATAATTACGCTATACACCATATCATTAGCACTTATATTGCTATACGCTATAGCACAGTTAAACCTGCTTATAAATTACTTAAAAGCTCAGAAAAAAAAGGAAAGCACACCCAAATTAGATTTATCTGACATTAACAAAGTTCCGTATGTAACCATACAGCTTCCTGTTTATAATGAGCTATATGTAATGGAGCGTTTATTACACAATATTGCTCAATTAGAATATCCACGCGAAAAGTTAGAAATTCAAGTATTAGATGATTCTACCGATGAATCAGTTGAGAGCACAGCTAAACAAATTAAAGAGCTTCAAAAAACAGGCTTAGACATTCAACATATTAGACGTGAAAACCGTCAAGGATTTAAGGCTGGCGCATTAAAGGAAGGACTTAAAACTGCCAAAGGTGAGTTTATTGCTATTTTTGATGCTGACTTTTTACCTAAGGAGAACTGGTTACTTGAGACTGTTCCGTATTTTAAAAATCCTGAAATAGGCGTAGTTCAAACTCGTTGGGGGCATATTAATAGAAATTATTCAACTTTAACAAAAATTCAAGCGTTTGCTTTAGATGCTCATTTTACGTTAGAACAAGTAGGTAGAAATAGTCAAGGACATTTTATAAACTTTAATGGTACTGCTGGTATATGGCGCAAAGAATGTATTTACGATGCTGGAAACTGGGAGGGAGATACTTTAACAGAAGACTTAGATTTAAGCTACCGTGCACAATTAAAGAATTGGAAATTCAAATATTTAGAAAATGTTGTTACTCCTGCTGAATTACCAGTAGTTATTAGCGCTGCTCGTTCACAACAATTTAGATGGAACAAAGGAGGTGCAGAGAATTTTCAAAAAATGTTGAAGAGAATTATTACAAGTCCTACTATTCCCTTTAAAACAAAACTTCATGGAACGCTACATTTACTAAATAGTTCAATGTTTACTTGCATCTTTTTAGTCGCTGTTTTAAGTATACCTATGTTGTATATTAAAAATGAATATGCTCATTTAAAAATTTACTTTTTAGTCATGAGTTTTTTTATTGTAAGTACCTTTATTTTCTTTATCTGCTACTGGTTTATGTATAAAAGGACTTATGGAGGAGGTTTCTGGAACTTCATCAAATATATTGGTGCCTTTTTCGCTTTTTTCTCTATTGCTATGGGCTTTTCTTTACACAATACAATTGCTGTTTTAGAAGGTCATTTAGGTAAAAAAAGTGAATTTGTAAGAACTCCTAAATTCAATATTAAGTCATTAAAAGATAGTTGGAAGAACAATAAATACATTCGTAAAAGACCTTCTTTACATGTAATTATAGAAGGATTGTTAGCGCTTTATTTTGCTTTTGGAATGTATAGTGCTTTTATTGTTGGAGATCAAGGAGGAGATTTTGGTTTATTTCCTTTTCACCTAATGTTATTTGTTGGTTTTGGATACGTGTTTTTTAAATCGATTTTCTCAAAAGCTTAAATGTTTTTTTTAAAAAAATATAGCTCAATTATACTAACCTTAGTTAGTGTAGTGCTCTATTTTCTATTTGCTTATACAATTGAACGCACCGAATTTAACAAGTTACTTTTTCTCTGGATTAGCCTATTTACTTGTTATTTTGCTCTTTTACGGAATAAAGAATTATCGTTTACCTATTTAGCTGGGATTGCTATTTTATTTCGATTGATTTTCTTTTTTGCTATTCCGAATTTATCACAAGATTTTTATCGGTTTATTTGGGATGGACGTATGATTTCAGAAGGATTAAACCCTTATTTATCATTGCCTCAAACATTTATTGAGCAACACAGTTATCCTATAAACCAAGCTACTGAGCTGTATCAAGGAATGGGAGCCTTAAACGGAAGTCATTACACCAACTACCCTCCAATTAATCAGTTATGCTTTTTAATAGCTGCTATCTTTGCAAAAAACAGTATTATTGGAAGTGTAATTGTAATGCGAGTACTAATTATCTTAGCTGACATCGGTATTTTATATTTCGGAAAGAAGCTCTTAGAAAGATTACAATTACCTATTAAAAATATCTTTTTATATATTTTAAATCCATTTGTAATAATTGAATTGACTGGAAATTTACATTTTGAACCTGTTATGTTATTCTTTCTGGTTTGGAGTATTTATACACTACATAAACAGAAATGGTTTTTAGCAGCTATACTACTGGCTTGTTCTGTTTCTGTAAAACTGATTCCTTTACTCTTTTTACCTTTATTTTTTCAATGGTTTGTAAAAAATGATTTTTCACTCCTTAGAGGATTCAAAAAATTAGCATTCTTTTATGGAACTGTGGTTCTTACAATTGTTCTACTTTTTCTTCCTTTTTACTCTCCAGAATTAATTTCAAACTACACTAACTCTGTTGGTTTATGGTTTAGAAACTTTGAGTTTAATGCTAGTTTTTACTATTTAGCTAGAAAAATTGGTTATCTATTTAGAGGCTATAATGAGATTGCTATTATTGGTAAGACAATTCCTATTCTTACCGTTTGTTTTTTATTAATTCTTACTTTTTTTAAAAAAAACAAGTCTGCAAAACAGCTAACTGCAAGTATGTTATTTACTTTATCATTCTACTACTTTTTAACAACAACAATGCATCCTTGGTATATAGCAACGCTTTTAATTTTATCTGTTTTTGCTCAATATCGTTATGCTGTTTTGTGGAGTTTAGTCGTTATTCTAAGCTATCAGGCGTATGCTAATTCTCCTTGGAAAGAAAATCTTTGGTTAATTACTTTAGAGTATATTATTCTATACAGTTACTTTATATGGGAAGTTTTTGTAAAAAGAAAACCCACTCAAAATTGAGTGGGAAAAATTGCTATGAAAAAGAAAAAGAAAGTGGTTTTTAAACCACCGTTCAAATATAAATAAGATTTTTATTTTCACAAATATTTTTTTCAAAAAATATTTACTTTTTTTAAACTTTAACTTAAAATTTTCTTAACTCATTGTTTTTCAATACATATTTTTCGCCTCTTTCTGGACAAGTAGCTAAGCCTTCATTATTAAAAGTTAAACGATGTCCGTATTCACTAATCCAACCTATTTGTTTTGATGGATTTCCAACAAGGTTGTACCTCTATGGTTACTACAGCTCCTGCTCCTATAAAAGCATATTCTCTAATATTATTACTGCATATAATTGTTGCATTAGCCCCAATACTTGCTCCTTTTTTCACAACAGTACTTAAGTATTCATTTTGTCTTTTAATTGCACTACGAGGATTAATTACATTAGTAAAAACCATTGAAGGTCCTAAAAACACATCATCTTCACATATAACACCCCTATATATAGAAACGTTGTTTTGAACCTTTACATTATTTCCTAAAACAACTTGAGATGATACCACGACGTTTTGCCCAATATTACAACCATCTCCAATAGTACAATTTGACATAATATGACTAAAGTGCCATATTTTGATTCCTTTTACAATTTTACAACCGTCATCAATAACTGCTGGTTCGTGCGCAAAAAACGTTTTATTTGTATCCATATGTAACAAAAGTAAAAAAACTCAACCAGTTGGTTGAGTTTTTACTTTTTATTCTACTTTAAAAGTAATTGGTAACGTGTATTTTACTTTTACTTCTTTATTATTCTGTTTTCCTGGAGTAAACTTTGGTATTTTGTTTACAACCCTATCAGTTTCATTTTTTAGTTTAAAATGTGGAGCTCTAATTTTAACATCAACTACGTCTCCTTTTTTATCAATTATAAACTGAGTTATTATTTTATACTTTCCTGAGCTTAACCCTACTTCTTGTGCTAGTTCTAAGTTAAAATTACGTTGTATGTGTTGTTGTATTTTTCTTTCAAAGCATTTTATATTTTCTTCTTCTGATAATCCTTCACAACCTTTAAAAACAGGAGTGTTTTGTACGTTATTAATTGATACCGGGTCGTCACTATCTTTTATAGTTTCTATTTCTTCTGACTCAGGGATTTGATCAACATCAATTGGCGTTTCTTCTATAGGCAAGTCTATTACAGTAGTAACTTCCGTATCATTATCTATCACTTCAGGTTTAAACACCTCCTTAATTACTTGCTTTTTCTTTGGTTTTTCAATTTCTTTTACTTCTTTTTTTATAATAATAGGGGTATTAAAAGTGTAAACTTTCTCATAAACCTGTGCATTAGTAGGTTCAACTATTGCTGCGTCTTTCGCTGTTTCGTGTTCTAAAACAAGAAAAACTACAAACAGCGTTAACACTAAGCCTAATTGAGTAAAAATAGTTGAGAATTTTTCTAATTGCTTTTTAGCATGTTTCTTAGGTGCTTTCATAGTACTATATTTTTATGTTAATGCTTTGTTAAAAACAAGAAGCGTGCCAATAAAAAAGAGCAATCCGAATTGGATTGCTCTTTTTTTATTTTATTAAGTGGTTGTTACTATTCTACATTAAATGTAATTGGTAATGTATAACCTACTCTTACTGCTCTACCTCTTTGTCTACCAGGTTTCATTTTAGGTATCTTTCTAGCAACTCTTTCTGCTTCCTTCTTTAATCTTGGATGCGGAGCTCTAGCCGCTACATTTGTAATAGAACCATCTTTGTCAATTTTAAATTGAACATAGATTCTTTTCTTCCCTGGAGATAAACCTAACTCATTTGCTAGTTCAGCATTAAAATTACGTTGAATATGTCTTTGTAATTTTTTATTTAAACATGCCTTCTTTTGAGCCTTAGTTCCACTACAGCCTGGAAATACAGGAACTTCTTCAATAATAGCGAAAGGTACATCTTCTACTACTTCTTCAGCCTCTTCAACCTCTTGAATGTCTTCAACTATGATTTCTTCAGATTCATCTGTTTCAGTAGATTCTATAACTGTTTCTTCTATTTCTTCCTCGTCTTCTACTACTTCAATTTTTTCAGGAGCTGGTGGTGGAGGTGTATTTGGTTTTGGCTTTGGTGGCTCAATTTGAAGCTCAATAGTTTCTTCTTCAATTTCAGAAGCCATATTAGCCATACCTAACTCTCCATACTCTTTATCATATGTTTTATATTCAATAGCAACATACGTTACAAATAAAGCTAAAACCAAACCTATTTGCATAAATAGTTTACTATAGTTCTCTAAGTTTGATTTTGGATTTTTCTTGATTTCCATCCTAAATGTTTTTAATAGTTCGCTAATTTAATTAATTTATTTCAACTTTTACAAGCTTAATCTTTAAATAGCTTTATTTTTCTTAAAAAAAGAGTTATAAACAATGAAAGCTATTAAAATACCCGTCGTGTTTGCTAATATATCTAAAATCTCTCCTGATCTATATGACGTAGTTGTAACTTGTAGAGTCTCAATAATTATGCCGTAAAAAAAACAACAAAAAACTATAATATATTTATTAATTTTTGTTGTTCTTAAAGCTAATAACCATACCAAACTTAACACAAAATAAGCGAAAGCATGTTCTAACTTATCTAAATGGTTAATTTGTATAGGTGCTTTTCCTAGTTTGATTAAACTAATAATAGCAATACTTATGGTTATTAGTATTGCTATTATAATTATAAGTTTATGCTTTAATAAGTTCTTTATATGCTTCAGCACTTAATAAGTTTGCTACTTGTGAATCGTCTGATAATTTTACCTTTATCATCCATCCATTTCCATAAGGATCTGAATTTACTAATTCTGGTTCGTCTTCTAATGCTTCGTTAAATTCTACTACTTCTCCTGATAAGGGCATAAAAAGATCTGAAACTGTTTTTACTGCTTCTACTGAACCGAAAACTTCTTCAGCGTCTAATTCCTCATCTAATGTATCTACATCAACATATACGATATCTCCTAACTCTCCTTGTGCAAAATCAGTAATACCAATAGTTGCTACACCATTTTCTACTTTAACCCACTCGTGGTCTTTGGTGTACTTTAATTCTGATGGAATGTTCATTGTAATTATTTTTATTGTGTTTGTTTTAATTTCCTAAGTTATATACTAAATTAATTCCTGCATTAATAGATTGTCTTGGGAAAGTTGTAGAAACTGCATATTCAAATGTTTGGTGATTATAATAAAAGGATGCTGTTAAATTGCTACTTAAATTATAGTCGGCAATAAATTTTAATCCAAATAACGTCTCGCCTCCTGTAATCTGACTATTCTCTTCATCTACACTTCTTATCAACGTTAAATTGTCTCTTAACGAAATATCAGCTCTTAAATTTATATCTCCTTTTAAGGTTTCTTTCTTTCCTGTAAATCTGGTGACAAATTTAACATCTCTAATCTTATATCCAAATCCTAAAACATATTCTGTTCCTTTTATATCTGTTAAAGTATTGTTGTTAAAATTTAATGTTAACGATCTGTCTCTTCTTACCTCTCCTTTGAATGAAACTGAATTTTTCATTCTAAAATCTACTTTTATTAATGGTGAAAACTCATCAATTAAAGTTGCGGACGAAATTAAGAGTTCTGGTTGATAATTACCAGAAGTATTTGTATTTGTTTCTCTATTATTTGAATCATACTGCAAGTTATTACTATAGTTACCTATTGTATACGATGATTTGTAACCATGTGATAAGGTAAACGAAGTAAAGTTTTTCTTAAACCACTTATACTTCATAAACCCATTAAAACGTAATGTCCAGTTAGGAATTGGTATGTTTTTAAAGATACCTGTACTTACTGAAGTTGGGCTATTTCCTGAATATGCAGCAATAAATGCTGGCAACATTGCTTGCTGTCCGTTTGTTTGATATGCTGCTGTACCAGAATTAGGCAATCCTGTTTCTGCCGACAACCTATTTGAAATAGCACTTCTATAATCTAAGAAGTTTTGATACAATGTTTCATTATCAGTAAAAATAGTTCCTAACATAAAATGGCTAATGCTATAATTACCTGTTTCAAAAGGTTTAATATTTGGGTCTTGTTCAAAACCTCCGCTACCATTTGAAACAACATCTAACTGTTGTGTTAAATTGCTTGTTTGAATTCTGTTTCCTCGTAAATCAATAGTTAAATCTCTAAAGGGTTTTACAGATACGTTATAATCTAGTTTTTTATACCTTGTTTTAGCATAATTCTTACTATAATATTCATCTCCTGAATTTCTAGTAATTAACCAGCCATTTTCAATTGCTGTGTTTAAAATATCTGTTTGACTACCAAATACAAACCCTAAGGTTGGAGCTAAACCTCCATCAAAACTATTTCTTCCTAAGAAACCAACCGAAGGTTTATAACCTTGCAATAAGGTTCCGTTATTTTGAGAATAACTAATTTTTGCTCTCTTTACCGATGTTAATACATCATAAACACCTTTCCCTAATTTCTGACTAAAAGTAGCTTTCTTTTTAAGCTTTGCTTTTTGTGCTACTTGGTTTCCTCCTAAGGTGGCTGCTCCCCTTTGAGTAGGTTGTTTTTTTGTTCCCTTTAACAATAGTTTATCTACTCCTACAATTTTATAAAAGCGGCCAAAATCTATATTCGTGTTTAAATTATGTGTATTGGCATTTTGAATCATGTTTCCAACTTGTTCAACATAACTTTGTGATCCTGCTTTCCAATCAAAATCAGCTGTATACCCATAATCTGCATTTATAAAGTTCAAAAAAGGAAACTTATCTAATGGTAACTTATAGGTAGCGTTTAACTTCTGATGATAATTATCTGGCCTTCCTATATCAAAAAACTGATCGTACACTTCTAAGTTCTCATCTTCTCCAAAACTATCATAAATATAATTGTTAGCAGCATTGAAATTTAGTTGTAGTGATTTTGTTAAATCGAAACCAATTGTATAATCCCAATTAAATAAAAACCTTCGTTGGATTAATTCAGGTTGTGCAGGTAAAGGGTTTATAGGGTCAATAATTAAGTTCCTTGATTGTTGACTATTATAATTTCTATTAATTCGTGAGTTTAATGCTATTGTTTTTGGTACTGGGTTAAAATTTAAGTCTTTAATAAATTGTAAGTATCTACTTTTAAATCCTTCCGATTTTTTAAATGGTTCTATACTAAAAGGAACGAAAGTAAAATTATAACTAGCCCCAGCCATTACATTTGTATTCACATATCTTTCAATATTGTAATCTTTATGAAACTCTTCACTATGTGCATACGAAGCAGAGAAGTTTTCTACATCATAAAACTTAGGTTTCTTCTTACTCTCCGGGTTTCTATTCTTTTTTACATTGATAAAACTAATACTCTTTCTTCGTGTATAGTCTTGAGCATTTTTACTATTAGGGTTTTTATCAATAGCATCTTCTAATTCTACATCTTGAAATTGTGGATCGTATTTTGGATCTCTAAACTCTTCTCCATAGCTATAATTCATCGGTACTTGCATGTTCCATTTTTTAGGCATCATTTTACCTAATTGAATGTTAGTAGCTACACTGTATTGTTTTATTTCTTCAATACTTCTTTGTTGTACACGATCTTCTACATTACCAAAACCTATGGTAGACATTCTTCCCGCTAAAGAGACATCCATTACATCAGCCATATTAGCATCAGCATTTACCACAGCTGCCCATCCTCCTTTATTATCAAAATCAACAGCACGTAATTCGTTAAACCAAACCTCAACAGTTTTATCATCGGCAACAGTATTTTTTACTCCTAGCATTACCGTTCTTACTTGTGCTAATGTTGGATTACCTCTCACAGAAATTTTTAACCCATTAGAACTTGTTGACGAATATACATCAGTAAGGTTACTACCTGTTGGTCTTTCAATTTTTAAGTTAGCTAATTCTTCTAAAGGAATATCTAAATTATTTTCTTTAGGCCAAACATCTAGAGATGATGCATTTGATGTAGATATTTTTAATGGTTTTTCTACTTGATAATAGTTATCATTTAAATCGGTACCTAAACGTATAATAGCAACCATATCATCATCATTAGCTCCTGTTACGCTATTTTGATTTTCAGCATGTAAAAACATACGTAGCTTTTTATACCTACGCATATCAATACTAATATTTTTATAAATAGTTCTAACCTCATCTGCTTCTAAATCTGTTACTTTTAAGGTAACTGATTGTTCATTTTGACGTTGAACTCTATTTGTTCCTTGTAAACGTTCTCTTTGAATTCCTGGTGGTAACTTATAACGATCTTGATTTTGCTCAATGCTTACTACTCCTACTTCAAATTTATTTAATTCGTCTGCATCCAAATCTTCAGGAGGAATGCTTGTATCTGGTAATGTTTTTGTATAACGTCTCCAGTCTCCTCTTACTAATTCTAACTCTCCAAAACGTAGTACTACTGGCATTTTGAATTGTGTTAAAAACATTCGTATAAAACGGATACTATTAAAATCGGTAATTCCATTAATTTTTTGAGCATCAGTAACGTTTCTTACTGGTATTCTAAATTGATACCACTTGGTAGTTCTTGTCGCTCCATTTAACAAAGTTACATTTTGTGTTTTTTCATCAATAATATGATTTTGCCCTACTATTAAATCTGTTTTGTTTAATGAAACCTCGTATTCAAAATAACTATTTACAGGATTCATTGTTTGATCCTTATTGATATCTTCCGTATCTGGATATGTAGTAGATGATGTTGGGTACGACTCTCCAGATTGACTGGCAGTTGGCGAGTTTCCTTCTGTACCGTTAAAGTTTTTATATCTAGATAAAACTGATGGATTGGTACTCTCTATAGCTCCCCCTCTAAAAAATTGGAAGTTATCTCCTGCTGGATCATCTAATCCTGCAAATGCAGGGAATTTTATTCTTTCTTCTTCATCGCTTAAACCATCTAAACCAATATCTTGATTCGTTCTTGCATCATTACTAGAATCGAAAGCATATAAAATAGAAGGATTTATAGGTGTATCTCCCCAAATAGACGTTTGAACATTTCCTCCATCTGCTTTTTGCCCATCAGCAGGAAGTCCATTTTCATACTGTTTTCTTCCGTCTTTTAAAATATCTTCGGAAACATTACCTAAGTTTATAAATAATTTCCCTACTTGATTCGTTGGATCATTTGGGTTTACTCCTGCTGGCAAACCTTCTTCAGTTGTAATTGAATAGTTTTCATACGGATCCATTAACCAAAACTGAATGTATTCAACATTCGCTTGTTCAAAATTATTTGTGGTTAACGATCGCATAATACCTCCCCAACGTTCTTCTGCTGTTACAGTGTTTGCATTCTCATTATAGTTATACGGACCTCTTTCAGCTGGATAGTAAGCTAAATCTAAAGTTCTTACTAAATTTTGCTGTGTAATATCCAAGTCAGTATTTGGAAACAACTCATTGTAACGAATTTGACGTACTTCATCTCTCGACAATTCATTTTCATCAATATTATCTGGTCTATTTCCACTTCCATAGAATAGTTGATCAATATTATACCAAGCTAATTTTCCTCTTTTGTAATTGTACTCTAAACCAAATGTACCTCCGTCAAATCCTTGAGATTCTGGTGTACTGGCTAAAAACCATTGTTGTGGTGAGTTTAAGTTAATTGGTATTTGTGATGCTTCAAAATCATCTAAATATGAAGTTGCTGTACCATCTACATTAATTCCACTTGGAGAACCTGGTAATAAATACGCCATATCTGCTCTAACCGAAACATTTGAAGGTGCTTCTGTTTCAACAAAAGGTAATTTATTTGCTAGTTTTGTTAAATAGGGTACTTCTGAAGAATAGTCTAAGTTCAAACCTAACATGATATTATCTATAGGCTCTCCTCCTAAATTAACCTTTGGTGTAATTGGTTTTTCACTAACATTTAAAAAAGTCCCGCCTAAAATAAAATCTTCAGAAAAACGGTGCTCAACATCTATTCCTATAAATGTTTTTCGTTGCTGGTTAAAGAATGTATTATTTTCTACCGATGCGTTAATTGGAATTCCAGATGCTTCTAAACCTGGATCTAAAATTTGCACACGACCTAACTGATAATCTACCACATAATCTATTCCTTCAACCAATTGTCTTCCCCCAGCTGTAACGCGAACTGACCCTCTTGGAACATTGAAAGCCCCCAAAGAGATACCTCTACTCGTTTCTGATTTAAAATATCCTTTTAAAAAGAATTTATCTAAGTTCTGATACTCGTTTTTAGCTTGAATTTTTGTGGTTAAGTACAATTCTTCAAACACATATTTATCTTGATCTGAGGGGTTGGTAAGTTCATCTTTTAAATCATTACCAAATGGTTCTGGTTCGGGAAATAAAATGTACCCTCTTTCAGAGTTAACCGTTATTCCTTCCACATAATCAAAGAAACCATCTCCATTCGTAACTGCATATTCACTTTGATCTAACTTATCTAAGTTTAAAATACGTAATAACGGTTTATCCGTTATACCAGGAGTTTGTGCTTTTTGGAGGGTATTTTGCAAAGTTCCTGTTTCATCATCACGATATAATAATTCAAAACGAAATCCATCACGCTGTAATGGAAAAGCCCCTAAAGCATACACGTTTTTCATCATCAGTCTCCACGTTGGGAATGCTTCTGTATCATCTCCAGGTCTTGTCGTATTTAAAATTTCACTACGCAATAGCTTAACTGCAATATTTGCAGGAGCTACAATTCCATCATTTGAAAATTCTCCTACTTTAAATACTGTTTCATTATTAGAGGCTCCTACCACAGTATATTCAAAAGCCACCGCTAAAACTTCTCCATCGTTCAGTCTTCTGTTTAACGAGATAAAACCTAACTGTGAATGTAGCTTAAACTCATTAGGTTGTAACCTACGAGCATTTTGTAAATAGGTGTAGTTAAACCCTTGTCGTGCAGGAACTCCAATACCATTAATAGCAGCATCAATAGTTGCAACATCTCTAATTCCTCCTGAATTTGTTGCTAATAGAGAACTCAAATTATTCACCCCATTATATGGTATAATATTAGAGTTAACTGATATGGCCCCAGGTGTTGTTGTAATTTCTGATGGATTTACTTCGTTTACATCATCTGATTCTCCTAAATCGGCAAGAGCAACAATACTACGGTAATCACTTACATTTTGATTCCTATTCGTAACCCATACTTCAATTCTTGTAATATTTATAGGACTATTAACTAACGGATAATTATCTAAAGCTTTCTTGTAATTTTCTCTAAAATATTGTGATAAGAAAAAATGTCGATCATTATCATAATCAGAAGCTCTTAATTCAAAAGGTTCAATCGTTGCTCCTCCTTCGGCAACTACCGTTTTAGATTGTGAATTCTGTTGTGAAAAAGCTGCTGTTATATGTGTTTTTCCAAATTGTAATTCAGTTTTTACCCCAAATAACGATTGTGCACCATTAATTAATGAATTCTTAATAGGCATACTAATATTACCTGCCTCTATATTTCTAATGATATCATCTTCTGTTGGAGTATATTCTAACTTAATAATGTTTTGAAAATCAAAAGTAGATTGGGTATCATAATTTGCAGTCACCTTTAATCTCTTACCTACTTTTGCTTGTAAGCTTGCACTAATTTGTTGATCGAAATCAAAAGTAAAACTACTTTGGTTTTCTACAGAAATTTGAGGGTTTTCATTATTTTGATATACTCCTCCAAGCTTGATATTTATCTGCCCCGTCGGATTTACCTCAACAGTATTGCCTCCAAAAACAGATTCGAAAAATTTAGAGTTCACATAGTATTTGGGTAGTAAGTTCTTACGAGCTGCTTCACTTCCTTTCTTTTTAGGGTTAGTAGCATCTACTTTTTCTTTGAAGTAATTTTTTAAATCATTTTTTAAACGGTATTCATCGTACTCTTTAGGAGTCATAAAAATAGGGGTTCCAACATAATAGTCTCCTATTTTTTCGACCACCATAAACTTATTCAATGCCTTATCATAAGTAACTACTTTTTGAGTAGGATTATTTAAGTAAAGTGTTCCGTTTTGATTGTATTTAAATTTGTATTTGAGGGGAGTTACAGTATCTTTTTTAACAGGATTAATGCTATCCTTTTGCGTGTTTTGCGAAAACGAAACAACACTTACCAAAACAGTAAGTGCTGTAAGTAATCTATTCATAACTGCTTTTTCCAACCTTTTTTATAAGTTTTTTAACGCCTGTTTTATCAGTATTTCAACACTTGCATCAGGTGTTTCTTTTAATATATTCCCTATTACCTTATCTGCTTGCTTCCGCGCAAACCCAAGAACCTCTAAAGCAGATAACGCTTCTTCTTTATTTGTATTGTTCTGAACCACAGAAACTTCATCTACATCAAAAGTTTTTAAAACTTTATCCTTTAAATCAACAATAACTCGTTGTGCTGTTTTAGCTCCAATACCTTTAACTGTTTGAATTAGTTTCACATTTTCAGAAGCTATTGCTTGCGAAACTTCTTCTGAAGTCATTGAAGACAACATTGTTCGTGCAGTACTAGGCCCCACTCCAGAAACCGAAGTTAGCAATCTAAAAACTTCTCGTTCAATTTTCGTTGAAAATCCATATAGTGTATGTGCGTCTTCTCTAATAGATAAGTGTGTATACAACAACACATATTCATCGTTTGGTAATGATGAATATGTGTTTAAAGAAATATGCATTAAGTATCCTACTCCACCACAGTCAACAACTGCGTATGTAGGATTTTTTTCCACAAGTTTTCCCCTTATTTGTGTTATCATCCAGCTATTTTTTCTATTTGTCTAAAATAGACAAAATTATCTTTTAAAAAAACTTCTCTTTTAGCTATTGAGAAATCTTGTTTTTAGCTTTCTTTTCTTTGTTTTGAGCGTCTACAACTGCTACCGCAGCCATATTTACCATTTCATCAACGCTTGCTCCTAATTGCAAAATATGTACTGGTTTACTCATTCCTAGTAAAATTGGCCCTATCGTTTCTACTTCATCAACGGCTTTCATTAACTTATAGGTAATATTTGCCGACTCTAAATTAGGGAAAATTAATACGTTTGCTCTTTTTCCATTTAATTTAGAAAAAGGGAATTCTTTTGCCAATAATTCAGGGTTCAAAGCAAAATCTGCTTGTAACTCACCGTCTACCACAACATTTGGATGATGACGGTGAATGTAAGAAACCGCCTCTCTAATTTTAGTTGAGCTTTCTGATTTTGATGATCCAAAGTTTGAGAAACCTAACATTGCAACATGAGGTTTCATTCCAAACATTTTAGCCAATACTGATGTTAACTGTGTAATTTTAGCTAAATCTTTTGCTGTTGGATTGATATTGATTGTTGTATCTGCTAAGAATATAGGTCCTTGTTTAGTCAACATCATATTGGTTGCCGCCACCCTTGTTACTCCATGATCTTTTTCAATCAACTCTAACATTGGCTTTACTACTGATGGATAGGGTCTTGAATACCCAGTAATTAAAGCATCTGCTTCACCAGAATTCACCATCATCGCAGCAAAGTAGTTGCGTTCACGCATCCATTTTTGAGCTTCTAAAAAAGTTACTCCTTTACGCTGTCTAGTTTTCCAAAAAGCCTCAGCATAACGATTTCTTCTTTCCTCTTCTTCATCTGTTTTTGGGTCTATAATTGGTACATCAGCATCAAAACCTAATTCTTCTTTTAATTCTAATATAACTTCTCGTCTCCCTAATAAAATTGGCTTACCAATTCTTTCTTCATACACTCTTTGTGCTGCTTTCAACACATCTAAATGATCTGCTTCAGCAAACACTAATCTTTTGGGGTTCTTCTTAGCTCGGTTATGTAATAATCGTACTTCTTTACTTCCTGTCCCTGAACGATCCATTAACTCTTCACGATATTTATCCCAATCATCAATTGGTTCTTGAGCTACTCCTGAGTCCATCGCTGCCTTCGCAATTGCTGGTGGAATTTCATAAATCAACCTAGGATCAAACGGTTTAGGAATTATGTATTCTTTCCCAAAAGAAAGACTTACTTCATCATATACAATATTTACTTGTTCAGGCACTGATTGCTTTGCTAAATCTGCCAAAGCATGTACAGCTGCCATCTTCATTTCTTCGTTAATCTTCTTTGCACGAACATCTAATGCCCCACGAAAAATAAAAGGAAACCCTAACACATTATTCACCTGATTAGGATGGTCTGATCTTCCTGTAGCCATGATAATATCATCTCTTGTAGCAATTGCTAAATCGTATTCTATCTCTGGTTCTGGATTTGCCATTGCAAAAACAATAGGATTTTTCGCCATTGCTAGCAACATCTCAGGAGACACTACATTTCCTTTTGACAAACCAATAAACACATCAGCATTTAACATCGCTTCTTCTAAAGTATTCACATCTTTATCTGTAGCAAACTCCGCTTTCTGTGAAGTTAAGTTGTCTCTATCTTTTCTGATAACTCCTTTACTATCACACATAACTACGTTTTCACGTTTAGCTCCTAAAGCTAAATATAAACGTGTACATGAAATTGCTGCTGCTCCTGCTCCGTTAACAACAATTTTTACATCCTTAATGTTCTTTTCATTAATTTCTAATGCGTTTTTTAAGGCTGCTGCAGAAATAATTGCTGTACCATGCTGATCATCGTGCATTACAGGAATGTCTAACTCCTCTTTTAATCGTCTTTCTATTTCAAAAGCTTCAGGAGCTTTAATATCTTCTAAGTTAATTCCTCCAAAAGTTGGAGCAATTGCCTTAACAGTTTCAACAAATTTATCTACGTCTGTTACATCTACCTCAATGTCAAAAACATCAATATCAGCAAAAATTTTAAACAGCAACCCTTTTCCTTCCATTACTGGCTTAGATGCCTCAGGACCAATATCTCCTAGCCCTAAAACTGCTGTTCCATTTGATATAACGGCTACTAAATTGCTTTTTGAAGTGTATTTATAAACATTGTTTTTATCTTTAGCTATCTCTAAACAAGGCTCAGCTACTCCTGGTGAATATGCTAACGACAAATCATGTTGAGTTGCATATTTTTTGGTAGGTACTACTGCTATTTTTCCGGGCTTCGGCTTAGCATGATAAAGTAGTGCTTCATGCCTTTTTCTAGAATCTCTCATAGGTTCGTTCTTGTTTGTTTGAACTTACAAATATACATTTTGTTATGAAGTAAAAAGAATTTGTAACCTGATAAAAGTCATATTTCGTCTTTAAAAATTTCCTGAATTTTGCCATAACCTTAAACCAAAATAAAAAAATGGAAACTACACAAAGA
This sequence comes from Tenacibaculum sp. 1_MG-2023, assembly GCF_030547425.1. GTDB lineage: Bacteria > Bacteroidota > Bacteroidia > Flavobacteriales > Flavobacteriaceae > Polaribacter. The sequence goes on along the minus strand of NZ_JAUORH010000001.1, from coordinate 253,386 downwards.
CACATTATTGACGAAGAAGTACAATGGGACAAAACAAAAACCATTGTGAGTAAAACCGATATTTACGGAACTATTTTATATGCTAACGATGTTTTTTCTAACACCTGTGAATATAGCACTATTGAATTAGTTGGTGAACCTCATAATATTATTCGTCATCCAGACATGCCTAAGGTAGCTTTTAAAGTACTATGGGATGCTCTTAAAAAAGGCGAAAACTTCCACGCTATTGTTAAAAACCTAACAAGAACGGGGAGATATTACTGGGTTATTACCGATTTTACTATTGATAGAGATGAAGAAGATAAAATTGTCGGATACACAGCCAGAAGGAAAGCAGTTCCTGATGGTGTTGTTAAGAAAATTAAACCTATATACAAAACACTTTTAGATATTGAAAAACTAAAAGGTGAAAAAGCTAGTGAAATGTATTTTCAAGCTTACTTAAAAGAAGAAGTTGGTAAAACATATAATGAGTTTGTCGTTGACTTGTTTAACGAAGAACTTTCTAAAGAAGAGGCTGAAAAAGTTAAGAACGAAGCAAACCCTTTAAAGAAAGGGCTAAATTGGTTCTTCTTTGGAGAAACTAACCCTAAGTAAATTATCCCCTTAATAATCCTCTTAAATTAAATTTTCTTCAAAAGAGTCAAAACATATGTTTTGACTCTTTTTCTTTTAATATTAACCTCCCCTATATACTCTTATTCTGAATATATAACACTATCCTATTACTTCACTAAAAAAACTAATACAATACAATGATTTAAAAATTACTATTTTAGATTAAATAAAAATTACCTGTTTTTAACAACTTTTAACTTAACTAAAAATCAATTCAAACCACGCTCCCACATCAAAAACCTTATATTTGTTGATTATTTTTTTGAATAAACCACCCCGAATAACTATTAAAACAAAAAAAATGCACACAAACAATTCTCTTAAACCTTCTAAAGTTATAGATGAAGAAGTAAAATGGGACAAATCAAAAACAATTATTAGCAAAACAGACCCCGTAGGAACTATTTTATATATGAACGATACTTTCGAAGAAGCTTCGGAATATAATAAGATAGAGCTTATTGGAGAACCTCACAATGTTATTAGGCATCCCGATATGCCTAAAGTAGTCTTCAAAGTATTATGGGACAACCTAAAACAAGGAAATAATTTTCATGCTATTGTTAAGAACTTAACAAGAACAGGTAGATACTACTGGGTTATTACTGATTTTGATGTAGAAAAAGATGATAGTGGAAAAATCACTGGATATACTGGAAGAAGAAAGTCTTTACCTGAAAATGTTGTAAAAAAAATAGAACCTTTATACAAAACGCTATTAGAAATTGAAAAAGTTAAAGGTGAAAAAGCAAGTGAGTTATATTTCAATTCTTTCTTACAAGAAGAAGTTAACGCCTCATATGACGAATTTGTTGTAAACCTATTTGAAGGAGAAACTGCTAACTTAAAAGAAGCAAACAAAAAGGCTGTAGTAAAAGAAAGTGGAATGATTAAAAAAGGACTTAATTGGTTTTTCTTTGGAGAAACAAATCCTAAATAATTTATAGGATATGAGAAAAACCGCTTTAAAAGCGGTTTTTCTATTTTATAAAATCAATATTTCTTAGCAAACCTGAAAATTTTGTTCGTTTTACGGCTGATTTTTTAAACACCTTACTAAAGGTTTCTTGTGTCAACTCTTGCCAATCACGTTTTGTCATTTGCAATAAACTTTCTTGCGGTGTAAACAAATTTTCTTCGTGTGGTTGTGAAAAACGATTCCAAGGACATACATCTTGGCATACATCGCAACCAAACATCCAGTCTTGCATTTCTCCTTTAAACCCTGATGGAATTGCATCTTTTAATTCAATAGTTAAATACGAAATACATTTGCTTCCATCAACTGTATTGTTAGGTAAAATAGCTTGTGTTGGGCAAGCATCAATACAGCGAGTACAACTACCGCAATGATCTGTTTTAAAAGGTTCGTCATATTCAAGTTCTAAATCAATAATTAATTCTGCCAAAAAGAAAAACGACCCTTGTTGCTTTTGAATTAACAACGAATGTTTTCCATTCCAACCCAAGCCTGACTTTTTCGCCCAAGCTCGTTCTAACACAGGAGCAGAATCAACAAAACAACGACCAGAAACTTCTCCTATTTCATCATTTATTAACTGTAACAATTCACGCAGTTTACCTTTAATGATATGATGATAGTCTTGACCGTAAGCATATTTAGAAATCTTATAACTTCCTTCTTGCTGAACTTCTGAAGGAAAATAGTTGTACGACAAAGAAATTACCGATTTTGCGCCATCAACCAACAATCTTGGGTCTAAACGTTTGTCAAAGTGGTTTTCCATGTAATGCATTTCACCATGATACTCATTTTGTAACCATTGCTCTAAACGAGGTGCTTCTTCTTCTAAAAAATCAGCTTTTGCAATACCACAACCTAAAAAACCCAAGCGTTTTGCTTGTGCTTTTATAAAATTTGAGTATTGCTGTTTCTTATTCAAAATACGTGTTTTTAACAGTGCAAAATTACCAAAAGAAAAATTATAATTTTATTCACTTTCTATTTACAAATAAATGTTGAAATTTGTTCGTTAGTATTACATGACAAACTTTATTCATAATGAAAAAGATATATAAAATAGTATTAGGTGTTGTAATTTTTTTCTTCATCCTTTTGATTAGCATTCCCCTGTTATTTCAAGATAAAGTGATGAACTTAGTAAAAACTACAATTAACAACAACGTAAATGCACAAGTTGATTTTAGCGACTCTAGCCTAAGTTTACTTAGAAACTTTCCAAACGCATCTGTTCAATTATCAAACCTAACGGTTATTAACAAAGCTCCTTTTGAAGGTGACACCTTGGTATATGCGAAAGAGGTAAACTTAGCATTAAAACTTACAGAGCTTTTTAAAGCTTCTTCTGATCAATTAAACATCAAATCTTTTTCTATAGATGATGCTTTGGTAAGTGTATTAGTTGATGAAAAAGGAAATGCCAATTACGATATTGCAAAACCTTCTGAAACGAAAGAAACTCAAGAGGAAGAACCTTCTACTTTTGGGCTATCTATTAATTCATACGCTATTAACAATGCTACGGTAAAATACAATGATGAGCAAGGTAAACTAAACCTTGAACTAGCTGAGTTAAACCATAGTGGAAGTGGTGATTTCTCTCAATCTAATACAGAATTAAACACCCGAACATCTACTTTAGTATCTTTTGGAATGGATGGTAATTCTTATGCAAAGAATCAAAAAATAGAATTAGATGCTATTTTAGGAATGGATTTAACTAATATGAAGTTTTCTTTCTTAAAAAATGAAGCTAAACTAAATAACCTTCCATTGGTTTTTGACGGTTTTGTTCAAGTTAACGAGAAAAACCAAGAGGTTGATATCAACTTCAAAACTCCGTCTTCTGACTTTAAAAACTTTTTAGGTTTAATTCCAGAAGCCTATACTAAAAGTATTGCTGGTGTAAGTACTACTGGTAATTTTAGTGTGAACGGAAAAGTAAATGGAATTATTGATGACAACCATATTCCAAAATTAGATATTTCCATGAAGTCTAATAATGCTTCATTTAAATACCCTGATTTACCAAAAAGTGTTCAAAATATTAACATTGATGCTCAAATAAAAAACACCACTGGTAAAACAGAAAACACGTTTGTTGCTATTAATGGACTTTCTTTTAAGATTGATCAGGATACTTTTTCTGGAAAAGGAAATATCTATAATCTAACTACCAATCCAAAAATAAATGCTAGTTTAAAAGGTGTTTTAAACCTCGCCAATATTAACAAAGCATATCCTATTGATTTAGAAAATGAATTAAGCGGGATTTTAAAGGCTGATTTGCATACAGAGTTCGACATGAAAGCGATTGAAAACAATACTTTAAGTCGTATTAAAAATAATGGAAAAATGGAGGTAAGCGACTTTATTTTTTCTTCTAAAGATGTTGTAAATCCACTTCATATTAAAAACACAGTGGTTAATTTTACACCTGGCACCATTACCTTAAGTAAGTTTGATGCTACCTCAGGAAAAAGTGATTTAAATGCTAAAGGAACAATTAAAAACCTGTTAGGCTTTTTACTTTCTGACAAAAAACTACAAGGAAATTTCAAGCTAAACTCAAACAATTTTTATGTTAGTGATTTTATGCAAGAAAATCCTGAAGCTGATGAAAGTAAAGAGGAAACATCTAAAAAAGACACACCTAAAGAATCTTTAAAAATTCCTGCATTTTTAGATTGTGCTGTTTCTGCAAACGCTCAAACTGTATATTACGATAATTTGACTTTAAAAAATGTAAGAGGAACATTGCTTTTAAAAGACGAAAAAGCCATTTTACAAAACATGAATGCTGGTATTTTTAATGGTCAAATTGCTTTAAACGGAGAAGTTAATACACAGCAAAAGAAACCTACATTCGATATGAAGTTAGGCATTAAATCTTTTGACATTGCTCAATCATTTACTAACTTAGACTTATTACAATCATTAAGCCCTATTGCCGGAGCTATGAATGGTAAATTAAATTCTGACATTGATTTAATGGGGAGTTTGAATGACGATTTTACCCCAAACCTTACCTCAGTTTCTGGTAATGCTTTAGCTGAATTATTAACAACTAGTATTAATCCTGAAAAAACAAAAGCACTTAGTTTATTAAACGATAAATTATCTTTTATTGATTTAAAAAAGCTAGATTTATCTGATATTAAAACATATTTATCTTTTAAAGAAGGTAAAGTAGCTGTAAAACCATTTGATTTAAAATATAAAGATATTGGTATTACTATAGGAGGTAGCCATGGATTTGATAAAACAATGAACTACAACGTTACTCTTAATGTTCCTGCTAAATATTTAGGTAATGAAGCACAAGGATTACTTTCAAAATTAAGCGCAAAAGATCAACAAAACATTACTGTTCCTATTACCGCAAGTATTGCTGGAAATATGACTAATCCTTCTGTAAAAACCGATTTATCTTCATCAGTTACTAAGTTAAGCCAGAAATTAGTTCAACAACAAAAAGACAAGTTAGTTAACAATGCTATAGGTAGCTTATTAGGAAATAAAAAGAAAGATAGCACCAGCACAACCAGTAAAAAGGAAGAAACTGTTAAAAAGGTAACAAACGTTTTAGGTGGTTTATTCGGAAAAAAGAAGAAAAAGCAACAAAAAGATACGGTTAAGTAATCTTTTGTAACATTTTTTCTTTTTCATAGTCTTACATTATATTAAGAGAACTTTGTAAGTTATTTAACACTTCTTAAATACACTTTACAAAGTTCTTCTTTTATGTTTGTTAACAACAACCAACTGACTATGAAAAATATAACTACATTTTTATTTTTAGTATGCTCTTCAATTGCTTTTTCTCAAATTACAGGAAAAGTTACCGATACTAAAAACCAGCCTCTTTCTTTTGTAAGTGTATATTTAGAAAATACTATTACAGGTACCACAACCAATACAAAAGGTGACTACGAATTAGCTTTTAACTCAACAGGAGAGCACACTGTAATATTTCAAATGCTAGGGTATATGACTCTAAAAAAAACTATTGAAATCAACTCTTTCCCTTTTACTTTAAATATTACATTACCCGAAGAAGAGGTTACTTTGGATGAAGTAACTATTTCTTCTAAAGAAAATCCTGCCAACAAAATTATTAGAAATGCCATTGCTAGCAAGGCAAAAAACACGAATAAGTTTGCTGAGTATACTGCTGATTTTTACTCTCGTGGTTTGTTTAAGGTAAAAGATTTACCAAAAAAGTTTTTAGGACAAGACATTGGTGATATGGGCGGTGGATTAGATTCAACTAGAACAGGCGTCGTTTACCTTTCTGAAACGGTCTCAAAAATCGCTTTCCAAAAAAGACCTAAAAACTTTAAAGAACACATTATAGCTTCAAAAGTTAGCGGACAAGACAACGGAATTAGTTTTAATCAAGCAGAAGAAGTTAATTTTAACTTTTATGAAAACTCTTTTGATTTAGGTGACGTTAAGGTAGTTTCTCCTATTGCAAATGGTGCCTTTGGCTATTACAACTATAAACTAACGGGTGTTTTTTATGATAAAAATGGAACACTAATTAACAAAATTCAACTTTTACCAAAACGTAAAAACGATCGGGTTTTTAGTGGGTTCATCTATATAGTTGAAGATAATTGGGCTATTTATGGTGCGGATGTTATTGTCACTGGTGCACAAATAAGCTTGCCTATTGTAGATTCACTACATATTAAACAGAATTATAATTTTTCTACTAAAAAAAAAGCTTGGGTGCCCGTTACGCAAACCATAGATTTTAAAGCTGGGCTTTTGGGGTTTCATTTTAACGGACGATTTTCTGCTGCTTATTCTAACTATAATTTTAATCCTAATTTTACTAAAGACACTTTTGGTAACGAGGTTCTTTCATTTGCTGAAAATGCTACTGAAAAGGATTCAACATATTGGAAAAAAATTCGTCCTGTAACTTTAACTTCTGAAGAAATATCGGATTACAAATTAAAAGACAGCATAAAAACTATTCGAAAATCGAAGAAATATTTAGACTCTATAGATACCAAAAATAATAAGTTTAAACCGTTGGATATTCTTTCTGGTTATACTTACCGAGATTCTTACAAAAAGTGGTCGATAAGCACTTCTTCTCCTATTGAAAATCTTAACTTTAATACGGTGCAAGGATGGAATTCTTCTTTAGGTATTAACTACCGAAAATCATTGAACAAAAAAGGAAAACATTTTAGTATTGGGGCTGATATTAATTATGGTTTTTCAGAGAAAAAAGTGCGTCCTACAGCCAACTTTAACTATCGTTGGAATAATACTACACGACCCATTTTAATGATTTCTGGAGGAGTTACCACACCACAATTCAACTCTAAACAACCTATTTCTAAGTTTTGGAACACGATAAGTTCTATTGGTTTTGAACGAAACTATTTAAAAATTTATGAAAAGACATTTGCCAAAACAACCTTTTCACAGGAAGTAACGAACGGAATACGTATGTTCTCTTCTTTAGAGTTTGCAGATAGAAAGCCTTTATTTAATACAACTGATTATGTAATGTTTCCCCAAGACAATGTAGACTACACTTCTAATAATCCGCAAGATCCTGCTGATTTTTCAACAGGTTTCACACCTCATCAAATGTGGACTTTTTCTTTAGGAGCGAACATTAATTTTGGTCAAAAATATTTATCATATCCTGATGGAAAATACAACATCCCTAGTCGTAAATACCCATCACTGTACATTGGTTATCAAAAAAACTTTGGCTCAGGAAATTCTGAATGGAATTCTGATGTGATTTTTTCTCAATTATATCAACAAATCAATTTGGGTAATTGGGGTGAATTTGCTTACAAAGCAAAAGGAGGTATGTTCTTAGAGAAAAAAGACATTCCGTTTATAGATTATGCTCATTTTAACGGAAATCGCTTGTTAATAGCTCCAAAAGACAATTATTTAAACAACTTTTATATGCTTCCGTATTATAAATTAAGTTCTAACGATACATATGCTGAACTTCATGGAGAATATAACTTTAAAGGAGCATTATTAAGTAAAGTTCCTTTGTTAAATAAACTTAACTTTCATCTAGTTACTGGTGCCAAAGGATTATTTACAGCAGCTAACAAACCTTATTCTGAGTTTGCTATTGGTTTAGATAATGTTGGTATTGGAAAATGGCGTTTTTTACGTGTAGATTTTGCTCGCTCTTACTTTAATGGAAAATCTGAAAATAGAGTTGTTTTCGGGATAAAATTGTAGATTATTACAATACAATTGTTAAGTTAAATATAATTACAAGATAGCTGCCAACTACCTTGCAATTATATACGTTAAATTACTCTCTAACTCTTATTTCCTCTTCTGCACATTTAGAAGGTGGACAATAAGCCACCCCTCCTGATCCTGAACAAGGATCATAGTTTCCTACTAATGTAACATTTTCTTTATAATAAGTCCCAACTCCTTCTACAAAAAGGTTGTAATTAAGAGTCCCTCTAACTGTAACATTTATAGTATTACCTACTACACTATGTGTAGATGATATATGACTATAGCTTACCCCTAAAGTAAAGCCAGATAAATGAGAATTAACATTACTTATATTGTTACCATCATAATTAAATGACATATTAAGATGCAGATTCATAGACATATTACCCGTTTGCAGATTAACACTCCCTTGTCCACAAGGTTCATAAAAACTCCTCAAAGATTTATTTAAATTTACAATGTTTTTTGAAACGTAGTTTTTATTAGAGTTTTCGAATCCTTTCAAAGAATTATCTAAGATTTTTTTTGCTTCTTCTATACTATTAAAATATATAGGTTCTGTATTTTCCTCTATATTATTGATTTCAGCAGCTGATAACGAGTTAGGTCTAAACCTAGTTCTTTACGCAAATCTTCTTCATGCATAGCCGTTTCGCTTTGAGAACAGGATAAAAATAATATTGTCAATAATGACAATAAAAATCGGTTTAATTTCTTTTTCATTTCTTAATTTTTTTTAAAATTTTTTAAAATTTTTAATAGTAAAAATACAATAATGACAATTCCTACTAAGTTCAAAATTTGCCATAAAATAATATTCATTTTTTTAATTTTTAATTAAACATTTTTTAGGTAAGAAAGAAAAATGTACGCAACTTTATAAACATCCTTCTTCTTTTACTAGCTAGTAGATAATACTAAAAAGTGATCAAATTTTTAGTATTACCTTCCTCAAACATATAAAATTATTTTTTAACAAATGTTAAAGCCTATCAGGGAAAACCCTGAGTTGGCACCATTTTCTTCTCAGGGTTTTCCCTAACTTAGTTTTTTTTCGCATTGATAATTAGACACTTTACAATAAATATTAAAGCTTTGTTAAATTCAGTATTTATAAAAATTAGTGGTATTTTTATGTTTTGAAACTGACATGTTTAAAATCATTATTAAACATACAACGAAATGATTATTTTAAACATCAAAGTAAAGGATTGTTAATAAAAAATAAAATAAACATATGAAAATAAGCATTCTATTTTTTGGTATGGCTACAGACTTTATTGATAGTTCTTCATTAGAAATTGAACTACCTAACAAAAGTACTGTTGCTAGTTTTAAAGAATTTCTTTTAGCAGAATTCCCTGAGCTACAAAAAATGAGTTCGTATGCGGTAGCTATTAACGAAAGCTACGCTACTGACGACATACTCATAAAAGAGAATGATGTAATCGCAATTATTCCTCCAGTTAGCGGAGGGTAATTTTTCTCAATAAAGTAAAATATTAAGCTTCTGCCTTTTTTAAGTATTTACCAACGAAAAATGTTCCGAAAGGTAGAATAGAAAGTAAACAAACGATTCCGAAAGTTTTACCGTTCCAGTTTAACTCGTACTTTAACATAATAGCTAATACAATATACCCTACAAACAATAATCCGTGGGGCATACCCAGCATTTTTACATATTCTGGATTTCCTTGTAAGTATTTTATTGGCACTGCTATAAAAAGTAATAAAATGTAAGATATCCCTTCTAATAAACTTACTAATCTGAAAAAATTAATCATTGATTTTTTACTTAAAAATTGGTTAACAAAGATACTGAAATATTACGTCCTGCAGCTGAAACTCCCGAAGCAAATTCTTTATAATGCTCATCAAACAAATTTGACAATTGCGCTTGCAAAGCGATGTTTTTTGTGAACTGATACTTCCCATACAATCCAACAGTCATCCAGCTAGGAGTTCCATAATATTCGTTAATATCTTCCGTTGCATTAGGATTCACAATTGGTGTCTGTTCATGGTTATCAATACCTTCAGTTATGTTATAGTCTGAAATATCTTTTTTCGCATTAAAAACTAAGTTGACTCCACCTTCTAGCTTCTTATTTACGTAACTTACATCAAAACGACCAAATAATGGTGGAATAGACGACATTGGTTCGTTGGTATCATAAGTTTTTCCATACGTATAGGTAACAAATCCTGAAGTATTCCAATTTCTATGTAACTTTCCTTGATAACTTACTGTAGCACCCGTAACATAAGCTGTTCCTTTATTAACATTAGCTACAATAGCTCCTTCTTCTCCGTCATACTCAATAGTTGAGCTTCCATTTAATTCAAAATTCTCTCTATAAATATAATTATTCAACAAAGTATAATACACGTTAGCTCCAACTCTAAACTTTCTATTGTTAAAGTATTTTTGAGCTCCTATTTCAGCATTATATGCATGTTCTGGTTTTAATTCTATATTGGGTACTGTTACTTTTCCATTTTTCTCTCTTATTTTTCCTACATCATCAATATTTGGTGATCTAAACCCAGAAGACAATACCGTATTTAATTGCCACGTTTTATTTGGTTTGTACACATACCCTATGGTTGCTGTTAACGATTGATTATCTAGTTTTATATCACTTTGAGGAATATCTATAAACGTTTCATCAAGCCATTTTGCTTTCAACACAGTATTGGTACCTCTAATTCCTGTGTTTAATGTTGATTTATCATTAATATCTTGACGATAATCTACATAAAAAGCTGAACTTAAATAACTGCTTCCTCCATCAGGATATCGAGATTGCACGGTAAAATCATCATCAAAACCAATAATTTTATTACCATTAACACGCAATGTTTTTCCATAAGAATTTGATGCTACATCATTGTAAGTAACTTCTACTCCATACCCTAAATTTCTTCTTTTAGCTAAGGGTATTGTAAAATCTCCATTCAAACTAAAAACATCTACACTTTCATTTCTGTAAGACCTATCTAAGCTTCCATACTTTCGTTGTATACGACTTTCTTTTATGTTTTGATACGCTAAAGTTATTGTACCATTATCCATCCATTTTTTCTTAGGATTGATAATTAACTGCGGAGATATTAACAAACGTTCTTGTGGACCGTAATACCATTCAGCAAACTTTAAGCTTCCACTTTTCAACTCAGTTAACTTGTCAAAACGCGGGATGCTTGAAGAGGTTGAATACTGTAAGTTTAGTTTAAAATCAGTGTTTTTTGAAAAAGGAATATAAAATTTTTGTAGCACGTCTGTTTGACTGTAGCCTGTATTTCTTTGTAAATTCTCATTAAAATTGGCTACTGGTGTATCATTGTAAAAAGTATTAGTATTATTAGAGTAAAAAGGTACTTTCCCCCAGTTTTCAAAACCATGAGAACGGTTTTCTCCCATCTTTAAATCTCCAAAATTACTATGAGCTACACTTGTAAAAGATGCCCATTTTTTAAATCTTAACTCAGCAGAAACTACATTAGTTATTTCATTATTTGCTGAACTATATCTTAAAAATGTATTTCCTTTAACTTCACTTCCTTTTTTTGATAACTTCGGAGTTTTGGTATAGTAGTGAATTACCCCACCTAATGCATCAGAACCATAAATTACTGATGACGGACCAAAAACAACTTCTGTTCTATCTAATAAATTTGGAGCTACTGTAATTGAGTTTTGTAAGTGTCCTTTTCGGTAAATTGCATTATTCATACGAACACCATCAACTACCAAAAGTACTCGGTTACTTTCCATTCCACGCAAAACAGGACTTCCTCCTCCAAACTGTGATTTCTGAACTTTAATTCCAGGAACACTTGCTAATAAATCTGCTGAAGTCTGTGGAGATAGTTTCTCTATTTCTTTTGAAGACACCACTGCTATTTGCTCTGCAATTCGATTGGTTTTTTCTCTATTTTTAAAAACTGAAACAACTACCTCATCTAACTGCTCAGAGTTTTTTGATAAATAAACATGGTAGTTATTCTTTTTTATTGCTGATTTTTTTTCTTGGTATTCTGCATACGACACGTGTGCAAACGTAAGCAACTCATTTTTTTTAAAATTAGAAACATCTACTTTCCCAAACTCATCACTTACTGCCGATGTTACTTTGCTTTTATTAAACACTGCAACAGCCTCTACAGGCTTACCTGTTTCAGCATCAATAACAGTAATAGTTTGAGAAAAAATTGTGGTAATAAATAATAAAAAAAATACAGTAATTCTTTGCTTCATATTAATTAAATACGGTTTCTAAAACATCTAATGACTTAGGTTCTCTAAATCCCTCCAAATGTAATTCATAATATTGAACTATAATTCGGAGAATAATTTGTCTTTCTTTTTTTGAATAAGAAATTGAATTTATTGCATCAAAATTTATGCCTAATATACCTTTAAAAAGAAGTAATTTTTTTCCCGATAGAGTTAGCTTTTCATATTCCGTATCGGTAAAACCTCCTTCTAATAAATTAAAGGCTAATCTATCAATATTGGTCGTGTCTGGATAAAAGCCAAGATACCTAGATAAATTCAATAAAAACAATATATGAAAGTTTGCTACTTCACCATGTGTGTCTAACCAAATTAAAGAAGTTTCAATATAACTATATAAAGGATTGTTTTCTTCTTCCTCTTGAAGGATATACGATAACACTTCTGATAAAAAAAGTACAATGGTTTGTTTAACTACGGAAGTATGAATAGTTTCATACGAATGAATTACTTGCACTTCTTTAATAGAATGTAATGAACTTTTATTGCTATGGTTTGCAGTAAGATTTAACTGTGTTAATGGTTGAAAGTGTGCAGGTTTTAATTTTCCTTTTTTTGATTTTAGCACACCTTTTATCATATACGATTTTACTCCTTCTTGTAAAGTAAAACATTTTACAATTAAACTGGTATCTCCATATTTAAGAGAGCTTAAAACAATGGCCTTTGTAGTTATTAATGCCATTTAATCAAGTTTAACTATTAAAATCATTAATCAAAGATATTCAATAATATCAACAAAAATGGTACATTCGTATAAATTTGATTCCGTTTTGTATGGCTATAGAAATAGAGCGAAAGTTTTTAGTTAAATCCACAGATTTTAAGAAAAAAGCTTTTCAAAAAAACTACATAAAGCAAGGTTTTTTAAATTCAGATAAAGAGCGCGTAGTACGAGTTCGAATTAAAGACAGCACAGGTTTTTTAACTATCAAAGGAGCTTCTAACACTAACGGAACTACTCGTTTTGAATGGGAAAAAGAAATTGATAAAAAGGAAGCTGATGCTCTTTTTAATTTATGTGAAAAAGGAATTATTGAAAAGTACCGTTATTTAGTAAAAGTAGACAGTCATACTTTTGAAGTAGATGATTTTTTGGGAGAAAACAACGGTTTATTAGTTGCCGAAGTAGAACTAGAAAACGAAAACGAACACTTTACAAAACCTGAATGGCTAGGTGAGGAAGTTACCGGAATAGCCAAATACTACAATTCTAACTTAAGCAAATTCCCTTATAATAAATGGTAAAAAAACTGCTTGAAAATATTTCAAACAGTTTTTACTCCCCTAATAAAACTCTTTTCTTATTTTTTAAGAATACTAAGAGTTTTTACTTGTTTTCCTGATTGGATTTTTAATAAATACATTCCTTCTCTTTTAATTACACTATCATCAATTAGTATAAATGTAGATGGTGATTGAATGTCTTTACTGTGTATATGCCTTCCCAATAAATCATATACATCTAATCGTATGGCTCCATCCTTAGAAAGGCTAGAAACATCAATTTTAGTTTGTGATATAAATGGATTGGGGGTTGCAGAAATAATTCCACTATCATTTAACTTTTCATCACTAGGTCCCACAACTCCACTTCTTGTTACTGTTGTAATTGCCGCATTTGCCGTTTTATTGTAAGCGTAATCTGTCAACGTATAAGATTGTCCATCACTTGCAACCGAAATATGGAACCATCCATAGTGCGGATTTCCATTTATTTTAAAAGTAAACCCAATAAAACCAGTCTTCCCATTCCACGATGTATAATCAGAAGAACTAACCGTATAAGGATATGAGTTTGCTACAAAATTACTTGGTGCTCCAACCGAAACACCTTCTGCTAAATAGGATGCATTGCTAGTCGTACTTTCACAAACAATATCTTTATTATAGGTTTCTAATCGTACAGAATTGCTAGTATACCAAGCTCCATAATCAGTATCGTCTCCTACTTCAATTCTAAAAAACTTCCAAGGGTCATTTGAGGTTACCGTTAGGTCATCTATGTTAACATATACTACATCATCATTTGTGCTACAAGGCTCACATGAACCACCACAATCAACTCCTGTTTCATCTCCATTTTGAATGCCATCATTACAAGTTGATCCTCCATCCCAAACTTTGCTTCCTGCCTTAATGGCTCCATAAGGCTCTGTACTATATGCATAATCTAACAAACTATACGAAGTCCCATTATTGTTAACACTAACTCTGAACCAACCATAATTAGTTTTTCCTGGGTATAACTCTAATTGAAAACCTATGTAAGTGGTTTTACCATCCCAGGAAGTGTAACTAGCATCTCTAATTACATGTAAATCAGGATATCCTCCTCCATCTACCCAAGAACTTTGCTCATCAATTACTGTATTTAACTCAACTGGTTTTACATTTCTAGTTCCTGATTGACATATTAATGCTTTTTTATACGTCTCTAATATCAATGAACTATTTTCATAAAACGTTCCAAATCTATTATTACTAGCACCATTTATTGTAAAAAATGTCCAAGTACTTCCTGAATTAGCCGTGTAATCTTGATTATCAAAATACACCACTTTATAAGAATCATAAAAAGAGAAATTAAACGTTACTTTATCTGAGTTTAAAGAGGATGTTCCTCCTGAAATTGCTGCATTTTTAAAGGTAATTGTACCTGTTGAATTATCAGATTTAGCATGATTTAATGCTTGACCTGTAAATTTTACATTTAACTTTTGATTATCTACTACCGTAATTTGTGCTGATACCCCTTGAGGTAGACTTGTATCAAAATGTGTTCCTTCAAATAAACTTCCAGAACTAACGGTAAAAGCACCTCCTTGAAGCGTAACATTTTTAGCTTCATTAACTATCGCTCCATTATTTGATAAGGCTTCTTCCACTATTGGACTATCTACGACTAAAGACGCTCCTGTTAAATCTACCCCTGTAGATGTTAAGTTAGCTGATTGCCATAAAGGTTTACGTGCTGGATGTTGCAATGCCGTGAGCATTCTATCTATTTGTCCTTCTGTAAACATTTTTCCACAGCCAGCAGCGGCGTCATAGCCCATATAATTTTCATAATTAATTAAATTACCACAGTCACTAGCACCAACAGTACAACCATCATCCCCAGAATTAGAATCTTCTTTTGGTGTGTCGTCTACATAGTCTCCATTTGGATCATTACACCCACCTTCAAACGTATGTATGAGATTTAACCAATGACCAAACTCATGCGTTAATACCGAAGCAAATTCTTTATTTGTATTACCATGAATATAGCGCCCATTATAAACCACTCTAGCGGTGTTATTATCAGACATCGCTGTATTAGGGTACCATGCAACTCCAGAGTTTGTCGCACTTCCATCAGCATACAAATCTCCCATAATGTATACATTCATATACTTATAGTTATTCCAAGCATCGGCTGCTATTTGGGCATCATAACCTGAACCATTTCCATATCCAGCTTTTTCTGGATGAAATACAACACCATTGGTACTACCTCCATTAGGGTCTATTTTTGCCAAAGCAAATCGAATACTAAGAGTACCTCGTCTTCCTGAAAAAATGGGATCAACAGTATTGAAGTCATCATTAAGCCCGTTGAAATCCTCGTTCAGTTTATCTAACGCAACTTCTATTTTTTCATAAGTTACGGTTTGCCCATGTTGAACTGAACCATAAACATGTACAACCACTGGAATGGTATAGGTCTCTTCTGCTCTATTTAAAAGCGAAATTTGTTTTTTTCTAACTACATTTTTTGTGTAGTTATTAAATTTGTCAAATTCTTTTTTTGATTCAGGGTATTTTAAAAATACCTTTTGATTTTCACTTGTAACCTTACAGTCTTGAGCCAGCATAGCTTCAACACAGAAAAACAACAAAAAGAAGAAGGGTAACAAAATAATTTTTTGTTTCATAATTGATTGATTTTAAATTACTTAAAACAAACCTACAGTTATAAAACAAATCAACTTAATACAATACTAACCAATACAGGTAATAAATTACCTATTAGCATTATTTTAACTTTAAATTTACAGATATTTATTTTTTTTAACAGTAAAACAAAATTAATCAATATAAAAAATCGCTAAAAAATGACTTAAACTTCCTAATAACACAAAAACATGGAAGGTTGCATGGCTATATTTCAATTTTTTAATGGAATAAAAAATCGCTCCAACAGTATAAAAGACCCCACCAAGAAAAAGATATAACAACCCTTCTTTTGATAAGTTTTCCATTAAAGGCTTTATTACAAAAACAACTTGCCATCCCATTAGCAGATATAAAGCTGTTGACAATTTATCGAACCGTCCAGTAAAAAAAAGCTTCAATATAACACCAGTAATAGCAAATAACCACACAAAAACAAACATATACCAACCCAGTTTTGGTGG
This sequence comes from Tenacibaculum sp. 1_MG-2023, assembly GCF_030547425.1. GTDB lineage: Bacteria > Bacteroidota > Bacteroidia > Flavobacteriales > Flavobacteriaceae > Polaribacter. Next base: position 236,831 of record NZ_JAUORH010000001.1, on the reverse strand, counting down.
CAGTACAACTAAACAAAAGGGCGTATACGTTCCGGCAATTAATACATAAATAGCAGCATGATCAAAAATATTAAGCCTCCGTCTAAGTTTAGGTTCTTTAGACGCATGGTAAAAAGTAGAGGCTGCATATAGAATTACTAAACTCAATCCGTAAATACAAAAACTAGCTACTTTCCAGAAGCTATGATAACTAAGTGATTTTTGTACAAGAAAAGGAAAAGCTACAATACTAAGCAGTAACCCAAATCCGTGGGTGAGTATATTTAACTTTTCTTCTTTTTCACTATAATGGTGATTTAAACTCTCGCTCATTGTTTAGTCGATTGGTGTCTTTCATATACAACTCATCATTTATCAATTCATTGTATATCATATTATACGTTTGCTCCTTAAGCTTTTTCTTATCCCCAGCAGCTAAGTTCTCTGTTTCTATAAATTTACATTGCTTAACTCTTAGTGTCCCTGGATTGCCTTTGAAAAAATCCCAAGAAAATAAACGTTTTCCATCATAATACACTTGTGGTACAATAGGTATTTGATGTTCTATAGCTAAACTAAATGCCCCATTCTTAAACGGTGCTAAAACAATATTTTCAGCAGGCACTAACCCTTCAGGGAAAATAGCAACACTTGTTCCATTTTTTAATCTGCTATGGGCTTGTTCATAGACTTTTTTTCTACTTTCTAAATCACTTCTATCAACTACAATAACTACTTTTTTATAAAAAAAACCAAAAATTGGAAACTTTGCTAATTCTTTCTTTCCTACAAAAACTATTGGATTTTTACTCATAGCTATTAGAATCCATGGATCTATAAACGACGCATGATTAGCACAAAACATGTAACTTTTATTCTGATCTAGTTCTTGCTCTTTTTCAACTTTTAATCGGAAACCCATTCCATAAATTAAAAAGAAAGCCCAAGCTCTCACTACTTTCCAAAAAACTGGATAATATTTTTCATCTGACGTTAAAACCAGCATAAAAGGTGCCATTAACAATATTGAAATTACAATTAACACATAGAACCAAACACGCCAAATAAACCGAACAGGAAAAAATATATACTTCAAATCTTTTAAATTACAATCAACTACCTAAACTTATACTTCTTTTTCTCAAGAAAACTTTAGGAACAAGGTTCCTCTAATATGCGAATGTAGTAATTTCTTTTGTTTGATAAATTTTAAGCTTATTTTTGCTCACTTAAGCAAGCACTTATTTAAAAACATTTCAAAACAGACTTATGTCAAGAATTTTAACAGGAGTACAAAGTACAGGAACCCCACATTTAGGAAACTTATTAGGAGCAATTTTACCTGCAGTTGAAATGGCAAATGATTCAAAAAACGAATCATTTATTTTCATTGCCGACATGCATTCTTTAACCCAAATTAAAGACGGAAACGAATTGCGAGAAAACACCTATAGTGTTGCGGCTACTTGGCTTGCTTGTGGTCTTGACATTAACAAAACCGTGTTTTATCGCCAAAGTGATATTCCTGAAACTACTGAGTTAACCTGGTACTTAAGTTGTTTTTTTCCTTTTCAACGTTTAACCTTAGCACATGGTTTTAAAGATAAAGCTGACCGTTTAGCTGACGTAAATGCTGGTTTGTTTACCTACCCAATGTTAATGGCTGCAGATATTTTATTATACGATGCTGAAGTTGTTCCTGTTGGAAAAGATCAGTTACAACATTTAGAAATGACACGTGATGTTGCTAATAGGTTTAACAATATTGTTGGAGAAACTCTAGTTTTACCTCAAGGAAAAGTAAATGAAAACACCAAGTTAGTTCCTGGAACTGATGGTGAAAAAATGAGTAAATCACGAAATAATTTCATCAATATTTTCTTAGCAGACAAGAAATTACGTAAGCAAATTATGGCTATTCAAACAGACAGTAAAGCTTTAGAAGACCCAAAAGATCCAGATACTGACAATGTATTTGCATTATATAAATTATTAGCTTCAGAAGAGCAAACAGCTGAAATGCGTGCTAATTATGAAAATGGAGGCTATGGATACGGACACGCCAAACAAGCACTTTATGAATTAATTATAGATAAATTTGCTGATGTACGTGCTAAGTATAGTCACTATATGGAAAACCGTCATGAAATTGACGACGCTTTAGCTATAGGAGCAGAAAAAGCTCGTGTAATTGCAAAAGATGTACTACAAAGAGTTCGAGGTAAAATAGGATATTAATTAGATATAACCCCTTAATAAATAAGTCCTTCTATCTTTAAAAAATTAGGAGTATATCCCTGTTAAAAATGGGAAATAGGCAACCCTGTTAGATTGTGTTTTTTGATAATTTTACACAACTATTAACCCAAACTAACATATTATGCCACATTATGCACAAGGAACAACAGGATGGACAAAATTAAAAGGCTATCAAGCTTTATAAGATCCTAAAATTGATTTAGGTAAATTTTACTTTACGACATTTCAGGGGAAAAGACAGGAAACTCCATATATGACAGCAGGTAATTTCGCAAGAGTGATTGACATTCTAAGAAATGAAACTCCTGTTTACGGAAACGCAACTACTGGCTCTGTAACCACACAAAGTGAACTTGTTGGTGAAGAAGAAAGTTAGGAGGTTATAAATACCATAATTAACCCAACCCAGAATAGATTTATTCTGGGTTTTTTGTGCTTATTTATGTATATTTAACCTATGAAAAATATACTAATTTTTGCACTCTTTGGAATTGTTGCTTGCAGCTCCCCTAAAGAAAATACACAAATCGTAGAAGCCTCTTGCGGGCAATGTAAATTTGGTTTAAATAACCAACAAGGATGTGATTTAGCCATAAAAATTGACCAAAACGCCTATTTTATTGACGGTGCTCACATAGATGATTTTGGAGATGCTCACGATAAAAATATTGGTTTCTGTAATGTAGTTAGAAAAGCAGAAGTTACTGGAAAAGTTGAAAACGGAAGATTTAAAGCTACCTCTTTTAAAATAATAGAGGAATAGGTTTTAGATACAAAGTTTAGAAAACAGATAAAAAAATCCGAAGTAAGCTTACTTCGGATTTTTTTATCTTATATCTCTTATAAATTAAGGAGCTGGATTTGGAATTGCTTTGTGCACAGCTTCTATCTCAGCTAAAATAGCGTCAGACAATTCTATATTAATTGAATTGATATTCTCTTTTAACTGACTCATTTTAGTAGCTCCAATAATATTACTCGTTACAAATGGTAACTGATTAATATATGCTAGCGATAACTCTGTTAACGTTAATCCGTGTTTATTTGCTATTTTTTGATATTCTAAAACCGCTTTTTCAGAACCTTCATTTTTATATCGTGCAATAAAACGTGGAAATAAGGTTCCTCTCGCTCCTTCAGGAATTTTTCCATCAATATATTTTCCTGTTAATACTCCTTGTGCTAACGGAGAATACGCTAACAAACCAATATTTTCTCGCATAGAAACTTCAGACATTCCTACTTCATAGCCTCTATGAATTAGCGAATATGAATTTTGAATCGTTACCATTCTAGGCAAATCATGTTGTTCGGCTGTTTGTAAATATTTCATCGTTCCCCAAGGTGTTTCATTAGATAAACCAACGTGTTTTATCTTTCCTTGTTTTACAAAATCATTCAAGGTTTCTAAAATCTCTAAGTGCTTTTCAGCTTCTTCTGTTGAAGTTTTATACGGATAATCACGTACTCCGAAACAATTCACCCCACGATCTGGCCAATGTAGTTGGTATAAATCGATATAATCTGTTTGTAGACGTTTTAAACTATCTTCAATTGCTTCGCCTATATTCTTTCTATTAAAACCACCTGTTCTAATATGCGCCGTATAATCACCACCTCCAGCAATTTTAGAAGCCAACACTACTTTCTCTCTGTTGCCTGTTTTTTTAAACCAAGAACCAATGATTTTTTCTGTAGCTCCATAAGTTTCTGGAGTCGCAGGAACAGAATATAATTCTGCAGTATCAAAAAAATTCACCCCTTGTTCTAAGGCATAATCCATTTGCTCGTGACCTTCTGCTTCGGTATTTTGTCGTCCCCAAGTCATAGTTCCTAAACATATTTTAGAAACTTTAATATCTGTAGTTGGTAGTGTTGTATATTTCATCATATTCTGTAATTGTTAAAGGTGTTATTATTGATTTATTTAATAAAACAACAACGGTCATTTCGAACTTGAGTGCAACGGAAGTGAGAAATCTTAAAAAACGTAAGTTACTATCTTGAATGAGGTTCCTCCTCGTACCTCGTTCGTAATGACGAATTATTTTAAAATTGCTTCAATTCCTGGTAAGGTTTTTCCTTCTAACATTTCTAACATCGCTCCTCCTCCTGTAGAAACATAACTTACTTTATCAGCAAATCCAAATTGTTTTACTGCAGCAACCGAGTCTCCTCCGCCTACTAACGAGAACACTCCGTTTTTAGTAGCTTCTGCTATCGCATTTCCTAAACCAATCGTTCCTTGTGCAAACTTTTCCATTTCAAAAACCCCTAGAGGCCCGTTCCATAAAATAGTTTTAGATTTTGCAATAACTTCTGCAAACTTCTCCACGGTTTTAGGTCCGCAATCTAATCCCATCCATCCATCAGGAATTTCATTCGTATCCACCACTTGTGTATTCGCATCGCTTGAAAAAGCATCTGCAATAATCGCATCTACTGGTAAATGAATTTCTGTATTATTTTCTTTAGCTTTAGCTAAAATTTCTAACGCTAACACTAACTTATCATCTTCTACTAACGAATTCCCTATCGTTCCTCCTAAAGCCTTGATAAACGTAAACGTCATTCCACCACCTACAATAATATGATCTACTTTTTCAATAATATTTTCAATCACTCCTATTTTAGACGACACTTTTGCTCCTCCTAAAATAGCAGTTACTGGTTTTTCTGAGTTGTTCAATACTTTATCAATGCTTTCAATTTCTGTTGCTAACAAATTTCCGAAACATTTATTCTCTGGAAAAAATTGTGCAATAATTGCAGTGGATGCGTGGGCTCTGTGAGCAGTACCAAAAGCATCATTTACATACACATCTCCTAATTTAGATAACTGTTCAGCAAAAGCAACATCTCCTGCTTTTTCTTCTGGGTAAAAACGTAAGTTTTCTAACAATAAAACTTCTCCACTTTTTAAGTTTGCCACAGCTTCTTCAACTGTTGAACCGATACAATCGTCCACAAATTTCACTTGTACACCTAATACTTCTGTTACACTACTAACAATATGACGTAACGAAAAATTATCTTCTTTAGCTTTTGGGCGCCCTAAATGTGACATTAAAATACAGCTTCCTCCATCTTCTAGTATTTTAATAATGGTTGGTTTTGCTGCTTGAATTCTTGTATTGTCAGTTACTTCAAAAGCATCGTTTAAGGGTACATTAAAATCTACACGGATTAACGCTTTTTTATTTTCGAAATTGAAATCGTTCAATGTTTTCATTTAAGTTGTGTTCTTTGTTTCAGCTAACAAAAATAATTATTTAAATCTGATTGGTTTCTATTCTTTTTGAGCTTTCAATCTTATATCTTTGTTAAACTTACATGCTATTATGAATACAACATCTATAAAAATAACTTCAGAAAAACTCAATTTACAAGAGTGTTATGATTTTGTAACTGACCCTTCTTGCGGAGGGATTGCTGTTTTTGTGGGTACTGTTAGGAACGCAACACAAAACAAAGAAGTTACACAGCTTGATTTTTCTACATATAAACCCATGGCTATTAAAGAAATGCAAAAAATTGCAGATGCTGCTTTGGATAAGTTTGGTGTAACAAAAATTGCCATTCATCATGCTGAAGGGCTATTAATAATTGGTGATATCCCTGTAATTATTACGGTTTCTTCTCCACATAGAAAAGCGGCTTTCGAAGCTTGCCAGTATGCTATTGATACTTTAAAAGAAACGGTTCCTATTTGGAAAAAAGAATTTTTTGAAGATGGTGAAGTTTGGGTAAATGCGCACCCTTAAAAAATAGTATATTTGAAAATGATAATTTTAATTGGGGCATTAGCTCAGTTGGCTAGAGCGTTTGACTGGCAGTCAAAAGGTCATCGGTTCGACTCCGATATGCTCCACTATTTTTAAAATTATGATTGAGTTTACCACAGCTTCTAATCAAACAGAATTGCTTCAAATATTGAAGTTGCAACAACAGAACTTGCCTGATAATTTATCAGAAATAGATAAAAAAGAACAAGGTTTTGTTACGGTTCGTCATGATTTAGAAATACTTCAAAAAATGAATGATGTACATCCGCATATCATTGCTAAGAATGATAATAAAATAATTGGTTATGCTTTATCAATGTCTAAAAACTTTAGAAATGACATTCCTATTCTAATTTCTATGTTTGATGAAATAGATACAACTTCAAAAGGAGCTAAACCGTATATTTTAATGGGGCAAGTATGTATAAACAAAAACTTTCGTGGAAAAGGTGTTTTTAAAGGATTATATACTAAAATGAAAGAGGAATTCTCTGGAATATACCATTCTATTATTACTGAAGTAGATGAAGAAAATACTCGTTCAATGAATGCGCACAAAGCCATTGGTTTTAAAACTTTAAAAACCTACAGAAGTAATAATCATAACTGGGAAATTATTTATTTAAATATTCAAACTGTAAGCTCATAATATTAATTTAAAAAATGAAAAAAAAATACAACTATGATATTACATCTGACTTAAGAGAAATTAACAAAGATTTCTTTGATCATTTTTTAGCCACTTTAGAATTCGAAGACAACAAATTTGATACTTCTATAGATAGTTTAATTTATTCTAAAGAAGAAAGTATAAAAACACTTAACAAAAAACTAAGAAAACACCTTCAACAAAATCATCAACTTGAAAATTTTGGTACTGAAACTTTCAACTTTAAGCTTGAATTGTTTGAATCAGAAAATCAAACTGTTATTTGGTATATAGAAGAAGAGTTAAAGGCTTTAGCCGAAATGAAAATTGTTTATGCTTTTAAATCCATAGAGATTAATATAAAAAAACTTATTGCTGACTCTTTCAAAATTAAAAATAAAAGAGACTTCTTTAATTGGAAAACAGTTGAAACTTTTTTAAGTAGTAAAAAAATCAACCTTCAAAAAGTAAAAGGGCATAAAGAAATATATCAGCTAAAGCAACTAAATAATTCAATAAAACATACTAAAAAATTAGAAGAAAAGACATTAAAACTGATTTTTGATAAAGAAGAATATGAAAACATACCTACACACCCTTTAGTTTTAGAAAAAGAAATCACCTACAAACATCTTTTAGGTTTTTACAATAAGGTCAAGCCTTTCATTAAAATATTCTTTACTGACTTATGTGATACAATATATGAAGAATTATATGTTTTTAATAAAGATAAAATTGAAGAAATAGCTGAGGACTTAGCTTTAAGAATGGAAAAAGAAAATGCTCTTGAGTTAATTGACAAGATTAGGCAACATTATTAATACGGTAAATCTACAGGTTCAACAAAATTGATTGCTGTATCATATAACTCCGTTAAGAGATTTTTTATTTCAGTCATAAACTCATCTAGTTTTTCTTCTGTAATAGCATTATCAGGCTTTCGGTAATTGGATGAGAAATTCATTTGTAAAAACCCACTTTTTAAGTTTTTGAAGGAGATAATTCCTGCTTCAAGTGGTTTTTCAAAATTAAATTGTGTGTGTTGGGTGTATAAAAAAGCATATAACATTACTTGTATAGCTTTATGATATTTTAAATCACGTATGAGTTCAAAATCGAGTACTTTTAAGTTTGTACTATCTACCATCCCTGTTTTATAGTCAATAATTCTGGTAACACCATTTAACTCATCAATTCGGTCAACAATTCCTTTTATTTTTATAGGAAAGTCTATTCCTTCAACCATAATTTCTGAAGATAATTCTTGCTCAGTAGCTACTATTTTCAGTTGATTATTTTCGTCTTTTAAGAGTTGTTTTTCTTTAGCTAAAAAATTCTCTACAAAACGATTTGCAACTTCAAAAATTAATCGATTCTTTCCTGTGGTTAAATCTCCATTTTTAAAATGTTTTGAGAAATAAAGACTTACTAGTTCTTTTGTTTTTTTCTGCATATTCTCAACATCTCCTACTTGCAGAAATTTACCTTCAAAGGGTTTATATAATTCTTCCAAGGTATCATGCACAACAGTTCCCATAGTATTTGCAGCAACCGTTTCTTCAACGTCGTCTAGTTCATTAATTTTTAAAATTTTCTGTTTGTAAAAGGCTATCGGATTGTACAAATAATTGGTCAATGCTGACGGAGAAATTCCTTTGTTTGCTAATTCCCGTAACCGTTCTAATACTTTTTCATCCTTTTCAATTTCTTTTAACTGAACAGGTGACGTTACTACTTTCGGACTGATAATTTTTTCTGTAATATCGTCTCGCATCATTTCTAATTGCGTTACAAAACGGCTTTTTTCTCCACTTCCAAAAACATCATGTTCGGTATTGTACAAGATATAAATGTTTTTAGCACGTTGTAACAATCGGAAAAAGTGGTATGAAAACAGTGCATCTTTTTCTCTATACGTTGGCAACCCAAACTCTATTTTTACATCAAAAGGAATAAAGGTGTTTTGCTGTTGATTGGCTGGTAAAATCCCTTCATTTACTGAGGTTATGATTACGTTTTCAAAATCTAACACACGTGTTTCTAACACTCCCATTAGCTGTAATCCTTGTAACGGTTCTCCTTGAAATGATAAACTTTCCGACTGAATTAATTGTCTAAAAAATTGATGCAAGGTTTTTAAATCTTGTACATAGCCAAATTCGTTATGTAAATTTTGTAACTGAGTAAACGCGGTATAAAAACGAAATAAATATTCTTTTTCTAACTCGTTCGCATCCTCTTTTAGTAGGTTTATCAGCTCAATTATTCTACTTAAAAATTCACTAATTGATGAAAATGGGTTGAAAATAGTTATTATAGCTTTCTTTTTTTCCTCTGGTAAAGGAGATAAAAATGTTACTATTTTTTCTTGACTAACGAACGTATTATTTTCTTTGGCTATTGCTTCTGAAATTACATCTGCAATATTCTTTTCTTCATTTAATTGTAGTAATGTATAAATTGTTGCGTCTTTTACTAACCGAACTACATCTTTGTGATAAAAAAGATTCTTTTCTTTCTTTTCTAACTTTTCTTGATTGATAAACAAGTGAAAGATGGCAAATACTAAACTCGTAGTCGGAATATCTTTTAGCGGATATCCCATCGTAATATTTACTGCATTTACAGTTGCTGGTAACGAGTTCAAGGTGATTGGCAACAATGTTTCATCTGCCAAAACCAATGCTGTATTATTATAATTGGGAAGTTTTGCTAAAATTTCACCTGCGTATTTTATCTGCGTAATATTTTTGGATGCTCCAATTACTTCGATATGTTTCCCTTCTGAAAAGTACTCTTTTATGGTTTGAATTGGATTCAGCTGATAGTATTTCCACCGGGTTTTGTACTTCCTTAAAAAACTTCCTGCTTGGTGCTGGCTTTCGTAAAATGTTTGATCAATATCCCAATAAGCTTCTGCTTTTCCGTTTAATAAAAATTGTTCAAATAACAATTCTTCCGAAGCATTTAAAGCATTAAACCCTATAAAAAAATATTTTTTTTTCTGGTTTTTACTAATAAAGTCTACTACTTTTTTTGTCGCTTCTCTATACAAAACCCCTTGATATCCTATATTATTTTCAAGTAAAAACTGATAAAAAGCATCATAATATTTATTCAACTTTTCCATGAAAGCAAAATGATCTTTCATCAATTCTGTTTCATGAAATTCTCCTTTTACTGACCATTTTCGTAAACGGTGGATATCACGTAAATACACAAATATTTCTCGTGTATTAATTAAGTGCTGATCGATTTCATTAAAATCTTGCAACACTGTAAATGCCCATGACGAAAACACATCAAATGAATCTGGGTTCTCTTCTTGTTCTTTATAAATCGTATAAAAATGAAAAAGGAGCTGTACGGAATCTACTTTTTTCATTTCAGAAATTTCTTCAACAAAATCACCAATATTGATAATTTTTGGTAAAAAACCTGCAGAAATTTTATTTTTAAATGTTTCTTTTACAAAAACTCCCGCTCTCTGAGATGGCAGTATAAACACAACGTTTTCAAACGATTTGGTGTTTTGTAAAATAGTATCTAATGTTTCTGAAATAAAAGACTGCATACCTTGATTTTATTGTAAGCAAAGTACAATTTTTATCCTATTTTTGATAGAACAAACAACGTATATTCATGAGTGCAACGAATACTTTACAAGTGGCTTTAATTCAATCGGATTTAATTTGGGAAAATCCGACAACTAACAGAAAACAGTTTGAGCAGAAAATTAACTCGTTATCTACTACTATCGATTTAGTTGTCTTACCTGAAATGTTTACTACAGGTTTTACTATGAATGCTTCAGCTGTTGCTGAAACAATGGAAGGTGAAACGGTGCAATGGCTACAAGATTTAGCTCAAAAAAAATCTATTGCCATTACTGGGAGTATCATTGTTAGTGAGAACTCTACTTTTTACAATCGTTTGTTATTTGTACATCCTTCAGGAAAAATCGATTTTTATGATAAAAAGCATACGTTTACCTTAGCTAGTGAGCATGAAACTTTTTCCGCAGGAACTGAAAGAATTATGGTTGATTACAAAGGCTGGAAAATCTGTCCATTGATTTGTTATGATTTACGCTTCCCTATATGGGCTAGAAATATCGAAGATTATGATTTATTGCTGTATGTGGCGAGTTGGCCTAAACCGCGTATTGAAGCTTGGGACAGTTTATTAAAAGCGCGTGCTATTGAAAACATGAGTTATACGATTGGTGTGAATAGAGTAGGAGTAGATGCCAATAATTATGAATATACTGGAAATACGGTTTGCTATGATACTTTAGGAAACTGTTTGGCTAAAAATGGTGAAGGAACTGAGGAAATATTAATTGTTGAGTTAAACAAACAAGAGCAAACAAAAATCCGTAATCGATTTCGATTTTTAGATGATAGAGATGAATTTATACTTCAATAAAAAAGCAACCTTTCGGTTGCTTTTTTATTTTTATGCAGGAATCATCCATTTAAAATTAAACTTGGTATCGGGTACTACGATACGTTCTGTAATTCGATACATCCTGTCTGGTAATTTCATTAAGAAATCACGTGCTTTTTCTGCTTCTGGAGTTAAATTGGTAATCTTATCAATTTCCCATGTAGTATTTAATTTTCTCAAAATATCTACATAATCAAAACCAGTATACACACCTACTCTTTGTGCTACTGTTGAGAAGTCATCAAATAAGCTTCCTTTTTCTCCAAATGATTCTCTTAAATGCATTGCAGGCATTACTATTTTGTGTTTCATCATGTGTTGAAACGCTAACATCATCTCACTTGGGTCTATCTTAAAAATCTCTTTAACAAACTCCGTATACGCCATATGGTGACGCATTTCGTCTCCTGCAATAATTTTAGACATTTTAGCTAATGCTTTGTGTCCTTGTTTTTTGGCTATTTTAGCTACGTTATTATGTGAAACATACGTTGCTAATTCTTGAAAACTTGTGTATATAAAGTTTTTATACGGGTCGGTAGCAGTACCAATATCAAATCCATCGGCAATTAAATGCTGTGTAGATACTTCTACCTCACGCATATTTACTCTACCTGAAAGATATAAGTATTTATTTAACACATCTCCATGGCGGTTTTCTTCTGCTGTCCAAGCTCGTATCCATTTTGCCCAACCATTATCTGGTTGTTGGGTAACTCCATCTAAATCTAATAACCAAGATTCATATGTTGGTAGTGCTTCTTCGGTAATAGTATCACCTACTAAAACCACCCAAAAATCATCGTCAAGTTCTTTTGATAGTTCTTGAATTTCTTTTACTTCTTCTATAAAAGAATCTTGTTGTGAATTGGGTAAAAAATCTGTCGGTTGCCAAATTTTTTCAATTGGCATTAAGAATCTGTCTACAAAACTGTCAATGTTTTTTTCCAGCGTTTGCATTACTTCCTTTCTAATGTTTTGTATTGACATAATTTAGGTTAAGGGTTTATATTTATTGTTGTTTAGTATATAGCTGATTTTACAGCTGTTTCTGTCTTAGAAACTAACTCCTCAAACGGTAAACTATTTACCTTTATTGGCTCGTGAGTTGTTATTTTTATTGGGCTTCCTATTCCTAACGGAAATTTTCCATATTTAAATACTTTCCATGAGTTATTGACTGATAACGGAACTACATAGGCCTCTGGGTTGTATTTAGCTAACATTTTAAGTCCGTTTACAGAAAACGCCTTAGGTTTTCCTGTTTTACTTCTTGTTCCTTCTGGAAAGATCGCCGCTGACCATTTGTTCTTATTAATTCTCTTGGCAAACTTTCCTAATTCTGACAGGGCTTGTTTAGCATCTCTTCTATCAATTAAAGCAGCGCCTCCATGTTTTAAATTGAAAGAAATACTAGGAATTCCTTTTCCTAGTTCTTTTTTAGATACAAATTTGGGGTAGTGTTTCCTAAGATACCAAATAATTGGCGGAATATCAAATGTACTTTGATGATTTGCTACAAAAATTAATGTTGTGTTTTCTGGTAAGTTGTGTTTATTTTCAAATTGAACTCTAATTCCTAAAATCAATAAAGACTTTATCAAAAACCAGTTCATAATGTTTACCACATTCTGATGCCCTTCTTGACCAAAAAGTCTTAACCCAATCCATTGTAATGGATGAAAAATTAATAGTAAAGAAAAAAACACCAATGCAAAGATTGATGAGAGTATATAACTTAAAATCTTCATTCTATTTAGTTATTTTGTTGTTTGTTTAGTTCTATTATTTAATAGGTTAAAATCGTCATCAAATCATACCGATTTCATTATTAAAACTTTACTAGTTCGCAAAAATAGAAAATCCCGCGGAAGCGGGACTATAATTTTATCTTAAAACCAATTGCTCCAAGGAATTCTTGCGAGAATTAGTACCAAAGCTAAGCCATAAAAGATAGCAAAGGTTTTAAACTTAGCTTCGCTTTTTACTTGTTTTTTGTGTTTAGACCATCCTATCGTGATTAATACTATGGCAATAATCATCATTAATGGATGCTCGACAGCTAGTAATCTTGCCGCTGGTTCTTTCATTACTTCTCCTCCATTTGCTTTTAAGGCTTTATACCAAGGAGACATAAAATACCACCCTAAACCTATTAATAGTTGAATATGAGTTGTGATTAAAGTAAACAGCCCTAAACGGAACTCTTTATGAGTAAATTCTTTTTTTTGTATTAAGCCTATAATAGCATTTACCACCGTAAATATTAAAACTGCTAATACAATGTATGCCCAATAAGAGTGCAAAGTTTTCATCATGATTTGTTAATTTTTTGTACTTGTAAAAGTACTGAATTTTCTGCATAAAAAAACCACCTCGTGTGAGGTGGTTTTAAGGTTATATCTAATTTAGAATATTAGAAGTTATATCTAACAGAGAAGTTCCAAGTTCTTCCAAAACCAAAGTAACCTTGGTTACTAGTATCAATACCTTTATAAGTATTTGTTGTTCCTGAATTAACTGGATTATTTGTTCTTAATTCTGAAAGATATTCAGTATCTAAAACATTGTTAACATTTGCTCTAAAGTCTAAAGATTTAGATCCTTCACCTAATCTTAACTTATAAGATACACCTGCATCTAATAAACCATAAGAAGGAAGCTCTAAATTTTCTTTAGTTGCACCAACGTTTGCATATAATTTATCATAGAATCTATAATCTGAATCTATACTTAAGTCATCTGTAATAGAGTAGTCAAAGCCTAGACCAAATGTGAATTGAGCAGCGTCACCTACTTTACCTCCATCTACGTCTACAACTGTACTAGCTCCAGTTACATTTCTATCTTCATCCAAAGTTCTTGTAACAACCGTTCCTGAATAGACCCAATCACCTAACGATAGGAAACCTCTTATATCTAACTGTTGTAATGGTTTAGCTACAAAGTCTAATTCAATTCCTTTATGATATTGACTTTGTCCAGTAGTTTCAGTTGTTGTAAGAACACCATTATCAAAAATAGAAACAGCCTGAACTCTATTCTTCCAGATAGTATTATATACGTTAACATTTGAGCTAAAAAACTCTGATTTAAAGCTATACCCCATTTCTAAACCAATGATATCTTCATTTTGAGAACTTGGGTTGATAGAATTATCATAGCTATTAAAAATATTATCATGATATGGTTGACGTGAATAATAACCTCCGTTGAAATACAAAGATCCTCTTTCTGAAGTTTTAAAACCAAGTCCTGCTTTTAAGTTATAACCTAAGTTATCAATTTTTTTAGAGTCTTCATATTCTGGTAAATAATCATATCTATCAAATCTTTGGTGCTGTTGATTAGAAATCGCCCCTTGAAAAAATGCAGACATATTATCATTTGAATATTCAAGTTGAGTAAAAACTCCCCCATAAGTAATTCTTTCACTACTGTCATAATCAATTCTTTGATTTTCACCAGCTGCATTAAACATTGCAGACCAAGGATTAGTACCAAAGCTTTCAGTAGCAGTAACAGCTACTGTAGGACCTACTCTAGTATGAGTATTGTCTTTTAAATCTCTGTCTTCAGTCCAAGAGTCTAAACCATGAAAATCAGCTACTTGTCTAAAGTGAGTTCCGTAATACGTTCTAAGATCAGCTCCTATATTGAAAGTAAGATTATCATTAATGTCATGTTCGAAGTTTGATACTAAACCATACCAAGCATGATTATTAACTGATGACCTAGTAATATAAGTATCATTCCCAAACATTCCTACACCACCTGCAGCAGCATTGTTTGCATAAATTGCATCATAATCTATAAGACCATCAGCAGTTCTCTGTCTAGATCCTCTATTTCCTGTTCCTCCACCTCTACCAAATGAAGCATATAAAACAGTAGATAAATTTGATACTTCAGAGATTTTATAATCCCAGTTTAAGTTTAAAACTGGTTTATGATAGAAGTTTCTTCTCTCTGTCATATACTCACCTTTATAAGTACCCCAGTTATTATTATATTTTATTCCTTTATCCAAGTAAGTTTCAATACTTTTCGTAAAGTTTTGATCATGCCATTGAGGTGCTCCTGTAAGTAAGAAATTAAAATTATGTTTTTCATTTGGCTTATAACCAACCGAAATAAAATAAGTTTGACCTTGACCTTTAGTACCATCAAAGTACCCATCTCCTTGCCAATGAGAAAGCATTACACTTGCTCCCCATCCACTTTCACTCATACCTGTGTTATAAACAGCAGATACTTTGTAATAATTATCGTTTGCTGTACCAGCATAAAAATATCCACCTTCTTTTTTGTCAGTAGTTTTTGTTACAAAGTTCATTGTACCTCCAACAGAAGATATAGCTAATTTAGAAGCTCCTAAACCTCTCTGGATTTGTATTGCAGAGGCAATATCATTAACTCCTGACCAGTTAGACCAATACATTTTACCATCTTCCATACCGTTAATTGGTTGTCCGTTTAATAAGAAAGCTGTGTTTGTTTGATCAAATCCACGTACAGAAATTCTTGAATCTCCAAAACCTCCTGATTGACCCGCAACATAAACTGACGGAGTATTCACTAAGGCCATTGTAACATCTTGTGTTCCAATTTTTTTCTGAATTTCTGCAGCTTTGATTGTAGAAACCGCCACTGGTGTTTTTCTTCCTCCAGCTAAATCGATAACTCCTTTACCAATAATTACAATTTCATCTAAAGTATTAGATGGCTCTAAGGAAATTTTCCCTAAATCAGATACTCCTGAAAAAGATACTTCTTTATTAGTATACCCAACAAACGATACTATTACCACTCCTGAGTTAGAACTAGCGTTTAGCATAAATTTTCCATCAAAATCAGTAGCTGATCCGTTTGTAGTCCCTTTTACTACAACGTTAGCTCCTGGTAATGGTTCCCCCATTTCGTCAACTACTGTACCAGTAATTTTTGTTTGACCTAAAACTGTAGTTGTTACAAAGAACAAAGCTACAAGTAATACATTTTTAAATGTTTTCATTTTTTAATCTAATTGTTATTAAATGCAGGTGCAAATATCCTGCTTTTCATTAGTGCTAATATTAACTTAATGTTAAGTTTTAACAATACTTTAAGACGCTAATATACATACAAAACGATTTCAAACACTGAATTACAATGTTTTACCTCCTAACAGCATTATTAACAAAACCTATATATAAGTTAAAAAATATAAAAGAAATACGATTAACTAAAATTTAATCGTTAGTGAGTTTTTTTTTGGCTAATTCTTTTCCTAATTCTACACCAAATTGGTCGTATGAAAATATGTTCCATATAACACCTTGAGTAAAAATTTTATGCTCAAATATTGCCAAGAGCATTCCTAAAGAAAAAGGAGTTAGTTTTTTAAAGAATATTGAATTACTGGGATGATTCCCTTTAAACACCTTATATGGTAAAAGCTTATTAATCTGATTTAACTGATTATTTGTTTTTAAGTCTAAATGTGCTTCTTCTTTAGTTCTTCCATAAGCTAATGCTTCTTGTTGAGCAAAATAATTTGCAAGCAATTCTTCATGATGATTTTCTAAATCATGTAATGGCTCTTTAAAACCTATAAAATCAACAGGTATTAATTTAGTCCCGTGATGTAACAATTGCATAAAGGCATGTTGTGAATTAACACCTGTTCCTCCCCAAACAATAGTCCCTGTTTCATAATTAACTTCTTTTCCGTTTCTATCAACACCTTTACCATTACTTTCCATCACAGCTTGTTGTAAATATGCTGGAAGTTTTTCCAAGTATTCACTATAAGGCAGTACCATTTCCGTTTCCGCATCAAAGAAATTATTATACCAAACACTTAAAAGAGCTAAGATAACTGGTATATTTTTATCAAAATCAGCAGCCTTAAAATGGTCATCCATTTTTTCAGCTCCTCTTAATAGTTCATTAAAATTATCAAAACCTATGGATAGAGAAATTGACAATCCTACAGTTGACCAAAGTGAAAATCGACCACCAACCCAATCCCACATTGGAAATACGTTTTTCTTATCAATGCCAAAATTATCAACTGCTCTAGTATTACAAGAGACTGCAACGAAATGTTTAGAAACATCAAAAACAGTTGCTGACTCTAAAAACCAATCTCTTATTGTATTAGCATTATTAATTGTTTCTTGAGTTGTAAAACTTTTGGAAACTATGATAAAAAGTGTTGTTTCTGGATTTATTTTTTTAAGAATTTCTGAAACATGGTCTCCATCTATATTTGACACAAAATGTGTCTTCAGTTTATTCTTGTAAAACTTTAATGCTTCTACGACCATTTTTGGTCCTAAATCAGAACCTCCAACACCTATATTAACAATATCTGTTATTGACTTCCCTGTATACCCTTTCCATTTCCCTAAAATAACTTTATTACTAAAAGCTTTCATTTTTCGTAAAGCTGTTTTAATTTTAGGCTTTACATCTTTTCCATCTACAAAAACAGGTATATCTGAACCACTTCTTAAAGCTGTATGTAATACTGCTCTGTTTTCTGTAGCATTAATTTTGTCCCCTGAAAAATATTTTTCTATAGCTTCTTTTAATTTAACTTCTTCAGCTAAAGATATTAACAAGTTGATTGTTTCTTGAGTTATTCTATTTTTAGAATAATCAACACTTAATTCATCTAATAAAATAGAAAAGTCATCTTCCCTATTTTTATTCTTACGAAACAATTCTTTTAACTCATAATTTTTCGCTTCATTAAAATGTTCTGTTAACTTTTCCCAAGCTGCAGTTTCTGTTGGGTTAATATTTTGTAAAGGCATAATTAATTTGTAGCTAAAATTTCTTTTTCTTTAAATGAAAGTGGTTCAGGTTGTGGCAATTTTATACTATCTAATTGTCTTTTTAATGGTTTTATATACTCTAAATACGTTGGTTTAATGTTTGGATCTAAAGGTTCTGCCGAAGGTAATTTTTCACGAAACGGATCTACTTGTCGTCCATTTTTCCAAAAGCGATAACAAACGTGAGGTCCACTAGTGTTACCTGTCATACCTACCCAACCTATAATATCTCCTTGCTTTACATACTCACCAACTCTAACTTTTCGCCTTTTCATATGTAAGTATTGAGTCGTATAGGTACTATTATGTTTTACTTTTACATAATTTCCATTACCACCTCTCCTTGCAGACTCAACAACTGTTCCGCTTGCGGTAGACATAATTTCCGTTCCATATCTGGCAGCAAAATCAGTTCCTTTATGAGCTCTTATCCTATTACCATATAACTTAATCCTTCTTCTTAAATTATATCGTGAAGAAATTCGATACTGGAATTTAATTGGTGATTTTAAAAATGCTCTTCGTAGCATGTTCCCGTCTTGATCGTAATATTCAGGAATTTTTTTTATCGAATCGGCAACAAATCTATACGCATACAAATCTTCCCCATTGTGCTTGAATATAGCTGCTTTAACCTTACCGTATCCAACAAAAGTAGTATCGTTGATAAACTTTTCTTCAAAAATCAACTTAAATGTATCTCCTTTTTGCAAACGATAAAAATCTAAAGTCCATGCATAAATATCTGCAACTGTATTCGTTAATGTTGGTTTTAATTGTAAGCTATCCATTGTTATGGATAAATTAGAATAAATCTCACCTGCTATTTCTTTTTCAACAGTTTTTATCTTTTTTCTATGTTTATATGCAGATATTATTGAGTCTTTAAAGTCGATAACTGTAGCTTCTACTTTGTTATGCTTATAAATAAAAACCTTTGCTTGATCTAAACTATCTTTTGAAGCTAAGATTGTATACGCTTTTCCTGATCGTATTCTCCTTACATCGAAAGTATCTTTAATTTTAGTTGCTATTTCATTAATCTTTGGATACATAACATGGTGTCTATCCATAATAACCCCAAAACTTTCTCCACTCTTAATAGTATCGTTAATAACCTTATAGTTATCTAAATTAAAACCATAAACTATAACAGGTTTCGGTTTTTCAACTTTAACTGGTTCTTGTACGACAACTTTCTTTTCTTCTTTACACGAAAGGAAAAGACATAAAATAATGAATGTAAGAATGAGTTTTTTCAAAAAAAGCTGCTTTAGATTTGAGTTTATGCGCAAAAGTACAAATAAATACTATTTTTCCTCCCACTTTAACAATTCTTAAACAGCTTATATCATTTTTTTAATCAACTATTACTTCAAAAGGATTTGCTAACCCTTTATAAGCATCTAATTCTGCACGTAGTGAACCTACTGCTAGGGAAGCTTTCATTTTTATTGGTACTTTATTATCATCCGCTGAAATCCAAATGGTAACACTTTCTTTTGCCTTAAAAACTCTACCTGCTTGTACTAATGGTCTAAATTTTTGTGTTTTTACTTTACCAAATTTTGTTTTTAATGTTTCATAGCCTAAAAACCGTAATTTAAATGGGTAGCTTTTATTATCAAAAAACATATCAAGTTTAATTTCATCTCCTTTTCTTAATTTTTTTGTATTCTGACTTCTTAAAAAATAAAACGTAGAAATCATATCTTGAGGAGACTTAATAGAAATTAACGTATCTTTTTGTTTACGGAAATCTTGAACGTACGCTGTTTTTTTCTTGTGATTAAAGGTTATATGTCGATTTTTTTTATGTCCGCCCTCATCTATTTTCCTTTTAAATAAATAAGGCTGTACTTTATCAATTCCAAAGTAACTTTCATATCTATCATCAACTTTAAAGAACCAACTAATAACACCAGTTGTTTTACCTGTTCCTATAGCATGTAGTACTTTTTGGTTATTTAGGTTCTTCTCTTTTAGTTGTAAAACAGCTGTTCCTGCTTTTAAAAAACCACTGTAACTCATATCAAACCGAAGCCACTCTCCGCTTTTGTATGCTTTTGGTTGACTTTGTGCAAAAAAACTTTGTGCAACGATTAAAAATGTAAAAAACAATATTCTTTTTCTCATAATGTTCAAACTTATAAAAATTGATAGACAATTACCATTCCAAAAATTAAAAAAACTGTTTAACAGAACATTATGCTTCTTTTATCTTCTTGTTACTAGAGTTTAAAAAGTTCCCCAATTTTTCAACTCTTCTTTACTCCATAGATATGGGAAGAAAATTCTTCTTTGATACTTCGGATGCAAATATTTACGCCAATTGCTTCCTCCCGTTGCTTCCAAATCACCATCACTTCCTCCCAAATATTTTCCTGCTGCATTGTAGTGAGCCATTACCCATTTTACATTTACTGTATAATCGTAATGTCGCATTGCTTTGATTAATTCTTCATTTTCTTGAACTTCTTTAGGTAGTTGCTGGAATTTTTTTGAAAGATTACAATCATTATAATCTTCCATAAAATCAATAAAATCACCCATATATTTTTTCTCAAACAACGTTAATAAAGTTGTTTTTTGACCTGTATTATAGTTTTTACCAGCTGCTTGCCAATATAGATGGTCATAGGCGTTTTTAAACGATGAATTTCTATCTATTGTATCTCGATAACGAGCATCTATTAAATTGATAAGATCTGTAGATGCGAACTCAATCTTACGGTATTGTGCACTTTGAAATCCACTTGCTGGTGTTAGTGTATTTCGGAATTTTAAGTATTGCTCTACATCCATTCCATCACCCATAACTGTAAAAGAACTACATAGCATATCAAAATAACGACTAACACGCATTAAGTGCTTTGAGAATTTTTCTGGTGAAATTTCAGAGGATTTTGCTACTTGTTCAATTTCCCACAATATCATTTTAAATAATAATTCATTTACTTGGTGATACATGATAAAAACCATTTCATCTGGTAATGTGGTTCTAGGAATTTGCAACCCTAAAAGTGCATCTGTTTGTATATAATCCCAGTAAGTTATGGGTTCACTCCAGAGCAACCCTTCCAACATTGCTTCGACAGGAACTCCTAACTTATCGTATTTTTCTTCTATTGCTTTTAATATTTCTTCTTTACTCATTTTCTTGTTTTTTTGAGAAAAAAGAAAAGAGAAAAGAGAAAACAGACAGTCTAACTATCTATTTTCTTTTCCCTTTTTTCTATTATCTATCTTAGTCTATAAAGTTCCTCTTAATTGTTGTTCTCTTTCAATTGATTCGAACAATGCTTTAAAGTTTCCTGCTCCAAATCCGCGAGCTCCCATTCTTTGAATAATTTCGAAAAATAAAGTTGGGCGATCTTCTACTGGTTTTGTGAAGATTTGTAATAAATATCCTTCTTCATCAGCATCAATCATAATTCCTAAAGATTTTAGCTTTTCAATATCTTCTCTCAATTCATGACTAAATTCTTCTAACCTTTCAGGAACTGCTTTATAATATGCTTCTGGTGGAGTTGATAAAAACTCTACTCCTTGAGACCTTAATTGGCTTACTGTTTTTATAATATCATCAGTAGCAACCGCAATGTGTTGTACTCCTGCTCCTTCATAAAAATCTAAATACTCTTCAATTTGAGAACGTTTTTTTCCTTCAGCTGGTTCATTTATTGGAAATTTAATTCTTCCATTTCCGTTAGACATTACTTTACTCATTAACGCTGAATATTCTGTATGAATTTGCTTATCATCAAATGATAAAAAGTTTTCAAACCCCATTACATCTTCGTACCATTTTACCCAAACATCCATCTGGTTCCAACCAACATTACCTACCATGTGGTCGATATATTTTAATCCTGCTGCTGGTGGATTATAATCTGATTTCCACTCTTTAAAACCTGGCAAAAATGTTCCGTTGTAGTTTTTACGCTCAACAAACATATGCACAGTTTCTCCGTACGTGTAAATCCCAGCTCTTACCACTTCTCCATGTTCGTCTGTTTCAACAGTTGGCTCCATATATGATTTTGCTCCACGAGATGTTGTTTCTTCATACGCTTTTCTTGCATCCTCAACCCAAAGTGCCACCACTTTAACTCCATCACCATGTTTTACAATATGATCATTAATTGGAGATTTACTGTTTAATGGTGTTGTTAAAATTAATTTGATTTTATCTTGTTTTAACACATAACTTACTTCTTCTGTAGAACCTGTTTCCAAACCTTTGTATGCATACGATTGGAAACCAAAAGCTGTTTTGTAAAAATGCGCTGCTTGTTTTGCATTACCTACGTAAAATTCTACATAATCTGTTCCTAAAAGTGGTAAGAAGTCTTGTGCTCCTTCAAATATTTTTTCTAAACCGTAGTTTACCGATTTTATTTCTTTTGACATTTCTCTCTATTTTGAAAATTTGATAATTAATTAATTTGAAAATTGAATTGACACATTTTCAAATTGTCACATTAATATACTGAATTACTCTAGCCAAGATTTATAATAATCTTCATCTGCTATTTTCATAGCTTCTTCAGTTACTTTTAAAGGCTTAAAAGTATCTACCATTACCGCTAATTCTTCAGTTACTGTTTCTCCAATACTTCTTTCTACAGCTCCTGGGTGTGGACCATGTGGAATTCCTGCTGGATGTAACGAGATATGACCTGCATCTATATCGTTTCTACTCATAAAATCTCCATCTACGTAGTACAATACTTCGTCAGAATCAATATTACTATGATTGTATGGTGCAGGAATTGATTCTGGATGATAATCATATAACCTCGGAACAAAACTACAAATTACAAAAGCATCTGTTTCAAATGTTTGGTGTACTGGTGGCGGTTGGTGAATACGCCCTGTTATTGGTTCAAAATCATGAATTGAAAAAGCATATGGATAGTTATACCCGTCATATCCAACAACATCAAAAGGGTGTGTTGCATATACCATTTCAATAATTTCGTTTTGCTTTTTTACATTGATAATGAAATCTCCTTTTTCGTTATGTGTTTCAAGCTCTTCTGGCCTGCGAATATCACGCTCACAAAATGGCGAGTGTTCTAACAATTGACCAAACCAGTTACGATATCTTTTTGGAGTGTACACTGGGCGATACGACTCTACGATAAACAACCTGTTATCTTCTGTATCAAAATCCAATTTATAAATAACTCCGCGAGGAATTACTAAATAGTCTCCATACTTGAAATCTAAGTTCCCAAGCATTGTGCGTAATTTTCCTGTTCCTTTATGAATAAAAATTACTTCATCTGCATCCGTATTTTTATAAAAATAGCCTTTAGTAGATTCTTTTGGAGCCGATAAGATAATATTACAATCAGAATTTGTAAGTACTACTTTTCTACTTTGTAAGTAATCGTTTTCTGGTGGAACTTGAAAACCTCTAAAACGATACGATTGGATATTATTTTCTTTCGCTACTTTCGGAGCAATAGAGTATTGCTTCCGAATTTCTTTAACCATCGTTGGTCTATATTCATGATAACTATTGGTTGACATTCCGTCAAAACCAATTGTACCAAATAATTGTTCGTAATATAAACTTCCATCTTCTTTACGAAACTGAATGTGTCGCTTGTGTGGAATTTTTCCTAATTTATGATAAAAAGGCATCTTTAATTAATTTGATTATTCAACAATTCGTTAATTATACAATTAACTCTCTTTCTTTATTAGCCTATTATTTCTACTTATTGTAAAAACAATAGCTAAACCTCAAAATCAAACAACAATAGCTACTCCGGATTCCGTTTTATCATGAATTTTAAATGCGCTAAAAGATCTTTCCAATGCATTTTAATAGGTTTTTAGTTGTGTTTTACAAATATACCAAAATTAAAAAGATGTTGATATCTCATTAAATTTCAAAATTTTAGATTTTTTTATTTAAAATTAATCTAAATAAGTTTTGTTGTTAAATTTTGTTAAAATACTTTTGCTTCATAAAATAAACTTATTAAATCTAAATAATAATAAAAAATGAAAAAAATCATACCCATATTGTTGGTATTGTTTTTATTTATTACAACATCAATAGTCGCTCAAAACAGCTCTATTAAGGGTGTTATTGTATCAGAAAACAATAACTTCCTCTCTTCTGTGAATATAACTTTAAGTTCTACAAATCATGGAATTATTAGTAATGAAAAAGGAGTATTTGAGTTTAAAAACTTAAAAAAAGGTAAGTATGTAATTAATTTATCAATGGTTGGTTTTGAGAAAAAATCAATTACAGTAAGACTTAAAAGTAATGAATCTAAAAATCTTGGTAGGATTCTTCTTAAAGAAGCTATCGATGAGTTAGACGAAATCACCATTAATGGAGTAAAAAACAGATACGCTAAGAAGAAGGTATCTAATTCTTTACGCTTGCAAACACCTATTAAACAATTACCCCAAAACATTCAGGTAGTTGGGTCAGAGGTTTTACAAGATCAACTTGTAACAAATATGCTAGAGGGAGCTTTTAGGAATGTAAGTGGGGTTAGTAACATAGAGCATTGGGGGAATTTCGCACGTGTTAACATGCGTGGGTTTAGATTACCTGCTTTTAGGAATGGTGTAAACATTCAAGACTCATGGGGACCTTTATCTGAAGATACTTTTATGATAGATCGTATAGAATTTGTCAAGGGACCTTCAGGCTTTATGATGGCTGCGGGTGAACCTGGTGGTTTTTATAATGTGGTTACAAAAAAACCTACCGAAGAAAAAATAGGGTCTATAAACTTAATGGCAGGCAGTTTTGATACATATCGAGCTGCGGCAGATTTTGGTGGATCTTTAACAAGTGATAAGCGTTTACTAGCTCGTTTGAACGTTTTATATCAAAACACTGGAAGTCATAGAAAGTTTGAGGATAGTGAACGTATTGGTGTTGCTCCTTCATTATCATATAAAATAAGTGATAAAACAGACTTCTTAACTGAGTTTTCTTTTCAAAAACTAAACACTCTTTTAGGAGCTGCTTATATTTTTGCTCCTTTAGATAAAGGATTTGGGAGTCTTCCTAAGAACTTTTCTATGGTTGACAGTAATTTTCCTGATACTGATATTAAAGAAGTTAGTTTATTAAACCAACTAACACATCGCTTTAATAATAACTGGTCAGTAGAAGCAAAATATGTTACTATGTTGTATACTCAACAGGGAGCTTCTGCATGGTTAAATAGTATGCAAAATAATGGTGATGCTATTAGAAGTGTAAGTATTTGGGATGCTATTTCTGAAAGTGAATATTTTCAATTATACGCTAACGGAAAGTTTAATACCGGAGCAGTAACCCATAAAGTTATGGGAGGGTTTGATTATACGGATAAAGAGTATTTTGCTGATTTTTATCAAGGTGGTGCAGTAGACACTCCTAAAAACCCTTTTAATATATACAATCCAACTTACGGAGATCGTATTTTTCCTGTATTTGATAGAAGTACACCTTTAAAAGACCGTACACCTTCTTACTCTTATGGAACAAAAATAAACTCTATATATGTTCAAGACGAAATAGGATTTTTAGAGAATAAAATACGTTTAACATTAGCGGGTAGATACACTCAGTTAACTCCTAAAGGAGATATTACAACTAAAAAATTTACTCCTAGAATTGGTTTGAGTGCTGATATAATTCCTCAAATTACCGCTTATGGATTATATGACCAATCATTCTTAGCAAATGATGCTATTGATAATGCAGGAAAAAGGTTTGACCCTATTGAAGGAACTATTTACGAAGCTGGTTTAAAAACCAATTGGTTAAATGGCAAAATAAACGCTTCTTTAAGTGCATATATTATCAATAAAAACAACATGACAACTAGCGATCCTACCGAC
The DNA here is from genome assembly GCF_030547425.1 of Tenacibaculum sp. 1_MG-2023. GTDB lineage: Bacteria > Bacteroidota > Bacteroidia > Flavobacteriales > Flavobacteriaceae > Polaribacter. The sequence continues at coordinate 211,014 of NZ_JAUORH010000001.1, read as the reverse complement.
CCTACTCGTCAGTTTAGCATTTTACTTGGAGAAGTAGAATCAAAAGGTTTTGAGTTTGATATGCAAGCGCACATTACAAGTGAATTAGACTTATTATTAAATTACGCTAACACAGATGTGGAAATCGCAAAATCAAATTTACCAAATGTAATAGGAACACGAATTGCAGGACACGCTAAGCATATTACCAATGGTTGGTTAAACTATAATTTTAATCAAGATTCTGCCTTAAAAGGTTTTGGTATTTCTTTAGGATATCAATATCTAGTAGATAGAACTTCTTGGACAATAGGAGCTAATAATAATGCAGAACTTCCTGACTATTTTAGAATGGATGGTGGTGTGCATTGGAAAAACAACAAACTCCGTATTGCTTTAAATATTAATAATATTTTAAATAAACATTTATATTCTGGTACCAAAAACGATAAATTTCTTTATTGGCAATCTGAACCAGGAATCAATGGTAGGATTTCTCTTACCTATAACTTATTCTAACAACCCAAAAACCACCTAAAATTTAGGTGGTTTTTATAAATTATTAAAAAATGAAAAAATCAATTCTTACTTTATTATTCTTAGCTGTATTTAGTAACTCTTTTGCCCATTACATTTGGATTGAAACTAGCTCTACAGGAAAATTAAACAACGAACACAAAATTAAAATTCGTTTTGGAGAGTTTTCAGAAAGTGTAATCGAAAAAGTAGGCGGTGAGAACTATAACAATGTCAAAGATTTTACTATTTGGTTAATCGCTCCTGATGGAACTAAAACAACTTTACAAACAATAGCTAAAGACGATTATTATAGTACCTCTTTCGTTCCTAAACAAAAAGGAACATATACCATTGCACTTGATAATAAAAACATAAAAGTGTTTGATTTTACAAAATACGATTACACAACCTTTAAACCCGAATATCATGCTAAAGCTAGAGTTGTCGTAGGTACATCAATAACAGAATTAAAAAGTACGAATCCAGAAGGAATTGAGATTATTGATATTACTCCAAAACACCATACAAATGCTGATGAAGTTATCTTAAAAGTATTGTACAAAGGCACTGTCCTTAAAAAAGGAGAAATTACTTTATTCACTCAAGGAAAATGGTCGGTAAAAGAAAAAACCAATGAAAAAGGGTTAGTAACATTTAAACTACCTAAAAAAACTACATATACCGTAGAAGCTACACATGAAGAAAAAACACCTGGCACATACAACAATGTTAACTATAACATTATTTGGCATTGTGCAACTTATTGTATAAAAAACTAGTATTAAAATTTATTTAAAATAATTCTAAATAAATTTTGGTGTTAATTTTTCTTAAAATACATTTGCTTAGTTATATTTATTAAATCTAAATAAGAAAAAAATGAAGGGCTTATTAACTACCATTCTATTATTTTTAGTAGTGGTAAACACAGTAGCACAAGAGGGAAATATTAGTGGTACTGTACTAGACAACAACAATGAACCTTTGGTAGGGGTTACTATTATTGTTAAAGGGACAAAAAATGGAGTACAAACTGACATTGATGGTAACTTTACATTATCTAATACAAAGGGAGAAATAACATTAATAGTGTCTTATGTTGGCTTTAAAACGAAAAACATAAGTACTAATAGTGGTACAAAAAACTTAGTAATTACCTTATATGAGGGTAACGAGATACTTAATGAAATTACTATTGACACTCATAGAAAAAATAAATTCTCAAGAAAGAAAACAGCTTATGTAGCTAAATTACCTTTGAAAAATATTGAAAATGCTCAGGTATATAGTACAGTTACCAATCAACTATTAGTATCACAGTCTGTTACTAGTTTTGAAGAAGCTTTAAAAAATACAACAGGTGTTGAAAAATTATGGTCATCTACTGGTAGAGGTGGTGATGGAGCAGGTTTTTACTCTATCCGCGGTTTTTCTGTTCAACCACAATTAGTAAACGGTGTTCCTGGAATTACAAATGGGTTTATAAACCCAGACAATGTTGAAAGAATTGAAGTTGTAAAGGGACCTTCTGCTACCTTATACGGGAGTACTGTAACATCTTACGGTGGTTTAATTAATATTGTCACTAAAAAACCATACAAAGGAACAGGAGGAAATATTACCGTTGGTGGAGGTTCTTTCGGGTTTAAAAAACTAACAGTAGATCTTAACACAAACTTAGAAGATAATGAAAACATTTCATTACGATTAAACGCTGGATATCAAACACAAGATAGCTTTCAAGATGCTGGGTTTAGAAAAGCATTATTTTTAGCCCCATCTGTTTCTTACAAAGTAAATAATAGGTTAACTTTAAACTTTAATTATGAACTTTCTTCAACAGATCAAACAAATCAAGCTTTCTTATTTTTAAACAGGTCAGCCCCGCTTACCTATAAAAATTTAGAAGAATTAAACTACGATAGAAATAAATCATTTACAAATAATGATATGTCTATTAAAAATCCAACGCAAAACTACAGAGGGGAAATAGCTTATAAAATTACTGACAATTGGTCTTCTCAAACAATTATAGCTGGCGGTAATGCTAAATCTAAAGGATACTATACATATTTGTACAATGTTCAAAATGATTTGTTTGGAACGTATGCTATAAAATCAGATGCAGAAACAAATACACTTACATTACAACAAAACTTTACTGGTGATTTTAAATTAGGTTCTTTAAGAAACAGGTTAGTTATTGGTGTTGACTATCTAGATTCTCAAATTTTAGACAATAGTACTGATCAAAGAGGAATTAATGTTGTAAACCCTCAAGGTCAATTAATACCTGTACCACCTGCTTTTGGTTTTCCTAATTTACCAACTACAAGAGCAAATATTGATGCTGTTTTAGCTAGCTCTGCAAGGGCTGATTCTGATATTAATCAAAATGTTCTTAGTGGTTATATTTCTGATGTTGTAAACATTTTACCAGAACTATCGGTAATGGCAGGGGTTCGTTATGATAGGTTTAATTATAAAGGTGATGCAAACGACCCAAGTGACGATGAAAAAGAATATACTAAATCTACTTTTTCTCCTAAATTCGGAATTGTTTACCAACCAATTTTAGATCAACTATCTGTTTTTGCTAATTATCAAAATGGTTTTTCTTATGTTAATCCAAAAAGAATACTTGTAGATATTTCAAACCCTAAAGGGCCTACTAAATTACAATCTTATGATTTAGAACAAGCAAACCAACTAGAGTTTGGTGTAAAAACAAATTTATTTAATAATAAACTGGAAACTACTTTGAGTTATTACGATATTACTGTGAAAGATAAAGTAATGCTTGATACTAATCTACAAGATGGTACAGTAAGAAGTAAAGGTTTTGAACTAGAAATGAATGCTAACCCTGTCGACGGATTAAACTTACGTGGTGGTATTAGCTATAATGATGCTAAAGTAACAAAATCAAAATCTAGACCTGATTTAGTTGATAAACGTTTAGCTGAAGCAGGCCCTGAAACTTCTTATAATTTTTGGGCTGATTATAAATTCCAAGAAGGAGCTATTAAAAATGTAGGATTAGGTTTTGGGTTAAACGGTGCAAGTAAATATAATACTATGGTAGGTTATCCTGCTGCAGGTGATTTTTACCTGCCTGCCTATACTATTTTTAATGCCTCAATTTATTATGAAGTTGATAAATTTAGAATTAGTGTAAAAGGAAATAATTTAGCAAACGAAGAATATTATACAGGATGGAGTACCATTACTCCTCAAAATCCAAGAGCCTTCCTTGGAACTATAAGTTATAAGTTTTAAATATGAATATCTATTTGAATTATTAAATGTTGCAAACACAAAACTCTGAACTTTTATGTTCAGGGTTTTGTTATTTCATTGAACTACTATGAAAACAGTTACTCTTTTCCTTATTTTCATTGGGTGTTATGCCTTATATAGCACTTCTGAAAAAGCTTTTTTAATTAAGAACACCCCCTTACAAAAATGGTTTCATAATAATAAACGTAATACCAAGATAATTGGAAAAATTACATTATTGATAGGTTTGCTCTTCTCAATAAACTTTTTTGGTCTTTCTGCTGGAATTATTACTTGGATTGTAACTGCCTCTTTGTTTTTAAGCCTTATCGTACTCATCACTCCATTAAGAGTGATAAACTATGCCTTTTTATATGTCTTATTTACGTTAACTTTTTTAATAGAACTCTTATTTTAATATGCCTGCTAATTCCAAATATTTAAACCAATCCCCTTGGCAACAATTTGCAAAAATCTCTGCAGGTCTAATTGGTGGATATATTATAAGTGCCTTATTACATATGTGTTTAGTTTTATGGCTACCAAACCCAAAAGAAGTACTAATCACATCTATCTATACCATTTTTATTGCTTGGGGAGCTCTGTTAATTGTTCCTTTCTTATTTAAAAATGGATGGAAAGCTTGGGTAATATATCTCACAGTTTCAATAATCCTATATGTAATTTATTACTTAGGAAACCAACAAAATCCGTTTATATAATGAGTAATAGGAATTACAATGTGTTCTTTAACACACATACAGTTAGCGGTATTGTTATAAGTGTAGCCTTGTATGTTATCTTTTTTACAGGTGCTTTTGCCCTTTTTAAAGATGAAATTGCTTCTTGGGAAGAAGGTAAGCACTCAAAAAATATTGCTCGAGAACATATAGATTATGATTTTTTATTAAAAAAACTCTCTAAAAATTATCATTTAACTAGTAGAGATATTCGTTTTTATTTAGGAGACAAAAACGATGAAATATATGTATTAACTTATCCTGCAAAAGACACAATAAATATCCCTAATGAGGCTAAGTATCAAAATTATCAAGCAATAAATATTCATACTGGAGAAACTGCTTCTTATGTAGAAAAATATAGCTTAGGAGAGTTTTTATATCGTCTACATTTCTTTACTCAAATACCTACTATTGGAATTTACCTTGCTGGTTTTATTTCTTTATTCTTTTTGTTTGCTATTGTTACCGGAGTCATCGTTCACTGGAAAAAAATCATTTCAAACTTTTATCAGTTCAATCCCAAAATTGCTTTAAAAAGAGTGTGGACAGATGCACACACTGCATTAGGTATTATTGGACTCCCTTTTCAATTTATGTATGCTGTTACTGCGGCTTATTTTTGCCTAAGCCTTTTTGTTTTACTACCTGCTAACTTTTTATATGGGGGAGACCAAACAAAGTTAATGGAAGATTTACGCCCCGACCGTAAAACTTATGAATGGGTTGCTAAAACTGACAAAACACTTCCAAGTGTAAATAAATTTGTAGAAGAAAACACCAATCGCTGGTCTCATTTTAACCCTACCTATGTTTTAATTAAAAATTACGGAGGTTCCAATATGAAATATTTTCTTATTGGAGAGTTGGATTATAAAGAACGTTTTTTAAGTTCAGGAATGGTAATTTATGATTTAGAAACTAATAAAACTTCAGTGATAAGAAACCCTAATGAAAGTAAATACACAGACGATATTCAGCTTTCTATGGGACGTCTTCATTATGGAAATTTCGGAGGAGTTACCGTAAAAGTTATTTATTTTGTTTTAGCACTTATTACATGCTTTGTAATTATAACTGGTGTGTTGATTTGGATAGAAGCTCGTAACAAAAAAAGCATGAGTTTAAAACAACGTCTATACACTGCCAAGGTAGGACATATTTATCTTGCTATTTGCTTGTCTTTGTACCCTGTTACCGCTTTATTTTTCCTGGTAGTAAAACTTTTACCTGAAACTTATCAAACCCAAAAAATGAGTCTTTTATACACTTGGTTTTTTGTCGTTTGGTTATTAGCAACCCTATATTTTAGATTTAAACGAGATAATTATTTCACAAACAAAGCTACTTTGTTAGCAGGAGCTGTTCTTGGGCTTTTAGTTCCTGTTGTTAGCGGTATTGTTTCCAACAACTGGGTTTGGAATACCTATAAAGCTAAACAGTTTGACATTCTTACAGTCGATTTATTATGGATAGGTATTTCTGCTACAGCACTATTTATCTACCTTAAAATTAAACCTGAAGTAAAGACTAAAAGTGCTTTTGCAAAACACCCTATAGATTATAAAAATCGTAAACAATTATTAGCTGATGAGGCTGAAAAAACGGCTCAAGTTACAATAAGTACAGAAGACAAGAATAAATTATTAAAAGATAAAAACTACATACCTATGAGAACAAAAATTAGTATCCTTTGGATATTTTTAGCAATTGGCTGGATAGTTCACCATATATACGGGCTATTTAATATATACTACAATGAAACTTTAGTAATTGAGGGTGCAACAGGTGAAGCTCCTTTTGCACATCACATATATCGTATTTTATTTGAAGGAATGTGCTTACTGTTTGGTTTGCTAACTATTGAACTTTCTAAAAAATGGTTTAAAGTAACTTCACTGGTTTGGGCAAGTATTGCCGGTTTATACAACGTGTACCATTTCTTTGAAGCTATTCTTCACGAAGCTAATAATATATCTGAGATATTTATGCTTCTTTTGGTAGCAATAGCTAGTATATTTTTAATTATTAATATTTATAAGTGGATTAAAGACTAATTCCTTCTTAGTATAGGCTCATTCCCCATTTCCTATATCCCCCGTATTTATGGAAATAGTTACTGCCAACAACAAAAAGTCACAGTTAAAAAAATTTCTGTGCCTTAAAATAAAAAGTATGGACTGTGGTATAAAAACTTCAGTCTATACTATTAATTCTCTTTATGGTAAAGGGACGATAATAAGTTATTATTTTGATGGCTTACTAATCAATTTAATTAATGCTAAACTTAAAGAAGATTTTCTTTTTATCTCTAGCAACGATAGTAATAGTTTTAATACTTTAGAACTTTCTGTTTTAATAGATGGAGAAAAAATTATTCGTTTTTCTAATCTAGAAAATGATCTTATTATAGAAAAAAATGAAAGTTATTTATTACATGATAATGGTGATGATAAAATTGTTTTTTACAGAAATAAGCATATAAATGAAGTTAAAATTAAGATGCATGATTCGTTTATTAAAAAACATCAAATGCAAACGCTTTTTTCTAGTAATGAGACTTCTAGTTTAAGCACTACACAACAGTTAACTTATAACATGGAAAGAATAGTTAATGATATGCTCACTAACTCGCAAAAGGGCTTGTTAAAACGTCTTTTTTTAGAGTCAAAAGTATTAGAATTAATACATTTACAACTAAACATTCATTCTAAGAAAGGAAATAGTTCTAATGAAAACATTCTTAAAAAAATATATAAAGTAGAAGCTATAATCCAAACCAACATTCATGAGCAAATATCAATTCAGCAACTTGCTCGTAAAGTACTATTAAATCAAAATGTTTTAAAAAACGAGTTTAAAAAATTGTTTGGTGAAACTATTTTTAATTACACCAAAAATTTAAGAATGCATAAGGCAAAAAACTTATTAGCCTATACTCAAAAACCTATTTACGAGATAGCCGATATGGTAGGATATAAAAACCCTACACATTTTACAGCTGCTTTTAAAAAGTTTGAAAAAACAACTCCAAAAGAGTTTCGAAAAAATTATAATTACAAACCATAAATTAAGATTTTAACTCGTACTTCAATTTTCTTAATTGTGCATTTATAACCAATTCCATTCTACGTAAACTCTCACTTTCTAAATTCAAACAAGCATCTACCCACATAGCAGTAATATCTTTCAACTCTTTCTTCTGTAAGGGAAAAACTCTTTTTATACATTTATAGTGATTGTATTGAAAACTAAAGCTTGATTTTTTTATATAATTTATAACAGATGACATTCCCGTTTCTTCATTAAAAACACAATCTACCAAACCCATTTCTTCTAGTTTTTCAGCCTTGTATGTATTTCCTGTATATAATACATTAAGAGCTGTTTTTATATTTAGTTTCCTACATAAAAAGCTATAAGCTCCCATACCTGGAAAAAGATGAAACTTGTTTTCTGGTAAACAAAATTTAGCCGACTTATGAGATAGTATAACATCATGCGCCATTACACATTCAAAACCTCCTCCGTAAGCATTTCCTTCAACCAAAGCGATGCTTAGTGCAGGCAACCCAAAAGTATTATAGATGTTGTAAATAGCATCTATACATAAATTAGCGTATTCTGATAATGCTTCTTTATTTTCAGATTTGATGTTTTTTAAAAAATAGGGTAAATCCCCTCCTAAATTATATACCTCTTTATGTGTAGAGGCAGATACAATATATTTTAATGGATAAACCTTGTCTGCAAACATCATTTTTAAATCTTTAGCAAAATCTTTAAATTCCCATAATATTTCTGGTGAAAAATTCGGAACGCCTTTTGACTTAATACTCCAAACAATCATCTCATGTTCTGGATAATAGTCTACTTTAAAATTTTCATATTGTTTTATCATCCTTTTTATTTTTAGCGTGTACTTAATGAGTTCTTTTTAAGCCTAAATTTCCAAGCTTCATCTCTATATTCTTTTGCTTTTTTTCCTCCGTCAATGTGATTCCAACCTGGTGGCATAAAAAGGTATTTTACTTTATCTAGTAACGTAGGAGCTTTTTTTACATCCAACCATAATTCTTTCCATAGTAAAAATTGTACATGCCATAAGTTCTCGCTATTAAGTTTCTCATGCATAATTCCGTACACCATTTTTTCATTATCCAATTCTTTTTGAAACGTTTTAAATAAACGATCCCAAATACTAAAGGTTTCACCATAATTTCTATCTAAATAAATATGGTTTTTTGCATGATGTACTCTATGGACTGACGGTGTTATTAATAGTTTATCTAACCATTTTTGCTTTCCTATAACTTTTTCATTTACATGTGTTAGTGTTGCATAAAGACGTGCAATAGGTTCAATTACAAAAATCATTAATGGGTGAAAACCTAGTATTGGAAGCCATATAAAGTTAAACGGTGTAAAAAACACATCAAAAATTGATCCTCTAGCAACCACGGTTAAATTCATTTCTTCTGCCGTATGATGTACTCCATGAATACACCATAAAACTCGAACTTTATGTCCTAAAAAATGAATAAAAAACACTGTAAAATCATACAAAAAATATGCTACAATCCATATATACCATTGAAAACCTAGAGTAAAGAGTCTATTTTCATACAACCAAAACATAGTACCAACAATAAATATTTTTGATAATAAGAAGTAAGGAATACTTTGTATTAGGTACGATATAACACTTACTACTCCTTCTTTATTTTTTTCTATATAACTTGTTACAATAAGTATTCCCCATTCAACAAGCATTAAAACAAGTACTATTAGACTCATATGCTCTAATTTTCCTGCAAGTATTTCTATAGATGATAAATTCATATTTAAACTATTTCTTAGAAAAATTCTTTTTTAAAAACGTAGCTATTTGTGCTACTGCTTCCTTTGATGCTACTGTTTCTCGCAAGGAGTTCAGTACAATAAAATCATGTATTGTTCCCCCATATCTAGTTGAAACTACTGGTACACCTGCCATTCTTAGTTTTCTTGCATAGGTTTCTCCTTCATCTCTTAACACATCACATTCTGCAGTTATTAAAAGTGTTTTAGGTAAGTTTTTAAGCTCTTCTAAAGTTGCTTTTAACGGAGCTACAGTTCCTAATGAGTATAACTTTTTTTCTGGTACGTAAACATTCCAAAACCATTTCATTGTTGCTCTCGTTAAATAATGCCCTTTTGAGAATTGTTCATACGATTTCGTATTTAAATTGGTATCGGTAACTGGGTATAACAACACTTGTCCTAACAACTTAGGAGTTCCTTTTTGTTCCGCCATCATAGCTACAACTGTTGCCATATTTCCTCCCACACTATCTCCTCCAACAATAATTCTATTTGTATCTAACCCATATTGTTTTCCATATTTTGAAATGAACAAAGTTGCCGCATATCCTTCTTCATTTGCTATGGGGTATTTAACCTCTGGTGCTCTTGAATACTCTACAAAAACAATTGCTACATTTGCTTTTAAAGCTAAGTCTCGCATTAATCGTTTATGTGTTTCAAAGCTATTAAACACCCATCCACCTCCATGAAAATAAAGTAATACAGGTAATAATTTTTTTGTTTTTTTAGGCTTTACAATTACTGTATTTACTTGTTTACCTTGTTCTTTAAAAGAAACCTTGGTAAAGGTTACTTTATCGTAGATTAATGTGGAATCTTTTTGCATGTTTTCCATGGCATTCCTTCCTATATCTAAAGGTAGGTCCTGCAACGGTGGACCTTGATAAGAATGAATAACTTCTAAAAATTCTTGAACCTGTGAATCTAAGCCATCGCTTCCTGCTAAATTTACTTGTGTATATGTTTTTACTCCTATAAACAAGCTTAGTATCATAACTATTTTTTTCATAACTATGTAATTGCTTGTTTTATTCTTTTTGTAGATGAAGATTGTTTTTGCTTTGCTATTAGTTTAATTACTCTTTCCTTTGTCCAAAGAGTACCAAAGGTTAGCAATGTAATTCCTATAATAATTGCTAATAGTTTTAACTGACTTGTTTGTGATGAATACCCAAAAAGCAATACTCCCCAGTATACAAGTACCCACTGTACTAAATAAAATGTTGTTACATTTTTACTTGAGTAATAAATTACATCATATAGTTTGTTGTGTGGAATACAGGTTACTAATATGTGTCCAAACCAAACTAAAAATAAATTCACTCCAATAAAAACTATGGTTCCTCCTGGCCCTAAATGATAGTAATCACCAAAATGATATTCGTAATTATAATAGCATAACGCTACACCTATACACATAAATAAAACACCTGAAACTAGCATTCTTTTATATGTCAAAACAATGTTATTGTTACTTTCCTGATACCACATTCCAAAAAATAATCCTATTAAAATAAACGACATCCATGGAAATACAGGAAAGTAAACATTGTAGGTTTTCCCCCATAATAAATCACATATATAATCTAGCCCAATAATGTTAGGTTTATAACCACTTAATTCTCCTGTAAAAAAAACAATAAGTAATGCTAAGATTAAGGCTGCATACTTGTTTTTAATAAGCTTGATTATAATTCCCATAATAATCAAGGAAATCCCAGCTAATTGCAAAATATCTCCCAATAAAATAAAAAACAAGTAATTATATGAATCTCCTAGAGTTAGCCCGTTACCTTCAATAAAAGCCCTAGGAAACCCTCCAAATAACAACATAGGTACTGCAAATCTTAAAATATTAAGTAAATACCCTTTTGCTAAAATGTTTATTCCTCTTTTAAAGATTTTAAACATGCTTAACTTACTTGAAAACACAAAAGAAAACCCCATTACAACTAAAAACATAGGAGTTCCTTTTTCTAATACTTGAGCTACCTTTCCTAAAAAAGAATCATTCCAAGTATCCATTGTCGAATATATAATCATGGAATGAACAGGTATCATAGATAAAACACTAATTCCTCTTGCCATATCTATGGCTAATACTCTCTTTTTTTGTTCCATTTTTTATTCTTTAAAATGCCAGCTTAATTTTTTAGATAGTGGCTTTCGTTTTCTATTTACTTTAGGAAGATTTTCTTTTACATGTCCTATAAAAAAAACACCTAAAAATTGTTCATTTTCTTCTAAACTAATTTCTTTTTCACCATACTTTATAGTTGCTATACTGGTATCCCAATAGCTTCCTAAATTTAGACTTGTACAGCTTAACCACATGTTTTGTGCTGCGCTTGAAATAGCTGCAATTTCTTCCCATTCCGGTAGTTGTGCTCTTTTACTAGGTTTAAAAATCACTCCTATCATGCTGGCTTTACTGGCATACCTTTTAGTTTCTTTATAACGTTCGTTAGAAAACTCTTCTTCTGAATATATTTTTCGATAATAATTAGCCATAAACTCACCTAATGCTTCTCTATGTTTTCCTTCTAACACTACAAACCTCCATGGTTGGGTTAATTTATGAGTTGGTGCCCATAGCGCATTGGTTACAATTGCTTCAATCGTTTCCTTCTCTATTTTTCTATCCGAAAAATCATACGCGTAAGTGGTTTTTCGTTCTTGTATAATTTTAGTTATCTGTTTAAAACTCATATTAAATACTTTCTAAAGATTGTACCGTTTTTACTGTTTCTTTTTTAAACCTTGTAAGTGGGTTTTTTAATACTCCTTCTAACTTTAGACTTTCTATCGGATTAGCTAAACTGAGCATTTGCTTGGTATTACTTAACTGCAACCTGTTCAAACAACAGCGATCAAATTCTTTAACAAATAAATCGTATTGCTTATATTTTTCTGAAAACTCAGGATGTTGTTCTTGATATTCATACACACAATCTGCCACTAATTGCCAAAAATTATCCTCTGAAAAACTTGAATAACAATCTAACTGTTGAGCCATAAAACGAAAGAAGCAATCAAACACATCAGTAAAAATTGAAAGCACTTTCATTTTATCTGAAGTCTTAACAAACAATCTTTTAGCATGCTCAGGTAAGTGCATTGTTTCGTTAAAAACAATAACCTCTTCTGTAATATCTTTCATTAACACATGCACTGGTGTATTTTCTTCTAGCACTAGAATTAGGTTTTCTCCATGTGGCATAAACACAAATTCGTACTTATAAAAACAGTGCAATAAAGGTGCTAAATAAGCTTTTAAATAACGTTGAATCCAGGTAGTTGTGTTATAAGGTGAAGCTTCTATTAAAGCCGCTAACAATGATTTGTCTTGGTAATCTATATGCAATAAAGCAGCCATCGTAAACACGCGTTGATTAGAGCTTATTTTTGTAAACGGGCTCTCACGCCACAAAGCTGATAACATTTTGTTATGCGGATTCGTTTTTCCTAAAGTTTCATAATAATGATTGTGATACCCCGCTGTTGCCACTTCTCCTAACATGGTAAACCCATTGTTTTGTAGGTAGATGTCATCTGCTAACAAATCTGTTATCCATTGGGTAATATGCGGCGTACTTTGCATGTAATATGGAGAAAGTCCACGCATAAAACCCATGTTTAAAATAGATAGCGCCGTTTTAGTATATAATTTTTCTGGATGTGACGCATTAAAAAGTGTTCTAATAGATTGCTGTGCAGAGAATTCATCATCACTTTCTCCTACTAAGATGATATTTTTTTGAGCAATATCTGCTCCAAAAACAGCTACAATTTTGTTTTTCCATTGCCATGGATGCACAGGCATAAAAATGTAATTTTCAGTAGCTACATTTTGCTTCTTTACAACTTCTTTAAATGATGCTAATTTTTCTTTTCCTAATTCGCTCTCTAAAAGTTTTTCATACTCATAATTTTTAACAGCCGTGTAGGTAGCATACTTTTTATGAGCTGCTATCCATAAAAGGTTAAACGGTTGATTGCTTTCTGGTGCATATTTTTGATAATCTTTAATATTGAACCCTATTCTCCCATTGTTCGCTACAAAACAGGGGTGACCTTCAGTCATCGCGTGTTCAATTTCTTGAAAGGTTTTTTCAGCTAATTCATTGGCTGAAAATTTCTCGTTAACATACTTATATGCTGCTCCTGAAAGTGTACTTGTTATTTCCTCTAAATAAGTTGCTAAAAACTCATCAGGAATACCAAGAGTATTTTGAAACTCTGTTATAAAATGTAGTGTATCTAAATAAACTTCATTCGATATATTATTTTTTTTAATAATGCTTTTTTCATCAACCAACCAATGATCGAGAGCATACTTTTTTGCTTTAAATTGATACGTAAACTCATTATTATCTGAGGTAACCTGGTATATACAACCATCTGTTTCTTCTAAAATAAACTCAGGAGTTAAAATAAGCTCATGTGAAAATTCACTTATTGCTTTTTTTATTAATTGGCGATTTACAAAACTCCATACCTCTGGTTGTAAATGGGCTATATTATTTGTCATGTTGTTCTAGTTTAATTAAAGCTGATTGATACGTCTCTCTTGTACAAAAAGCTAAGGCTGCTTTTTTATGAGGTAACTCAATTTCTTTTTGGTATTTAAAACCAGCTTTTTTATTTAGCGTATGAATTTTTTCGTTATTCACATCGGGTTCTACAACAATTCTTTCCACTTGTGGTAAACTGAAAAAATAATCGATAATAGTTGAAAACACATGCCATGTAAACTGTGGTATTCTTTTTTCTACAGGCGCTACCAAAACATGCATACCATAATCATTCTCTTGTACATCGTAATAGTCTGCTATGCTATCTTTTGATGCTTTGTAGCGCTCCATTAAAAACACTGGGGTATTCCCTATCATTCCTACATAACTATGATGGTGTTGATTATTTTCTATTTCTTGGTATTCTGCATGTATTTCTTCTACAGACTTATTTAACATCCCCCAGTATTTTGCATAGGGTTGAGTTACCCAACGATGCAATATTGGTGTATCTGTTTCTAATTGAAATGGACGAATATTGATTACCCCCAACCCAATAATTTCTTTACTAAATATTTTTTGATACGTTTGAACCATAATTATACTTCTTGGTTTTTAAATACCGCTATTGGGTTTTTTAACTTTCCTGCAAATTGGAGTAGGGCAACAGGGTCATCTAAATCAATCATTTGTTTATGATTATTTAATTGCAACCTGTTTAAACATGAAAGTTTAAAGTCTTCAGCAAACAAATCATACTGTTTAAACTTGCCTGACAGCTCAGGAAACTGCTCTTGATATTCTTGAATATTTTCTGCTACGAGTTCCCAAAAACGATGTTCTCCATAATTTGCATGTTCTTCTAAAATTGGTGCTAGAAAACGGAAAAAACCATCAAACATATCTGTAAATATGGATAGTAATTTGACATCTTCTGGTACTGGCGCATACATTCTTTTTAACTCTTCTGGTAGCTCAACTTCAGGATTTAAAACACAAGCTTCTTCCGTAATATCCTTTAGTAAAGCATATACAGGAATGTTATTTTCTAATACCAAAATAATGTTTTCTCCATGTGGCATAAACACCAAATCATAATAGTAAAAACAGTGTAACATGGGACTTAAGTAAGCTTTTAAATAGCTTCGTAACCAGTTATCTATTGAAACTCCAGAGTCTTTAATAATCTCTGGTAACAATGCTTTTCCGTAATGATCTATATGTAATAATGCTGCCATCGTTAGTGGTTTTTGGTTTTCTTTAACCACAGAATACGGGCTTTCTCTCCATAATGAAGCTAGCATTTTATTGTAATCGTTATGTGGTCCAAACTCTTCAAAATATGGATTCACATAGCTAACCGAGCCTATTTCACTTAACATTCTAAATCCGTTTGTCTTTATATAAGCATCGTTATATAACAAGTTTTCTAACCAAACTGCCATTTTTGGAGCTGTTCCTAAGTAGTACAATGGCAACCCTCTCATAAAGCCCATGTTTAAAATAGACAATGCCGATTTGGTATAAAATTTCTGCGGATTGCTTATATTGAATAACGTTCTAATTGATTGTTGTGCTAAGTATTGATCTGGTCCGTATCCTAAGCATATTAAATCTCCTTTTGCTACTTCTGAAGCAAAAATTGTAGCTAGTTTGTTAAACCATTGCCATGGATGAACGGGTATAAATAAGTAGTCTTTTGGACTGAAGCCTTTTTCTTCAATTATTTTGTTGAATTGTGCTATGGTATTAACATCTAATTCTTGATGTATTAAGCTTTCATAAGGCAATGCTTCTATCGCTGAGAAAACTGCTTTTAGCCTATGTCCTGCCAACCATAATAACGAAAAAGAATTTCCCGCTTCTGGCGCATAGGAACGATAATCGCTGCTGTCAAAACCTATTCTACCATTATTTGCTACAAACCCTGGATGCCCTTCGGTCATAGATTGTTCTATCGTTTGAAAATCAGCCGTTGCTAATTCTTCTACAGCAGGGTTTCCTTTGGTAATTTTAAATGCACTTCCGTATAGTGTGCTTATAATTTCTTCTAAATATACAGACATTTTTTCATCAGCAATTCCCAGCGCTTTTCTAAACTCTTTTATAAAAGTAATTGCATCAATTTCTTCTTCAACTTCTTTTATATATTTTCTTATGGAGTTTTCATCAATCATCAAATGATTCAAAGCCATTGGTTTTGCTTTAAACTCATATTGGATTTCTTTATCATCCGCATCAACTTTATACAGTTTGTATCCGTTGTTTAACTCTTGAATTATCACTGGTTGTATTAATAGTTCATGTGAAAACTCACACAACGCTTTTTTTACTAGCAATAAGTTGGCTTTTTGCCATACTTTTGGTTGTATATGTTGTGTTGATTGTTGTGGAGAAACCACATTATCTAAGGTATTCATGGCGCTTCTTTTTGATGGTGAAAAGGATTGTATTTTTTGTTGGTAATTGGCTTTAGTTAAAAATGCTAATTGCGCTGTTTTGCTAGGAAGTTCTATTACATTCCCTAGTTCAAACCCTATACGTTGACACAGTGCAAACATTTTTTTGTTTCGAATATCGGGTTCTACTACTATTCGATTAATCGTAGGATTTGTATAAACAAAATCCATAATTGCTCGAAACATAAACCACGTAAAGTTTGGTGTTTTAGTGGTTTTTGGCGGTGCTATAATGATATGTACACCACAATCAGTCGTTTTTGCTTTGAAAAAGCTATTAATAATATCTAGTTTCGGATTGTAACGCTCTACTATAAATGCGGGTTCGTTATGAAACATTCCTACAAAAACATCGTAATGTTCTGGTGCTGTTAATTGGCTATATTCTTCTTCAACTTCTTTTACCGTTGCATTTTGCATTCCCCAAAAAACAGCATATTCTTTAGTTACCCATTGCTGTAAAAAAACGCTGTCTTTTTTTATTTGAAAAGGACGGATGGTAATTGTTCCAAAATCTTTATACTCTTTTGAAAAAACTATGGTATCTGTTGTTATCATAATTTAGGTTTTAGCTAGTTGTTTATGTACTTTCCGTACCGATTTAAATACGATAAAGTACAAGACTAATGTGAGTGTAAAACCTCCTAACGCAATGATAAAAGGTACTCGTAAACCGAAACCATCAACTATAATCCCTACATTTAAAGATGCTAGTAATACCCCTAAGTTTTGAAAGAAGTGTATTTTACTATAATCTACTGAGTATGATTCTGGCGTACTTAATTCAAATAATAAAATGTCGAATTTCACAACTCCTTGAAAAATTGCCCAACCATAAATAATTCGCCCTAAAACAACTACTGATTCATTAGGTATTCCTTGTAGCATAAGTCCAATTAACCCTATAAACAAGGCATTTATAATTCCTTCATGCCCTTTTGATTTTCGCTTATTATTAATCCATAATGCTACCAAGGCTACAAAACCTGGGATAGCATATATAGTGCCTGAAACCAATTTGCTTTTGTACGTTGAAAAACTTTCCCAATATGATGAAAAGAAAGGTCTAATTAAAAAGTCGCTGAAGTATAGTATCAACGTAATTAGACCTAATTTCAAGATAAATCCTTTCGGAATTATATTTTTATCAGTAGCAGTAGATTCTTCTGAAATGATTAAATCGGTAGCATACTTTTTACTTTTTAATAAATAACCACTCATAGCCATTTGAATAAAATCTCCTGCTGCCATTATTAAAAAAATGCTACTTGGGTTTATATAATCTACTGTTATACCTCCCAGCACCGCTCCTAAAACACCTCCTAAATGTACCACTACTGAAAGCAATCCTATCGTACTTGGATGTTCTTCTTTTGTAATGATTTTTAAAATGTACGGATATACCAGTAAATAACTTCCTTTAAATAGTACCATGATAAGAGATACAACCCAAAAATTAATGTACGATGTAGTATAGTAACAATACAATGCTAATACGCCTGCAACTGCTTGGGTGTACACTAGAATATTTAATTCTGATATTTTTTTAGAAATATATGCCCAAAATGGAAATGCAATCATTACCATAAAACAGATGGCTGCAAAGTAATATCCTACATTTTTAGGGTTTGTCATTCCGAAGCGAAGCTCAAAAAATTGTGGATAAAATGGATGCAGTAAATAATCACTTACTACTGCAACCAACGTCATTACTATTAAAAATGTTTTTAACTTCATACCCTTATGCAAAGACATTGAGTTCTATTTCTTCCTCTTGTGTAACCTCAAACTGCTGAAATGCTATCTTTTGCTCAATAGGATAATGCTCTACTCCTGTTATTTCTTTGATTATATAAGAATTTCTGTAGGCAGCCATCCCTAAATCTGGTGTAACAAATCCATGCGTATATAGTTCTACATTTTGAACAAAAATTTCATTATGATTTTCATCAATTGAATAGTTACGCTGCACATCAAATCGATTTTTAACATCCCACAGAATTCTATTTGAAATTCCTTCAATAAACTCTGGTAATTTATATTCATATCCTGTGGCAAGGACAAGTCCGTCAGTTTCGTGTTTAAAATATTTATCTTGTTCTACCTGATGAAACTCTAAGTTAATTCCTTCATCTAACACCTTGCTAGTTTTCAATTCAGAATTGGTACGTAATGAAACTTTTAATGGTTCTTTTGACACTACTCGTTTTGCGTATAACGTATCGTGAATAGCCCCTATTAAATCTTGATTAATTCCTTTGTATAAATGCTTCTGATTTTTTATTAGTGAATCTCTTTTTGATACTGGCAAGTTGTAAAAGTAATCTACATACTCTGGAGAAGTCATTTCTAATGTTAGCTTAGCATACTCTAACGGGAAGAAACGAGGTGAACGGGTAATCCAATTCAATTCATATTCTTTGGTATCTATTTCTTTTAATAAATCAAAAAATATTTCTGCTGCACTTTGTCCGCTACCTAATACTGTTATTCTTTTTTGCTTTTGTAACTGTTCTTTATTAGGTAAATATTGTGATGAATGAACAGCAGTCTCTTTCAACTCTTTACAACAAGTAGGAATGTATGGTTGTGTTCCTGTTCCTAAAACTAGCTTTCTTGTTTTATAAATTTTAATTTTTTGAGTTTTTGTACAAGTACTTGTTACTATATAAATCTTGTTCTGTTGATCATAATCTATATTTGTTACTTCTGTATTAAAATATACATTAGATAGCTTGCTTATTACCCATTGACAATATTGATTATACTCGTTTCTAAGTAATAAGAAATTTTCTCGTATATAAAAAGAATATATTCTACCCTGTTCTTTAATATAGTTTAAAAAACTAAAAGGGCTTGTAGGATCAGCAAGAGTTACTAAATCTGCCATGAAGGGAACTTGTAAAGTTGTATCTTCTAATAACATTCCTGGATGCCAATCAAATTTTTCTTTTTTATCAAGAAATACTCCATTTAAACCTTCAATAGGTTCTGATAAACATGCCAGCCCTAAGTTAAAAGGCCCTATACCTATCGCTATAAAATCTACTATAGTATTCTTCATCTTTTTTAGTTTGTAATTTTGTATTGTTCTCCTGTTGTTTTAATCATTTCTATTATGTTCAGAAGGTTATTAATTGTGTTTTTAGGGTTTAGAAGTGTAAATTTCAGGTAGATGTTACCTTGTAGTTTTGTACTCGCAATTGATGCTTTTCCTGCTTTGTACAAAGTGTTTTTGATATATAAATTAATCGAGTTATGAATTACATCTTCAGTTATTCCCTCAGTTTTATATCGAAATACTACGGTACTGAGTGCTGGTTCGTGAACAGTTTCAAAACATTCTTGATCTTTTATGTTATCATATACTGTTTTTGTTAAAGAATGTACCTCTTCTAAATAATTAGCAATTGTTTTTGTTCCTAATGTTTTTAAGGTTAGCCAAACTTTTAAAGCGTCGAATCGGCGTGTTGTTTGAATTGACTTTTCTATAAGATTAGGTCGTTGTGGATCTTTATCCTCAATAGGGTTTAAATAATCTGCGTAATATGATACATACTGAAAATGTTGTTTATCATTTACTAGAAATGCACTACAACTTACTGGCTGAAACAATGTTTTATGAAAATCTATGGTTATAGAATCAACTAACTCAATGCCCTTAAAGTAATCTTTATGAGTATTCGTAAGCGCATAACAACCTCCATAAGCACCATCAGCATGCAACCACATATTGTGTTCTTTTGCTACTTTACCAATGGTTTGTATTCGGTCAAAGCTTCCATAATCAGTGGTTCCTAATGTTGCTACAACTGCTATTGGAATATTACCTTCTTGTTTTGTCTTTTCTATCGCTAATACAAGTTCGTTAACATCCATCTGCATTTTCTTGTCAACTTTTACAGGTATAACTGCATCATATCCCATACCTAATAAAGCTGCACTTTTTTGAATACTAAAATGTGCCTTTTCTGAGCAAAAAATTCTAAACTTATTTATTTCACTTCTCCAACCATGTTGTTTAATGTTGATTTTGAAATGCTTGAAAGCATAATTGTCTCGAGCCATTAACATGGCCATAAAGTTAGATTGTGTTCCTCCACTTGTAAAAACGCCATCTGAATTTTCAGATAGATTAAATACGTTGGTTATCCAATGAATTACTTCTTGTTCTATAAAAGTTGCTGAAGTACTTTGATCCCATGTTTCAACTGCAGTATTAATTGTGGTTGTAATCATTTCTGCGATGATTGATGGTAATGTGATTGGACAGTTTAAATGTGCTACATATGTTGGATTATGGAAGGCGATTGCATTTTTTATATACAAATCATTTAACTCTTCTAGAGCACTATCTATCGTTTGATTACCCTCAATATTTACCAGTTTAGCTTGCTCTTTATTTGCTAGAATTTCTTCAAGATTGTCTCCTTGATAAAAGGTTCTGTTTGATAAAAATTGCTGAATGTAGGAGGCTGTTTTTTGAATATACTCTTCGTATAAATTCATCGATTCATCACTAAACAAATAACTATTTAATGATAATTCTTTTAATGAAGGGTGTGATTTAAGAATCATTTATTTTTATTTAGTCTTAATAATTAAAAACAAAAATATATTTAGACCGAACAAACTAAATGACGTAACTGGAATTTAAAATGACGTAACTGGTATTTTTTTATAAAAAAGAAAGTGTAATACTTTAAGTTTAACTTAAAATACTACACTTTTAAAAATCTATTTATTTATTCTTTAACTCTCTGGGGCTAACTCTACTTCTAAACCATCTAAATCTGGTGTCATTTGTATTTGACAACCTAATCGACTATTGTCTTCTACATAAAACGCTTCTGCTAACATCGCTTCTTCTTCATCTCCCATTTCTGGCAATTCATGATTTGATTTTACATAGCATTGACAAGATGCACACATTGCCATTCCTCCACAAATACCAATGGTTCCTTCAGGGGCTAGCTCATACGAACGAACTACTTCCATCAAATTCATAGCCATATCTGTCGGTGCTTGTATCTCGTGTATTACCCCATCACGATCGGTAATTTTTATAGTAATATCTTGTTCCATTTTATTTTACAAATTCATTTTTTTTTCGAAGTGTTTTAGCTCTCTTGTCTTCTCCATCATGTGTCCAACCTGGTGAATTGAATATATAATTGAGTTTATCACTCCATCTATCAGCTCTTTTTACATCTTTCCATATAGCAGCATATTCATGCGTTGCTACTTTTACAGGATTAAAGGTTTCAATGTTTATGGTTAAACCATATACAGGTTTTTCTACTTCTTTAAGCTCTTCAGAAAAAGTACCAAACATACGATCCCAAATAATTAAAATCCCTGCATGATTACAATCTAAATATCGAATATTAGAAGCGTGATGTACTCTATGATGTGACGGTGTATTGAAAATTAATTCAATTGGTTTCGGTAGTTTATCAACTAATTCTGTATGTACAAAAAACTGATAGATTAAACTGATTCCCATCATGGTAAACATCATTAATGGATCAAATCCTAATAGCGGAATTAACATCCAAAAGAAAAACTTATGGATACGTTCACCCACGCCTTGACGTAGCGCTGTTCCTAAATTCATATAAACTGATGAATGGTGTGGTACATGCCCTGCCCAAAATAGGCGTACTTCATGATTTAAACGGTGAAACCAATAGTAAGCAAAATCATCAACAAACAATAATAAAACCCAAGCCCACCATTGACGCTGAACTATATCTTTTAACGGACTGATTTCATGTAAATAGAAAAAAGCTACAAAGGCTAAAATTTTTGGAATAAATTCAACAATGGCAGAAAAAACCATCATTAACAAAGAGACTCCGGTATCTTTTCCATGATATTTTTCTTTTGCTATTCTGTACTCTATCAACATACCTACAAAAAAAATAGGCAGCGCAAAATACAAGAGTTTATCTTGTGATAATTGTTGTATATATTCTGTCAGAGACACCTTTAATTAATTGCTTTAACTACTGCTTTCGGTGCCTCTTTTCTTGTTCCATCAAAACCATCTACACCCCCTACAGTTGTATACTTCATCACATACTTTTTATCTGGATGAATACGTTTATAAGCACTCTGACACATTAACGTTGCTTCGTGGAATCCGCATAAAATTAACTTTAATTTTCCTGGATACGTATTTACATCTCCAATTGCGTAAATACCCTCTACGTTGGTTTGATAATCTAATGCATTGTTTACTTTAATGGCATTTTTCTCTATTTCTAATCCCCAATTTGCGATAGGGCCTAGTTTTGGAGATAACCCAAACAACGGAATAAAATGCTCACAAGGCAAGGTAAACGGTTCTTTATCTTTTTGTTCTACCAACACACCTTCTACCTTTTCTTCACCGACAATTCCTTTGACTTCTGCAGGTGTAATTAGCATTAATTTTCCTTCATTCTTTAACTCTTGTACTTTGTCAACAGAATCTAAAGCTCCACGAAATTCATTTCTTCTATGAATTAAAGTTACTGATTTTGCTACATCGGTTAAGAAAATAGACCAATCTAAAGCCGAATCTCCACCCCCAGCAATTACCACATCTTTATCTCGATACAGTTCTGGTTCTTTAATCATGTACTCGACTCCTTTATCTTCAAAGTTTGCAATGTTTGGAATCGGTGGTTTACGTGGTTCAAAACTTCCTAATCCTCCTGCAATAGCTACTACAGGTGCTTGGTGTTTTGTTCCTTTATTAGTCGTTACAATAAACGTTCCGTCGTCTTGTTTTTCAATAGTATCAGCACGTTCTCCTAAGGTAAACCCTGGTTCAAATTGCTTAATTTGTTCTAGTAACTTATCAGTCAAATCGCCTGCTAAAATCTCTGGATAAGCTGGGATATCGTAAATAGGTTTTTTAGGATAGATTTCTGAGCATTGCCCACCTGGTTGCGGTAAGGCATCAATTAAATGACAACGTAATTTTAACAACCCTGCTTCAAAAACCGTAAATAACCCTGTCGGTCCTGCTCCAATAATTAATATGTCTGTTTGTATCATTTTGTAACAAAATTCTCTTATTTATACTGAGATTCCTGCCTTTTGAAGTAAGGCAGGAATATTTATGCGTTAGTGATTGAGTGGCTTGTCTGAGCTCTCCCGGTATTTTTATCGGGAAGCGAGAAACAAAAGCACGCTCGAACGCCCAAAATTAAAGCATGAACTTTTCTTAAAAGCTGATTTTTGTCAGCTTATGCTACATTAATTACTTCTGTAATTTCTGGCGCGTATTTTTTTATAGTTGCTTCTACTCCGTTTTTCAACGTCATTTGATTGACTGAACAACCGCTGCAAGCTCCTTCTAATTGTACTTTTACCGTACTGTCTTCTATAGATAATAATTTAATATTACCTCCATCACTTACTAAAAAAGGTCGGATTTCTTCCAACGCTTTTTCTACGTTATTTCTTATGTCTTCTATTGCCATAACTGCTTATTTTGAGCTACAACCACTCATGGTAGTAATTCGTACTACTTCTGTTGGTGGTAAGTTTGCATTTCTTTTTAATAGTTGCGAAACCATTTCTTTGGTTACCTCTGTAAAAGCTTCTGCCAATGGTGTATTTTCTTGTAAAGCTACTGGATGCCCAGCATCTCCTGCTTCACGTATGCTTTGTACTAATGGTATTTCTCCTAAGAAACTTGTTTCAATATCTTCTGCTAAATTTTTAGCACCTCCTTGTCCAAAAATATAATATTTATTGTTAGGAAGTTCTGCCGGTGTAAAATACGCCATATTTTCAACGATACCTAATACTGGTACGTTAATACTTTCTTGTTTAAACATTGCTACTCCTTTTTTAGCATCTGCTAAAGCAATGTTTTGCGGTGTACTTACTACAACTGCTCCGTTAATTGGTACTGCTTGTACTATTGATAAATGCACGTCTCCTGTTCCTGGAGGTAAGTCGATTAGTAAGAAGTCTAACTCTCCCCAATCTGCATCAAAGATTAATTGATTTAATGCTTTTGATGCCATTGGTCCACGCCAAATTACTGCCTGACTTGGGTCTGTAAAGAAGCCTAATGATAATAACTTTACCCCGTAACTTTCAATCGGCTTCATTTTTGAACGTCCATTTACATTTACAGCTAATGGTTTTTCTTTTTCTACATCAAACATTAAGTGTTGTGATGGCCCATACACATCAGCATCTAATACCCCTACTTTAAAGCCCATTTTAGCTAATGAAACTGCCATATTTGAGGTAATGGTAGATTTTCCTACTCCTCCTTTACCTGAGGCAATAGCAATAATATTCTGAATATTAGGAATTTCTTTTCCTCTAATTTGGTTCGGGTTTTCTTTTTGTTGAACTTCCACCTTCACATTCACTTTTACATCAATCTTTTGATCAACATGTTGATGAATTGCTTTCATTATCTCAACTTCTACCTTCTTCTTAGCCTGTAACGATGGGTTAGCAATAGTAACATCAACGACTACTTCATCTCCAAACGCAACTACGTTGGTTATGTTCTCGTTTTCAACCAAGCTTTTACCTTCACCTGGTGCAGTTATCGTTTCTAATGCTTTGTATATATCTTGTTTTTTAAAACTCATGTTTTATGCTATATGCTTTAAACAGCAAGCGATAAGCTCGTTGCTTATTTTTATTTAATCTTAACTGCAAAGATACGTTTTAGCCCTCAGAAAATAAAGTCTTTAGATTGGTAATATTTATGGGTTAATAAGTTGGTCTTATCGATGAGTTTTGGATACCGTTTCCTTACAGAAAATCACTTATAGTGACAATTGTAATTTGATGTTTTCTATGAGTTCTTTAAAAGCTAGGAAATATAACCTTTTTGAAGTCCGTAGCTTAATAACTCCTCATAAGGGTTTCCTCCTAAATTTAAGAGTTTGGAAAAAGCGGGTTCTGTTTTAAGCCCTTGTTCTTTTAAGTCTATAATTTTTAATCTAAACACTTCTTTTTCTTTTAATAAAACCTGATATTCAATAAGCATGTGTAAATATGAGTCTTGCTCTTCTGGAAGTTTATTTTGTATAAAAATCTCTATTGGAAAGGTTTTATACTCAAGTGTAATAATTGTTGTTTTTAATTTTTTATATGATGGAATTGTTTTTATCTCAAACCCTAGAAGTTTTCCATATTTCTCTCTCACAACTTTTACAATATCTTCATGATTTTCACTTTGACAAATAATATCTAAATCGCTTAACTCTACATCAATATTGATAGGTATTGTACCTACCAAAATAGGGTTAAAGTTTTTTAATAGTTCAAAAAGATTTAACTCTAATAATACTTTATAGGCTTCTTTTTGTCGAGCTGTTCCAGCTTTTAAATACGATATATTCTTGAAGTTTATCACAATTCTTCACTTGGATTCCAAAATACTTTTTCAAAATTTTGAATTTGATTATCAATGACGTCTATTCCTTCGTTTTCTAACAATTGTTGCATAAGGTTTGTCCCATCAAAATGGTGTTTTCCTGTTAACAACCCTTTTCTGTTTACTACTCGATGTGCTGGCACTTCTTTTGTTGAAGAATTATTCATTGCCCAACCAACCATTCTTGCTGAACGTGCTGCCCCTAAATAGGTAGCTATAGCCCCGTAGCTTGTAACTCTTCCGTGTGGTATTAAACGAGCTACTTCGTACACTTTTTCGAAGAAGTTCTTATCTGTCATATAATGTAAATATAAGAATTTACCAACACTAGAAGAGGTTTAAGAATGTGAGACTTCTCGTTTCACTCGAAGTGACAAATACGCGTTAGCGATTGTAGAAAGTGCAACCCAAAGGGAAACGCTCAAAACAAAAAACCCTGCTTATTTGCAGGATTAATAGTTTAGTTTGAATTTTATATAGGTAATAGGTTTTCCTATTTCTAAATATTGTTTTTCGTAGAATGTTTGTGTGCCCGTTACTTCTTTTGGACTGTACACATTTTTATATACATCGTGATTAGCGTGTAAAATTTCGTGACCTTCTCCATGCAATAAACCTAAAGTATAGCCGTGCATGAATTCACTATCGGTTTTTAAGTTAACTGTTCCTTCTGAATTTAAAATACCATGGTATTTTTTTAAGAATTCAGTGTTAGTCATACGGTGTTTGGTACGCTTATATTTAATTTGCGGATCTGGAAAGGTTATCCAAATTTCAGAAACCTCATTTTCAGCAAAAATATAATCTACTAATTCTATTTGAGTTCTGATAAAAGCAACATTGTTCATGTTATTTTCTAGTGCTGTTTTAGCTCCTCGCCAAAATCGCGCACCTTTAATATCAATTCCAATAAAATTTTTATCAGGATTTTTTTCTGCTAAAGCAATTGTGTATTCACCCTTACCACATCCTAACTCTAAAACAATAGGTTTGTCGTTTTTAAAAAAAGTGTTCCATTTTCCTTTGTAAGGAAAACTAGAAGTTACTTCTTCTCGCGTAGGTTGAATAACGTTAGCAAACGTTTCATTTTCTTTGAAACGTTTTAGTTTGTTTTTACTTCCCAAAGTATATAGAAATTAGGCTCTATCTTCTGTTCCTTCTCTTTTAAAACGAGCAGCTTCTTTCATCCAATAAGCAAATAATACTAATAGGACTAATAAAAAGAACCAGTTTACAGCGTTTGAGGTCCACCAACCTGCATCTGATTTAGCTACTGTTAAACGTAACCAATTGAATGGTGCAAATAAAAAGTCGGTAAATAAACTACCAATCCATCTAAAAATATTGCCTGCTATCATATCTTAAGTATCTTTACAGCTGCAAAAATATAAAAAGAAACAATGTTAGCCAATTTTTTCGGTAAATCTAAACCTATAAATTTTATTGTACTATTTGTACTGTTTTTAGGGTATTTTGTTTTTAGTATTTTTTCTAAGGAATTATCTTTCAACCTTGTTAAAGAACTTGGTTGGTTTTTAGTTGTTTTTTCAGTGTACAATTTTATCATTGCAAAAAACCTATTGACTTATGATAATTCTTTTGCTTTTTTATTTTTTGTAATATTAATTGGTTTTTTTCCTAATACGATACAGGTAAATAAAACTTTTTATGCCAACTTAACTATACTTCTTTTCCTACGAAAAGTATACAGCTTACAATCTTCAAAAAACATTTTTCACAAGTTGTTTGACGGTGGTTTGTGGCTTGGAATTTCATTTTTAATAGAGCCTTATGCTCCTCTATTACTTATACTACTTTATTTGTCTATATTTTTACACCAACGTTTTACCTATCAAACACTTCTAACCCCTGTAATTGGTTTTTTTGCTCCTGTTTTTTTGTACTTTACATACTATTATTGGTATGACGGACTTGATAAGTTTTGGTTGCTTTTTGATTGGAATTTTTATCCTGATTTAAGCTTCTACTCTCATGAAAAGTACTTATTCCCTATTCTTTTTATAAGTTGTTTTTTACTAGCTTCTATTCTTTTAAAAAGCCCTAAAGCACTCTCTGTTAAGAATAAGTTTAGAAAAAACTGGATATTGATTCTTACTCATCTCGTAATTACTACTGCTATTTTGCTTTTAGTTGAAGATGGTTCTGGAAGCGAGTTTTTATATGTGTTCTTTCCTGTTTCTGTTATTCTAGCTAATGGAATAGAGTTTTTTCAAAAAAAATGGTACGCTGATGTTATTATTATTCTATTCTTAACAGCTTCGTTTACTGTAAGCACTATCGTGTAAACTATAATTTAACTCCGTAAGCTAAATCTCCAGCATCTCCTAAACCTGGTACTATATAGCCTTTATCATTTAATTTTTCATCAATGTCGCCAATCCATAAAGTAGTACTTTCAGGTAAATGTTTAGCAACGTATTCTACACCTTCAACTGAACCAATAACTGAAGCTATTATTATTTCTTTTGGTGTTCCATACTTTTTTATCCCTTCATAAACCTCAACCATTGATCGACCTGTTGCCAACATCGGATCGACAAGTAATAATGTTTTTCCATCTATTGAGGGCGAAGCAAAATAGCCTACCACGATTTCAAACTTCTCGTCATTATTAGGGTGATGACGATATGCTGAAATAAACGCATTTTCTGCATCATCAAAATAATTTAACATTCCATTATGTAGTGGCAGTCCTGCTCTGAGAATAGAACACAATACTATATCATTTGCTGGTAACTCTACCTTTTTCGTTCCTAAAGGTGTTGTTATTTCTTTGACATTATAGTCTAACTCTTTACTTAATTCGTACCCTAAAACTTCACCTATTCGTTCAATATTTCTACGAAAACGCATTGAATCTTTTTGAATAGAGACGTCTCTAAGTTCTGCTAAGAATTTATTAAGAATAGAGTTTTGTTTGGCTAAGTGATGAATTTTCATGAAGTATATTCTTTTTGTATCCTACAAAAGTAACAGAATTTTATCAAGCTCTTATAAAGTTGATTAATGCTTTTAGTAATTCTTTTTTAGCTTCTACATGACTCATATGCCCATTTGGCAATGCAATTAATGGAGTATTGGTATTCTTAGCTTCTTCTTCAAGAATCATATAATTTAAGATTGGATCATTTTTTCCTGCTATAATCAATCTCTTTTCTATTGTTTGTAAAACAACTTCCTTGTTTTTTCGCAAACGCATTCCTTCTGTTCCTGCAATATATCCTCTAACTGGAGTTTTTAGAGCTTCCCCTCTTATTTTCTCTATTTCTTTAGATAATTGCAAGCGCATATTTTCTGCAAATAAGTTACTTATCGACATTTTCACTAATGTCTCGTAGTTTTCTTTTGCCATTTCATTTGCTCTAATTCTTAGTTTTTTTCGCTCTTTACTATCTTCTTGAGCGGTAGAGTTCATCAAACATATTCCTTTTACATTTTTCGAATATTTTTCTGCAAAAGCTAAAGCAGCATAACCTCCCATTGAATGTCCTACAAAAATAGCTCGACGGATTTTTAATTCTCTTAACACAGATTTAACTGCTTCAGCCATCTCTTCCATAGTATGAATATACCCAACACATCCTGTTTTCCCATGCCCCAATAGGTCTATGCAAACCAAACGGTTTTTTTTAGACAATTCTTCAACTACGGCATTCCACATCGTACTGTTTTCTAGAAACCCATGTAATAAAACAACACAGTTTCCTTTACCAGTATCAGTGTAAAAAACGGTTGTTTCTTTAAATTTTGCAATCATTTTTTAATGTATATTCGTCGCTTACTAATTTGTTAGGCAATGCACAAAACTAAGGAGATATTTATAAACGGATTTGCTTTATTTTCAATGTTTTTTGGAGCTGGTAATTTAATTTTACCTCCTTTTTTAGGAAAAAATGCTGGTGATTTGTGGTTTTGGGTAACTATTGGTTTTTTTATTACTGCCATTTTTATTCCTATGCTAGGTATTTTAGCACATGCTAAGCTACAAGGTACTATGTATGATTTTGGTAAAAAAATGTCTCCTTCTTTTAGCCTTATTTATTGTTTTGTTGTATACACTATCTGTATTGCTTTACCTGCACCTAGAACAGCATCAGTTACTCATGAAATGGCTATTGCTCCTTATTTTAGTAACAGTAGTTCTTTAATTACTAGTACAATTTATTTTGGACTTGTTTTCCTTTTTACCTTGAACCGATCAAAAGTACTAAGCCTATTAGGTAAGTTTTTAACCCCTCTTATTATATGTATTTTATTGGCTATTATTTTTGTTGGAGTTTTTACAGCTCCTGATACAATAACTCCAACTACTTTTAAAGCTCCTTTTGTTGATGGCTTACTAGAAGGGTACCAAACCTTTGATGCTATTGCTTCTATAGTTATTGGTGGTGTTTTAGTTATTTCAATGAATTTTAATACAAACACAACTTTTGAAGAGAAAAAAGAGCTAATTACCAAAGCTGGCTTTATTGCTGGTATAGGATTGTTAATTATTTATGCAGGCCTTATTTACAACGGTGTTTTATTTAGTTCTACCTTTTCTGAAAGCGCTAATAGAACAGAGATCTTAAACTCTTTGAGTAATCAGACTTTAGGAAATATAGGAAGTGTTTTTCTTAGTGTTTTAGTTGCTTTGGCCTGTTTTACAACTGCTGTTGGAATTATTACAGGTACTGCCGATTATTTTAAAGGGATTAGTAATAACTCTCAAAAGGTTTTTACAATTACTGCTATTATTTCCTGTTTACTAGGAATTGTTGTAGGTCAGTTTGATGTAAAATACATCATCAATATTGCACTACCTGCTTTAATGTTTATTTATCCAATAACTATTATTTTAATTGTACTAAATGTACTTCCTGAAAAATACACCTCACCTTTAGTTTTTAAAATTGTTGTGGGAGTAACCTTTCTATTTAGCATCCCTGATTTTTTAGGGTTTATTATCAACCCTAACTATTTAATTGAAATAAAAAACATTATTCCTTTTGCCAATCATAATTTGGGCTGGGTGTTGCCTGCTATCTTGAGTTTTGTCTTTGCTAACTTGATTAAATACAAAAGGTCAATTTCAAATGAATAGTCCCTTAGTTATTAAGTTTTTTTATCAATTGAAATAACATTATCCCCATAAACTAAAAAAGCTCGCTATTGCGAACTTTTTATTTTATTTAAGTGAATATCCTTAAAAACGATATCCTAAATTTATTCCAACTCTAGGTACTATTGAACGAGCCTCTGAAGTAAATAGATTTCTCCCTAAACCTCCATATACATCAAGAACAAAACCACCTGAAGACACATATTTTGAACCAAAAGCTAACCCTAAAGCTCCGTCTGTATACTCCTTATATTGTTTTGTTGTACTTCCTTGAACTTCAACTTCTCTTTCTCCTGTATTAATTCCCATAAAAACTTCTCCAAAATAATTCCAATTACTATTATTGGTAAAATAATGACGGAAAAACGGAGTGAACATTCGTTCTTCGTTATATCTAAAATCTGCTGATTTTTTTTCAAAGTTAAATAACGCTGAAATACCAACTGAAGAACGATCAGTTGTATAATATTCGTAAGACACCTCTAGCGTTTTAAAAGCTAATGCGTCTAGTAAATCTACTTTTACCTCTTGCTGTGCATACGTAAAAGAACTAACAAAAACCACAACTGCTAATACTATTTTTTTCATTTTATTTTTTAACTAAATTACAAGTCACCTGTTAACTACAAGTATAACACTGCAAACATACATTTTTTTATAAAAAGTAGTAGTGCTATTTATTTTCTCTTTTACGAGCAATTGCAGTTAGTATCACAACCACTACTTTTTTTAGGTTTGAAAAAGAATTTTTTCACTAAAAAAATAACAGCTCCACAAACAACTGTATATGTTATAATTTCTTGCATTATCTTAAGATTTGATAGGCTATAAATGCTGACAAATACGCCAAAGCTCCCATACTTACTAGTTGAACTATTGGCCACTTCCAACTTCTTGTTTCTCTTTTTACAATTGCCAATGTTGCCATACACTGCATTGCAAATGCATAAAACAATAATAAAGAAATTCCTGTAGCAAGATTGAATCTCTTCTCTCCTGTAACAAGATTCACCTCCGATGCCATTTTTTGTTTTATCGTAGTAGTATCTTCTCCATCATCTTCAACACTGTAAATAGTTGCTAATGTACCAATAAACACCTCTCTTGCAGCAAAAGAACTAATTAACCCAATACCTATTTTCCAGTCATAACCCAATGGTTTAACAACTGGTTCTATTGTTTTTCCTGCGATACCTATATATGAGTTTGCTAGCTTAGCAGAAGTTACTTTTTTAGCCAAATCTTCTTCTGATAATTGTTGATTCGCTATGTTTTCTATTACATTTTTTTCTGCATTTTCGTAAGATGATGGTCCATGAGATGCTAAAAACCACAGTACTATTGAAATTGCTAAAATGATTTTCCCTGCTCCAAAAACAAATGCTTTTGTTTTATCTAAGACATCAAAAAACACATTCTTTACTGATGGTATTTTATAATTAGGCATTTCAACTACAAAAAGTGAATTGTTTTTAATTTTCAATGTTTTATGCAAAATATATGCTGCGATAATTGCTGCTGCAAAACCTAAAATGTATAATGCTAACAAAGTAAACCCTTGTAAACTTAAAAAACCAAACAGCTTAGTATCAGGAATAATTAATGCTATTAAAATTGCATATACAGGTAATCGTGCTGAACAGGTTGTAAAAGGTGTTACTAAAATAGTAATTAAACGTTCTTTCCAACTAGCAATAGTTCTAGTTGCCATAATTGCTGGAATAGCACATGCTGTACCTGAAATTAACGGAATTACACTTTTACCACTCATTCCAAAGCGACGCATAATTTTATCCATTAAAAATACTACTCTACTCATATAACCTGTTTCTTCAAGAATGGATATAAACAAAAATAAAATAGCTATTTGAGGTATAAAAATTACCACTCCACCTACTCCAGGAATAATTCCTTCGGTAAGTAAATCGGTAAACATTCCTGCTGGTAGTTGTGCTTTTGTAAATTCTGCAATATTTGCAAATAAACCATCAATAAGATCCATTGGAGTAGATGCCCAATCGAAAATAGACTGAAATATCAACAATAACAATCCAAAGAAAATAACATATCCAAATATTTTATGGGTAAAAACTCTATCTAGTTTACTACGTACATCAGTTGCTTTAGAGGCATCTACCTTATATGTTTTAGTTAAAATAGCATTTATTTGCTGGTATCTATATATAGTTTCTTTATGTTGATACTTTTTTTGCTTTGTAATTTCTCCTTCAAACTCTTTTATTCTTTCTTTTTCTAAGGAAGAAAGTAACGGAGTATGGTTTTTCGTTAGCATCATCCACAGCTCATACGAAGTAAATTCTTTACTTATAGTAGCTAACTTTTCAAAATAAGTGGCATCTATTTTTTTAGATAGCTCGTTAAAGTTTGAATGTACTTTTAACGATTTATAATTAACTACTTCTTCTTTTAAGTCATTAACTCCTTCATTAGTTCTTGCCGACATTAACACTACTTTGGTGTGTAGCTCTCTCTCTAAGGCAGGAATATCAATAGAAATTCCTTTTCGCTTTAATTGATCCGCCATATTTAGTGCTAAAATCGTCGGAACTTCTAAATCTTGAATTTGTGAAAACAGTAATAAGTTTCGTTTTAAGTTTTCAATATCCGCAACTACAACAATAACATCAGGCTTTTCCTCTTGATGAGTTGTCATTAATGCTTTTAAAACAATACTTTCATCTAAAGAAGTTGGATTTATGCTGTATGTACCCGGTAAATCGGTAATCGTTGCACTTTTACCATTAGGCAACTTGCAA
The DNA here is from genome assembly GCF_030547425.1 of Tenacibaculum sp. 1_MG-2023. Taxonomy (GTDB): domain Bacteria; phylum Bacteroidota; class Bacteroidia; order Flavobacteriales; family Flavobacteriaceae; genus Polaribacter. The sequence continues at coordinate 177,353 of NZ_JAUORH010000001.1, read as the reverse complement.
ACACCTTGCTTTTTATCAACAGTAACTCCTGGATAATTTCCTACTTTTTGATTTAAACCTGTTAACTGATTAAACAATGATGTTTTCCCTGTGTTCGGATTTCCAATTAACGCAACATTAATACGATTACTCATCAGCTATAGTTTAATGATTGAAATTTGACAAGCCGTTTCTTTTCGAATCGCTAAATGACTTCCATTTACACATATATACATCGGGTCTTTTAAAGGAGCTATTTGAAGTAATTCAACTTCACTTCCAGGTAAACACCCCATTTCTAATAATTTTAACGGAATTTTATCTAAGCACTCCTCAGATATAATTCCTTTTTCCCCTAAATGTAACGATGCGATAGTACTCAAAAACATATATTTTTAGCTTGCAAATATACTAAAATAGAATCATTCTAAACAGTATATCAACACAATATATGATTTATTTACAATAGGTTGTTCTCTTTGTTTGATGTCTTATATTTGTGGTATGACTTTCGACGATATTATTGGGCAAGAACACATAAAAAAACACTTACAGCAATCAGCTGAAAACAATAGAATTCCGCATGCACAACTATTTGTTGGCAAAGAAGGAAGCGGAACTTTACCCATGGCAATAGCCTATGCTCAATTCTTATTATGTAACTTCTCCGATAATGTAGAAGCCTGCAACATTAAATGTAGCAAACTACAACATCCTGATTTACATTTTGCTTTTCCAGTAACTACGAATGATTCAGTAAAAAAACACCCTGTTAGTAATTTATTCTTAGAGGATTGGCGCTCTTTTATTAAAGAACAACCTTATGGAAGTTTGTTTAATTGGTTACAACATATTGGTGTTGAAAACAAACAAGGTCAAATTGGTGTTGATGAGGCAGAAGACATTGTAAAAAAACTACAATTAAAATCGTACGAAGGTGGTTTTAAAGTAATGATTATTTGGATGGCTGAAAAAATGAATATTGCTGCCTCCAACAAATTATTAAAACTAATTGAAGAACCACCAAGTAAGACTGTTTTTATTCTTGTTACTGAAGATGAAGAACAGATTATTAACACCATAAAATCTCGATGTCAAGCATTACATTTTCCTGCGTTAAGCGAAAGTGACATAGCTAATAATCTAGTTCAACAAAAAGGTGTATCAGAAAATGAAGCAGTAAAAATCGCCCATCAATCGGAAGGAAACTACAACAAGGCACTACATGTTTTAAACAACAACTCTAACGATTTAGTTTTTGAACAATGGTTTATTACATGGATTCGAGCTGCGTTTAGAGCTAAAGGAAATGCTGCTATTATTCAAGATTTAATTGGTTGGTCAGAAGAGATTGCTAAATCTGGTAGAGAAACTCAAAAACAGTTTTTACAATATTGTTTACAGTTTTTTAGACAAGCTTTACTATTTAACTACGGAACTCCAGACTTGGTGTTTTTAGAAACTCAATCTGCAAACTTTGACCTTGCTAAATTTGCTCCGTTTATTCATAGCGCCAACATCTTAATCATTGAAAAGGAAGTAAATGACGCGCAATATCATATTGAAAGAAATGGAAATGCTAAAATTATTTTGTTAGATTTATCTATCAAACTAACACGCCTTCTACACACCAAAGAAGAAAAAATTCAATCCTAATTATGAAAACAAAACATACAGTTACCGCACTGATTTTCGGAATACTTTTTGTTGCTTGTAAACAAGAAAAAAAAGAACCATTATTACAAGAGTATTTGGTTGGTAGTTGGGAAACAACATATTTAAAAATTGAATATTTAACTGCCAACGAAACCGACAATACATCTGTTTTTGAGGATGATTTTAGCAAGCCTAGTTCTGGAAAAGCTCAATCCACCTACAAAAATGATGGTACTTTCACTGCATGGTTTGTGCAAGCTGATGGAAAAAAAATTGGTGAAACTGGCGGGAAGTGGAAAACTAGCGGAGATAGCTTGTTTGTTGATTATCAGTATTTAGGGAAGCAAGTACAGGCTTGGCATAAAATTACACAAACCAATAATGGCTTTAGTGCTACCTCTACTTACGACTGGGATGATGATGGAGAGGCGGATGATACTTTGCTTATGAAAACTAAAAAAATTGAGTTATAAAATTGCGTATTTTCAATAACATATCACTTCGAATTAGAATCTTCTTGTCAATGATACTTTTAGTGCTATTGGCATCAATTTTAATTGTAATGGTTACCATATACCAATACGATGAGCAAACAAAAGATTATAATACTGCACGTTTTGAACGTAAAGAGTTTTCTACAAAACAAGACATTGAAATAGAACTCAAACGCAGAACCACATATCCAGTAACTACTGAGAATTTAGCTAAAATTTTTCAAGATAGAATTTACGATATAGCATACGTTCATAAACTTACAATTTCTATGTATGATATGGATGGAAAGTTGCTAAAATCTTCCATTCCTTATAATTTTGATAAAAAAGAAGGACAAGATCTTCCTAATGAAACTGTTAAAGATTTAGCCAACAACTCAAATCATAAAATTTTAAAAAGTAGAACTGAAAAAGGTATCACTTACCAATCTTCATACACTTACTTAAACGACCCTCGTTTTAAAAGGATTGGAATTTTAGAATTACAAATTGCACAAGATAATGAAGAGCAAAAACATGAACTACGAGAGTTCATTTCTCGTCTATCATTAGTTTATTTGCTAATGCTCATTATTGCCATTGTTTTAGCTTACTTTTTATCAACTTATATTACTAGATCCATTCAAACTATCTCGCAAAAAATAAACGAGACCCGTTTAAATAAGCGTAACGAAAAAATTATATTAAACTCTGCAAGTTCAGAAATCAACTCTCTTGTTGCTGCATACAACAATATGATTGATCAACTAGAGGAAAGTGCTGTAAAATTAGCTCAAAGTGAGCGTGAGCAAGCCTGGAGAGAAATGGCTAAGCAAGTAGCCCACGAGATTAAAAATCCGTTAACACCTATGCGTTTATCCGTACAAAGTTTTGATAGAAAATTCAACCCAGAAGACCCTAACATCAAAGAAAAAATGTCTGAATACAGCGAAACCCTTATTCAACAAATTGATGTAATGAGCTCTATTGCATCAGCTTTTTCTGATTTTGCTAAAATGCCAACACAACGCCGTGAAAAACTGAATGTTGTTGATATAGTTAAACACTCTTTAGATATTTTTACTGAAGACTACATACATTACTTTCCTCAAGAACAAAAATTATATGCTAGTTTAGATAAAACTCAATTGATACGAATTGTTACCAACTTAGTTAAAAACTCAATTCAAGCAATAAAAGACACCGATAAAAACCCTAAAATAGAAGTTAAAGTAGCTTCAGAAGGGAACAGCGTTAAAATTACAGTTTCCGACAACGGAAAAGGTATTAGTGATGAAAATAAAGAGTTAATTTTCGAACCCAAGTTTACTACTAAAACAAGTGGAATGGGCTTAGGTTTATCCATTATAAAAAATATAATTGAAGCATATGATGGTACAATATCCTTTACTTCAACCAAAGGAGTTGGAACTGTTTTTACTGTAATATTACCTAAAACATAAACATAGTATGAATTTTGAAAATATTTTAGTTGAACAAGCTAACGCATTGGCAACTATTACAATTAACCGACCAAAAAAATTAAACGCTTTAAACAAAGCTACTATCGAAGAGCTACACGATGCTTTTAAAATTTTAGAAAAAGACACTGCTGTCAAAGTAATTATCATAACAGGTAGTGGAGAAAAAGCATTTGTTGCTGGGGCAGACATCTCTGAATTTGCACATTTCTCTGTTGAAGAAGGAGGAATGTTAGCAAGAAAAGGACAGGAAATCTTATTTGATTTCGTTGAAAACCTATCTACTCCAGTGATTGCTGCTGTAAATGGTTTTGCTTTAGGTGGCGGATTAGAGTTGGCGATGGCTTGTCACTTTAGATTAGCCTCAGACAATGCTAAAATGGGCTTACCTGAGGTTTCTTTAGGAGTCATTCCTGGATATGGCGGTACGCAACGTTTACCTCAATTAGTTGGCAAAGGTAAAGCTATGGAGTTAATTATGACAGCGGGTATGATTTCTGCTGAAGAAGCCAAAGAAGCTGGATTAGTAAACCATGTTACCTCACAAGAAGAACTACTACCTTTAGCTCAAAAGATAGCTTCAAAAATTATGCGTAATTCTTCCATAGCTATTAGCGCTGCAATCAAATCTGTAAACGATAATTTTAAAGATGGTATAAATGGTTTTGAAAGCGAAATCACAGAGTTTGGAAATTGTTTTGGAACAGAAGATTTTAAAGAAGGAACTACTGCTTTTTTAGAAAAACGCAAGCCTGAATTCCCAGGAAAGTAATTTTCACAAAAATAATCTGTATAAAAAAAATAGCATCTAAAATTCTATTTAGATGCTATTTTTACAATAAGGGGATTACATTAATAAATTGGGGGTTATTAACTGAGACAAATATATACCAAATTCAATAACATCCAAATTTTAACGTAAACTTTTTATTAAAGCAATACAAAATTTATATTATTAACACAATAAAAGCTAAATAATTCCATTCCATTCATTATAAAATTGATTTAAAAACGTTTCCATGTAGGTATGTCTTTCCTTTGCTATTGCTTTTCCTGCTGTAGTATTCATTTTGTCTTTTAACAGCAGTAGTTTTTCGTAAAAGTGATTAATTGTTGGCGCTGTAGACTTTTTATATTCCTCTTTGGTCATCTTTAAATTTGGAGGAACCTCTGGATTGTATAATTCTCTATTTTTAAATCCTCCGTAGTTAAAGCAACGAGCAATTCCGATGGCTCCAATAGCATCCAAACGATCAGCGTCTTGAATTACGTCTAGCTCAAGAGATTTAAAGTTTTGTTTAAAATTCCCTCCTTTGAAAGAAATATTAGTAATGATATTTTCAATATGAATAATATCCTCTTCAGAAACTTGTTGATTTTCAAGAAAAAATCTAGCTTTTTGAGGCCCTTTGGTTTCATCGCCGTTGTGAAATTTACTATCTGCAATATCATGGAGTAATGCACCTAATGAAATCACAAATTCATCAACATTTTCATCTTTTGCTATGAGTAAAGCATTTTTGTAGACTCTTTCAATATGAAAAAAATCATGCCCTCCTTCTGCTCCTTGTAAGGTTTCTTTTACAAACTCAATGGTGTTTTGTATTATCTGTTCTTTATTCATAATCCAAAAATAAAAATCCTGCACTTATAAGTACAGGATTTTAAAAGTATTATTATAATTTATTTTATGCAGTAACCGATGGTTTAACCAAATTGTTAGCCACTAAATATTCTGCTATTTGAACAGTGTTTGTCGCCGCTCCTTTACGTAAGTTATCAGCAACAATCCACATATTTAAAGTATTTGGTTGAGATTCATCTCTTCTAATTCTACCTACAAAAACCTCATCTTTATTATTTGCTAAAATTGGCATTGGGTATACATTATTTTGCACATCGTCTTGTACAACAATTCCATCAGTTTTACCCAACAGTTCACGAACCTTTTCCAATTCAAAATCATTCTCAAACTGTACATTAACTGCTTCAGAATGCCCTCCAGCTGTAGGTATTCTAACTGCCGTAGCCGTTACTGAAAAAGAATCGTCTCGTAAAATCTTTTTAGGCTCTTTTACTAACTTCATTTCTTCTTTGGTGTATCCATTCTCTAAAAACACATCACAATGAGGTAATGCATTTCTTCCTATTGGATGTGGGTACGCCATTTCTCCTCCAATTCCTGCTTCTTCATTATCTAATTGTTGAACTGCTTTTACACCTGTTCCTGAAACTGACTGATACGTTGAAATTACCACTCGTTTCATTTTATATTCCTTATGTAAAGGCGCTAAAGCCATTACTAATTGAATTGTAGAGCAGTTTGGGTTTGCGATAATTTTATCTTCGCTAGTTAACACATCTCCATTAATTTCTGGAACCACTAGTTTTTTTGTTGGATCCATTCTCCATGCTGACGAGTTATCTATTACGGTTGTACCAACTGCTGCAAACTTAGGAGCCCATTCTAAAGAAGTATCTCCTCCAGCTGAAAACAATGCAATATCTGGTTGCATAGCTACTGCAGTTTCTAAACCTACTACTGTATAATTTGTTCCTTGAAATTCAATTTGATTACCTACCGAACGTTCCGATGCAACAGGAATTAATTCTGTTATCGGAAAATTACGTTCTGCTAATACTTGTAACATTACATTACCTACCATACCGGTAGCGCCTACTACTGCTACTCTCATCTTTTTACTATTTGAGTATAAAATTATTATTAACGAGTTACAAAGGTTTAAAAAAAACGAATTAGTTGTATTTATTTTCTATGAAAAAATACGTTAAAGTTTAAAATATATCGTTTTCAACTAAAAAGTATTGTTTTAAACAGTAAAACTCAAAAAATCAGTACATTTGCATCGATTTTTTGTTGAAATCACAACATATTTGTTTAACTTAAAAAAGTATAGCATGCAACTGTACAACAAGTTAAGCGCTGAAGAACGCGCTAAATTAATAGATGAAGCGGGAAAAGACCGCATTACAATCTCATTCTATCAATATCATAAGATAGAAAACCCAACTTTATTTAGAAATAAATTATTCCTAGAGTGGAATGAACTAGACGTTTTAGGAAGAACCTATGTTTCTTCTGAAGGAATCAATGCTCAAATATCTGTTCCTTCCGAAAACTTTTTAGCCTTAAAAGATCAATTAGATAGTATCTCTTTTTTAAATGGAATTCGTTTAAACGTAGCTATTGAACATGATAATAAATCTTTTTTAAAACTAAAAGTAAAAGTTCGTAACAAAATTGTTGCTGACGGATTAAATGACAATACTTTTGACGTAACTAATAAAGGTGTTCATTTAAACGCTAAAGAGTTTAATGAGATGTTAGCCAATCCTGATACGGTTTGTGTAGACATGCGAAACCACTATGAAAGTGAAATAGGTCATTTCGATGGAGCTGTTACTCCAGATGTTGATACGTTTAGAGATTCTTTAGATATTATTGAAGAAGATTTAAAAAACCATAAAGAAGATAAAAACTTATTGATGTATTGTACAGGTGGGATTCGATGTGAAAAAGCTTCTGCCTACTACAAACACAAAGGTTTTAAAAATGTTTTTCAGTTAGAAGGAGGGATCATTGAATATACACGCCAGGTAAACGAAGAAGGTTTAGAAAACAAGTTTTTAGGCAAGAACTTCGTGTTTGATCACCGAAGAGCTGAAAAAATATCTGATGATGTAATTGCCAATTGTCATCAATGCGGAAACTCTTGTGACACACATACCAACTGTGCTAACGAAGGGTGTCACTTATTATTCATTCAATGTGATGACTGTGCTGAAAAGATGGAAAACACTTGTTCTCCTGAATGTCAAGAAATCATTCATTTACCATTCGAAGAACAAAAAGAATTGCGTAAAGGAAAGCACGCAAGCAATAAAATATTTAAAAAAGGACGTTCAGAAGCTTTAAAATTTAAAAAGTAATGCAAAAGATTGAGTTAATGGCTCCTGCTGGTAATTTTGAATCATTACAAGCAGCTTTAGACAACGGATGTGATTCTATATACTTTGGTGTAGAGCAATTAAATATGCGTGCTCGAGCATCTATCAATTTTACCTTAGATGATTTAGAAGAGATTTCTCGTAGATGTACTGAGAAAAATGTTCGTACGTATCTAACATTAAATACTATTGTATACGACCATGATTTATCGATTGTAAAAACCTTAATCAAAAGAGCTAAAGAAGCTAATATTACTGCTGTGATTGCAATGGATCAAGCTGTAATTGCCATGGCTAGGGCTGAAGGTATGGAGGTTCACATTTCTACTCAAATTAACATTACCAATATAGAAACGGTTAAGTTTTATGCCATGTTTGCTGATACTGTGGTATTGAGTAGGGAATTAAGCTTACGTCAAGTAAAAAAGATTACTGAGCAGATTGAAAAAGAAGAAATCAAAGGCCCTTCTGGTCGTTTGTTAGAAATTGAAATTTTTGGTCACGGAGCACTTTGTATGGCTGTTTCTGGGAAATGTTATATGAGTTTACACTCGCATAACTCTTCTGCAAATAGAGGTGCTTGCAAACAAAATTGTCGTAAAAAATACACGGTCATTGATCAAGAATCTGGTTTTGAAATGGAATTAGACAATGAGTACATCATGTCTCCTAAAGATTTATGTACCATCGATTTTTTAGATCAAGTTGCGAATGCTGGAATTAAAGTATTGAAGATTGAAGGACGCGGTCGTGCTCCTGAATATGTTGCTAAAGTTATCAAATGTTATCGTGATGCCATTGACAGTTTATACAATGGAACTTACAACAAAGAGAAAGTAATTAGCTGGATGCAAGAACTTGAAGAAGTATACAATCGTGGTTTTTGGAATGGATATTATTTAGGTCAGAAATTAGGAGAGTGGAGCAAAGAACCTGGTTCGCATGCTACTCAAAAGAAAGTATACTTAGGAAAAGGAATCCACTATTTTCCGAAAGCAGAAGTTGGAGAGTTTAAAATTGAAGCCTACGATTTAGCAATTGGTGATACTATTTTAATTACAGGACCAACAACAGGTGCTCAAGAAACGGAATTAAAAAGCATGTTTGTAAATAACAAAGAAGCACAAACTGCTACTAAAGGTGATGAAGTTACTATGAAACTAGATTTCAGGATTCGTCCATCAGATAAATTATACAAAATTGTAAAAACCGAATTTGCTAAAAACTAATGGTCGTAATTACGCTACAAAGAAACAAATGTGTTGGTTGTAATTATTGCGTGGAGTTAGCTCCAGCACAATTTCAAATGTCGAAAAAGGATGGAAAATCTGTTTTATTACATTCTACAGAAAAGAAAGGTTTCTTTACCATAAAATCACACGATGATAGTATTTTTGAAGCTTCTTATGAAGCAAAAAAGGCGTGTCCTGTTAAAATTATTGAAGTAAAACAAGTGTAATTTTAACAAAAACTACTTCCTGTTAGAAAAAATCAAAACTAATGAAAGCTCTCTTATGAGGGCTTTTATTAGTTTAAAAAAATGTATTTTTATCTAAAATAAGCACCATGACTGGAGAAAAAAATTTATCCGTACTTATCAGAGAAATGAAGCCTTTTGTAAATAAAGGAGAGTATGTTTTTACTACGGTAAAAGATATACACAACATTAATAAAGAAGATATAGTTGGTCAGTTCAAAGAAGCAGAAGGAATCACTTTAATTCTTGAAAAGAAGGTTGCAGATAATTTAGAATTGGCTTACAGTTTTATAGCGTCTTGGATTACCTTAAAAATTCACTCTGCTTTAGATGCAGTTGGTTTAACAGCTGCTTTTTCTTCTGAACTTGCTAAACATGATATTAGCTGTAATGTTGTTGCAGGTTTTTATCATGATCATATTTTTGTTGACAAGAAAGATGAAACAAAAACTATAAATGTTTTAACAAACCTATCTAAATCTATTTAGATTGTATTGATGGAATTACAGCCTCCTTTTCGTAAAATTATTCATGTAGATATGGATGCTTTTTATGCATCTGTTGAGCAATTAGATAATCCTGAATTGCGAGGAAAACCAGTTGCTGTTGGTGGTAGAGAGATACGAGGTGTAGTTTCTGCTGCCAGTTACGAAGCTCGAAAATTTGGGGTGCGTTCTGCCATGAGTGGTGTTTTGGCAAAGCAAAAATGTCCGCATATTATATTCGTCCCTCCAAGATTTGATCGTTACAAAGAAATTTCATCTAAAATTAGAAAGATTTTTTACGATTATACCGATTTGGTGGAACCTTTATCATTGGATGAGGCTTATTTAGATGTTACTGAGAACAAAAAAGGAAATCCGTCGGCTAGCATGATTGCTCAAGAAATTCGTCAACGTATTTGGGACAAATTAGAATTGCGAGCATCCGCAGGTATATCTATTAATAAATTTATTGCAAAAGTTGCTTCCGACATTAATAAACCCAATGGACAAAAAACCATTAATCCTGAAGAGGTTCTTGAGTTTCTAGAACAGCTTCCTGTAAATAAATTTTATGGTGTAGGTAAGGTAACTGCTGCTAAAATGCATAACTTAGGCATCTTTACAGGTTTAGATTTAAAACAAAAATCACAGGAAGAACTTTCTAAATTATTTGGAAAGTCTGGGATGCATTATTACCATATTGTTCGAGGTATTCATAATTCAGTAGTAAAACCTAACCGTATTCGAAAATCAATTGCTGCCGAAACTACTTTTAGAGAAAATCTATCTTCAGAGGTTTTCATGTTAGAGCGACTTGATAAAATTGCTGATGAGTTAGAGCGTCGCATGAAAAAATCGAATACTAAAGGAAAAACAGTAACCTTAAAAATCAAATACAGCGATTTTACACAACAAACTCGCAGCAAGACTACCGACCATTACCTACAGTTAAAAAAAGAATTCTATCCTATTGTAAAAGAGCTACTGTATCAAGACACACTTAATAATTCAGTTCGATTGTTAGGTATTTCTTTTAGTAATTTAAATACTGAGAAAAAAAAACCTGTTTGGGTACAATTACGGTTTGATTTTTAAAGTATCGGTATTTTTAACGATACTTTGGTTCCTTTCGGGTTTCCTTTCTCATCAATTATATCCGTATAGATTAATGAATAATTATTAGCATACTCGTTGGCAAAGTTTCGTAATCGTTCTTTGGTTAAATCTATACCTATCGATCTGCGATTTAACGATTTGTTTTTTCTAATTTTCATAGCCTCATCCCTACCAATTCCATTATCTACAATATCAATTTGTATAAATTCGTCTGATATTTTTGTAACCGATAACGAAACTTCTTTTTCTCCTTTCTTACACGAAAGTCCATGCCAAATAGAATTTTCTAAAAAAGGCTGTAATATTAATGGTGGAACTTTTATTCTTTCTATGTTTACATTCGAATCTACTTTTTCAACATAATTAACTTCATTAGATAATCGAATATTTTCGATACTCATATATAAATTCATAGTTTTTAGCTCCTCACTCAACGTTACTTCTTTTACAGATGAAGACTCTAAAATACTTCTAATTAGTTTTGAGAATTTATTTAAGTAGTATACCGCATTTTTTTGTTCATTATTTATAACATATAGTTTAATAGAATTTAATGCATTAAACACAAAATGCGGATTCATTTGAATTCTCAAAGCTTCCTGCTCTAACATCAATATTTTTTTATCGTTGTTTAACAAGCGTTGTCTATACATCGAATACAGCAATACTCCTAAAAAGGCTATAGAAACCAATGCTATAATTAAAACATTTCTATTTCGTAATAGTTTTAATGTTGCAATTTCATTCTCTTTTGCTAAGTTTTTTATTTTATTTCTACTAACCTCATTATCATACTTATTAATAAGGTTGTTTACGTATAGTATGTTTTTGTCATTAAATGTTTTACGTTCTCCTTCAATAGCCTTCTTGTAAAAACCATATGCTTTTTCATAATTCTTTTTTTTCTCATATAACTCAGATAAGTATAATTTGGACTGGTTAACTCCTGATGGAATTTTATGCTTATTAGCAACTGCTAAACCTTTTTCTAAATATATTTTTGCTTTATCCAGGCTATCCAACTTTAACTGTACATTACCTAAAGTAATATATACATCTGAGGTATAATATTGGTTACCTGTTTTTTCTGAAAGAGACACGACTTCGCTTATATACTTATAAGCTTCTTCATACTTTCCTTGCAACAATAAAACATTGCTGATGCTATTATGGCAAATGACCTTTCCTATACTTGAATTATTTTCAATATTATATTGTAAAGATTTATTGTAGTGCTCTAATGCTGCATCAATATCTCCTAAGTTTTGAAAAGCCAACCCCATGTTTTGATGATTGATTGCCAATCCTCTTTTATCGTCAGTTTTCTCTTGAATTAAGATTGCTTTTTTAAACTTTTCTAACGCTAATTGATATTGTTTAAGAGCTAAATAGATGTTACCAATACTATTATTTGATATACTTATACTTATTTTGGTATCAACATCTGGAAGTTCAATTTTATCAGCTAACTCAAGTGCCATTTGGTGATAATTCAAAGCACTTCTAATCTTGTCTTGTCTCCTATATACTACCCCTATTTGATTTAGCGTAACTATCTCTGCATTAACATCTCCTATCTCTCTTGATAATTTCAGTGCTTTCAAATGATTCTCTATTGAGCTATCAAAAAATGAGTTATTTCTGTAATGCCATCCAAGTAAGTTATAAGCATATACTTCTCCTAACCTATATTCTCTTCGTTCACTTTCTTTTAAAAGAAAACCTATATCTTCTTTCTTAAATAGTTCTTCTTTAAAAAAACGATACAAGTCATAATAATCATCTATTTTTTTTTCTATTACTAGCTGTATTAAACTATCTATACGTCTCTTTTCTTCTTGTGAAAAACAAGAAAACACTGTGAAAAATAAAAAAGCGATTGTTATTAATTGTTTCATTTAAAGTTTTTCTAAGAAATCTGACTTTCTTTGTCTAGAAACAGGAATTTTATGATTATTTTCTAGCACAACATAACCATCTGATTTTAAAAATTCTTTTATTTTATTTAAGTTGATTATATATGAGTTATGTATTCTAAAAAAATGGTCTTCAGGAAGTAGTAAATTGATTTCTTTTAGTTTTTTAGTTACTACTATTTTTTTATTAGATCCTGTGGTATATATTGTTGAATAATTACCGTCTGACTCTACAAATAAGATTTCATCTTGAGATAAAAAAACTAGTTTTCCATCTGTATTAATAGTTATCTTTCTTCTATTAAACTTCCTGTTAAAGCTTGATAATATTTTTTCAACCTTTTCAGTATTGTTATTCTTCTTATAATGCTGCTTAACTCTTCCTATTGTTTCCTCTAGGTCATCAGAATCTATCGGTTTAAGAAGATAATCAATTGCTTGGTTCTTCAATGCCTTAATTGCATACTCATTATATGCAGTTGTAATAATTATGGCAAAGTCTTTATTCTCTAATTTTTCTAATAATTGAAAACCATCCATCGTAGGCATTTCAATATCTAAAAAAAGGCAATCAATACTATTCTCATTTATAAATTTAATTGCTTTTTCTGCTATTGTAAATGTTTCTATAACTTCTATATCATTTTCAAAGGTTGATAACTCCCAAGAAAGTCCTTGTATTGCTTTTGGTTCGTCATCAACTATAACTGCTCTTAACATTTTATGTACATTTATACCAAATGTAACAGATAATATTTTAAAAATAAAATATAACCAATACGGTTTTAGCAAAGAAATAGGCTAAAACTGTATGATAACTATAATCTTTTTACCATTTACACAAAAAAACAAACCATTTATACATCCATTACTATAAAAAATATTTTTTCCTCTGATATTTGTAGTGTAATACACAAGGGGAATCATATTGATAAATTGGGGGATTAATCAATAATGATATTAAGTTAAGAAACACCACTTTAAAGTGGTGTTTTTTTTTATATAAATTTTAATGTTCAAGTTTATGTACACAAAAAAGCTCAACTATTTTTAGTTGAGCTTTTATCTTATTCTAATCAGTTAGTTTCTTAAGCCTCGAATGGAGTTACAGAAACGTATGATTTATCATCTCTTTTCTTTTGGAATTTAACAACACCATCAACTTTAGCATGTAAAGTATGATCTTTACCCATGTAAACATTTTCACCTGGATTGTGTTGAGTTCCTCTTTGACGAACAATAATGTTACCTGCTATTGCGGCTTGTCCTCCAAAAATTTTTACTCCTAATCGTTTCGATTCTGATTCACGACCGTTCTTCGAACTACCGACACCTTTTTTATGAGCCATCTTTGTAAGTTTTTAAAGTTAATTATTTACTTAATGCTTCAATTAATTCTGCTTTCTTTAAAGAAGTATATCCTGTAATACCTTGCTCTTTAGCTAAAGCCTTTAATTCTGCTACAGTCATTGAACTTAAATCCTTCGATTCTTCTTTTGTTTCAGCTTTAGGAGCTTCTTTTTTAGCGGCTGCTTTTTTTACTCCTGACGCAGAAATTCCTTCGATTTGGATTTCAGTTAAATACTGTCTGTGTCCATTTTTCTTTTTGTAACCTTTTCTTCTTTTCTTCTTGAAAACGATTACTTTATCACCTTTTAAGTGACCTAAAATTTTTGCAGTTACTCCTGCACCTTCTATAGCTGGGGCGCCAATAGTAACGTTTCCTTTATCTTCAATAAGCATTACATTATCAAAAGTTACTTTTGATCCTTCAGCCTCTTGTAAACGGTGTACGTATACTTTTTGGTCTTTTGCTACTTTAAATTGCTGCCCTGCTATCTCTACGATTGCGTACATACTATTTGTTTTGCGTTTATACTTCAAATTCACACTTTCTTAATAAAAATGCGGGTGCAAATATACATATTTTTTAAACACATTAAAATGTATTTCTGACTTAATTCAATTGAAAATCAAAAACTAAGGTCATTCCGCTTTTAATCTCCAATACTTCACTTATTGACGATCCTTTATGTAAGCTGGGGATATAACTTGTTTCGTTATAGTAGTTTGACCAGTTCTTTGTAGAAAAATCATATTCTCCTCCAGCATAATCATAGTTGTTATCCACATAATAATATTCAAAAGTATAATCATATACACCACTTTGTACATTAGAAAAAGAAACTTGTCGATTCCCTTTACCACTTACAGTTCTTTCTTGATCACCGATAGGACCATGTATTATTATACGAACATGACCTGTATAGTGATTCTGCGGAATATTAAAATTAACAGCTCCAGTAATAGTAGAAGTCCCTATACCTCCATCTATATAAGAACTTTTTATTTGTTCAATGTCATCACTCTCACAGCTAACAATAGTTAATGTTAAGCAACTAAAAAGCATCAAAAAAAGTATTTTTTTATCTTCATAATTATGAATTTTATTTAATAACGAGCAAGCAAAACTATATACTAACCTATTATAAAAGATAAAAAAGAAAGTTATTTAACTTCAAATTAACGAGGCTTTTTATTTTTTTCAAAAAACCTTGTTAAAAACGTAACAAAGTAATTAAATTCACGTCATATACACGAAAATTATTAAAAATTAAACTTTAATCAATGAGAAAAAGAGTTATCGCTCTAACTTCAGCTTTTATGGCATTTCATTTTACGTATGCTCAAAAGGTTGATTTTGAAGAGTATGATTTAAGCAATGGAATGCATGTTATTTTACATCAAGATAATACAGCACCAGTAGTAACAACATCTGTTATGTACCATGTAGGCGCTAAAGATGAGCAACCAAATAGAACAGGAATGGCTCACTTTTTTGAGCATTTATTATTTGAGGGTACAAAAAACATTAAAAAAGGAGAGTGGTTTAAAATAGTTTCTTCTAATGGAGGTACTAACAATGCCAATACTACCGATGATAGAACGTATTATTACGAGGTTTTTCCTTCTAATAATTTAGAATTAGGGATATGGATGGAATCTGAACGTTTATTACATCCAATTATTGGTCAAGAGGGTGTAGACACACAAAACGAAGTTGTAAAAGAAGAAAAACGTTTACGTGTAGATAACCAACCTTACTCTCGTTTTTTAGAGAATGTTAAGAAAAACATGTTTAAAAAACATCCATACAAAGGAACTACTATAGGTAAGATGGAACATTTAGATGCTGCTACCTTAGAGGAATTCTTAGCATTTAATAAAAAATATTATGTTCCTAATAATGCTACTTTGGTAGTTGCAGGAGATTTTGAGTTTAAAGAAGCTAAACGACTTATAAAAGATTACTTTGAACCTATACCTAGAGGTAAAGATATTGTAAGAAATTTCCCAAAAGAAGATCCTATTACAAAAGAGTTTTTTGCCAAAGCTTACGACCCTAACATTCAAATACCTGCAATTATGGCTGCTTATAGAACTCCTTCTATGAAAACCAGAGATGCTAGAGTGTTAGACATGATTTCTACTTACTTAAGTGGTGGAAAAAGCTCTGTACTTTATAAAAAATTAGTTGATACTAAAAAAATGGCTTTACAGGCTGGTGCAATAAACCTAAGTCAAGAAGATTATGGAACCTATATTTTATTTGCACTTCCGTTAGGAAATAACTCTTTACAAAGTTTAGTAAAAGAGGTTGATGAAGAAGTAGTAAAACTTCAAACAAATTTAATTTCAGAAAAAGATTATCAAAAACTACAAAATAAGTTTGAAAATAACTTTGTAAATGCTAACTCAAGTGTAGAAGGTATTGCTAATTCATTAGCTCGCTACAATGTATTGTATGGTGATACTAATTTAATAAATACTGAAATTGATATTTATAGATCAATTACACGTGAGGAAATTAGAGACGTAGCAAAAAAATACTTAAACACTAACCAACGTTTGGTAATGGAATATTTACCAGAATCAAAAAAATAATTCAGTAATAAGACATTCAATATGAAAAAAATAATAATAGCAGCATTAGCAGTTGTAAGCATGTCTTTTGCTGTAAATGCTCAAATAGATAGAAGTGTACAACCAAAGCCAGGGCCAGCTCCTAAAATTAAGTTAGGGAAAGCTGAAAAGTTCAAATTAAATAATGGTTTACAAGTAATTATGGTTGAAAACCATAAATTACCAAGGGTTTCCGCTTCATTAACAATTGATAACCCCATTTATTTAGAAGGTGATAAAACAGGTGTTTCTCAGGTTATGGGAGACATGCTAGGCAACGGCACAACAAATATGCCTAAAGATGAGTTTAATGAAAGGGTTGATTACCTTGGAGCAAATGTTTCTTTTAGAAGCAACGGAGCCTCAGTAAGATCATTAACAAAGTATTTTGGAGAGGTTTTAGGTTTAATGGCTGACGGGGTTAAAAACCCTAAATTTACTCAAGAAGAGTTCGATAAAGTAATTGAACGTACTTTAGAAGGAATTAAATCTAACGAAAAAAGTGTAGAAGCTGTTGCTAGTAGGGTTGAAGATGCTTTAGTGTATGGTAAAAATCATCCGTATGGCGAGTTCATAACTAAAGAAAGTATTAAAAATATTACACTACAAGATGCAAAAAACAATTACAATACTTATTACAAACCAAACAACGCATATCTTGTAATAGTTGGAGATATTAATCCTTCTAAAACCAAAACGTTAGTTAAAAGTTTATTCAACGACTGGAAAAAAGGAACCATACCTGCTACTAATTACAATACACCTACCAATGTTGAGACTACCGAAATTAATTTTATAAATATGCCAAATGCGGTACAATCTCAAGTAGCTGTAATTAACACAGTTGATTTAACATTAGGTGATAAAGATTATTACGCAGCTTTATTAGCTAATAATATTTTAGGAGGCGGTGGTACTGCGCGTTTATTTATGAACTTGCGCGAAGATAAAGGCTATACTTACGGGTCTTATTCAAGTCTTTCACAAGATAAAAATAAAAATGCCGGAATTTTTAAAGCAAGTGCAGCTGTAAGAAACATAGTTACAGATAGTGCTGTGGTAGAAATTCAAAAGGAAATTAATAAAATTCGTTACCAAAAAGTAACACCTGAAGAATTAAAAAACTCTAAAGCAGAATACATAGGTAGTTTTGTACGTAATGTTCAAAAACCATCTGTAGCAGCTAATTTTGCATTAAATATTGCTCGTTATAACTTGCCAAGTAATTTTTATGAAAAATATTTAGAAAACATTAATTCTGTTACTTTAGACGATGTTCAAAATGCAGCAATTAAGCACTTCAAAGGAGATAAAGCTCGTATAATTATTACAGGTAAGGCAATTGATGTTTTAAAAAACTTAGAAAAAACATCAGAATATAAAATCAATTATTTTGATGCATATGCCAACCCTACTGAAAAGCCTGAAATGAGTTTACCTATTCCAGCAGGTACTACAGCAAGCTCAGTTGTTGACAACTACTTTAAAGCCATTGGAGGTAAAGACAAAATAGCAAGCATAAATTCTCTAATGATTTCTTCTGAAGCTAAAGTTCAAGGAATGCAATTAAGTTTAATCCAAAAAAGCGCCACTCCTAATAAATCTTCTGTAGTTGTTTCTATGATGGGTAACGTAATGCAAAAAGTAATTTTTGACGGAACTAAAGGATATCAAGAAGTTCAAGGTCAGAAAAAAGAAATGGCAGGAGATGATTTAGAAGAAGTTAAAAACACTACTACTCCTTTTGCTGATAAAGCCTATAAAACAGGTACTTTAGATAGAATTGAACCTATAGATGGAAAAAATGCTTATGTAATTAAACATGGTAAGAAAGAAATCTTTTATGATATTAATTCTGGATTAAAGGTTAAAGAGGTAAAAACAGCTAAAGGGCCACAAGGAGAAATGAAAGTACCTGTTCTGTTTTCAGATTACAAAGAAGTAAATGGAATTAAATTTCCTCATAAAATGATTCAAAAAAATGGACCAATGACTTTTGAGTTCATCACTAAAGAAATTAAAATTAATGAAGGAGTTTCTGACGCTGACTTTAAATAATAATTAGACTTAAGTCTATAAAAACTAAAAGAGCCAAAATGCAATATTTTGGCTCTTTTTTATTTTTAGTAATCTTAAAGCTATCTAGCCTTATTAACCAACCAAACACCAAACAAAATAATCCCTCCCGCTAACAACTGAATTAAACTTAATTTTTCTCCATCAATAATTCCCCACATCACAGCAACTGCTGGAATTAAATATGTTACAGAAGCAGCAAAAACAGGTGAAGATAAGTGTACCATTTTATTAAATAACACTTTTGCTACCCCAGTACCTACAACAGCTAAAATTGCTACATAACCTAATGCAGAAGTAGTTTCTGTTGTTATTTCAAAAGTTGAAAAAAAGTCAGAAAAAGCTAAAACTAAGAATGCTGGAACAGTAAGCACTACAAAATGTCCAACTGTAATTGCTAAAGCATCCAAATCAAATAAGTATTTTTTTATTGTATTAACGTTAAAAGCATAACCTATTGATGCAACTACTACTAATAACGCATACCAATAATTTTGGTTAGGATTTAACCCTGCTCCTTTTAAAATTAAAATTAAAGTACCTATTAAACCTATTAAAATTCCAACTAATTGTTTCTTTTTAAAAGAAAATCCAAAAACTAATGCTCCAAAAACAAAAGTGTTAAAGGGTGTAAGCGAATTTAAAATAGCAGCTATTGAGCTATCTATTCCCTGTATTGCAAATGCGAATAGAAATACAGGAAAAAAAGTTCCTAAACCAGCCGTAATCATCACATACTTCCAATGTTTTTTTTGAATTCTTTTTAAACTCTTAAACCCAACTAACAATAAAAAAAATGCTGTAATTAACATTCGTAAAGCACCTACCTGAATTGGAGTTAATCCAATTAATGCCTTTTTCATTAAAATAAAAGAACTTCCCCAAACTAGCGAAAGCACTATTAAAAACAACCATTTTTGTTGTTGATTATTCATTTTCATTTAATTTAAGTACAAAAGTCGTTTATTTCTGTTTTTAATTTTGATTTTATTGATAAATTTGCTGAATAACTCAATAAATAAAAATGATGAAAATTCATAAAATATTATTCATTTTAGCCATCGTAAGCTTTTTAGCTGTTGGATGTAAAAATGAGACTAAAAAAGAGGAAGCTACTCAGGAGCAAAAAACGGAAATTGCTGCTGACACTAAAGATCTTTCACTAAATATTTCAGGAATGACTTGTGAAATAGGTTGTGCTAGAAAAATAGCTTCTGACTTAAGTAAGAAAGAAGGTGTTTTAGAAGCAAACGTTGTTTTTAACGATAGTATTGCAACTATAAAATATGATGCTAACAAAACAAGTAAAGCTGATTTAATTGCTTTTGTTGAAGGAATTGGAAGTGGTGATATGTACAAGGCTTCAGAAGCCGCTAAAAAAACTTGTAAAACAGATTGCACAATGGCTTGTTGCGCTGCTAAAAAAGCAGACAAAAAATCTTGTGAAACCGATTGCAAAAAAGAGTGTTGTACAAAAACCGAGACTGAAAAGAAAGCTTGTAAAGAAGGTTGTACTATGGCTTGTTGTACTGAAAACAAAAAAGCATAATTGTTAATTCAAACAATATCGAAAGCTCCTAAAATTAGGAGCTTTTTTTATGCCTTTTAAGTATCTTTGCTAAAATTTTCTTCTGATGAAAAAACACTTTCCCCTCATTGTAAAAATCTCGTTAATTGCTGTATATGTTATTTTTTTAGCTGGTTCAGTTGTTCGTATGACAGGTTCAGGAATGGGGTGTCCTGATTGGCCAAAGTGTTTTGGATATTACATTCCCCCGACCTCTGAAGAACAAATTACATGGCAACCTGATTCTGAATATAAAAAAGGGATGATTATCGTAAAAGGTGAAGTCTTATTTGTAGCAGGACACGATATAAAAACTACTCAAGAGTTCAATAGCAATAACTGGGAAAAATACACAAAGCACGACTACGCAAAATTCAATAAATTTCACACCTGGACAGAGTATATTAACCGATTAAGTTCTGCTTTGGCTGGAATTCCTTTTCTATTTTTAATTTTTGTTTCTGTTAAATTTTGGAAAGAAAACAAACAAATTACGCTTTTATCATTCGGAGCATTCTTTTTGATGTTATTTGAGGCGTGGCTTGGTAAAACTGTAGTAGATTCTAACTTAAAACCAACAATAATTACCATTCACATGGTTGGAGGGTTAGTTATTGTTGCTTTGTTATTATGGCTGCTTTACATTGTTTCCGATCGAAAAAAAACATCCTACAAATACAATTCATTATTTAGTAAGCTAGTAATACTTTCAGCTGTATTTTCACTAATTCAAATTGCTTTAGGAACTCAGGTACGCCAATTTATTGACGAACAAGTAAAACTACATGGGTTTGAAAACAAACATTATAGCTTGATGGATCCGAACATTAAATTTTATATCCATCGTTCATTTACTATAGCTATTGTATTGGTGAATCTTGGATTATTCTACTTAAATCAAATAAAAAATTTAGGATATAAACTAGTAAACTGGATAGTGTTCTTAATCTTTTTAGAAACGATTACAGGTATTTTAATGTACTATGCAGATTTTCCTTTAGGAACCCAAGCTATACACTTATTATCAGGTGCTATTTTATTCGGGTTACAGTTTTATTTGTGGCTTCAATCATACAAAATAAATTAAGAACTATTAATTAGTAATTAACTCAAAAAACAATTTACTTGATTTTTTACTTTCTGTAACAATGGTATAATACGCATGAATATCTAACTTACAAGTAAATATTTCTTCATTTTTTATATTCTTTATTTTAAAATTTAAAAAATGCTGTGTCTTTCTTTTTTTTATACTTTGATATTTACCCCATCTTTCTGGAGTTCTAGAAAAAGAAGAAGATATTGTACAAGTCGTTTCATAATCTAATTTTTCTTTCTTTTTTTTCGGAATGGACTCTAAATCTTCCTTTAAAGGATCTGTAGACGATAATTCATAATTAAACCCTACCTTTATTTTATTTTTTCTAGCTTCTTTTTTTATTTTTTCTCTAAGCTCTAAATAGTAATTAATTAAATGTGTATCCCCTTCGAATATAAAAAGAATTGATTTTGGTGTAACAAAATTTTCCGTCTCTTTTTTCTCTACAGTTCTAACTCCTTTTTCAAAAGAAATATCAGATTGTGAGAAACAAAATTCTGACACGAGAACAAATACACAAAATAAAAATATCTTTTTCATCTAGCTAATATAACACTTTACTTCTTCCACTCTAAGGTTTCCATCATGTGAATCATATCTTTTTTAATGTATTCAACTGCTGGTAAAATAGAATCATAATTTGGTTTGGTATAAAAGAATAAAGACCCTTTTAAAAAGTGTTTAGAACTATCTGTTGCATGAAATTGCACTTGTGAAGCAGCGTTACCTAGAATTTGGTATAAACTTCCGTAAACTTTTGTATTTGGGTTTGTATATTCAACAGGAGCAGTAATTTGATCTGCCTTTATTGCATGCTCAAATACTAGTTTCTCAGATTCTATTAACAATTCTCTTAAATTCCCTTCAATGGGACGATACGTAATATCTACAGATGCTTTTAAACTTGGATATTCAACTTTTATCCAATTTTTTGGCAAATCTTTAGCTTGAGCTATTTGAGCTATTTCAACCGTATACGGTTTATTTAAATTTGCTTTCTTGTAGGTTTTATGAGGATACTCTAAACTTAGATAACCTTTTGGCTTAGGTAAGGTTTCCTCACCACAACTTATTAAAAATATTGCTGATATCAGCAAAGAGAGTTTACGCATTTCGGGTAACTTTTACTTGTTTTATACGTTTTTTAGCCAACGCTTCAATAGTAAACGTATAATTACTAAAGTTTATTTTTTCACCTTTTTTTGGAAATTTACCTGAGACTTCTAAAATAAAACCTGCTATAGTTTCACTTTCTCCTTTAGCCTCTTCAAATTTTTCCTCATCTTCATCTTCTAAGACACGGCAAAAATCTTTAATAGTTATTTTTCCTTCAAAAATATAATTATTTTCATCAAGTTTCGAATAAGTGAGGTCTTCATCGTCAAATTCATCATTAATATCTCCTACAATTTCTTCTATTACATCCTCTAACGTTACAATTCCACTAGTACCTCCATACTCATCAACTACAATTGCCAAATGTTTTTTCTTTTCTTGAAACTCTACTAGCAAATCATCTAGTTTTTTATTTTCTGGCACAAAAAATGGTTCTCTCAACAACTTTTGCCACTTAAACGTTTTCTTACTCAAGTGCTCTAATAAATCTTTAGCATATAAAACTCCAGTAATATTATCAATACTTTCATGATATACTGGGTTTCTTGAATATCCGTTTTTTAAAATAGTTTGTAACACCTCTTCGTAACTAGTATCATCTGCTATTGCACATACATCTGTTCGAGGCTTCATAATTTGTACCGTTTCAGTATTCCCAAAACTTACAATTCCTTCTAAAATTTTTTGCTCTTCTTTCGTTGTTGCATCATCAGACGTTAACTCTAACGCTTGTGACAAACGCTCTACGGAAAGATTATTGTTCTTATTCCCTAACTTATTTTCAACAACGCTTGTTATTTTGATTAATGGCAGGCTTAACGGAGTTAATAACGTATTTAATACCTGAATAGGCTTAGCCATGAACTCAGCAAACTGTAATGATTTTCTACTAGCATATACTTTTGGCAACACTTCACCAAACAATAAAATTAAAAAAGTAATAAGTACTATTTCTATTAAAAAGAGGACAGATACATTGAAAAAATAAAAGTCCAATTCATAATCTAACCCTGCAAATAACACCTTACCAATACTTGCAAAGAGCAGTACAATAAGAATATTAATAAAGTTATTTGTTATTAAAATGGTCCCTAATAACTTTTTAGGATCTTGAAGTAGTTTTACTACGGTATTTTCTTCTTTGGAATTTGCTGATAACTCATCTAATTCTGTTTGCGAAATTGAAAAGAAAGCAACTTCAGTTCCTGAAACTAACGCAGAACAAATCAATAATAAAAGTAGCAATAAACAGTTGATGGCAGTCAACCAATCAAAACTTGATAATACTAAAAGTAAAGGTTCGGGTTCTGGGTCCAATTTTTAAAATTTAATTAAACTAAAATGGCAAATCATCTTCTTCTTCTTTAGCTACACTTGGTGGTGTGGGGTTAGAGTTCCCTTGAGTTGGTGTTTCATTTGACTGCGCATTATTCGGGTCTTTTTTTGTAGACAAAAACGTCATGTCTTGCACATGAATTTCGGTTGTATATCTTTTTTGTCCGTCAACTTCATACTGGCGTGTTTTTATACGCCCCTCACAATACACTCGATCTCCTTTGGTTAAATATTTTTCACAGATTTCAGCCAATTTATTACGCACTACTATATTATGCCATTCTACATTTGTTATTCTTTCTCCTGTTTGACGATTCGTATAAGTTTCATTAGTTGCTAAAGGAAAACGCCCAATTGAATTCCCTCCTTCAAAATAATGCATTTTAACCTCATCTCCTAAATGACCTATTAAAATAACTTTGTTTATTGTTCCTGCCATAGCCTTATAGTTTTGTGTAAAATCAAATATACAAATTTTAAGATTCTTTGTTTAAATATTCCTCTAAAAACTTATTAATTAACACTGGTACTGGGCATTTTTTCACCGTTATCCAATCCATAGTTTTTGTATTTACATCTATGGTTTTTACTATCCAAAACTTAGTGATTAAATGTTGGTGTGATAGCTTATGAACAATGTCTTTATTATTAAAAAGAGAAATCGTAGTTTCTTTGGGAAAAAGTTTGACAAACTGTTCACTCTCTACTAATTCTTCTTCGTTTATTTTCTTGTGTGTTTCTACCAAAGGAAATTGATACAGTCCTTGCCAAATTCCTCTCCCTTTTCTTTCTTGTAAAACAGTTTCGTTGCTTTCTGTAACTGGCACTAAATAGTTAAAGTATCGTTTTTTTACTTTTATTTTTTTCTCTTTTACTGGAAGCTCTTTTATTTGATTTTTTGCTAAAGCCACACAACTGTCAGCTAACGGACACTCATTACACAATGGGTTTTGAGGTTTACAATGCAACGCTCCAAAATCCATTATAGCTTGATTATATACTCCTGGTTGTGTTTCGTCTATTAACGTTTGCGCTAACTCTTTAAATTCTTTAATTCCTTTTGTTGAATTAATTGGAGTATTTACACCAAAATAACGCGATAAAACCCTATAAACATTACCGTCTACTACAGCAACTGGTTCATTATAACAAATAGAAGCTATTGCAGAAGCTGTATAATCACCTACTCCTTTTAATTTGAGTAACTCTTTATATGTTTTAGGAAACACACCATTCAACTCTTCCACTATAAACTTAGCTGTAAAATGTAAGTTTCTGGCTCGTGAATAATAACCTAGCCCTTGCCATAACTTTAACACTTCAGTTTCATCTGCTTTTGCTAAGTCAAACACCGTTGGAAACGCTTCTGTGAACTTTAAAAAATAAGGCTGCCCTTGTGCTACACGTGTTTGCTGTAACATAATTTCGCTCAACCAAACGCTATAAGGATCTTTTGTTTTTCTCCAAGGAAGCTCTCTTTTATTCTGAAAATACCACGAAACCAATCTAAAAGTCATAAAAAAACACATTTATTTTTAACAAAAAACAAAAACACACCAACACAATTAACCAATCAACAAGAAAAAACAACAAAACAATGTAATTATATAGCTTATTTAACATTTTTATAAAAAAAAGTAGGGTATAAACATTTTCACCTGTTATTATACTCAATAAAGAAGGGGGAAAATTTATTTTTCCTGGGTACTAATTTAAATAATTTAATTAATGAAATCTAAATTCATACTAACACTATTTATAGTGTTACTTGGGCGAATAACCTATGCTCAAGAAAAAAGTATTTCTGGTACAGTTTCCGACACTACTGGTCCTCTACCCGGCGTTACTGTTTTAATCAAGAACACAACCAAAGGGACAGACACAGATTTTGATGGAAATTATACCATAAAAGTAAACCAAGGAGATGTGCTTGTCTTCAGGTTTGTTGGTAAAAAAACCACTGAGGTGAAGGTACAAAACCAAACCGTCATTAATTTAGTATTGGAAGATGATTCTAATATCCTTAACGAAGTAGAAGTTATCGCTACTGGTTATGACAAAATAAACAAAAAAACCTTTACTGGATCTGCTATTTCTGTTGGAATCGATGATTTAAAAATAGATGGAGTTGTAGATGTAACTAGAATGTTAGAAGGTAGAGTTGCAGGGGTTAACATTCAAAACCTTTCTGGAACTTTTGGTACTGCTCCAAACATTACCATTAGAGGTTCTTCTTCTATCTTTGGGAACAACACACCTTTATATGTAATTGATGGTGTGGTACAAGAAGATGTGATAGAACAAGACTTAGATCAATTAACATCAGGAGATCCTTCAACTTTAATTAGCTCATCTATAGCTGGTATAAACGCCAATGACATAAAAAAAATAGATATTTTAAAAGATGCTTCGGCTACATCTATTTATGGTGCTAGAGCAAGAAATGGTGTAGTAGTAATAACTACTAAGTCTGGTAGAAAAGATTCTCCTTTAAAACTTAATTACAACCTAGAACAAACAATACGTGACATACCTTCATATAGTAATTTTGATTTATTAAACTCAAAAGAAAGTATGGCTATTTTTAGAGAAAATGAAAGTAGAGGTTTTTTCCAATTACCTAGTGTTTCTAGAGGTAGATACGGCGGTGTTTATTACATTAGAGCTACTGCTTTAGATAATTATAACGAATCTACCGGAATGTTTGAACTAGGAAACACTCCCGAAGCTAGAGAAGCTTTTTTACGCAAGTACGAACTAGCTAATACTAACTGGTTTAAAACATTATTTAGAAATAGCTCTTTAATGCAAAACCACTCTTTAAGTCTTTCTGGTGGTAGTGAAAGTAATTCTTACTATGCTTCTGTGAGTCTTTTGCATGATCCGGGGTGGACTATTGCTGATAAGGTAACTCGTTTTACAACTAACTTGAAAAATACGTTCTATTTTTCTGATAAGTTTAACGCTACTTTTGCCGTAAACGCATCTATAAGAAAACAAAAAGCTCCTGGTACATTCAGCAGGGAATCAGATCCAGTAACAGGAGACATATCTCGCGAATTTGATATTAACCCTTTTAGTTACGCTCTTAATACCTCTAGAACGTTAAGACCATATAACGATGCTGGAGGATATGAATATTACAGAAATAACTGGGCTGATTTTAATATACTAGAAGAGCTAGCAAACAATTCTATTGATATTAATCAAAGAGATATTCGATTCCAATTAGATGCTTCCTATAAAATAACAGACAATATTACCTATGATTTTAATGGAGCTGGTCGTTTTGTTAATACTGTAAGAGAGCATAATGTAAGAGAAAACTCAAACGTTGTAAGAGCTTATAATGCTGATTCTTCAACTGTTTTAAGAGATGATAATATATTCTTATATCAAGACCCTACAGATCCTGATGCTTTACCTGTTGCGGTTTTACCAAACGGTGGTATCTATTTTAAAAACGACGACTACTTAACGACTTTTTATGCTAGAAATAGCTTTAAATACGACAATACGTTTAATGAAAAACATAATTTTAATGCATTGTTAGGTCAAGAGATAAGATTTGTAAACAGAAATTCAGACAGGTTTACAGGATATGGATTACAATACGACAATGGTTTAACAGCATTTACAGACCCTAGAATTCTTGAAAAACTGATAAATGGAGGCGAAGCTTATTTTGGATTAACTAAAGAAAGAGAAAGAACAGTAGCTTTCTTTGGTAAGGCAACTTATTCTTATGATGATAAATATGTTTTCTCTTTAACAGGAAGATACGACGGATCTAACAGGCAAGGACGTAGTAGTAGTTCAAGATGGCTACCAACAGGAACTGTTAGTGCTAAATGGAATGCTAGCAAGGAATCTTTCTTAGAAAATTCAAATACTATTAGCAATCTACAGTTTAGATCTTCATATGGTTTAGTAGCAACTCCAGGGAATGCAACAAATGCATTAGCTATATTTACAAGTCAAATAGCAGACAGACTTTTACCAGCAGATAGAGAAAATTTCTTAAATATAACTGCATTACAAAACTCTGAGTTAACATGGGAAAAGCAATATGAATTAAACTTTGGTGTCGACTTAGGTTTATTCAATAATAGAGTTAATTTAATAACAGACGTTTACAAAAGAGATATTTTTGACAATATTGACTTTGTAAGAACTTCTGGTATCGGTGGGCAATTTATAAAACAAGGAAATAACGCAGATGTTGAAACTTATGGTATAGAATTTACTTTAGATACTAAAAACATAGTAACTGATAACTTTACATGGTCTTCTAACATTAACTTCTCATATTTTGATCAAGAAATTACAAAATTAGACAATACACCTATTGCTTTTGATTTAGTAGATCAAACTGGAGGTAATGTTGTAGGCTACCCTATTAACTCTATGTTTTCTTTTCAATTTGCAGGTTTAAATAATGAAGGTTTACCTCAATTCACAAACAAAGACGGTGAAATAGCTTCTGTATTAGACTTTCAAAACAACGAAAACTTAACTGACTACTTAAAGCATGAAGGTTCTGTAAACCCTAATATTTCGGTTGGATTTTCAAATAATTTCACCTATAAAAATTGGGATTTAGGGGTCTTAATAACCGGTAGCGGAGGAAATAAGGTAAGATTAAACCCTATGTTTAGTTCAACTTATTCTGATACAAGTATCTTTTCAAAAAGTCATGTAAATAGATGGCTTAATCCAGGTGATGAGAATATAACCAACATCCCTGTAGTACCAGATCCTTCTGCTTTTCAAAGAAATACCAACTTAAGAACTGTTTACAATGCATATAATTATTCAACAGAACGAGTAGCTGATGGAGATTTTTTACGTATGAAAAACATTTCATTAGGATATAAATTCAATAATGAATTAGTTGAAAAACTAGGACTTTCACATTTAAAAGTTAAATTTCAAGGAACAAACTTGTTTTTATTATATTCTGACTCTAAACTTAACGGTCAAGACCCAGAATTCTTCCAAACAGGCGGAGTTGCATTACCAATTACAAGGCAATATACTTTCTCTTTAAACTTAGGATTTTAATAAAATAATAGTATGATTAAAAATAAAATAAACAATGTTATACTATATGCTACATTAGCCTTTGCTTTTGTAGGGTGTAGTGAGTATTTATCTGAATTACCAGATAACAGAACATTAATTGATTCTCCTGATAAAGTTTCTCAATTAATTACAGCAGCATATCCAGATCAAGATTATGCACTGATGGCAGAAATAATGTCTGATAATGCTGATGATAAAGGTAATATCTCAAGTGTCGAACAATTAGATTTACAACTATACCAGTGGCAAGACTCTAATTTAGAAGAAAGAGGCTCACCTGTTAACTATTGGAACTCTTGTTATGAGGCAATTTCACAAGCAAATCAAGCTTTAGCTTCTATTGAAGAATTAAAAAATAAGTTTGACTTAAGTACACAAAAAGGAGAAGCTTTAATTGCTAGAGCATATGCTCACTTTATGTTAGTTAATTTTTGGGCTAAACATTATGATGTGACAACAGCTTCTACTGACTTAGGAATTCCTTACGTATTAGAACCTGAAACTGTTCTTTTTAAAACCTACAAAAGAAATACAGTTCAAGAGGTATATGATTTTATTGAGAAAGATTTAACTGAAGGACTTTCACTGGTTGGTGATAATTATAACGCTCCTAAGTTTCATTTCACTAAAGACGCTGCTAATGCCTTTGCTGCTAGATTTTATTTATACAAAGGTCAATGGGACAAAGTAATTGAACATGCAGATAGAGTAGTTACCAATCCTGCTTCTGAAGCTAGAAATATGGTTGCTTACGGAAACATGAATTTAACAGGAGTAAGAATGCTATATAATAGTGTTGACGAGCCTGCCAATTTATTAATTATTTCTACAAACTCAATATGGGCTAGAAAACACAGGTCTTCACGATTTGGGTTGTCGGTAGATAAAATAAGACCTCAACTATTTACAGGATCATCAAACCCATTTAAAAAGAATTGGGCCTATGATACATATAGATCTAATCAGTACACTTATTTCACTCCAAAGTATAACGAATATTTTAAGTATACAAATGAAAGTGCTGGTATAGGTTTTCCTTATTTAGCACAAACAATGTTTGATAAAGACGAAGTAATACTAAATAGAGCAGAAGCGTCTGTTATGCTAGAAAATTACAATGAAGCCTTAAATTACTTAAACGCTTATATAGGAAACAAAACAGAAACCTATGACCCTAACACTGATATGTTAACAGACACAGAACTTCAAGAAGTATACCCTGTAATACCTAACGAATACACTCCGAGCTATTCACTAAATGATAGACAAACATTATATATTAAAGCTATAGCTGAGTTTAAAAGAAGACAGTTTTACCATGAAGGTTTCCGTTGGTTCGATGTAAGACGTTTTAACCTAAGCATTACACACGAACTAGATAATGGTTCAGATATTGTGCTTGAAAAACAAGATTTAAGAAAACAATTACAAATACCTTTAACAGCTCAAAGCGGAGGTTTACAGCAAAACCCAAGATAAAACAAACAGTATGAAAAAAATAAACAAATTATTATTAGGTATTGGCATGCTGGGATTAATTTGCTCATCATGCACAACAAAGGAGGAAGATTTAGGTTCAAGTAATATAGATGCCTCTACACCTGTACTGAATGAAACCGACAAATGGTTACGAGATAATTATACTACACCCTATAACATAGAGGTTTCTTACAAATGGGGACCTGGAAAAGTTGATTTAAACAGGTATTTACACCCACCAAAGATAGAAAATGTTAAACCTGCAATGGAGGCTATTAAAGCAGTTTGGGTTGAACCTTACTCGCAATTAGGAGGTGAAAACTTTATTAAAAATATAGCACCAAGAGAAATTCTCTTAGTGGGTGGACAAAACATAAACCCAGGTGGAGCAACTTCTGTTCTAGGTTTAGCAGAAAGCGGAATGCGAATTGTTTTTTTTGAAGTAGATAATCAAGATTATAAAGATAAAAATCAATTAATTCAATTCATCGGAACAATTCAACATGAATATATACATATTTTAAACCAAAGAATCCCCTTTGATGAGATAGCTTATAGAAACATTACTCCATCTGATTACACAGGTCAGTGGTTTGAAATATCTGATGCTGAGGCTAGAGAATTAGGGTTTATTTCTGCTTATGCAAGAGCAAACGAACATGAAGATTTTGCTGAAATGATAAACGCTATGCTATCTTCAAACAAAGCAGATTATGATGCAAAAGTAAACGGTATTACAAGCACTAAAGCAAAAGAAGATATCAGAAAAAAGGAAGCTATTGTAGTTAAATACTACAAAGATAATTTTAATATAGACTTGTATGAACTACAAGAGTTAGTAGCAAAAAATGTTGATGAATTCACTAAATAATTAAAATGGTAAAAAAACATATAACTAAAATACGTGTGCTTTTGGCTTTATTTACTCTATCTCTTTTTATTACATCTTGTAATGAAAATAAAGAAGAAGAGTTATTTAATCAATCGCCAACCGAACGTATGAATCAAAGAGAGAAAGAATTAAGAGATTTACTTCTTTCTTCAGAACACGGATGGAAAACAGTATACTTTACTGATAATAATAACCTAGGAGGATATACTTTCTTGTTTGATTTTTTAGACGAATCTAAAGTTAGAACAATAGGTAACTTTAATAATAATATTTCACCAGTTGAAAGTGAATATACCATAGGTTTAAACACTACAACAACTTTAATTTTCACAACAAAAAGTGAGCTTCATGAATTATCAGATTCAGGTAACTCAGCTCCATTGCCTAACTTTGGCGGTAGTGGTTACAAAGGTGATTTTAACTTTATGTACTACGGTGTTGAAAACGATGAAATTGTTTTTAGAACTTCTAGAGATTTTGTTGAAATAAGATTTAAGAAAGCTACAGCAGAAGATTGGACTGATTTTCAAAAGTACCAAGACATGAAAGACTTTCTTAATAATTCTTCTGGACATTTAGCCTACGAAAATGATGGAGTTGTTCACAATTTCTCTTACAATGGAAATGGTGAAGTTAGGTTTGCTACAAACCTAGAAGGAAATGCTTTACTAAATTTTGGAGTTGGTTTCACTTCCAATGGTATTGAAATTTCACCAGCAATTGACGTTAATGGGACGAAATATTCTGAATTTATATTAAACGAAACAGAAAATAAATACACCTCTATTGACGGTAACTTTTCAATATCTTTAGTTTCTAGTCCCATCGACATGACTGTTACTTGGACTACAGCAGCTAGACCTGCCTTTAGCAATCAAGAGTTTATAGATACTTTTAATACAGTAAAACCTATTCATGACTCATTATTTCCTCCTTTTCCATTAAATGATATATATCTTATTGGAGGCGGTGAAATTACCTTCTTAATAGGATCTACTTCTGGAGTACACGGTATGTCTTTTTCTGGTGTTTTAGGTAACAAAGATTTATTAGCCATAGGTAAATTAGCCCCTGGTACGAACTGGAGCTTATTACCACATTTAAACCCATTAGTTGATTTATTAGTTGATAAGTCTCCTTATAAAGTCCAATTAGTTAATCCCGATACTGCCATTTTAACAAGTGATGGTGACCCAGACTTTGTATTTACAATAGTCAAATAAAAACCTTGTTCTCATTAAACTTACCCAAAAAACAATTGTTTTTTGGGTTTTTTATTCTTATTTTTTCCGGAATGAATTAATTATCATATATTTGCACCCTCAATTTTTTAAAGAAAACAAACAAAAATATATTTATAATGACAAAAGCAGATATCGTATCTAAGATTTCAGATAAAAGTGGAATTGAAAAAGCGGATGTTTTGGCAACTGTTGAAGCATTTATGGACGAAGTAAAAGATGCATTAGAGAATGGGGATAATGTATATTTAAGAGGTTTTGGTAGCTTCATCATTAAAACAAGAGCAGAAAAAACTGGTAGAAACATTTCTAAGAATACAACTATCAAGATTCCTGCACACAATATACCTGCTTTCAAACCTTCTAAAGTGTTTACTGAAGGAGTGAAGACAAAAGTAGCTGTTAAGTAATTAAAAAATTATTAACCCAAGACCTTATTTAAAAGGTTTTACAAAACATTTTAACTATGCCAAGTGGTAAAAAAAGAAAGAGAGCTAAGATCTCTACACACAAAAGAAAGAAAAGAGCAAGAGCAAACCGTCATAAGAAAAAGTAAGCAATAGCTTACTTTTTCGTTGCTTTTATAAGCTACGTTCATTGACATTAAGGTTTTAACACCTTAAAATGGTATAAACATATACCTGTTTACAAATTTTAATCCGTCTGCGTAATTTTACGTTGGCACAAAACCATATTCAGAATGAAAACAGAATTAATAATTCGTTCCAATTCTTCTGATATTGATTTCGCCTTACTAAGAGATGGTAAACTTATTGAGTTAAACAAAGAAACAAGCGACAATAATTTTTCAGTTGGTGACATTTTCCTTGCTAAAATAGGAAAAGTTATGACTGGTTTAAATGCTGCTTTTGTAAATGTTGGATATCCTAAAGATGGTTTTTTACACTACCACGATTTAGGTCCTCAAGTGCAGTCTTTAAATAAATTCATTAAGAAGGTAAGCACAGGTAATTATAAAGAATTCACTTTAAAAAACTTTCGCTTTGAAGAAGACATCAACAAAGATGGAAGTATTAATGATGTACTAAAATCAGGTCAAAATTTATTAGTACAAATTGTAAAAGAACCTATATCTACCAAAGGTCCGCGTATTAGTTCGGAACTTTCTATTGCAGGTAGGTTTTTAGTTTTAGTTCCTTTTTCTAACCGTATATCGGTATCACAGAAAATAGCAGATCCGAAAGAAAAGGAACGTTTAAAAAAATTAGCAAAAAGTATCAAACCTAAAGGGTTTGGACTTATTCTACGTACTGTTGCTGAAGGTAAAAAGGTAGCAGAACTTGACAAAGATTTACAAAACTCACTTGACCGTTGGAAAACAATGTGTAAACGCATTGCTAATAACAATACACCAACAAAAATATTAAGTGAGTTAAACAGAGCATCTTCTATCTTAAGAGATGTTATGAATGATTCTTTTACAAGTATAGTAACCAACGATGAAACCTTAAAGGTTGAAATTAAAGAATACTTACAAGAAATATATCCTGAAAAGGAAAATATCGTAAGACTCCATCGTTCTGATGTACCTATTTTTGAAAAATATGGTATTGAAAGACAAATTAAAACATCGTTTGGTAAAACAGTTTCAATGAGTAAAGGAGCTTATTTAGTTATTGAACACACCGAAGCTTTACATGTTATAGATGTAAATAGTGGTAACCGTTCTAACAAATCCTTAAACCAAGAAGAAACTGCTTTAGAAGTCAATTTAATTGCAGCCAGTGAAATAGCTCGTCAGTTACAGTTACGAGATATGGGCGGAATTATTGTTGTTGACTTTATAGATATGAAGTCTGCTGAGAATAGACAGAAATTATATCAACATTTGAAAGAAGCAATGTCTTTTGATCGTACTAAACATAAAATTTTACCTCCAAGTAAATTTGGTTTAGTTCAAATTACAAGACAACGTGTACGACCTGAATTAGAGATAAAAACACGTGAACCAAACCCAAATAAAGATGGAGAAGTTGAAGCTCCTATTGTGTTATTAGACAAAATAGAAGCTGAATTAGAACGCATACTTAATAGCGGTAAAAAATATAAGGAAATCACATTAAATGTACATCCTTTTATAGCTGCTTATTTAACAAAAGGCGTTAATTCAATCCGTTTTAAATGGTTTGTTCAACACAAAAAGTGGATTAAAATATTACCTAGAGACGCTTACCAATACTTGCAATATAAGTTCTATTTAAAAAAGAATAAAAAAAGTAAGTAAGGCAATCTTATTATGAAATAAAAATCCCGTATCGTTTCGATACGGGATTTTTTTATCTCTTAAAACCAAAAACCAAGGTTAAACAACCAATAATGCTCTGAGTGGTCTGGTGACCATGTATATTTTAACTCTATAGGACCTAAAAATGTTTCTACACTGTACCCTACTGCATATCCAGACTTCGTATTCTTAAATAAATCTCCATCTTCAAATATATCTTCTTCTACACGTGCGTAATTAGCTATAAACATAGCATAGTGCTTTTTATAAACTTCATAACGAAAGTTAAACTCTGATCTTAAATAAGACTGATTATTTAACCCTCCTGTATCATATCCATACATTGGAATAAAGTTATTGATGTAGTTTTGATTATAACCTCCTAAGTGATAATCAAATATTTCAAACGATTTTTTCCCTAGTGTGTATCCTCCTTGCGAAGTGTATTGGAATGTTAACTTATCATAAAAAGTTGTTGCAAACCCTAATGTTCCTCCTAATTGAGAAAATTGATGAAAGGGTCCACTATTTTCTATTAATTTATCTAACCGGTTATCTCTATCTGACCATAAAAACCACTTAAACCCTACATCTGCATAAAAGCCTTTTGTAGGAAACATTTCTTTGTTGTAAGTGTCTAATTTTAAAAATGCGAAGGTGTTTACATAGTTACTTTTATCAAAAAAGTCTTCTTTTCCTTCTGTTGAAATATTTTGTGTGCTTGCATTAATATTTTTATGCTCTGCTCCTATACCTATTGCAAACTTTTTATCAAATGTTGTTTGTAGGTATAATGAAGTAGAAAAATCTCTATACCTCCCATTTATGAGTCCTGTATCATGTATAAAATCACTGTTAAACACATTGTACCTTGTTCTGAAGCCATAACTTGGTAACAAACCATTATCAACAAAATACTCAAGATTATACCTAATTTTATCTCCTACACCTACATCCAAAGAAAACTCGTCATTCTGAAAAAGCATTTTTTTATGATTGTAATTTAATAACACAGCTGATTTATATAGCAAATCATAGTGTAAGCCTAATCGTAAAAAAGATTGTATTTTTTCTTCTTTAACTGTTAGCTCTAATTTTTTTCCTTCAAAAGACTTCTCAAAATGATAGTCTATTCTTTTAAAGTTTTTTGAAGCTGTTAACGTATTAATTTTTTTAGAAATTTCTTTATAGGACACACTATCTCCTTCACGTAATTGTAACTTTCCTAAAATATAATTATTTGTATAGTTTTTATTTCCTTGTATAATAATTCTATCAACTAAAAATCTTTTTCCTTTAGGTGATATTTTTGATATTTTATTTTTTTTAGGTTGCATCTTTGCTATACTATCAAAAACCACTCTATATGTTTTAGCTACTTTTTCTCCTTGCGCTAAAATTTCCTTCTTTGCATCAAATGAAATGACGCTATAATCAATCACATTAGGTCTTATATAAATATCTAATAATTCAATCTGCTCATCTGATTTCTGATACATTTGAAAATTAATTATTTGCATTAGCAGAGATGCTATAGATGTTAATTCTTCTCTTTTTAAAAGTTCTCCTTGTACGCTTACACCTATAACTATATCAACATCTTTCTTTTTCATTACATCTACAGGGAAGTTGTTAACCACTCCTCCATCAACTAATAACTTACCATCAATATCTACTGGATTTAATAATGAAGGGAAGGCTGCACTTGCTCTAAGAGCAAGAGGTAACGAACCACTTTCTAACACTTCTTCTTTACCAGTTTCTATATTTGTTCCTATACAATAAAAAGGTATGGGTAATTTAGAAAAATCCGTAACCTCATCAACTGGAGCTAACAATTCTGTCAAGAAATTTAACACATTCTGTCCTTTAGACAAACCTAAAGGTAATCCTAAGTTACCTTTTTTTATTGGCAAAGAAATAGCATATTTTTCACCATGTTCTTTACTAAAAAAAGGTTTTTGTCTTCTAGAAACTTTATCTTGTAATAAATCAATGAAATCTGTTTTAAGAACAGCGTCTTCAATTTGATCGGCAGTATAACCTGAAGCATACAAACCTCCGACTATAGACCCCATACTTGTACCTCCGATATAATCTATTTGTACACCTGCTTTTTCAAGCTCTTTTAAAATCCCTATATGGGCAATTCCTTTTGCACCTCCTCCACTTAATACCAGTCCTACTTTAGGTTGGTTTTGCGCCAACATAAAGATTGGCAGCAATAATAAAATTAATAACTTTTTCATTTCCCTTTTTTTTGATAGTGTTTGTATATTTTTTGAGCTCTAGCATTTCCAACCACCTCTTTCAGTTCTTCAAAAGTAGCTACTTTTACTCTTTTGGCTGATTTAAACTTACGTAGTAAGTTAGTAATAGTTTGTTTTCCTATATCAGGAATTTGTTCTAATTCAGATTGTATCGCGCTTTTACTTCGTTTATTTCTATGGAAAGTAATTCCGAAACGGTGTGCTTCATTACGCAAATACTGAATTATTTTAAGTGTTTCTGATTTTTTGTCCAAATACAACGGAACTGGGTCTCCAGGATAAAAAATCTCCTCCAATCTTTTTGCAATACCAATAATGGCTATTTTCCCTCTTAAACCCAAAGTATCTAAACTCTTTAAGGCAGAAGATAACTGTCCTTTACCTCCATCAATTACTATTAACTGTGGCAAAGGCTGTTCTTCGTCTAATAATCGTTTATATCTTCTATATACAACTTCTTCCATAGAAGCAAAATCATCAGGACCTTCAACTGTTTTTATATTAAAATGGCGGTAGTCTTTTTTACTTGGTTTTCCGTCTTTAAAAACCACGCACGCAGCAACAGGATTTGTTCCTTGTATATTTGAGTTATCAAAACATTCAATATGACGTGGTTCTTTTCCTAATCGTAAATCTTTTTGCATTTGCGCCATGATTCTTTTTACATGACGATCAGGATCTACAATCTTTATTTGTTTAAATTGTTCTTGACGGTAAAACTTTGCATTGCGTTCAGACAATTCAACAATACGTTTTTTATCTCCTAATTTAGGTATCGTTACTTTAATATCTTTACCCACATTTACTTTAAAGGGAACAAAAATTTCTCTTGATAACGAGTTAAATCGTTGGCGAGTTTCAATAATAAACAACTCTAAAAGCTCCTTATTCGTTTCTTCCAGTTTTTTCTTAATTTCTGTGGTATAGGATTGTACAATTGAACCGTTCATTATCTTGAAAAAGTTTGCATATCCATGCGACTCGTCAGAAATGATAGAAAACACATCTACATTATTAATTGATGGATTTACTATAGTTGATTTAGCTTGGTAATTTTGTAAAGAAGCTAGCTTTTCTTTAATTTTTTGTGCCTCTTCAAATTGCATATCAGCAGCGAAATCGAGCATTATTTTTTCAAACTGCTGTAAACTCTCTTTAAAATTTCCTTTAATGATATTTCTAATTGCTCTAACATCTTCTAAATAATCCTCTTCGGTTTGATATCCTTCACAAGGTCCTTTACAGTTTCCTAAATGATACTCTAAACAAACTTTATACTTATCAGTGTCAATCTTTTCTTGACTTAAATCATAATTACAAGTACGTAGCGGGTATAACTCTTTAATTAAATCCAACAACGCATGCACCGTTCGCATATTTGTGTAAGGTCCAAAATACTCCGATCCATCTTTAACAACTCTTCTTGTAGAAAATATGCGAGGAAATCGCTCTTTCTTTATACAAATCCACGGATATGACTTATCATCCTTCAATAACACATTGTATCGTGGTTTGTATTTTTTTATCAAGTTGTTTTCAAGCAGCAACGCATCCGTTTCAGTATCTACCACCACATGCTCTATTCGAACAATTTTTTTGACTAAAACTCGTGTTTTACCATTCTCATGATTCTTAGTAAAATAAGACGAAACCCGCTTCTTTAAATTCTTTGCTTTTCCAACATAAATAATCACATCTTCTTTATCAAAATATTGATAAACTCCTGGCGAGTTCGGTAGTGTTTGTACTTGAAGTTCGAGTGATGTTGGCATACAACGAAAATACGATTTTTTACCCTTTTAAAAGAGTATGATTTTTAGTTTTACTACCTTTACAATATGAGTACACTTATTGATAGTTTTGGAAGACAAATTAACTACGTTCGATTAGCGGTAACCGACCGTTGTAACTTACGCTGTCAATATTGTATGCCTGCTCAAGGAATTGATATTGTACCTCGTAAAGAGCTACTTACCTACAAAGAAATGTACCGTATAATTAGAGTACTTACTGAATTGGGGGTTAACAAAGTTCGTTTAACAGGTGGTGAGCCTTTTGTAAGAAAAGATTTTGTTTCTTTTTTGGAGATGTTATCGTATAATGATTTATTAGATGACATTAATATCACAACCAATGGAGCTCTTATTTATAAACACATAAAAACGATAGAAAACCTTAAAAAGGTTAAGAATATTAATTTAAGTATTGATAGTTTACACCCTGAAAAGTTTGCTAAAATTACTCGTAGGGATATTTTTACAGAAGTATATAAAACCTTTGAGTTATTAGAAAAAAGTTCATTGAATTTAAAACTGAATGTTGTTGTTCAGTCTGGATTTAACACTAATGAAATTAACGATTTTGTTCAGCTTACTAAAGACAAGGATATTGTAGTTCGTTTTATTGAAGAAATGCCTTTTAATGGAAAAGGACAACGAAATGCAGAAGAGGTTTGGAACTATAACAAAATCTTAGATAAGATACAATCTAAGTTTATTGTTACTGAACTTCCCTCAAAAAAATCATCTACCTCTAGAAATTTTTCCATAGAGAATCATAAGGGAACTATAGGGATAATACCTGCATTCACTCGTACTATCTGTAATGATTGTAACCGAATTAGGATTACCTCAACAGGAACTTTTAAAAACTGCCTGTTTGATGACGGCGTTTTTAACCTACGTGACTTTATTAGAAATGGTGCAAGCAATGAAGATTTAAAAACCTTGTTTTTATCATTGATAAAAGAAAAACCTGAAAATGGTTTTGTTGCTGAGGCAAATAGAAAAGAAAACGTAACCGAAAGTATGAGTACTATTGGAGGCTAATTTCAATGTGTCAATTAGATAATTTGAAATTGTAACAATTAAACTTTTTAACAGTTACACTTTAACATATGATTACAGTAAAAGAAGCCAAACATATAATTTTAGAAAACACACAAGATTTTGGTGTTGAAGAAATTTCTTTTTTAGAAGCTGTCGGAAGAGTTTTAAAGGAAGATATTGTTGCTGACAGAGATTTTCCCCCTTTCAACCGAGTAGCCATGGACGGAATCGCGATCAACTATCGTTTTTTTGAACAAGGGCTTCATGACTTTAAAATAGAAGGAATCCAAGCTGCTGGAAGTCCACAACAAACACTAAATAATGCTGCCAACTGTTATGAAGTAATGACGGGTGCAGTATTACCTAACAACTGTGACACAATAATTCGTTATGAAGATGTTGAAATTAACACTCAAGTAGCAACTATTATTGTTGATGAAACTAAAGAAGGGCAAAACATTCACAGAAAAGGTTCTGATAAAAATAAAGGTACAGTTCTAATAAAAAAGAATACGATTATTTCCACCGCTGAAATTGGTGTATTAGCTACCGTTGGAAAAGCCACTGTAAAAGTTGCCAAACAACCTAAAGTGATGATTGTTTCTACGGGTGATGAATTGGTTGATGTAAATGAAAATCCGTTAGACCACCAAATCCGGAGAAGTAATGTATACACGTTAGTTTCCTTATTGAACAATTTAAAAATTCCAGCAGAAACAGCGCATATAGCTGATGAAAAACAAATTTTAAAAGAAAAAATAGAATCCTACTTAAAAGAATATGATGTGCTATTATTTAGTGGTGCTGTTAGTAAGGGTAAGTTTGATTTTTTACCCGAAGTTTTAGATGAATTGGGTGTTGAAAAATTATTCCATAGAGTTTCACAACGACCAGGGAAGCCATTTTGGTTCGGCACTACAAATAACTGCAACGTGTTTGCTTTTCCTGGGAATCCAGTTTCCACATTTGTAAATTGTTTGGTGTATTTTTATCCTTGGTATAAAAAATCTGTTGGAGTTTCTTCCGAAGAAAAAACAGCTACTTTAGCAAAAGACATCACTTTTAAACCTAATTTAAGCTGTTTTTTACAAGTAAAATTAACTTCAGAAAACGGACAAGTATACGCAAACCCAATACAAGGAAATGGTTCTGGTGATTTAGCTAGTTTAGTAGAAGCCGATGGTTTTATTGAACTACCAAAAACAGAAGAAGTAGCATTTAAAAAAGGATGTGTTTTTCCGGCACTAACGTATCGTAGTTTTTAGTTTTGAATGTTGAGCTTTTAATTATGAAAAATAATCTTGTTAGTTCAAGTGGTTTTCATGATTGGAATAAGAAAAATAAATTAAAAAATGGTCTAGATCTAAAAAAGAAGCCCTTATAAATAATGAGTTTGAAAAACTTCCTAACTTAGCAAAAAAGAACTTTAAAAAGTAAAAGTGTCTGTTCGAAATGAGTGGAAACTGTATCGAGAACCAGTCTAATATACATCTCGATACTAATTTCTTTTTTCTGTCGAAAACGAAATTCACTCGATGTGACAACTAAACCTGACAAGAACTCAATATTTAAAACTTATAAAAAGTGAGCAACTTTTCACACATAAACGAACAAAATCAACCTAAAATGGTCAATGTTTCTGATAAAAAAATTACGAAACGTACCGCCGTCGCTAAAGCTACTATGTTTTTAGGTTCAGAAATTGTAAGTCATTTTACCAATGATGAACTCATCACTAAAAAAGGGCCTGTTTTTCAAACAGCTATCATTGCTGGAATTCAAGCCGTAAAAAAGACTTCTGATATCATCCCAATGTGCCATCCTTTGTTAATCAACGGAGTGGATATTGACATCAATATTGTAGACGATGAACATGTAGAGGTTTTTTGTAAAGTGACTATTGAAGGAAAAACGGGAGTAGAAATGGAAGCACTTACAGGAGCTTCAGCAACTTGTTTAACTATTTATGATATGTGTAAAGCTATCAGTCAAAAAATGGTAATTAAAGAAGTAAAGCTAGTAGAAAAAACAGGCGGAAAATCAGATATAAAAAATGGATAAGAAGCATACCAAACATACAAACCTTGTTAAAAAGCATAATGATAATTTTGCTCCTAATGAAGTAGCTATTTTAGGAACAAAATGCGGGGTTATTACTGATTTAGTTAATGAAGTTTCAAAAAGGTTATCGAAATATAATTTAGGCTATTTTGATGCTTCGCATGCTAAAGATGTTGAGCAAAATACTTTATCTGAATATACCTTTCATCATAAAGGTAATTTACAGCTAAATACTACTGCTATTGTAAACAAATACGAACAACGCTTACAGTTTTACAATCACGATTTTGTATTCGTTAACGGAAATCATTACCAAGGAGCGAAACAAATTTTGATTTTAGATGACGAGAAAGAAGCTTCTGTAAAAAAAAGGTTAGACCAATTAACAAACATTCAGTTTATAATTAAGTTGAACGAAGATTCAGTATATTTTGATTGTTTACTAGAGCGTTTTCCAAACATCAAAAATAGTACCTCTTATACCATTAATGAGAT
Organism: Tenacibaculum sp. 1_MG-2023; assembly: GCF_030547425.1. GTDB lineage: Bacteria > Bacteroidota > Bacteroidia > Flavobacteriales > Flavobacteriaceae > Polaribacter. The sequence continues at coordinate 135,049 of NZ_JAUORH010000001.1, read as the reverse complement.
TGATAAAATATCTAATCATATACACAATCTCATTAAAGAAAACATTGCTCCTGTAAAAGGGCTGGTTTTAATAGGCGGAAAAAGTACTCGAATGGGACGTGACAAATCGGAGTTAGTGTACTATAAAAAGCCTCAAAAAGAACATGTAAAAGAGTTACTAGAAAACAACAATTTAGAAACTTTTTACTCTGTAAGAGGTTCATCTACTTATTCGGAAACAACAAATGAAATTCCCGATACCTTTTTAAACTTAGGGCCATTTGGAGGTATTTGTTCTGCTTTTCAAAAAGATCCAAACTCAGCATGGTTAGTTATCGCTACAGATCTTCCATTTGTAAATAATCACCTTATTCAATTATTATTACAAAAAAGGAATCCAAGTAAAGTTGCTACTGCAATCAAAGGTAAAAACAAAGAGTTTCCTGAGCCTTTAATCACCATTTACGAACCAAAAGCTTACAGAAAATTATTAGCTTATTTAGCACAAGGTTATTCTTGCCCTCGTAAAATGTTAATCAATTCCGAAGTTGAAATTATTGAAATTGATGACGGCCTTATAAGAAACATCAATACTCCTGAAGAGTTTGAACAAGTCAAAAGAGAAATTAACTCATAACTAAAAAGCACTTAAACTGAGTTTAAGTGCTTTTTAGTACCAAAGGTGGGACTCGAACCCACACGCCCTTGCGAGCATCGGATTTTGAATCCGACGTGTCTACCAATTCCACCACTTTGGCTTTTGGAGAGTGCAAATCTATAAAATATTTCATTTAAAATATCTTTTAAACTCTTAAAATAGTTTTATTTTTGCCTTGACAACAACACTAACTAAAAATATCTTTTTGTAAATGGCTACAAATCAATTAAGCCCAAAAGTCTTTGCCTGTTCACAAAGTGTTGAACTTGCAGAAGAAATCGCTAACGCATATGGAACTGAGTTAGGAAATTTAACGACAACACATTTTAGCGATGGTGAATTTCAACCAGCTTTTGAAGAATCAGTTAGAGGGCGTAGAGTTTTTCTTATAGGATCTACTTTTCCTTCAACAGATAATTTAATGGAATTGTTATTAATGTGTGATGCCGCTAAGCGTGCATCAGCAAGACATATTACAGCTGTAATGCCATATTTTGGATGGGCACGTCAAGACAGAAAAGATAAACCTCGTGTAGCCATAGGTGCCAAATTAGTTGCAAAACTACTAGAAGCAGCTGGAGCAACTAGGATTATGACTATGGATTTACATGCTGATCAAATTCAAGGATTCTTTGAAAAGCCAGTAGATCATTTATTCGCTTCTACTATCTTTTTACCATACGTAGAAAGCTTAGAGTTAGATAATTTAACAATCGCATCTCCAGATATGGGAGGTTCAAAAAGAGCCTATGCTTATTCTAAGTATTTAGAAAGTGATGTGGTTATTTGTTATAAGCAGCGTCAAAAAGCTAATGTAATTGCTCATATGGAGCTTATTGGTGAGGTCGAAGGCAAGAATGTGATTCTTGTAGACGACATGATTGATACTGGAGGAACTCTTACTAAAGCAGCTGATTTAATGATGGAAAGAGGAGCAAAAAGTGTACGTGCCATCTGTACTCATCCTATTCTTTCTGGCAATGCTTACGAAAGAATTCAAAACTCTCAATTAACAGAGCTAATTGTTTCAGATACAATACCCTTAAAGAAGAGTGTATCTAAAATAAAAATTGTATCTTGCGCCACTTTATTCGCTGATGTGATGCATAAAGTCCAAGACAATACATCAATTAGTGATCAATTTTTAATGTAAATAAATTTAATAAACAAAGTAATGAAATCAATTACAATCAAAGGATCTCAAAGAGAAAGCGTAGGTAAAAAAGCAACCAAAGCCTTACGTAATGCTGGAAAGGTTCCTTGCGTATTATACGGAGGAGACAAGCCAGTACACTTTTCAGCTGACGAAAAATCGTTCAAGCCATTAGTATATACTCCAGACGTATTTACTGCTACGATTGAATTAGATGGTATAACATACAGTGCTGTATTGCAAGATATACAATTCCACCCAGTACAAGATAGTATTTTACACGTAGACTTCTACCAATTATTTGAAGACAAAGCTGTAACAATGGATATTCCTGTTCGTTTAGTTGGAACTTCTAAAGGTGTTATGGTAGGTGGTGCTTTACGTCACAACTTACGTAAGTTAAAAGTAAAAGCTTTACCAGCTAATTTACCAGATTATATCGAAGCTGATATTACTGAATTAGAAATTGGTAATAAATTATATGTTACTGAGTTAAAAAATGACAAATACACATTTTTACACCCAGACAACACAGTAGTTGCTCAAGTTCGTATGTCTCGTAATGCCGCTAAAGCAGCATCTGAAACTGAAGAAGCTTAGACAGCAAAACTATAATTATACAAAAGCGTTACCATGTGTAGCGCTTTTTTTATTTTTGGTGCATGGTTTTTACAACTTTTTTGAAAAGATTATTTGGTTTTTCTACAAAACAATTAACAGAGAAAGAAGACAATTCAATGAAGAAATTTTTAATCGTAGGCTTAGGTAATATTGGTGAAAAATATACCAATACACGTCATAATATCGGCTTTAAAATCGTAGATGCTTTCGTAAAAGAACATGAAAGTTCTTTTGAAACTGAAAAACTAGGAGATATTGCCAAACTTAAAATTAAAGGTAAGACAGTTATCGTTTTAAAACCGAACACTTATATGAATTTAAGTGGTAAAGCTGTTAAATACTGGATGCAAAAAGAAAACATTCAAGTTGAAAACTTATTAATTATTACCGATGACTTAAATATTGATTTCGGAAAGATTCGTATTAAAGGAAAAGGTAGTTCTGGCGGACATAATGGTCTAAAAGACATCCAAGATAAGTTTAATACAGCTGCCTATCCTCGTTTTCGCTTTGGTGTAGGGGCTGAATACAGCAAAGGTCGTCAAGTAGATTATGTTTTGGGCGAATGGAATGCTGATGAAGAAAGCGCGATGATTGAGCGTATTCCTTTTTCTGTAAAAGCTGTAACCTCTTTTATTACGTCAGGTTTAGCTAATACTATGAATGAGTTTAATGGGAAATAACCCATCAATTACCAGTGAACAACTATCCACCTTCAATGATAACTGATTATTCGTTAATTATCAGAAGCATACCACTCAGCAAAACTAGTGTCCGTTTCTTGTAGTTTAATGGCGTGCAGTTTAATCTTTTCAGGAAGTCTATTTTGTATCTTCTTAGCAAAATCAATCACCATCATTTCACTTGTTGGCTGATAATCTACCAATATCACATGGTGTCCTCGGTCTTTTAACTCTCTGGCTAACTCTACATGTGGCGTATTTTTGTTGAATACCGTAGCATGATCAAATACATCAACAATTTCTTCTTTTACGATTTTCTTTAAATCACCAAAATCAATTACCATTCCGTACTTAACATTGGAAACATCTGTAATTGGAGAGCCAATTACGGTAACCGAAAGCTTGTAACTATGCCCGTGAACATTTTTACATTTTCCATCATAACCGTACAACGCATGTCCAGTTTCAAAAGTAAACTGTTTGGTAATTCTAATATTGCTCATATATTCTCCTTTTTAAAAGGCTCTTATTTTCTCTTAAATTTTTTGTTTGCTCTATATTTATTAAAGAAATAAACTACTGCAACACCTGCTGCTAAAATGGCAAATAAATAATCTCCACCCATACTATTTTATTTTTATTCGCCAAAATTACGAATTTGTTTTACAACTTTTGTTAATATCCACACAAAACCTACTGAAACCACTACTCCGAGTAACACAGCCAGGAAAGAATTATGTGCTATCCATTGTCCTATTTCATATCCGGCTTTATATGCTGTAGAACTTTTTTCATCTTGAATTAAAAACATTCTTACTTCTTAAATTTTTCTAAGGCTTTTTTGGTAAACTCAGACAATACTAATTTTCCTGAGGTTTCTGCTCTTTCCATCAAGAGTTCTTCCCAATGTTCCGTTCCAGTCCATAAAGCCCTTTTCATTTCTGCCAATGCTTCTGGATTATACGAAGCTAATTTTTCTGATAATATTTCTACCTCTTTATCTAATTCACTTTGTGTTTCAAAAACACGGGCATACAAACCTTTTTCTTTCGCCCAATACGCATTTTTCCAACTGGTAGCGTCTAAGGTTAGTTCCGCTAATCCACTTACATTTATTTTGCGCTCTACGGCAGGTGCAATTACAAAAGGACCAATACCTATCGTAAACTCAGAAAGTTTAATAGAAGCATGCTCTGTAGCTAATACATAATCACAAGCAGCTGCTAATCCAACTCCACCGCCCACAGTTTTTCCTTGTACTCTACCAACAACTAGCTTCGAACAACTTCGCATCGCATTAATAACATTTGCAAAACCTGAAAAAAAAGCTTTTCCATCTTCTAAATTATCAATTGCTACCAATTCATCAAAAGAAGCACCTGCACAAAAAGCACGATCTCCTTCTGATTTTAGTACAATTACTGAAATTTCATTATTAATTGAAAGCTTATCAAACTCATTTGCTAAACGTTCTAACAACACACTTGGAAAAGAGTTACTAGCTGGGTGCCCGAATTCAACCGTAGCAATCTTATTTTCAATATGTGTATATAAACTTCCGTTTTCTCTAGTTGTAGTCATTTATTTGTTGTTTGCTCAAAATTACGTTTTTTGAGCAAGTGGTAAAAACTTTCTTCTAAACTTTATAATTAATGGAGTTCCTCTAGCAATCATCCACAGGAAAAAAGCAATCCAAATAGCATACAGTTTATAATCTAATGAATCAAAAAATAATAAGGTTGGGACGAATACGAATCCTGTTGCTAATAATAAAACGTTTCGTAAGTACTTCATTTCTCCCATCCCTTTGAACATTCCATCATAAATAAAAGCAATAGAACAAATAGGTTGCATGATTAAAATAATCCAAAAAGTATTGTAAAATTGTTGTAAAACCTCAGGTTCTTTCGTGAATACTTTTCCTATAAATTGATACAAAACAAAACCAATAGCTGTGAGTAAGAGTCCGAAAAGGAATCCGTAAGTAATTAACCTATTCCCCAACGTGACTAAGGTTTTATAAGCTTTTGCTCCTAATAATTTTCCTGATAATATATTTCCTGCAGAAGAATAACCGTCAATCATAAAAGCTCCCATAAGCCATAAATTGAAACCAATTGTATAAGCTGCAATATAAGCGTCGCCATAATCAGTAGCATAGGAAGTTCCAAAATATAAAGCAACATTTAACGCTATAGTTCGCACAAATAAATTTAAAACCATGTTTATAAACTTTGGTATTTCAGCATTAAGAGGCAGGCTGAATTTTAATGGAATATCTGTCTTCTTTACCAATAATACCGCCGAAATTATTGCCATAGTAGCTTGTGCTACAACACTTGCATACGCTGCACCTTGAATATGCATTGCAGGAATCAAACCTTCTATTCCATACACCAACACAACATCTAACCCTATATTAATAAACGTACCAACTAAAGCAATTATCATTGGGTAATAGGTGTTTTGTAAACCTCTAAACGTACCAAAAACAGCAATCGTAAAAAGCGTAAACGGAAATCCAAAAACACGAATTTTATAATACGCAACAGAATAGTCTAAAATGGTTCCTGAAGCATTATATAACTCAAAAATTTCTTTTGCAAACGGGTAACTGATTCCTAAAATAAGTGCACTTACTCCTAACACAATAACAATAGCTTGTGCTGGTAAGTTTTTTATTTCGTCGAGCTTATTAGCTCCTAAATATTGAGAAACGATAGAAGAAATTCCGCTACGTGTTTGCCCAAATACCCAAATTAACATGGATAAAAAAGCCCCTACAATACCTATGGCAGCAATACTTTCGGTAGCATTGTGTTCAATGTTACCTACAATGGCTAAATCTGTGGTAGAAAGTAACGGCTCAGCAACTCCTGCAATTAATGCAGGCATTGCTAATTTGTTTATGTGTTTAAAACTAATGTCATGTTGCATAATAGTTAACAAAAATAACTATTATTGAAGTTGAAAAATGAAATTGCAATGTATTGTTTTTATCGAAGTATGTGATTTCTATTTATCTTATTTAAGAGCAAACCTCACATTTACCTGTTAAAAAAACAGTAGCACTTTCTATGATATAATTTTCAACCTGAGGAATTGAAATATCTATAGATAAACATGTTACTTTTTTGCAGTCAGTACATTGAAAATGAGGATGAATATCATTATGATGATGCGAAGAACAACTAGTACATTTAGCATACCATTTTACACCTTCTTTTCCCATAAAAGAATGTATAACACCATCATTTTCTAAGCGATCCAAAACTCTATAGACCGTAGTTTTATTCATTTCTTCATTTAATTTACTCACTAAATCAACAGCAGCAATTGCTGAAACTCCAGACTCAAATAAGCTTAATAATTTTTTTACTGCTTTTGTTTTCCTAATAACTCCCATAAAATCCATTAACGCAACTTTGTTGCAATTAAAAAAATAACGTACTTTTACTTTTCAAAATACTAAATTAAGAAATTCAATGGTACTCAAACAAAAATCAGATACATTAGGAGCTTTGTCGAGCGGTCTATGTTTGGTACATTGCATATTTACACCTTTTCTGTTTGTTATACAATCTCATGCTGCCTGTTGTAGTCATGAAACTGTTCCTTTTTGGTGGAAAAGTATAGACGTTTTGTTTCTAGTCATTTCATTTTTTGCTATTCAAAATTCGGTTCAAACTACTTCAAAAAAATGGATGAAGTATGCTCTTTGGATTACGTTTGTGCTTTTATTTATAATCATTTTAAACGAATATATACAAAGCATTAAATTACCTGAAAAAAGTATTTATGTACCATCTTTAGGGTTAGTATTTCTACATACATATAATAGAAAGTATTGTCAGTGTGCAAACAACACTTGTTGCGCTAATAATTAATTAAATAGTTTAAGAAATGAACAAGCATGACTATATAGGAGATAATCACATTTTAACAAATATTGAAACACCTTTAGCACCAAATGCATTTGTTAAGTCAGACGAAGAAAAGATTGCAAATATTCAAGGTCATTTTGCAAAAATAATGGAGGAGCTCGGTTTAGATTTAACAGATGATAGTTTGTCTGGGACACCTTATCGTTTTGCTAAAATGTATGTTAAAGAGTTGTTTTATGGATTGAACCCATCTAATAGACCCAAAGCTTATACTTTTGAGAATAAATACGGTTATAGTAAAATGCTAGTGGAACAAAACATTACTATCGATTCTTCATGCGAACACCATTTTCTTCCTATTAGTGACTATGCACATATTGGTTATATTCCAAAAAATAGGGTTATCGGGCTTTCGAAAATTAATCGTTTAGTAGATTATTATTCACACAGACCACAGGTACAAGAGCGATTATGTTTACAAATCTTAACAGATTTACAAAAAACTTTGGAAACGGAAGATGTAATTGTACTGGTGAATGCAAAGCACTTATGTGTTTCTTCTCGCGGAATTAAAGACAAGAATAGTTACACAACAACTATTGAGTATGGAGGAAGTTTTAATGATTTAGCTGTTCGTAATGAGTTTTTTAAAATTTGCGAGTTTGAAAATAGAGAATAATTAACCAATTACTTCTTCGTTAACATTCGTTTTATTTCATTCAGCTTCATCAAGGCTTCAATTGGGGTCAAGGTATCGATGTTTGTTGTTAAAATTTCTTCTCGAATATCTTCTAACAAAGGGTCGTCTAACTGAAAAAAGCTCATTTGCATATCTGCATGCTGTGCTTCTTTCAAGGTTTCTTTAACCTCTTTGTGTGAATGTGAGTCTTCTAACTCTTTTAGAATTTTGTTTGCTCTATGAATTACCATACTTGGCATTCCCGCTAATTTTGCTACATGAATACCAAAACTATGATTACTTCCTCCAGCTACTAACTTACGTAAGAAAATAATACTATTATCTAGCTCTTTTACCGATACATTAAAATTCTTAATACGTTCAAACGTGGAAGTCATTTCGTTTAACTCGTGATAATGCGTTGCAAATAGTGTTTTTGCTTTCGATGGATGTTCATGTAAGTATTCTGAAATAGCCCAAGCAATGGAAATTCCATCATAGGTAGATGTTCCTCGTCCAATTTCATCTAACAACACCAAACTACGGTCGGAAATGTTATTTAAGATCGATGCGGTTTCATTCATTTCAACCATGAATGTCGACTCACCCATCGAAATATTATCGCTCGCACCTACTCTTGTAAAAATCTTATCCACCATACCTATTCGAGCATTTTGAGCAGGAACATAACTTCCCATTTGCGCTAATAATACAATTAAAGCAGTTTGACGTAAAATGGCTGATTTACCCGACATATTCGGACCTGTAATCATAATAATTTGTTGCTGATTACGGTTCAACACAACATCATTGGCTATGTATTCTTCGCCTAATGGTAATTGCTTTTCAATAACCGGGTGGCGACCATTTTTAATTTCAATATCGGTACTATCATCCATTAACGGACGTACATAATTATTTTCAGTAGCTAAGGTTGCGAAAGATTGTAAAGCATCAACCTTAGCCACATTTTGTGCATTTTGCTGTACAGGTTGTACAAAGCCAATAATATATTGTACTAATTTGGCAAAAATCTCAGTTTCTAACTGCTGAATTTTCTCTTCTGCTCCTAAAATTTTGGCTTCGTATTCTTTTAATTCTTCAGTAATATAACGTTCTGCATTTACCAAGGTTTGCTTACGAATCCACTCTTCTGGAACTTTTTCTTTATGCGTATTTCTAACTTCAATATAGTATCCAAATACGTTATTAAAGGCTATTTTTAAACTCGGAATTCCTGTACGTTCTGTTTCTCTAGCTAACATGGTATCTAAATACTCCTTTCCAGAATTTGAAATACTACGTAATTCATCCAACTCTTCAGAAACTCCGCTGGCAATCGCATTTCCTTTGTTTATATTTACAGGAGCTTCTTCTAATACCGTTTCCGTAATTTTATCAATTAATTCATCACACGTATTAATTTTTTCTCCTAATAACCTAACGGCAGCGTTTTCGCTGCTTTCTGCGGAAGTCTTTATCGGAAGAATCGCTTTTAACGAATTTTTCAACAAGATAACCTCTCTTGGAGATACTTTGCCTGTTGCAACCTTTGAAATGAGTCGTTCGATATCAGAAACTTGTTTTAACTGATAGCTTACTGTTTCAGAAAAGGCATCGTCATCAATTAAAAACTTTACTAATTCATGTCGCTGTTGAATTTGAGCTAAATCTTTTAACGGGAGCGCTAACCAACGTTTTAACAAACGCCCTCCCATTGGAGAAATTGTTTTATCAATTACATCCAATAACGAAACCGAATTCACAGAATTACCTCCGTATAATTCTAAGTTTTTTACGGTAAATCGATCCATCCACACATACTTATCTTCCGCAATTCTGCTGATAGATTGTATGTGCTCTATTTTGTTGTGTTGTGTTTCCGATAAATAGTACATGGCTGCACCTCCAGCCACAATTCCATATTCTAACTCTTCAACTCCAAATCCTTTTAACGTTTTTACCTTAAAATGATTTCGAAGTAATTCATCTCCATAATCTTTTTGAAACACCCAATCATCCAAATAAAATGCATGAAAACGATTGGTAAATACTTCTAAAAATTGTTGCTTGTATTTCTTTTCTACCAAAACTTCACTTGGTGTAAAGTTTTGCAAGAGTTTATCTATATATTCTTCATTTCCTTGTGCGATGAGAAATTCTCCCGTTGACACATCTAAAAACGAAACTCCTAATAACTTTTTACCAAAATGGACGGCTGCTAAAAAATTATTTGACTTTGATTGTAACACCTCATCATTCAACGCAACACCAGGAGTTACCAACTCCGTAACCCCACGTTTCACAATCTTTTTGGTCATTTTGGGATCTTCCAACTGATCGCAAATAGCAACACGCAATCCAGATTTTACTAACTTAGGTAAATAGGTATTTAAAGAATGATGCGGAAAACCAGCTAATGCGGTTTCGCTTTCACTTCCACTTCCTCTTTTGGTTAAAATAATACCTAAAACTTTGGATGCTTTTATAGCATCTTCTCCAAAGGTTTCATAAAAATCGCCTACTCTAAATAACAACATCGCGTCCGGATATTTTGCCTTAATTCCGTTGTACTGTTGCATTAATGGAGTTACCTTTTTTGCCTTTGTTTTTGCCAAGTTTATGGATTTTTTGGGTTAGTTTTGCGAAGATAGAAAAAAGTCTTTAGTCATTAGCTTTTAGTCATTAGCTTTTAGTCATTAGCTTTTAGCTATTGACCTCTAAAAGTTACCCAACAAAATGAGAAAATTAAAAAACAACGAACTAGGCAGAAAAACCCTTGAAGAGTTTAGACAAACGGATAAAACTCCTCTCATTGTAGTGTTAGATAATATTCGTAGTTTGAATAATGTAGGATCGGTATTTAGAACTTCGGATGCTTTTTTAATTGAAAAAATTTATTTGTGTGGTATTACCGCTACGCCGCCTAATAAAGAGATTCATAAAACGGCTTTAGGTGCTACCGAATCTGTAGATTGGGAATATGTTGAAAACACAGTTGATTTGGTTGAAAAACTACAATCAGAAAATGTAAAGGTTTTAGCTATTGAACAAGCGGAAAACAGCACAATGTTAGATACTTTTACTCCTGAACCCAACCAAAAATACGCTGTTATATTTGGAAATGAAGTAAAAGGTGTACAGCAAGAAGTTGTTTCTGCTTCTAATGTTTGTATTGAAATTCCGCAATTAGGAACCAAACATTCGTTGAATATCTCTGTGAGTTGTGGTGTAGTTTTATGGGATTTGTTTACTAAAATGGAAAAGTAACACCATTATAATAATTCAGAGCGTCATAGTGAGGAGTGGTAACGACGTGGCTATCTCACTGTTAACAACAAACAAAAAACGTTAAAAACCTATTATTTTCTTGTCTCTTCTCAAAAAACCTGTTATTTTAGGGACTTAATTATCCCCTATCCCAAGTATTATTTTGTAATTAAAAAAACCTATTTAATATGGAAAACAAGTACTTAAAAGAAACAGCAATGAATTTAAGCCCTGGTGGAGATACTGAAATTACTGAAGGAGGTAGTGATACTGGTGGAGCAACAGGAAGTGACGGAGGTGATTAGAGCCAAAAAATTACATTTGGCACACAACATAAGTCTAAAAACCATTACTTTTGGAAAAGTAATGGTTTTATTTTATAACTACACTATGAAAAACTTCCTTTACATTATTCTATTTTGTTCTTCCTTTGTATTTTCTCAGGAAAATAAGGATTATTTTTCTAAAAGAAATACATTAATAGAATCAGGAAGGCAAGCATTTTTTGATAAAAACCTTGCATTATTAAATACAGTCACCTTACAGGTTGATTCTTTATACAAAAGAACTAATGACTCTATTCTACTTGCCAAATACTTTCACTTTAAAGCCCTACAAAATAAACTTACTTATACTAACGATAGTGCTTTTTACTATTATCATCTTTCAAAAGATATCTCTAAAAAAATCAATGATTCTTTAGCTGTCGGAAGGCGTTTATTAAGTTTAGCTATTTTACAAAAAGAAGCTAAAGATTTTTTAGGTAGTGAAATAAGTTTAATTGAAGCTTTACAATACTTAGAACCTATCAATTCTGTTATTTATTTGGAAAGTGTTTATAATAATTTAGGAATTGTTTCAGAAGAATTGAAACAACAAAACGAAGCTTTATCATACTACAACAAAGCATTAACTTATAATAAAATAAACAAAAAAAATACCGGTTATTTATACATTATTAATAATTTAGGTTTTTTTTATCAAAGTAAAGGACAGTATAAAAAAGCTATTACTTATTTTAAAAAAGGGTTATCAAAAGATAGTATTAAAGAAAAGTATCCAATACAATACGCTTTGTTATTAGAAAATTTAGCTGCTAGTAATTTTTTATTAGATAAAAAAGAAAATGTACTGCAGCAGTATAATGAAGTTCTAAGCATACGAGAAGGAGAAAAAGATTTTTCGCAATTAAGTACAACTCATATAAACTTAGCAGATTATTACAAAAATCTTAATCAAACTAATAAAGCTCTATTTCATGCTAATGAAGCTTTAAAATATGCCAAACAAACCCATAATAATAAAAAACGGTTAGAGTCTTTAATAAAACTTTCAGACTTAACAACTGGTGATAAATCAAAACAGTATTTAGAAGAGTACATTACCTTGAATGATAGCTTATTTCAAAACGAACGTAGGTTAAAAAATCAATTTGCTAAAATTAGATACGAAACTGATAAAAAAGAAAAAGAAAATGTAGTTTTAAAAACAGAAAACCAACAAAAGCAAGCTGAAATACTCCAACATAAACAGCAGAAAACTATTGGGTGGTTACTTTTTGTTCTTAGTTTATTGTTATTTGGAGTAGGTGTTTTATTTTATTTTAATAGAAAAAGAAAACTACTCTATCAAGCCCAATTAGAAAGAATACAGGCAAGAGAACATGAACGCAAACAAATAGCCAAATCCTTACATGATGAAGTTGCAGGTGATTTGCGTTTACTACATCGTAAGTTAGAAAAGTCTAATTTATTAGAGGAAGCTCAAAAATTAGATGCAGTAAAAGAAAATGTACGTAATTTATCACATCAATTGAGTAGTGTTAGTTTTAATAAAGTTTCGTTTAGGGATCAAATTATCAACTTAGTGAGTGATTATTTTGAATTAGACTTTAAAATTAAGCTCAACGGATTACAAAACTACGATTGGTTAGCAGTTGATAACTCTATAAAACGTCTACTCTACTTAAGCATTCGAGAAAGTATACAAAACTGCAAAAAACACGCAAAAGCAAGTAAGATTATTATCAATTTTTCTGTACGTAAAAAATACGTACATTTGGGTATTATTGATGATGGTATTGGTTTTAATACCGCCATTAATAAAAAAGGAATTGGTTTACAAAACCTACAGGAACGTATTGAAGAGTTAAACGGTAAATTAACTATTAGTAGTGAAGTAGGTAAAGGAACCCAAACCAGTATTCAAATACCCTTAAATGGCTGGACAAACAAAAATACTTTTAGTTGATGACCATCAATTGATTCTAGAAGGAATTCTTTCGTATTTGAAAGGTATAGATGGTTTAGAAATTGAAACGGCAAATTCGTGTGACGAAGCATTTTCTAAAATAAAATCAAGTTTAAGCGAAAATCCATTTCATATTGTTTTTACGGATTTGAGTTTTGACAATCAAAACCAAAACGTAGTTTTAGATGGAGGCGAAGCTTTTATAAAGTCTATCCTTAAAGAAAAAATTCCTATTAAAGTAGGTGTAATTACTGGACACTCTGAAACAAACAGAATTTTTAATGTAATACACAATTTAAATCCTTCTGCCTATATTTTAAAAGGAAAGTGTAGTACCGATGAATTAACCTTTGCCATTCAAAAAATGTTAAAGGGAGAAGTGTATTACACGCATGAAATTCATCAAAAACTCTTAAAAAGAGCCTTAGTTGAAATACAAATGGATGATATTGCTATTCAAATCTTAAAAGAGCTTCCTAGGCATGCTAAAATTTCTAATCTAGAGGGCTTAATTAAAAAAGATGATGGTTCGTTAATAAAAGTCCGCTCAATAGAAAGTAAACTATCTAAATTAAGAACTGACTTACAAGCCAATAACAATACAGACCTAGTATTAAAAGCAAAAGAATTAGGAATTATAGATTAGTTTGTTTTGCGGAAATCCGCATTTATTTTTACGGTTATCCCGTTTTATACATTACAACTAAGTAATAATTTCGCAATGGAATTCAAACCATTGTTGGGAAGAATCTTGAAAAGAGAGAGAAAATAAAAAAAGCCTTTAGATATCTAAAGGCTTTTTGTTGTAAAACTGTCTCTTTAACTCTTTTGCGGAAATCCGCACCTTTTTTTGCGGTAATACCCTTTTTTAACCTTTAACCTCTCATTACATTTGTAACATCTTCTTTTCAAGATTAATTGAAAAAAGACATTTAAGGGGAATAATAAACCTTCTAGAAATTCTAGAAGGTTTTTTTATGCTCTTTACGGAAAATTACACTTTTAACTTCGGTAATCCCTTTTTACACTCCTGATTATCAGCATATATTTGAAGTGTTCATTCTTTAATGACAATTAATTTAAGGGGAATTAAATAATTTTTAAAATGGGAAAATTACTACTACGCAAAACGAACAAAAGCTTAAGCACTTTACTTTCAGTTTTAGCTGAATTTGGTAAAGGAGCTGGCTATGCTCTAAGACACTAAAAGTTAACTAACCAAACTTAAGTGTACAAACCTTCTAGAAATCCTAGAAGGTTTTTTTATTACCACTACTAAAATTGTAAATTAGGCGTTCAATCATTTTATGCCTAAATGACTCAAAAATATATTATTGCTTTAGACCAAGGAACCACTAGCTGTCGTACAGTTATTCTGAATAAAGAAGAAAAGATAGTTGCAAAAACTCAAGAAGAATTCAAGCAGGTTTTCCCACAGTCAGGATGGGTAGAACACGACGCTAATGAAATCTTACAAACACAACTAAGCACTTTACAAAAAGCTATAGAACAAGCTAAAATTTCGCCTTTAGAAATTGCAGGGATTGGTATTACCAATCAGCGTGAAACCACTGTTGTTTGGAATAAAAACACAGGCAAACCTATATATAATGCAATTGTTTGGCAAGACAAAAGAACAGCAGCTACTTGCGAGTTACTCAAAGAAACTGGACTCGAAAACTATGTACGTAAAACTACTGGACTGGTAATTGACAGTTATTTTTCTGCAACGAAAATTCATTGGATATTAAATCATGTAGATGGAGCTCAAGAAGAAGCAGAAAAAGGAAATTTGTTATTTGGAACTATTGATTCTTGGCTTTTATGGAACTTGACCAATAGAAAAATCCATGCTACCGATTACAGTAATGCATCGCGTACGATGCTATATGATATAAAAAACTTGTGTTGGGATAAAACTTTAGTAAAAGAATTAAACATTCCAATTTCAATGTTGCCAGAAGTAAAACCTTCATCCTTTCATTTTGGAAATTATGAATTAGATGGAGTTCAAATTCCAATAGCCGGAATTGCAGGAGATCAACAATCTGCCTTATTTGGACAAGCGTGTTTTAAAAAAGGAGAAGCAAAAAACACCTACGGAACAGGATGCTTTATGTTGATGAATACAGGTGAGAACTTAGAATACTCTGAAAATGGTTTAATTTCTACAATTGCTTGGGGAATTAATAACAAAGTCTATTATGCTCTCGAAGGAAGTGTGTTTGTTGCTGGTTCTGCAATTCAATGGTTACGTGATGGGTTACAAATTATCAATAACGCAGAAGAAAGTGAGCTTTTTGCTGAAAAAGTTACCGAAGAAAACCCTGTGTATGTAGTACCTGCTTTTGCTGGACTAGGTGCTCCATATTGGGATATGTATGCTAGAGGAGCTGTTTTTGGTTTGACTCGTGATACAGGAAAAAATCACTTAATTAAAGCCACATTACAATCATTAGCTTATCAAACCAAAGATATTTTAGATGTTATGCAGAAAGATAGCATGCTTAAACTTTCCTCTTTAAAAGTAGATGGTGGAGCATGTGCTAATAATTTATTGATGCAGTTTCAAGCAGATATCTTAAATGTAGCTGTAGAACGCCCCGAAGAAATTGAAACCACCGTAATGGGAGCCGCTTACTTAGCTGGTTTCTGTGTTGGTTTTTGGCAACAAAACGATATTATTAACAAACGAAAAATAGATAAAACATTTACTCCATCTTTCTCTAAAGAAAAAAGAGAAAAGCTATACCGTACTTGGCAAAAAGCTGTTGAACGTACTAAAGATTGGATTGACTAAATAATTATATATATAAATGCTTAAGAGAAGAGAATACCTTGATTTAATTGAAGAGATTAGAAATACAGAAGAAAAATCTTTAGATACTTTTATTGAAAAAGTATTAGACCCTTTAAGAAAGGATAACCCTAGGTTAATTGAAACACTTTATAAGGATATAAATTATTTGTTAAAAGGAATTGAGAAAGAAGGAGAAGGTGATTTATGTATTGAAAATGGAGATTTTGTTACAGAAAACGGAGATCTTAAAATTACTGGGTATCAATCTAGGCTTCATGTAATTTCAAATTATCTTCATGTGGAAATTGCTTATAAATTAATAAATAGTAATTCTTTAAACATTTCTAGAGAAATGGAAGAATTTGAAAAAAATATAAATGAAAGACCCAACTACACTCCTGAATATAAATCTTCTTTAGATAAAATAAAAAAAAGTTTAAAAGAAGAAAGGAGACAAAATCTAGGTGAAAAAGAAAACTTTTGGAATAAGGTCTGGGATACTGATAATTTAGAATTAAAACCAAATATAGCTGGATTGGGTATAAACTTTAACGAAATCATAAAAAAATTTAAGAAAAATTAGAGTTAAATAATCATGGCAAAATTTTACGACAAAATAACAACTCGAGTTCAACAGTTTATTGAAGCACAAAAGCTCTTTTTTGTTGCTACCGCTGCAAAAGAAGGACGAATTAATCTTTCTCCTAAAGGAATGGATACCTTTAGGATACTTAACGAAAATACAGTTGCTTGGTTAAGTGTTACAGGTAGCGGAAATGAAACTTCCGCACATTTATTAGCTGATAACCGAATAACAATTATGTTTTGTTCTTTTGAAGGTGCTCCAAACATACTCAGACTATATGGAAAAGCAGAAGAAATTATTCCAACTCATGATAAGTGGAGTAACTATGCTGATTTGTTCCCTAAACTTCCAGGTACTCGTCAAATATTTATTGTTTCTGTTGAAAGTGTACAAACCTCTTGTGGAATGTCTATTCCTTTTTATGAGTACCAAGGAGAGCGAAATCAATTAAATGATTGGGCTATTGAAAAAGGTGAAGAAGAAATTAAACAATATTGGAATGACAGAAACCAAACTAGTATCGATGGCTTTGACACTTTACTAAAAGAGGAAACATCTTCTTAATCAACTTTTAAAATCTCTTCATTTTTTTAAACCCTGATAAAAATCATGTTTTAACTTAAACTATACTTGTATTTTTGAAGCAATAAAGTATAAGAAGAAATGACACAATTAATGAATATCCCAATGGTATCTTGGACAAACGGAACCATTATGATGGTTATTTTTGGTTTGGTTTGTATAGGTTTAGTAACTGCTCTTTTAATTTTTGTTAATGGTGGCAAGAAGAAAGAGTAGGTAAATTTTAGTTTTAATAGTTGATGGAAGAAGCACTCTTTAATAATGTGTTAGTGGTTTAACGTTTGAGTGCTTCTTCTTCTTTTTTATTTAAATGCGTTTAATCCTGTGATATCCAATCCTGTGATTAATAAATGAACATCGTGTGTTCCTTCATAGGTTATTACACTTTCTAAGTTCATTGCATGCCTCATAATTGAGTATTCTCCAGAAATTCCCATTGCTCCTAACACTTGTCTTGCTTCTCGTGCTATTTTTAATGCCATATCAACATTATTTCGCTTTGCCATAGATATTTGAGCAGATGTTGCACGACCTTCATTTTTTAAAACGCCCAAACGCCATGTTAACAATTGTGCTTTGGTAATTTCAGTAATCATTTCAGCTAACTTTTTTTGTTGTAACTGAAATTGCCCTATTGGTTTACCAAACTGTGTCCGTTCTTTCGCATAACGTAATGCTGTATCATAACAATCCATCGCTGCACCAATAGCCCCCCAAGCAATGCCATAGCGAGCAGAGTCAAGGCATAATAATGGAGCTCCTAACCCTGATTTATTTGGCAATAAGTTTTCTTTTGGAACTTTTACATTATCAAAAATTAACTCCCCTGTAATTGATGCTCTTAACGACCATTTATTATGTGTTTCTGGCGTAGAAAAACCTTCCATACCACGTTCAACTATCAAACCATGAATGCGTCCTTCTTCATTTTTTGCCCATACAACAGCTACATTACAAATTGGCGCATTTGAAATCCACATTTTTGCTCCATTCAATAAATAATGGTCTCCCATGTCTTTAAACTTGGTTTCCATTCCTCCAGGATTACTACCATGATTTGGTTCAGTTAACCCAAAGCTTCCCATCCATTCACCAGAAGCTAACTTTGGTAAGTATTTTTGTCTTTGTGCTTTGGTTCCGTAGTTATAAATAGGCCCCATAACAAGAGAAGACTGTACTGAAGCAGTAGATCGAATTCCGCTATCACCCCTTTCTAGCTCTTGCATAATTAACCCATAAGAAATTTGATCTAACCCTGCACCTCCATACTTTTCAGGAATATAAGATCCGAAAGCTCCTACTTCTGCCAATCCGTTAATTAATTCCTTCGGAAATTCTGCACGTTGTGCATACTCTTCAATAATTGGAGATAAGTTTTTCTTAACCCATTCACGAGCAGTGTCTCGAACAAGTTTATGTTCATCGGTTAATAAATCGTCTACTTGATAATAATCTGGGGCTTGAAATAAATCAGACTTCATAAATATGTTTTAAAATTAATTTTACTAATTGTATAAGAGAAACGTAAAATTAATCGCGGTTTGTTGTATGCGGTTTCTTAAAAGAATTGATTCAAAAATACTTAAAAAAATGGTTATTCGTGCAGGTTTGCGTATGTTTGTACTAATGAGATTTACTTTAGGAAAAGAGGAGCGTTTAAAAAGCAAAAAGCTTATAGGAAGACTATATGAGGAGGGAAAGGTGATAAAAATTTTTCCGCTAAGAATGGTGTATATACAAACCGAACACACCTCAAAATTTCCCGCACAAGTTGGCGTTTCTGTTCCTAAACGTAACTTTAAAAAAGCCGTGGATAGAAACCGTATAAAACGATTACTTCGTGAAACCTACCGTAAAGAGAAGTATACTATTTATGAGACTGTAGATAAACCGTATGTATTTATGATTTCTTATCTTGCAAGAGATGAATGGAAATATGCCGATTTAGAGCATAAAATGAAGAAATTATTAACAAAGTTTATTACAGAAGTTACTCAAGATGAAAAATAGAAAATTCCTTTTTTTTGGTTCGCTTATTGTCATCTCTCTTTTCTTTTCTTTTCAATCTCGTTTTTTTGAGATTGCTAAACAAATTGAAATTTACAACAACCTTTTTAAAGAGTTGAACATTAATTATATTGATGAAATCAACCCTGGTAATTTAACTGACAAGGCGATAAAAAACACCCTTAAGAATTTAGACCCATACACCAATTTTTATAATGAACAAGATGTTGAAGATGCACGCATTCGTCGTGAAGGTGAATATGGAGGTATTGGTATTTCTACATTTTACACCAAAAGAGGAATTGTGGTTTCTGAAATTTACAAAGGTTTTTCGGCCGATAAAGCTGGCTTAAAAGCAGGTGATATTATTACCAATGTAAACGGACAAGAGTTAGCCACTTTGGAGAGAGGTCAATTTTCACAAATGTTAAAAGGAGTTCCGGGAAAAGAGCTTTCTTTACAGGTAAAAAGAAATGGTCAAACAAAAAATATATCTGTAAAACTTGATAAAGTTATTTTAAACCCTGTCCCTTTTTACGATATGATTGATACTGAAACAGGGTATATTGTTTTAACACGATTTATCAGTCAAAAGGCTACCGAAAGTGTTGTAAATGCGTTTAGTGATCTAAAGAAAAGAGGGATGAAAAAATTGGTTTTTGACTTAAGGTACAATCCTGGTGGTTCTTTATTTGATGCAGTAAATATTACCAATTTATTTATTCCAAAAGGGTTGAAAGTTGTTGATACTCGTGGAAAAACTAAAAAAAATAGTAGAACTTATAAAACAAGTAGAGAACCTTTAGATGCTGAAATTCCTATCGTAGTTTTAATAAATGGTCGATCGGCTTCTGCCTCAGAAATTGTCTCTGGTGCCCTACAAGATTATGATCGAGCTGTAATTATGGGAGAGCGTTCTTTTGGAAAAGGGCTAGTACAACGTTACTTTAATTTGAGTTACGGAACACAAATGAAAATCACAATCTCTAAATATTACACCCCAAGCGGACGATGTATTCAAGAATTAGATTATGCCAATAGAGATCCGAAAACAGGAAAAGTTCCTAAATTTTCTGATGCTACTCTTAATGAGTTCACAACTCAAAACGGACGAAAAGTATATGATGGTGGAGGTGTAACTCCTGATATAGCAAATAATTTTTCGAAGAAAACAGAAGAAACAGATGATTTACTAAAATCAAGAGCAATATTCAATTTTGTAACTGATTTCACATATCAAAACCCTAGTTTATCTACTGAAAACTATACTTTTTCTCCTTCTGATTTCAATAAATTTAAAGACTATTTACTTCGTAAAGACACTGCTTTTGTTTCTAAAGAAGAGAAGCTTTTTCAGAAAGCATACGAATCAGTAGAAAACAACAACAAAATCACTTCAGAATATAACTCAATTATCCAAGAATTAAAAGCAGCTAAAGTTGCTAAAGTTTTGGAGAATGAAGATCTTTTATCTAAAGAAATTGAAAATGAAATTATTGAGCGTTATGCGTACAAAGAAGGAATGTATGAGCATTTATTTAAAAATGATATAACTATAAAAAATGCTGTAAACTTGCTAAATAACCCTAAAAAATATAGCACTACTTTAAAAAAATAGCTTCTTTAACATAATTTGTATATTTGTACTTTAAAAACATATGTCGAAACCTATCCTAAAAGAACGTACAAGAGCCCAAGAATCTACAAATGCTATTGAGCGTTTATACATTTCAATGCGACACTTATTTAGTCGCGGTTTTTATAAACCAATGGGGGTTTCTGGTGAAACCTTACGTAAATCACTATTATCATTACGACCAGAAATTTATGGTTCTATTGCAGAAAATAAAACTGAATTAAACGGATTGGTATACGTTATTGAACGTTTACCTGAAGGAATTGAAGAATGTCAGTTTATATATTTAACCGCAGATGAGGGATATCGTAACTCAAAATTTAAGGCTATCGTTCCTCCTAAAAGAAGGAGAAACTGTTATCGCATTGATAAAGATCAAATGAATATTGAAATTACTAGAGGGCGCTCTGAGATTTACGATATTCTTACACACTTGACTTTTTTATTTATTGAATCTCATAAAATTAAAGACCGAGTGGTTTTTAATAATGGAGAAAGCTTTATTCGTGAATGGCTATTATTAGAAGATATTGTAATACACAATAAAACACTTACGGATGAAGAAAAAGATGTAATTGTTGTACATCTTGGTAATATTTTAGGAAGAACTTACGATGAAGTATATGATGCTTATAACACATTTTCAACAGAAGAGAACCCAAACAGGTTTTTCCATCTAATTTACTGGTTAGGTAAATTAGCGATTAATGAAACACTATATGACCAAAAACGTTCTATTAAATTTAGTTCTGTTTTAACTCAAGAAATAGGACACCATTATTATGGAGAAATGTGGGCTAACAACATTAAAAAGGTATTGTTAGACAACGAGTTAATAGAACGCCCTATCCATATCATTAGTGCAAACATGCATAGTGTAATGAATAGTATTTATGCACAAAACGCTTTACCAAAAGAAGCTAAAAAGCACAAAGATTTTCAACTTTTTGAAGTATTGAGTAATGCTAATAGCAGTACTTTGCAATCTGCCGTTAAAAATTATGCTTCCGAAAACGGATTAATATATATCAAAGACACTTCAGGAACCAATATCAATGTTCAGGTAATTGATACCCAAAAAATTGATTTTGAAACAAACTCTTTTAACAAAGTTAATTCAGTTGGAGAAGATCCTGTAATCATTGTAATGGATTATGCTTTTGGTGAACAGGCTTTTGAAACTATGGACGAGCTTTTAAAGCCCTATAAAACAAAAGGAGAAAAAATCCATTTAGATGTTCAATCTGTTTCAATTATGGGGAAAGCAGGTATTTTAGAAGGTGGTAAAGGAGATATTATGATTCCTTCTTCACATATTTTTGAAGGAACTGCTGATAATTACCCATTTAAAAACGAACTATCAAAAGAAGATTTAGAAGGTTTTGGTGTTCAAGTTTTTGACGGAGCAATGATTTCTGTCTTAGGAACGTCGTTACAAAACAAAGATTTACTACGATTCTTCCACGATTCAACTTGGAATGTAATCGGACTAGAAATGGAAGGAGCGCATTATCAAAAAGCGATTCAATCTGCCTCAAAAATTAGAGGAAATATTTCAGAAAATGTAAAAGTACGTTATGCATATTACGCCTCAGATAACCCACTAGAAACAGGTGCTACACTTGCCTCTGGAGGACTTGGAATGAGCGGCGTAACACCAACTTATGCTATTACGCAAAAAATACTAGAACAAATATTTTAGTCGCAGAACGACTACCAAAAAACCTAATTAAACCATAAAAAAGACTTCTTTTCAAATTAAAAGAGGTCTTTTTAGTTTTTTACATAATTTTAAAGACAGGTTTTGCTCATAGCCTTTTTTCTTATTTTATATTTGCACTCACAATACAACAACACACAACAATGAATATTCTAATTTTAGGATCGGGCGGTAGAGAACATGCCTTTGCTAAAAAACTTTCAGAAAGTACCAAAATCAATAATCTTTTTGTTGCTCCTGGTAATGCGGGAACTGATGCAATAGCAAGGAATATTGCCATCAATCCAACTGATTTTACACAAGTAAAAGAAACTGTTTTACAACACAACATTACTATGGTAGTTGTAGGTCCTGAAGCGCCTTTAGTTGAAGGGGTTCATGACTTTTTCTTAGCTGATGAAGAGTTAAAAAATATTCCTGTAATTGGCCCTAAAAAAGACGGTGCTTTACTAGAAGGAAGTAAAGATTTTTCGAAGCAGTTTATGGAAAAACACAATATTCCTACAGCTCGTTACCAATCTTTTACTACTGAAACATTATCCGAAGGAAAAAAATTCTTAGAAACCTTAGATGCTCCGTATGTATTAAAAGCTGACGGATTAGCTGCTGGTAAAGGAGTTTTAATTTTAAATGATTTAGAAGAAGCTAAAGCTGAGTTAGAAGAAATGCTTTCTAATCAAAAATTTGGAAGTGCTTCATCAACTGTAGTTATTGAGGAGTTCTTAAAAGGAATAGAATTATCTGTTTTCGTATTAACGGACGGAAAGAATTATAAAATATTACCTTCTGCTAAAGATTACAAACGTATTGGAGAAGGTGACACAGGGCTAAATACAGGCGGTATGGGAGCTATTTCTCCTGTTCCTTTTGCTACGGATGATTTTTTAACGAAAGTGGAAGAATTGGTTGTTAAACCAACAATTGAAGGTTTACAAAAAGACGGAATTGATTATAGAGGATTTATTTTCATCGGATTGATGAACGATAACGGAAATCCTTCGGTAGTTGAATACAACGTTCGTATGGGGGATCCTGAAACAGAAGTGGTATTACCACGTATTCAATCAGACTTAGTAGAGTTGTTTGAAGGAGTTGCTACGCAAACTTTAGGAGAGAAATCATACGAAGTTACCCCACAAACAGCAACTACAGTTATGTTAGTTTCTGGTGGGTATCCTGAAGCTTATGAAAAAGGAAAAGAAATTACAGGTTTTAATACTGTAGACGATTCTATCGTTTTTCATGCAGGAACCACTTTAAAAGATGGTAAAGTTGTTACGAGCGGTGGACGTGTAATGGCAATTACTTCTTTTGGAGACTCTATAGAAGAAGCCATAGAAAAATCTTATAAGAGCATCGATAAAATAGCTTTTGATAAAATGAATTATCGAAAAGATATCGGTTTCGATTTAAAATAATTTTAATAATAAAGGAGTTGAAAATTCAACTCCTTTATTTATTTCATTGCCTTTTCTAACGTAAACGAAAACTCGGAACCTTCTCCGTGCACACTTTTTAAAAGAATGGTTTCGTTATGCGCTTCAATAATATGTTTTACAATAGAAAGTCCAAGCCCCGAACCTCCTTGTTCACGTGAGCGACTTTGGTCTACTCGATAAAAACGTTCAAATAAACGAGAAATATGTTCTTGTTTTATTCCTTCACCATTATCATTTATTTTAATGATAAGCTTATTCTGGTTGTACGGTTCAACACTCACTGTAGTTATACCTCCAACTCTACCATATTTAATAGAATTTACAACAAGATTAATAAGTACCTGTTCAATTCTTTCAACATCTCCTTTTACTAAATGAGGGAAATCATACACTTTATCAAAACGTAGCGTGATATTTCGTTTTTTCGCCTTCATTTCAAACAAGTCGAACACGTTTTGAATAAGCTCTATAATATTAAAGGTTTGCATGTTCATTTTCATTCCCTCAGTTTCTAACTTAGCAATCATGTCTAAATCTTTAACAATTGAGGTTAATCGTTCTACCCCTTTATTAGCTCTTTCTAAATATTTTTCAAGAATTTCTTTGTCATCAGCAGCTCCTTCAATAAGCGTTAAAATATATCCTTGTACTGTAAAAAGTGGTGTTTTTAACTCATGAGCTACATTTCCTAAGAAATCACGGCGAAATGAATCACGCTGGGTTAAATTAGCTATCTCTTCACTCTTCCCTTCAACATACTCTTGTACACTTTTAGTTAACGCTTCTACATCGGTCGTTACTTTATTTCTTTTTAAATCATTCTCATCTAAAATAGAAATGTCTTCATACATCTTTTTTACTCGTTGGTAAATAAAATGTTCTGCTCTGTATTGAATTACAAAAAAGGAGATAATAAACATTACAAGACCAAAAATTACAATGGTTACAACTCCTAAGCTGTTTAATAAAAACAAGTACGATAATACTGCTATGACAATAGATAATAGCGTTGAATATAACGCCGACCAAAGTGCGTAGTTATACGTTTTTTTTATTTTTTTCATCTGTTTTTTCTATTATTTTTTAAATGTCAGATGTAATTCGCCAATAATTATCTCAAGAAGAATCAAAATTATTATAGCTCATTTCATTATAAAAAAATAGATTGCTAGCTAGCAATCTACTTATAAAATTTTGAGTTTAAAAAATTATTTATCTATTTCGTCTAATACAAACTTATACCCAACTCCTTTTACTGTTTTAAAATAGTGATCTCCTATTTTTTCACGAAGTTTACGTATGTGTACATCTATCGTTCTTCCGCCCACAACTACTTCATTTCCCCAAACGCTATCTAAAATAACTTCTCTTTTAAATACTTTTCCTGGTTTTGAAGTTAATAAAGAGAATAATTCAAATTCTTTTCTTGGTAAAGATATTTTCTCTTCTCCTTTAAAAACTACATACTCGTCTCTATTGATGACTATATCTCCAATTTTTGTAGTGGTATCCGCTTTTTCCTCAGTTTTTAAACGACGTAGTAACGATTTTACCTTGCTTATTAGCACTTTTGGTTTTACTGGTTTAGTTATATAGTCATCTGCTCCAGCGTCAAAACCTGCTACTTGTGAGTAGTCTTCTCCTCTAGCGGTTAAAAAAGAAATTATCACATCTTCAAGAGGTTTTACATTTCTAATTTTTTCACACGCTTCGATACCATCCATTTCAGGCATCATAATGTCTAATAAAATTAAATGTGGAGTTACTTTTTTTGCTGTTTTTACAGCTTCTGCTCCATTGTTTGCAGTAAAAACCTGATACCCTTCTGATTTTAAATTGTAACCTACAATTTCTAAAATATCTGGCTCATCGTCAACTAGTAAAATTTTAATATCGCTAGTGTTCATTATTCATTTATATTGTGTTATCCAAAAGTAATCATAAAATAATAAACCCTTTATATACACGCTTAACTTAACGTTCATTTAATATTTACCAAACTTTTGCTTAAAGAAAACGAAGAGATTTCTTTTGTTTTTTCTTTTTTTGTAGTTTTTGTATCTTTATACAAATTGTTTCCTATGAAAATTATTTCTTCCCTAGGGGAAATTACTTCCAATGCTAAAAATGCTTTTAAGCGATTTCCTATAGCCCTTTGTTGGGCAATCATTGGTACATTGTTTACTTTATTTACAATTGAAACAGATACTTTTGATAACGCTTTTTATGGTAAAGTTATTATAACTTTTACTTTAGGAGTTAGCTGGTTAATCGCTACTCGTTTTTTAGAAGAACAATTTAAAAGAGATAAAACATGGATATTCTTGCTAACTCTTGGCTTTTTACTTCTATTTTATTTTAGTATTGAAGTTAATGGTTCAAAAATTCAACAAAATTCTACTATTCGATTTATACTTTACTTTGTATCAGGTCATTTACTAGTGATGGTAGCCCCTTTTATCTTTAAATGGAATAAATCTGCTTATTTTAATTACGTAAAATCAGTTTTTATAGCAATTATTAGAAGTTTATTTTTTTCACTAGTTTTATATTTAGGAATTGTTTTGGCACTCTTAGCTATTAAACATTTATTTAATATAGATTTTAAAGGAGAACGTTTTTTTCAGGTTTTTGTGCTTTGTATAGGAGTTGTAAATACTTGGATTTACCTTTCAGATTTTCCTAAAGATGTTCATAACCAACTTGCAATTAACTACACAAAAGCTTTAGAGGTATTAGTTAAGTATATTTTAATTCCATTAGTAATTTTATACCTCATCATTTTATATGCTTATAGTTTAAAAATTGTAATTAATTGGAACTTACCTAAAGGGTGGGTTTCTTATTTGGTTATTGCTCTTTCATTTTTAGGTTTTATTGTGCAAATACTTATCAATCCTATTCAAAAAACTATTAACTCTCGTACAATTAGAAAGTTTTATCCATGGTTTTATTATTTGTTATTACCGTTAATAATTTTACTTTTTATTGCTGTTTTTAGACGTATTAACGAATATGGGATTACCGAAAACCGTTATTTCGTACTTGTTGTAGTTTGTTGGATTTTAGCTATGACCTTGTACATACTTTTTAGTAAGCGTAAAAAAATTAAAGTCTTTCCTTTTAGTTTAGCTCTTATTACTTTTCTCATTTCTTTTGGGTTTTGGGGAACTTTTTCAATATCAACAAAGAGTCAACTTCTTCAATTTGAAAAGGTATATACTGATATTAAAAAAGATAACTTTTCTACCACGTTTGAAAAGAAAAATCAACTTCGTTCTATTATTAGATACTTAAACAATAAACAGGAATTACATAAAGTAGAAAACGTTTTAGGGTATAATCCAAAAACAGCGTTTAAAACCAACAGTCATTGGCAATTACAAAACAGGTTAATGGATAGTTTGAATATAAAAGTAATTGATGACGCTAATGATACTTACAGAAATAGTTATTATAGTATTGATGATTCTAAAATGATTATCAATACTAAAAATTATGATGTCTTAAAAATACTATATTTTAATTCTTATGAAAATCGTAACTCTATTAATAGCTATCGTTTTTCTTTAAGTGAAAAAACCAACATTATCAAAGTTTCAAAAGGAGATACTCGTATTGGAGATATAGACTGCTCAGAAATGATTCAAAGACTTAAAAATCAAGAAAAAAATTATGGTATAGTACCAGATTTAATGACAATTGAACATCGTTTTAAAACTCTAAATATAAAGTTCGTTTTTCAAAATATAAATCTATCAAAAATTGATGATGCTACCGAAAAACACTTATCTAATGCTAGTGCTTACGTGTTAATTAAAGAAAATGCTGAATAAAACTAACTTACAAAACATCCTATTTTTAGATATTGAAACGGTTCCTGAAGTGGAATTATTTGCTGATTTATCTCCTGAAATGCAAGAATTGTACGCATTGAAAACTCAGTATCAACGTAAAGATGAGTTTACTCCTGAAGAATTTTATCATCGAGCAGGAATTTGGGCTGAATTTGGAAAAATAATCTGTATTTCGGTAGGCTACTTTGTAGATCGAGATGGTAAAAACCAACTGCGAGTTACCTCTTTTTATGGAGATGATGAAGCTAAATTGTTAACCGATTTCAAAAACTTATTAGATACACATTTTAACCAAAATAAACACTTATTGTGTGCTCATAATGGTAAAGAGTTTGACTTCCCGTACATCGCACGTCGTATGGTTATCAACAAAATAGATTTACCTAACAAACTAAATTTATTTGGTAAAAAGCCTTGGGAAGTTCCGCATTTAGATACTTTAGACCTATGGAAATTTGGCGATTATAAACACTATACTTCTTTAAAATTACTTACTGCTATTTTAGGAATTCCGTCACCCAAACAAGATATTGATGGAAGCGAAGTAGCAAACGTGTATTATCAAGAAAAAAACCTACCTCGTATTGTTGAGTATTGTGAACGCGATACCGTGGCTGTTGCACAATTATTATTGCGCTTTTTGAACAAGCCTTTGGTTGAAGAAGATAATATTGTTAGCGTTTAACTATTCGCCCTCCAATTTCATAGAAAGCTCAAACCAACGTTCTTCTTTTTCTTCTAAACTATCAATAATCTGCTGTAGCTCTAACGATTTTTCATTAATCTCTTCAGGTGAAACTTCGTTATTTGCAAACTGGGCTTCAATTACTCCTTTTTTCTTTTGAAGTTTTTCAATATCTTTTTCAAGTAATCCGTATTCTCTGTTTTCGTTATAACTTAACTTTCCTTTTTGAGGGGTTTTTTCTTGCTTTTCAGTTACTTTCTTTTCTTCTTTAGGTTCTGATGGCTGCGAGCTCTCATACGCTCTGTAATCAGAGTAATTTCCAGGAAAATTCTCCACTACTCCATTTCCTCTAAACACAAATAAACCATCTACGATTTTATCCATAAAATAACGATCATGCGATACTACCATTAAATTCCCTGGGTAATCGAGTAAAAAACTTTCTAACACGTTTAAAGTTACCACATCTAAATCGTTCGTGGGCTCATCTAGAATTAAGAAGTTAGGGTTTTGAATTAAAACAGCACATAAGTACAAACGCTTCTGCTCTCCTCCACTTAATTTTTCAACAAAATCGTATTGTTTTTTTCTATCAAATAAAAAGCGTTCTAATAACTGTGCTGCAGAAATTCTTCTTCCTTTAGTTAACGGAATTTCTTCTCCAAATTCTTTAATAACTTCTATTACTTTCTGTCCTTCTTTTATTTGGATTCCTTTTTGAGTATAGTAGCCAAATTTTACTGTTTCACCAACAATTACCTTACCTCCATCAACAGGCAATTTACCCGTTAGTATGTTTAAAAAAGAAGATTTTCCTGTTCCGTTTTTTCCAATGATTCCTATACGTTCACCTCGCTTAAAAACGTAGTCAAACCCATCTAAAATAACTTTATCACCAAAGTCCTTTTTTAGTTTATGAAGCTCTACAATTTTGCTTCCTAAACGTTCCATGTTTATTTCTAACTGAACTTCGTGCTCTTTTCTACGTTGATGTGCTTTTTCTTTAATTTGGAAAAAGTCATCAATACGCGATTTAGATTTGGTTGTACGGGCTTTTGGTTGACGACGCATCCAATCCAACTCTTTTTTAAATAAACTTTTAGCTTTACTTAAATTAGTAGCTTCTAAAGCCATTCGTTCTTCTTTATTTTGAAGATAGTACGAATAGTTTCCTTTGTATTTATATAGTTTTCCGTTGTCTAATTCAATAATCTCATTACACACACGCTCTAAAAAATAACGGTCGTGTGTAACCATAAACAACGTAATTTTTTCTTTCGCAAAAAAAGCTTCCAACCATTCAATCATTTCCAAATCTAAATGGTTTGTTGGCTCATCTAGTATTAATAAATCTGGTTTATTAATTAGAATAATAGCTAACGACAATCGCTTCTTTTGTCCTCCAGAAAGATTTCCTACTTTTTGTGATAAATCATCAAGTTTTAACTTGAATAAAATTTGTTTGTATTGTGTTTCGAAATCCCATGCATTATGCTGCTCCATCTGCTCAAATGCTTTTTGATACGCTTCTGTATCGTCAGGATTTTGTAAGGCTTTTTCGTATTGTTTAATAATTGGAAGAATGGTACTTTCAGCAGAAAAAATAGTTTCTTCAATAGTTAAATCTGGATTCAAGTCATCATCTTGCGCCAAATACGCAATATTAATTCCTTTTCTGCTTATAACTTGTCCTTCATCTGGTGTATCCTTTCCAGCAATAATGTTTAAAATAGAGGTTTTTCCGCTACCATTTTTAGCAACAAAGGCTATTTTTTGATCTTTATTAATTCCAAAAGAAATATCTTCAAACAAGACCTTTTCACCATACGATTTTGCTATGTTTTCTACTGATAGGTAATTCATTCTCTAAAATTTTATGCAAAGAAACAAAAAACCCGAGCAATAGCTCGGGTTTTGTTATAATTAAAAGAAATGCTTTTATTTCTTCATTAATTTAATGGTTTCTGATTTTTTACCATCGTTCGCTTCTAATAAATAAATTCCTGTTTTTAAATTAGAAACATTTACAGTACCATTAACTGTTTTTCCTGTTAATACAACTCTACCAATTGTATTTGTTATTTTGTAATTTACATTTTCGTTGCTTCCAAATTTTACAGTAACATTACTTATTGCTGGGTTTGGGAATGCTATTAAGCTTGATTTTGCTTCCTTGTCTAATGGTTCAGCAAACTCATTACTTGTATTTCCTGCTACTGAAGATGATGAATTAACAATATTCACTGTATAATCTTCTACCTCTCCATCTGCAAAAGTTTCGCAAGCTGTTGATGCTCCGTTATATTTCATAGAAACACGCATTCTTGTTTGTCCTAATAACGCGCTTGATGGAATAGAAATATTAGCTGATCTGTTTGCTGCTGTACTAGAAGAACCTAAAGAAGTTTGTTCACTAGCCTCAAAAGTTCCATTACGGTTATAATCAATCCAAACGGTAAAATACTCAGTATATGAAGAACCACCAAATCCTGCACTTACAATAATTTGATTTGTTGTTCCTTGAGTAACCGTTGCTATTTTACTTGTAAAATCACCATACCCTTCATTTGCAGAAGTTGTATTTGTCATTCCACCAAA
Source organism: Tenacibaculum sp. 1_MG-2023 (assembly GCF_030547425.1). GTDB lineage: Bacteria > Bacteroidota > Bacteroidia > Flavobacteriales > Flavobacteriaceae > Polaribacter. Next base: position 103,962 of record NZ_JAUORH010000001.1, on the reverse strand, counting down.
AGAAACATAATCTATCCACTCGTAAGTAACTCTATTTCCTTTTGAAGAACAATAGCTAACAACATTATCTAACGTAGTTACATTTACCGTATTACTTGCTGAAGAAATATTTCCGGCAGCATCTTTTGCTCTTACTGAAAATGTATAAGCTGTATTAGCTGTTAAACCTGTTACATTGTAAGACGTTGTTGAAACAGTTGTTAATTTAGTTGCTCCTTGATATACATCATATCCTGTAACACCTACATTGTCTGTTGATGCTGTCCAAGATAACGTCAATGTAGTCTGTGCAACATTTGATGTAGCTAAACTACTAGGTGCTGTTGGTGCTTGTGTATCAGCTACCGCTTCTGTAATATTTACTGTGTAATCTTCAACTTCTCCATATTGGAAAGATGCTTCACAAACTGTTGGTGTTGCATTGTATTTCATTACAATTCTCATTCTAGTAGCTCCTTCAGTTGCTGAAGCTGGCACCGTGAATGATGTGCTTACAGAAGTGTCTTTCGATTTAGCTTTTGTCCAAACCGTTTCACCTGCATCAGAAAAATCTCCATCTTGGTTGTAATCAATCCATACACCATACCCTTCATCATAACTACTTCCAGTCCATTTTGGAGTAATCGTAATGGTATTTGATGCACCTTTTTCTAAATTTGTTGAAACTGCAGTATGGTCAGAGTATCCATTTCCTCCTCCTGAAGAATTATCGATACTTCCTAATTGAACTCTTCCAATATATTCATCAGAAACACTATCTCCTTTAGAAGTACAATACGTAATTGTTGCTGCTGTAGTAGTTGCGTTTACGGTATTACTATCTCCTGAAACATTTCCTGCCGCATCTTTTGATTTCACAGTAAAAGTATATGCTGTACTTGCTGTTAAACCTGTTACATTATATGAAGTAGTTGTTGAACTTCCTATTTTAGTTGACCCTTGATATACATCATATCCTGTAACACCTACGTTATCTGTTGATGCTGTCCAGTTTAACGTTAAACTTGTTGCTGTTATAGAACTTGCAGCTAAACTAGTTGGAGCTGTTGGTACTTCGGTATCGGCAGCTGCATTACTTGTAAATGAACCTGTAAACACTCCTCTACCATAGGTAGATGCTATTACTTTGTTAGTAACATGGTCTCCACTTACGTTCCAGTAATCAAATGAAGTAACACTAACATCACTCATCCCGTTATAAGCTTGATTCCAATTAGGGTTTGCATCATTAAAGTTAGATGTTGACCAAACTCCTAATTGTGTTGCTAAAATAGCTTCTGTTCTATCTAATGGATTTTGTAAAATATCTCTTACAGGAATATTTGGTAGGTTTCCTTCTTTGCTTACCCAGTTTGCTCCTCCATCTGAAGTAGCCCAAACACTTGTTACTCCGTAGTTATGTATCGTTACAAAAATATCATCTTCTGTAGCTCCGAATCTTACTGAAGATACTGAACCAACAAAAGGTGTATTGATATTTGACCATGTAGCATTAGAATTAGTAACGTTTGTTAACTTTAATAGTTTTCCGTTCGCTAATCCTACAAACCATGCATTATTTGTAAAAGGAGACGCTTGAAAAGCTGTTGGGCTTGCATCTAATAATGCATTTGTAATATTTCCTTTTGAATTTGATGCTACATTAATACTCAAAATTGAATTTGAAGAATCTGTTGATGCATTAGATAATAAGCGATTAGCATCATTATCATACCCCATAGGGTTTACAAAGTCTCCCGTATTTTGGTCACTTGATAATGTTGTCGCTCCTCCTTGCTGTCTACCCAAACCATTCCATGGTAAGTTAAACCTATATATTACATTGTTTACATACGTAGCAATCATGTAGTCTCCATCTTTATCAACAAAAGTATAGAATCCGTCACCATCGCTTAGTTCTGTTGAGCTATTAACTCCTGCAACTGCATTTCTAAATGCTTGTGTACCGTTATCTTGTGCTCCTGCACTAAAAATTCCATCAACATCACCTGCTCCATCAGGACCAATTCCTGCTTTTACAAACTGAGTTACATTGTATCCTTTGTTTCTTACGCTAATTGTACTTCCAGAGTTTCCTGAATAATAGATTCCTCCATCGTTACCGAATAATATTTTTGATGAGTCATTATTTCCAAAAGCCATCGAGTGCTGATCTGCATGAACATTTTGATGACCAAAACCTCCATACCAATGTGATAATTGAGACCAAGAATTACCTCCGTTAGTAGTTTTAAATAAATCTATCCCTCCAACATAAACTATATCATCATCTGTAGGATCTGCTTCAATTACTAAATCATAAAATGCTTGCCCACGACAAAAATCGTTTGCTGAAATATTTGTATCTGCATCATTTGGTAATGATGTTGCACTCGCTGTTGAAAACGCGTTTGTTGTTTTATAAATATGAACAGGTGCCGCACTTGTTGTTCCTTGTGTTAATGCATAAATCTTATTTGCATCAGTAGCAGAAGTTTCAATTTCAACTCTGTTAGATTCAGTTAAAGGAGATGCTGTTGCTTCTGACCAAGTTCCTCCATTTGTAGAACTGAATACTCTACCTCCTCCTTCACCTAAAGCAGACGCAATAGTTCCCATCCATAAAGTATTGTTAGCACTTACCTCTAAATCATTCGCTATATAATAGTAATCTTTTCCGCCGAAGGTATACTTCATATTAGCAGATTCTATTCTATTCCATGTAGCCCCATTATCTGTAGAACGGTACAATCCTGCAGACTGTAACCCTAACCAGTTTCTAGGACTAGAAGAGTCTCCATACACATGTGCTCCAACTGCAACAAATAATTCTGTTGATGCCCCATTATCCCACGCTAATACATCATTTACATAATGAATTCCTGATAAGAAAACATTGCTTGCATTGTAATTAATAATTGCATCACCTGCTGCTGGTATATTAACTACGTTCCATGTTGTACCTCCATCGGTAGTTACATAAACACCATTTCCTACTACGTCTCCTGCTGTGTATTGTTCTCCTGTACCTACATACCATCTATTAGAGTTTCTTGGATCTACAGTGATAGAAGTTACCGATAGGTTTCCTGGTACATTTTGTACTCTTGTCCATTGTGAGTTGGCATTACTAATATTAGTGTTTTTCCATAAACCTCCACTTACTCCACCAGCATATACGGTATTATTTGTAGCGTCATTTGGATCAAATAAAACAACTCTTGTACGTCCTCCTACATTGTTAGGTCCTCTTTCTATCCAAGAGTTTCCATTGTCTCCAGGGTTTTTTTGTTGTGCTCTTTTTTTCAACAGATCTTCTCTCAATCCTGCTAAACTCCCATCTTCCATTTTTCCTGTAGCTGGATTCATGGTGAGTAACTGCATTTGATCAAAATACCTGTTAGGTGGTAACCCTCTATGTTTTCTTTCTTTTTTCCCCCATTTTAACGATTCATTTAAAGGGCTTTCCTTTAAAAAAGTACTGTGTACTTTACGTTGTTCGGCCAGTTTATCAGCAACACTTTGCTTTTTAAGATAATCTGAACCAATAATTGAAACCGCCGCAACAGACAGCCCTCCAATTAGAAATTTAAACTTTTTGTTCATTTGAATTAATTTAATTAAATAATTAAGTTTTATTTCCTAGCGCTTTTTGTTACTGTACCTTTTCTTTGCCTTTTACACTCAATTGAAAAGACTCTTAATTTAACCCTTTATAAATCAGTTTTTAATGGTTCAGCCGCCCCTAGCTAAGTCAAAGATTTTATTCTCATAGTATTTTACAATTTATAACAAGCAAAAGCCTGAGTAAAAAACTCAGACTCTTGTTTGTTATATTTTTATAAGTTTTATTTTTTAAACAGTTTAGTTGTAAGGAGTTTTTGTCCATCGTTTACCTCTAAAATGTACATTCCAGTATTTAACTTTGAAACGTCTAGATTAGAAGATTTTAAATAACCTTCTTTTACTACTTTACCAACAGTATTTATAAGTTTATAACTTATCTTTTCTACTTTTGAAGCAAGTTTTACTTGTATAAAGTCTGCTGCTGGATTAGGGTATGCTAATAAATCTAAGCTTTCTTCATTTCCTATTGCTTCTCCACTGATATTCGCTGAAAAACCTGTTATTGCAGCCACTGAAGAACCAGAAGAAATATTAACTGTATAATCTTCTACCTCACCATAAGTAAATGTTTCACATGCTGTTTGAGCACTATTATACTTCATAGAAACTCTAAGTCTTGTAGTTCCTGAAACATTTGATGGAATTGTAAAATCTTCATAAAGCTCTCCTGCGCTTGAAGATGAACCACTTAACACTACTTCAGTGTCTTCAAAAACACCATCTTTATCATAATCAATCCAAGCTTTCCAGTACTCGGTATAAGAAGAGCTACTAAATCCAGCACTTACATATAGTCTATTAGCACCTTGAGTTACATTCATTGTAAGGTTCGTATAATCTTTATAACCACCATCATTTCCTGTAGTATTATCAACTCCTCCCATAGAAACTCTATCAATCCACTCATAAGAAGAATTGTTTCCTTGTGAAGCACAATACTCTACTACTGACACATCTTTTGTTGTAAATGTTGCTGTATTACTTGCTACTGAAACATTTCCTGCTGCATCTTTTGCTTTTACTGTATAGTTATATGTAGTATTTGCAGTTAACCCTGTTAAGTTTATTGATGTACCACTAACTGTGCCTGCACTTGTAATTCCATTAAATACTTCGTAACTAGTTACTCCAACATTATCTGTTGATGCTGTCCAACTTAATGTTGCTGTTGTTTCTTCAATATTAGATGCAGTTACTGAAGAAGGTGCTGTTGGTGCTTCTGTATCTGGTGTAGCATTTGTAATATTAACTGTATAATCTTCAACTTCTCCATATTGGAAAGATGCTTCACAAGCCGTTGGTGTAGCATTGTATTTTAGTACAACTCTCATTCTAGTAGCTCCTTCGGTTGCTGAAGCAGGTACTGTAAATGATGTGCTTACTGGAGTATCTTTAGACGCTGCTTTGGTCCAAACCGTTTCTCCAGAGTCAGAAAAATCTCCATCTTGATTATAATCAATCCATACTCCATAACCTTCACTATAAACAGTTCCTGTCCATTTTGGGGTAATGGTTATTGTATTAGAGTCACCAATAGATAAATCTGTTGAAATTGTAGTGAAATCAGAATATCCTCCACCTCCATCAGAAGTGTTATCGATACTTCCTAATTGAACTCTCTCAATATATTCATCAGCAACGCTATTTCCTTTTGAATCACAATAGTTAAGCGGTGGCGTACCTGTTGTTGTTACATTTACTGTTGCTGGTGTTCCTGTTCCACCTTCTGTACATTTCGCAGCTACAGATACCGTATATTCTGTTCCACTTAATAATCCTGTAGCGTTAAATGATGTTCCTGCTACGTTTGTTGTATTTCCTCCAATAGTTACATCATAAGAAGCTGCTCCTGAAACTGCTGTCCAAGTTACTGTAAATCCGTTATCACCAATGTTTGATGAATTTAAGTTTGTTGGTGCTGCTAAAGCACAATTTTGTACAAACTCTTCTCCTACATTAACCGCATAAAAAGCATTTGTTGTAGAAATTACTTCTTGAGAGTTTGCTCCGTATAAATCTGTTGCAGCTTGTATTGCCGCTGTTCTAGCGTCGGCATATGTTGAACTGGCTGATAAGTAATTTGCTTCGGTACGATACGCTATTTTTGCGGCTTTTGTCATTCCAATTCCGGTAACGTTGTATGTATCAGATGCATCATTTGTTCCTGACCCTCCTACAGTTAGCAAATAGAACCATTTATTTAAAACTCCTGAATTTGTATGAACTCCACAGTAGTCATTAAATCTCGTCGGTACTCCACAATTTGGGTTTTTCCAATTAGTTCCTCCATAGGTATCTGGTTGACCTTGTGATTTTGGGTCATTCATTGAGCGTAAAGCAGCAGAACCACTACGCCTATCTATTTCATCTCCTATTAACCATACTGAAAGGTCTGGGTTTGAATCATTTCCGTTTCCTTTTGCAAAATGCTCAACAGCAGCTCCCCAAATATCTGAAAAAGCTTCATTTAAAGCTCCTGATTCTCTTTGGTAAGCTAAGTTCGCTGTATGAGTACAAACTGCGTGTCCTATTTCATGTGCTGCAACATCAATAGAGGTTAATGCATCAAAACTACCGTTTCCTTCTTGTCCGTTAGAAGAACCGTCTCCATAAGACATTACAGAACCATTCCAAAAGGCATTATCGTAATTCGTATCTACATGTACATAACTTCTAATTTGAGCACCGTTATCATCATAGCTATTTCTATTATGTTTTTGCAAGAAATACTCATATGTTTGTATTGCACCCCAATGAGCATCTAATGCTGCATCATCTTTGTTTGCACTATGTTCAGCTGTAGTCCAATTATTATCATTATCAGTAAACTGGTCATAATTTGTAACATATGGATATGTAGAACCTGGAGCTTGATTTTTTGCATCTCTTGTGTGGATTTTTCTTCCAGTATCACTCAAAATATAGTTTCCTCCACTTAGTGATGTTTCAATGGTTCTAGTTCCACTATAACGTGTTTGTGCAGTTCCTGCTGCAAATGCAGCCGAAATAGCGTTCGCCGCTTTTTTACTTTTTTTTGCGTGAGTAGTTAACTCTCCTACATGGCCAAACTTATCTGCATGTTTTATAATTGCATTGTAAAATAATGCTTCTCCTGTATGAGCATCTATGTATAAATACCCTCTGCTTAGCGGTTTTGTAGCAAAAATATCGAACTTATAAGCTAGTCTTGCTTCTTTTTTTCCTATAACTTCTCTAGGAAGAATTAATAACTCTCCATCAGGCTTTTTATAATTATCCATTTCATTGGCTGCCTCAGGATATTCCCATAAATACTTCTCTGCTCCTGTATGCGTTAAAGCTTTTCGAAATGCTTGAGCTTTGGATAGCTTTGGGCTTATATTAACCTTTCCAACATCGTAAAACTCACCATTCATACTCATTAAAGCACCATTTTTTGCGTGAGCTGTATAAGTGGCAAATTCTACTTTTATTCCTTTAAATTTTTGTTGAAATTTTTCATGTGTAAAGCCTAGATCGTCTCTATTTGACTTAATTTTTTGCAAGCCATCATTTTTAAATAGCTTTAGTTTTTGTCTAATTAAATCTGGTGCTTTTTGTAAAGACACCTTTGAGGATTTGTTGAACTTAACGTGTTTTAATTCTCTGTTTTCTTGGGCATTTATAGTATAAATTCCTGTAAGTAGAAAAGCAGATAAAAACACAGTTCTTGCATAATTCTGTTTCATTTTTGAAGGGTTTAGTTAATTTATTTTAATTAAAAAGCCTGAGAAATAACTCAGGCTTTTTTGTAAGAATTTATTTTTTAAATACTTTAGTCGTTAGTAGTTTTTGACCATCATTAACTTGTAAAATATACATACCTGTATTTAGTTTAGAAACATCGATGTTTGAAGAATTTAAGCGACCTTCTTTCATTACTCTACCAATGGTATTTACAATTTTATAAGTCATATTATCAGCTCTAGAGGCTAATTTTACTTGTATAAAGTCTACTGCTGGGTTAGGGTATGCCATTAAGTCTAAGCTGTTTTCATTACCTAATCTTTCTCCATTTATACTAGCTGAAGATTCTTGTCTTGTACTAGAAACAATATTTACCGTATAGTCTTCTACTTCTCCATAAGTAAATGTTTCACAAGCTGTTTGAGCAGCGTTATATTTCATAGAAACACGCATTCTTGTTGTTCCTAAAGTTGCTCCTGCAGGTACATCTACAGTAGAAGTTAAGTTATTTGCACTTGATGAAGACCCTGTTACTACTTTTTCACTGCTTTCAAATGTTCCATTTTGGTTAAAATCAATCCAAACAGCCCAATGTTCTGTATATGAAGAGCTACTAAACCCTGCGCTAACAGTCATTTGGTTTGAGCTTCCTACTGCTAAAGTTGCTGTTTTAGAAGTAAAATCTGCATATCCTCCATTATCTCCAGTTGCATTGGTCATTCCTCCTAACTCTACATTATCAATCCACTCATAAGAAGAGTTATTTCCTTTTGAGTCACAATATGAAACTGAGTTTGACAACGTTGTTACATTTATTGTGCTACTAGAAGATGAAATATTTCCTGCAGCATCTTTTGCTCTTACTGAGAAAGTATAAGTAGTAGCTGCTGTTAACCCTGTTACATTCATTGTAGTTCCTGTTACAGATCCAATATTTGTAGTTCCTTGGTAAACATCGTAACTAGTTACTCCAACATTATCAGTAGATGCTGACCAATTTAACGTTAACGAAGTCTGTGTTACACTAGATGCAGCTAAGTTTGTTGGCGCTGTTGGTGCTGTTGTGTCTGTTGTTCCTGCTCCGATTACTACTGTATAATCTTCTACTTCTCCGTATGAAAAAGAAGCTTCACATGCCGTTGGAGTTGCATTATATTTTAAAACTATACGCATTCTTGTTGCTCCATCTGTAGCTGTAGCTGGCACTGTAAAAGATGTACTAACTGGCGTATCTTTAGATGCCGATTTTGTCCAAACTGTTTCTCCTGAATCAGAAAAATCTCCATCTTGATTATAGTCAATCCAAACACCATATCCTTCATTGTATACTGTTCCTGTCCAAGTTGGTGTAATGGTAATTGTATGAGCAGTTCCTTTTGCTAAGTTTGTTGAAACGGCTGTATGGTCTGAATAACCATTTCCTCCTCCTGTACTATTATCAATAGTTCCTAATTGTACTCTTCCGATATGTTCATCAGAAACACTATTTCCTTTTGAAGAACAATAAGAAAGTGTAACTTCAGGAGTAGTAAAAGTTGAAGAAGCACTATATGCTGAATTAGATCCATCAGAACATTTACTACGTACTTGTACTTCATACTCAGTTAAAGCTGATAATCCACTTAAAGATGTTGATGTTCCTGAAACTGCGTTGGTTGTCCAAGATGAAGTTCCGGTTTGACGGTATCTTACGTCATAAGTAGCTCCTGAAACTACTGTCCAAGAAACTGATGCTTCTGATGAAGTAACACCAGATACAGTTACTCCTGTTGGTACCGTTGCTGTACATGAAGTAGAACCTCCTGTTTTATCAGATAAAGCTAAACTTCTACGTACACCTCCTGACTCTAAAACAGCACGCATTCTATTTTTTTGTCCTAGGGTGAAAAGGTTCATACAAGTATCGTCTGAGTAATCCATATAGTTTTCAACCATATCTGCTGATCCACAAGAAGAGTGACTTGAAGCACATCCGTAGTTTGCAGCATCAGATTCTGGAGTATCAGAAACAAAATCGTCAACACCACAACCACCATCTCCCCAGATATGTCTAAGGTTTAAAAAGTGACCTACTTCGTGTGTTGTTGTTCTTCCTTTGTCAAATGGAGATGATAAATAGAAACCTGAACCTTTATCTGAGCTTCCAAAATATTGAGGTCCCATCACTACTCCATCAGTAGCAGCACTACCTCCGGGGAACTGGGCATATCCTAATATTCCACCTCCAATATTACATACCCACATGTTAAGGTACTCAGAAGTATCCCATGGGTCTACTCCTCCTTGAGATGACTTTTTCATTGCGTCATTAGTTCCCCATGAAGTTTTAGATGATGATTTTCTTGTAATTCCATTTGTTGGATTACCATTTGGATCAACTTGAGCTAAATAGAACTCTATCTGTGTATCTGCTGCTTGTGACCATTTATTGGTTGCATCAGAGTTTGTTCTACGGTAATCTTCATTCAAAACATCAAGTTGCGATTGAATTTGTGCCACACTGATATTTTCTTGTGAATTACTATAAATAACGTGTACAACTACTGGAATTTGGATAATATCTCCAACTATTTTTCCTTGATAATTTTTCTTTTCTGCAAGCCTTTTTTGAGTAAAGGACTCAATTTCTTGCATTTTACTTTTTAAAGAAGGATTGAGGGATTGTCTGTACTCAAGATTTTCCATTGAGTGACAGTTTCTTTTTTCTTGGGCATACAAAGCACCAACAAAAAATAAACACATAAGTGCTAGGGTAATTTTGTTTTTCATTTTTGAAGGGTTTTTAATTGAGTTAATAAAATTTAAGAGTCTTTCCAAGGCTGTTATCCTTAATACAAATTCTTAATTATTTGTTAAAACATTGACAAATATATAAAAAAAGACAAAAAAAGATACTTTTTAGACAGTTAATTAACTGTTTATGTTTGTTTTATAAAACAAAATACTCTTTTATCCCAGCTAAACACTAGGTTTTCTAGGAAAGAAAAAAAATATTTTTTTATTACTTACTATCAAACAGTTATGGCAAAAACCTTCTTCTTGAGAAAAGAAATGGAAAATATTAATTGTATTTTTATTAAAATTTATAATTAATGCTTGAAGTTAAAAACTTAGAAATATCCTTTAAAGACTCTCCACCTGTTGTTCAGCAAATTTCTTTTAATGTTCAGAAAAACAAAATACTAGGAATTGTAGGAGAAAGTGGTAGCGGAAAATCAATAAGTTCCTTAGCTATTTTAGGATTACTACCTAAAACTGCTACTGTAAAGGGTGAACTACTTTTTAACCATGAATCTTTATTAGATTTTAATGAGAAGGATTTTCAAAAAATACGTGGTAAAAAAATTGCCATGATTTTTCAAGAACCTATGAGTTCTCTAAATCCTACATTAACTTGTGGTGTCCAGGTTGCTGAAATGCTACAACAGCATACACAATTATCTAATCATGAAATTAAAGAGGAAGTAATCTCATTATTTTCAAAAGTAAAACTTCCAAGACCTGAAGCTATTTATAATTCGTATCCGCATCAAATAAGTGGCGGACAAAAGCAGCGGGTAATGATTGCTATGGCTATTGCTTGTCAACCTCAATTACTTATTGCTGATGAGCCTACAACAGCGCTAGATGTGACGGTACAAAAAGAGATTATTTCTTTATTAAAAGAATTACAACAAGAGTTTGAAATGGGAATTATTTTTATTTCACACGATTTAGCATTAGTTTCTGAAATTGCAGATTCTGTTGTGGTAATGCATAAAGGAAAAATAGTAGAGAAGGGAAGTGCTAATCATGTTTTTTTACATCCACAAGAAAATTATACAAAAGCTTTAATCAACTCAAAACCTAATACAAAGAAACGACTCAAAACTTTACCTACTGTTTACGATTTTATCAATGAAACTATTGATTCTACAATTTATACAGATGAAGAGCGTACTGCTTTTCATCAAAAAATATATACCCAACCTCCACTGTTAGAAATCGTTAATTTACATAAAGATTTTATCAGTAATGCTTCATGGTTTTCAAAACCAACTGTGATAAAAGCGGTGAATGATGTGTCTTTTAAAATTTATGAAGGTGAAACTTTAGGACTAGTAGGAGAGAGTGGTTGCGGAAAAACGACCTTGAGTAGAACTATTTTACAACTAGAAAAAGCTACTTTGGGAAGTATTTTATACAAGGGAGTAGACATTACTAAACTTTCTAAATCTGAATTTAAAAAACTTCGAAAAGAAATTCAAATCATCTTTCAAGATCCGTTTTCTTCATTAAACCCAAGAATTACTATTGGTAATACTATTTTAGAACCAATGAAAGTTCATAAAATTTTAGGTTCTAATAAAGAGCGAAAAGAATATGTGTGCAACTTGTTAAAAAAAGTAGGCTTGGAAGCAACTCATTTTAATCGTTATCCACATGAATTTTCCGGCGGACAACGTCAACGTATAGGAATTGCTCGTGCTATAGCTTTACAACCAAAACTAATTATTTGTGACGAATCGGTTTCGGCCCTTGATGTTTCGGTACAAGCCCAAGTATTGAACTTATTAAACCAATTAAAAGCAGAATTTAACTTTACTTATATTTTTATTTCTCATGATTTATCTGTGGTAAAATACATGGCAGATAAGTTGGTTGTGATGAACAAAGGTAGAGTAGAGGAGATAGCTGATGCTGACGAAATTTATCAACATCCAAAGACAAAATATACTCAAACTTTAATAGAAGCTATCCCAAAAGGGCTGTAACTTTTTTCACTGCGTTATTAATGGTATATTGCACCGTTAAAAACGAAAAGAAAGAATATGAAGATTATAGTACCAATGGCAGGAATTGGGTCTCGTTTAAGACCTCATACATTAACTACTCCTAAGCCATTAACCGTTATTGCTGGTAAATCAATTGTACAACGATTAGTAGAAGATATTACTTCTGTTGTAGATCAACCTATAGAGGAAATTGCTTTTATAATTGGACCTGCCGCTAAAGGGTTTCCTGCAGATACAAAAGATAGATTAATAAAAATAGCCGAAAATTTAGGTGCAAAAGGTTCTGTATACGTGCAAGAAGAAGCATTAGGAACTGCACACGCTATTTATTGTGCTAAAGAATCATTAGGAGGTTCTTGTGTAGTGGCTTTTGCAGATACTTTATTCAAAGCTGATTTTACTTTAGATGCTAATGCTGATGGAGCTATTTGGGTGAAGCAAGTGGAAGACCCAAGTGCTTTTGGTGTAGTAAAATTAAAAGACGGCTTTATTACTGATTTTGTTGAAAAACCAAAAGAATTTGTCTCTGATTTAGCCATTATCGGTATTTACTATTTTAAAGATGCTGATAAATTATTGGAAGAAATAAAATATTTAATAGATAATGATATTAGACCTTCTGGTGAGTATCAATTAACTGAAGTTTTGGAAGCTTTAAAAGTAAAAGGGGCTAAATTTATTCCTGGAAAAGTAAATACTTGGATGGATTGTGGCAAAAAAGATCCAACAGTAGATACCAACAAGCAAGTTTTAGGTTTTGAGCAAGCTGATGGCAACAATTTAGTAGCTGAAAGCGTTGTATTAGAGAACGCTGAAATTATTCAGCCCTGTTATGTTGGAAAAAATGTAGTGTTGAAAAACACTAAAATAGGTCCTTTTGTTTCAATTGGTGAAAATAGTATCGTTGAAAACTCAACAATAACAAACTCTTTAATTCAAACAAATGTTCGTATTTCAAATGCCAATTTAGATAACGCTATGATTGGTAATCATGTAAAATACAATGCTAATTATACATCAGTAAGTATAGGTGATTATACAGAACTTACATAAAATTTCAAGAGAAGAGAAGAAAGAAAGAAAAGGAAAAAGTTTTTTTTCTGAAACGGTATTGTCCTTTATATTTCTTCTCTTTTCTTTCTTTCTAAACGCTCAAGATAGTATTCCTGCTGCGGTTAACATTGCTGAAAAAAACAATACTGAATTTCAACAATATTTTTTTAAAGCACTTTCAGACAAAGCTATTTTTAATTACCAAAAAGCTATACAAAACCTAGAAAAGTGTAACACAATATTTCCAAACAATAAAGCTGTTTTGTTTGAACTTTCTAAAAACTATGAAAAATTAGGCAGAAACCCTGAAGCTTTAACCTATATTGATTTAGCCTTAAAAGTAGAGCCTAATAATGTTTGGTTACTTGAGCACAAGGTATTTATTTTAAGAAAATTAGCTGATTTTAATGATGCTATTCTTACACAACAAAAGATAGCTGCAATATACCCAAAGAAAAAACAGTTACTTGTTTTTTTACATCTTCAAAACAAAGATGTAATCTCTGCTGAAAAAGTGTTGGCTGAATTAAAAAAAGCTAAATTATTAAATGCCAGACTTCGCTCTATCGAAAGAAAAATAAATCTTCAAAAAATAACCAAAGTACAGCCTAAAAAAGTTACAGAAAGCCTCGATGCTAAATCGCTTTTTGAAAAAGAAAAATCCTATGGAAGTTTAAAAGCTTTATTGGATAAATTAGCTGATGATAATAATCTTGATTTATTAAAATACAGTGAAGAGGGTTTAGCTCTTTTTCCTGCGCAACCTTTTGTATATTTAATGAATGGAAAGGCACTTAATAACAATAGAGATTATAAAAAAGCGTTAGAAACCTTACAAAACGGCATTGATTTTGTTATTGATAATAATGAAATAGAAGCCAAATTTTACTTAGAAATATCAAAAGCTTATCAAGGGTTGAACAATGTTAAAAAAGCCAATTCTTACAAAAACAAAGCTGAAAAGATTTTAAAATAAGTTTCCTTAGTACAAGTTTTATGAAATATACCACTTTATTACTTATATTATTTTTAGGTTTAACCTCTTGTAAATCTACCAAAAACGTCACTGGTAGTGCCGTCATTAAAGAGTTGTCGGCACGAAAAGTAGCTAAAAAACATATTGCCACAAGTTTTGACAAAAAAACGGTAGATGCTCGTTTAAAAGTTAATTACAAGAACAACAAAGAAAGCTTAGGGTTTTCGGTACGAATGAAAATTAAAAAAGATGAAGTTATTTGGTTAAAGGGAACCAAAATCATCTCTATTTTTAAAGCTAAAATTACCCCAACAAAAGTGCAATTTTATTCTCCGTATGAAAAGAATTATTTCGATGGTGACTTTCTAATGCTAAAAAAATTATTAGGAACTGATATTAATTTCCAACAATTACAAAGCATGTTATTAGGTGAAGCTTTAATGGATGTAAAGTCTGAACGACAAGAAGTTCAAGTTCAAGAAAAATCGTATCAATTATCGCCAAAAAAACAACCTACTTTATTCGACTTGTTTTTTTATGTAAACCCTCAACATTTTAAACTAAACAAGCAATTAATAGTAAACTCGTTAAAAGATCAACGTTTAGCTATTAGTTACCCAAAATATCATAAAAAGAACACTACTTTCTTCCCTGAGAAGATTAACATAAAAGCTAAAGAAAAAAATAAATTTACTATTATTGATATAACTACTCGCTCAGTAGAATATGACACTAAGCTTAATGTAAACTTTAATATCCCTAGCGGATACAAAGAAATTAAACTATAATTATGAAGTACCCTGTTTTTTACATCTCTTTTTTATGCCTGTTTTTTGTAGGAATTTCTTCTTTTGCTCAAAGTAGGAAAGAGCTTGAAAATAGGCGAAAAAAACTTAAAAATGAAATAGAGCAAGTTAACAACCTATTATTTAAAACAAAGAAAAAAAAGAGCAGTGCTTTAGATGATTTAAAAGACTTAAACCAAAAAATAAGTGTTAGAGAACGTTTAATTAAAACTATTGAGTTAGAAGCTAAATTACTTTCAAAAGAAATCAATTCAAACGAGCGACAATTAAAAAAATATAATGACGAGTTAGAGAACTTGAAAAATGACTACCGAGACATGGTAGTAAAGTCATACAAAAGCAAATCGCAACAAAGCAAAACTATGTTTTTGTTGTCTTCAGAAAGCTTTTACCAAGCTTACAAGCGGCTAAAATATATGCAGCAATATAAAGACTTTAGGAAAAAACAAGGAGAAGAAATTATAGTTAAAGCAAAAGAAGTAGAACAATTAAACGACTCGTTAACTGCGCAAAAAAAATCAAAAGAAGCTTTACTTTCTGACGAGAAAAGTCAGAAAAAAGAAATCGAAGGTGATAAAAAACACCAAGAGAAACTCATTTCTAAAATTAAAAAAGAAGAAAAAAAATATAAAAGTGATTTACAGAAAAAGCAACGAGAAGAAAAAAGAATTGCTGCCAAAATTGATAAGTTAATTAGAGATGCTATTGCTAAAGCAAATAAGGGTAAAAAAACAGCGAAAGGTAAAACTAAAAGTTCCGGTTTTATTTTAAATGCTGAAGAAAAAGCTTTGCTCGCCAACTTTGAACAAAATAGAGGTAATTTACCTTGGCCAGTAAAAGGCGTAATTACACGAAAATATGGAGTGCAACCACACCCTACATTTCCCGGAATCAGTATCAATAGTCACGGATTATACATTGCGACTAAAGCAAACACCGATGTAAAAAGTATTTTTAACGGAAAAGTATTGGTTATTCAATTACATTCTGATGGTAGAAAATCAGTTTTAGTACAGCACGGTAATTACATTTCTGCATATAACAAATTAAAAGAAGTATACGTTAAAAAAGGTGATGTTGTTAAAACTGGTGATAAGTTAGGTAAAGTATTTACTAACAAAGTAACTGGTAAAACACAACTTAGTTTTATGCTATATAAAAACAAAAACCGACTGAATCCTGCTAAATGGATTCGTTCATAACCCCAAAACAAGAACATTAATAAATTTTATTTTTAAATTGTAATCAAAATTTAAACGTGTGAAAAACGCATCAAACTTTATTATTGTAACCGTAGCTATCATTGCAACGTTGGTTATTGGAAAAGGGATTTTAATTCCTTTTGTTTTTGCACTAATTTTTTGGTTTTTAACTCGTGAAATCCGCAAAACCATATACAAAATCCCCTTTGCCAAACGGTTTATCCCGTTTTGGTTAAGTAATGTATTTGTTTTTACATTCATTATTTTAGGGTTTGGTTTTGTTTCAGAAATAATTACCAATAGTATTTCTAACTTAACCACTTCTTACTCAAAATATGAACCTAATGTTGATGCTATTATAAAACGTTTAGACG
Source organism: Tenacibaculum sp. 1_MG-2023 (assembly GCF_030547425.1). Classification (GTDB taxonomy): domain Bacteria; phylum Bacteroidota; class Bacteroidia; order Flavobacteriales; family Flavobacteriaceae; genus Polaribacter. The sequence continues at coordinate 87,465 of NZ_JAUORH010000001.1, read as the reverse complement.
CCTATTTTCACATAGATATTATCAAGTCGTTACAATCTGTTGTTGGAGACTTTGATTATGGCTCTGTTTTAGGCGATATAGCAAACGGAATTAGCAGTTTGCTAGGTAACACCTTTATGATTATTATTTATGCCTTATTTATCTTCTTAGAGGAAAGTAATTTTAAAAAGAAATTACAAAAGGTATTTATGAGTTCTCAAAACAACTCTAAAAGCTTTCAGTCTATCTTAAAAAAGATTGAAGACTCTATTTCAAACTATTTACGACTAAAAACCTACGTAAGTTTATTAACAGGTATACTTAGTTATTTTGTTTTGTTATTAGTAGGAGTAGACGGTGCTCCATTTTGGGCATTTCTTATCTTTTTACTGAATTACATCCCTACTATCGGTTCACTTGTAGCAACTGCATTTCCTGCCATATTTTGTTTAATTCAATTTGGAGAATTTCCTCCTTTTTTAATTGTATTGTTTGCAGTAGGTAGTATTCAAGTAGTGGTTGGTAATATTGTAGAACCTAGAGTTTTCGGAAAGTCACTGAACTTAAGTCCGTTAGTCACCATACTTTCTTTAGCTCTTTGGGGAGAAATTTGGGGAATTACAGGAATGATACTTTCTGTACCTATTACAGTAATTATGATTATTATCTTTTCTCAGTTTGAGAAAACAAAAGACATTGCCATTTTCTTATCTGAAAGCGGCAATGTAGATGAAATATAACCTGTTTTAATCTATAAAAATAGACTTCAACTCTATAGCTTCCTTAGGATCCATTTTACCTGCTAAAACCAAGCTTAATTGCTTTCTTCGCAACGCTGCTTCATAACGTTTTTTCTCTAATTCGGTTTCTGGTTCAATTTGAGGAATTGGCACTGGTTTACCAGTTTCATCAACGGCAACAAATGTGTAAATTCCTTCATTTACTTTTGTTTTTTCACCTGATTGACGGTCTTCAATCCAAACATCTACATAAATTTCCATTGATGATTTAAAAGCACGTGAAACCTTTGCTTCTAAAGTTACCACGCTTCCTACAGGCACCGATTTCGTAAATGCTACATGGTTTACAGAGGCGGTTACTACAATTCTTCTCGAATGACGTCGTGCAGCGATACTACAAGCTCTATCCATACGAGCTAATAATTCTCCTCCAAAAAGGTTATCTAAATAATTTGTTTCTCCTGGTAAAACTAAATCGGTAAGTACAGTTAACGATTCTTTTGGTGATTTTGCTCTCATCAATTAAATTTTGCTGCAAAGATACAGCAACAAAAAAATCTACCTAGAATAAATGCAGTTTATTTGGTCAATAACCAAGCGTCTTCACTTACTGATTCTTTAATAATTCCTAAGGCTTTTCTAGCTTCATCCCTTGTTGCATAACTCGCAAAAGCTACTTGAGTTAAGCCTAATCCATTCTTTCCAACTATAGAAGCATCATAACCTTTATCTTGTAGTTCAGCTAACTTATTTTCAGCATTGTGCTCTTCTTGAAAAGCTCCTGCTATGATATGAAAATTTCTAGCTTCTTTACTAACGTTTAAGTTAATGGTTGGTAACGGATTATCGATTACAAAAGTTGCTGATTGAATTTTCTTCTCAACAGCTTTTTCTTGGTTTGCTAGTACCTTCTGCTGTTCCTGATTTTGAACGCCATTCCAACCCACATAAGCAATTCCCACAAAAACAGCCGCTGCTGCAGCTCTTCTTACATATAACGGAATTGTTTTTTTATTTTCTTCAGTGGCTGTAGTGGCTAACGACTTAATTGTTACTTCTTTTACTCTCTCTACAGATGGTGTTGAAACCTCAGCTAATCCATAAGATTCCGTTAAAAAATTACTAGTTGGGTTAGGTTCGAAAACAACTTGTTTAGCTTCGTTTAAAGATAAACTTCCTACAGAAGCAACAGTAACACTTGTCGTTTCCAATTTCTCATTCCATTTCGTAACTTCTTCAGCAATGAAAGCAACAGCTTCTTCAAAAGAGATATTTTTACTTGAAGCTATATAATTAGCCAATAAACCATCATTATGCTGTAAATACGCATTAAATGTAAGTTGTTTTTTGGGTGGGTAAAAAGTGTGTGTAGTAGTATTTACTCTAGCACCAATTTTATTGGTTACAAACCCTCCAAAATTAGGAACAATTACGCAATCGTATCTATATAATAAATCGTTAATGTAGTTGGCTAATGTCATAAGAACAAATATAGCTTTTTAGTCCATTACTTTCAAGTAATCTCTTAATTTTTATTAACAGTTTTTTGTATATTGATACTCAAATTATTGCTATATGAACTCAGAAAAATTACTAGCCATTCTACGATTACAAGCAACCAAAAACGTAGGTGATATTTTGGCAAAAAAGCTAATTACCGCTACAGGTAGTGTTCAACAAGTGTTTTTAGAAAAGAAAAATGCGCTACATAAAATTAACGGAATTGGAACTCACGTAACCCAACATCTTTTTGATAAAAACAACCTAAAAAGAGCAGAAGAAGAGCTAGCCTATATTCAACAAAACAACATTCCTTTTTCTTATTTTTTAGAGCCTGATTACCCGCAACACTTGAAACATTGTATAGATGCTCCTATCTTACTTTTTAAGGATGGAAACCTCAACCTCAACAACAATAAAATTATTTCAATTGTGGGAACTCGAAAAATGAGTTCCTACGGGCGCAATTTCTGCAATCAACTAGTTGAGGATTTAAAAGAACATAATCCTATAATTGTAAGTGGATTTGCCTACGGAGTAGATATTTCTGCGCATAAAGCCGCAATAAAAAATAACTTGCAAACTATTGCTGTATTAGCGCATGGGTTAGATGAAATTTATCCGAAAACTCATAAAAAATATATTCATCAAGTGAATGAGAATGGTGGTTTTATTACCGAGTTTTGGCACGATGAGCAACCTATGAGAGAGAACTTTTTAAAACGAAATCGTATTGTAGCAGGGCTTTCAAAAGCAACTATCATTATAGAATCTGCTGAAAAAGGTGGCTCGTTAGTTACTGCTGATATTGCCAACTCTTACAATCATGATGTCTTTGCGCTACCCGGTAGAGCTACTGATATGTATAGCAAAGGTTGTAACAACCTTATTAAAAATAATCAGGCACATTTACTCACTTCAGCTGAAGATATTGTAAAAATGCTCAACTGGGATCTACCGAGAACCTCGACTCCCATTCAAAGCAAACTTTTTGTTGACTTAAGTGAAATCGAACAAAAAATATATGATTATTTACAAGTAAATGGTAAGCAGTTACTGGATGTTATTGCATTAGACTGTAATCTTCCTACCTATCAATTATCATCTATTTTAGTTCAAATGGAGTTGAAAGGAGCCATAAAACCTTTACCCGGAAAAATGTTTGAAGTTTAATCTACTTCAAAAGTAATCGGTAGTGTATATCGTACATTTACATTTTTTCCATCAATCTTTGCTGGTATTATTTGGGGTAAATCTTCAACAAAGTTTATTATCCAATCTTCTACTTTTTGGCGTGGAGCTCTTGTTTTTATGTTAGAAATATTGCCCATTGTGTCTACTATAAATTGTGCATACGCTATTTCTTTTTTTTTATATACTTCAAGTTTATTGAGTAGATCATTATCAAGTTTTTTTTCGATAAGACGATTAATGTCTTCTCCAAAGCTAACTTTAGAGTTTTTGAATTTAGGCTTGATATCAACTTGAATAAAAGCGTACGGTTCATTTGGTTCTATTTCAATTTCACCCTCAACAATATCTCCCATAATTACAACTTCTGGAACACTATCTTTTTGAAATAATGGTTTCATTTTAGTATCATCTACAACAAATATTCCCTTTGTTAAAGGCGGTGGAGGAACTTTACGTTTCTTTTTTTGAATAATTGTGTCTTTATCAACCTTCAAAGAATCTATTGTTATTTCAATTTTAGGAATAGAATTAATTATTTCAACCTTTTCTATTTTTTGTGTTTTTCCTGTATCAGTTTTACAACTAAACAACGTAGTTCCCATTACAAATAACAACGATAAAATAAACAGTTTTTGAAACGTCAACGGTTGATAAAAAGTTGTTTCTGGTAGCTGAATTACAATACTATCTAATTGCTTTCTGTAAAAGTGACCACAAACTCTTTGTCCTTTGTTCGCTAGTAAATATTCTTGAATTTCTTTTGATGATTTTTGGGTAAAATCAACGACTGTTTTTGCACAAGAGCTGCAAAATTTTCCTTTTTCATTAGGTGTCATAGTATTCCAATCTTCGTGACATGGTTTTGGAATCGTAAGTTTGTAGCTTTTCATAGTAAGTAGTTTTTGTTAAGAATCAACAAATATTATTCCAAAAAAATAAATTGAATTATCTTTGAAAAAAAAGGCTTTTTAATGTCAGAATATAAACTCATATCACAAAAAAAACCAGCGTTTCCTGTTAACAAAAAACTAGGAAACTACTTAAAAAGGCATAACAGAACTATTAAAATCCCTATTTTTTATGATGATTTGTTACGTTTTCAAGGAGCAGTTGCTGTGTATGATAAACACGATAATGATACCTTATGGATACGCGTTTTTTACAATGAGTTTGAGCGAGCCGAAATTGATTTATACCTTAAAAAGGTATATAATATTTTACACTCTAACGGTTCTGATGCCAGTATTAAACACCTAAATGTTGATGCTATCGACTTTTGTACATTTGGTAACTCTAAACCTTTTCGTATTAAAATTAGAAATATTTTAAATGATAATTATACGTATTTTTACGTAAAAAAAACTGATGCTTCTCGTATTTACGGGCTGGAGTTAGAGGATATTTTATCACCTTATAACTTAAACTTTTTGGTATATGAAGACACCTTGATAGAAGAACATATATCAGGAATTCCAGGTGATGTTTTTATTAACGATTATTTAGAGGATTGTTTAGATATTGAAAAAGCGCAATTAGCCAAAGAGTTTGTAAAGTTTAATGAACGTTGTATGATTCGTTTGTTGGGTGACATGCGTTCGTATAACTATGTAGTAGTACCCACACACGATTTTGAAAATGTTGTGTATAAAATTCGTCCGATAGATTTTGACCAACAGTGTTACGAAGGAAAGTTTAAAGTGTATTATCCGCAGTTTTTTAAAGAAAACATAAAACTCGTTCAACTAGTAGGAGATAAGCTTACTTCAGAGTCTATTGAGCAATATCAAATAGAAGAGCGATCAATTGTTGCTAAAAGAATTTTAGGTTCACGTTCTCGATTAAACCGTTTGCTTACTGCCATGAAATCTGATAATATTTCTACTCCTAAAAATATTGAAAAGCTAAAGTCTGAAATTTTTGAATTCACAGGTGATATTAATTTTAGAGACAGTGATGGTATGGGAGAGGTTCTAGACAGTGCACTCACTTTTGTTCGTAGAAATTATGAAGATGTGAGTATGAAAACCATTATTCAACAACAACAAAAGTTGCACTAACCTTTTCTACTTCGAATACTTTCAATAAGTACCGTTGTTAAAATTAAGCTTCCACCAATAAAAGTGTTCCATGTGGGGATTTCGTTTAAAAAAATAAACGCCAACAAAATTCCGAAAATGGGCTGAATACTACTGATTATACTTGCCGTTGATGCTGAAAAAAATTGTAGTGAGTGTACCATTAAACTATGTCCGATAGCCGTAGTTAACAACCCTAATAGTAACAAATAGGGGAGTTGCTCTCTAAAACCTGAAATATCCATAAAAAACAGTACAGGAACCAATAAAACGGTAATAATTACCGTTTGATAAAACATTAACATCACTCCGTTATATTGCTGTACATATTGCTTTAAAATTAAAATTCTAACAGCATAACACAATGCGGAAAGTAAACCAAACAATACTCCTTGTACTTGCGTGTTTTTAATATCAAACTCTGGTGCTAAAATGTATAACCCAAGTAGTACTAACAAGCCTAAAATTATATGAATTGGATTGAATTTTACCTTTAAAAACAAGGGTTCTAAAAACGCAATCATTACCGGAAAGGTATATAAAGAAAGTATTCCGATTGCAACATTAGATAGTTTTAAAGCATAAAAATATGTAATCCAATGCGCTGCCATAAAAACACCACCTATAATAAACGGAAGTACATGCCCTTTCGATTGTATTTTTAAATCAATCTTTCTAAACCGACAAAAAGCATATAAAACTACCATGGCAAATACTGAACGAAACCAAACAATCACTTCCGAAGGCATTGCAATATACTTACCCAACACACTTGAAGTACTTATAAAAAAAGTGGCTAATAATAACCCTGAAATATTTTTTACGTGGTTGGTTTGCATGGGCGTAAATGTATGTTATTTCAAAACAAACAAAATTGTTTTAGATTTAGCTGTCACATCGAGTAAATTTCTTTTTCGATAGAGGAAAGAAATTTGTATCGAGATGCATATAAACTAGTTCTCGATACAGTTTTCACTCATTCTAATCGTAAAAACCACTCGAACAGACAATCTTAACTATTAAACTTCTTTTTTGCTAAATTAGGTAGTTTTTCAAACTCATTATTTATAAGAGCTTCTTTTTTTGCTCTTGACCATTTTTTAATTTGTTTTTCTTTTTCAATAGCCATTTCTACGTTAGTAAATTCACAATAAAAGACTAATTCTACAGGTCTTCTTTTTGAAGTATAACTATCTTTAAAAGTTCCGTTTTGGTGTTGAAATATTCGTTGAGATAGATTTGAAGTTACTCCTGTATAATAGCTTTTATCTGAACATTGTAATATGTAAACAAAGTATATTTTCATTTTAAAGTTTATCAACGAATTAGTTACCCTTTTTCAAGAATGACAATTTCTTTACTCCTTCATTGCTAGGGGCAACGTACCCCATCCTTTGGTTATGAATTTAATTGTCACATCGAGTGAATTTCTTTTTCGATAGAGAAAAGAAATTTGTATCGAGATGCATATAAACTAGTTCTCGATACAATTTTCACTCATTCTAATCGTGAAAATTACTCGAACAGACAACTTCTTTGTTCCTTCATTGCGAGTGATGACGTTTTACACTTTCTGTAAGGTTTCTAATGCCTTATGTACACTATCAATTTTAATAAATGTAATGAGTAAACGCAATCCGTTTTTGGTTTTCTTTTCTTTCATTACACAACTTTTCGGGTTGTGCTGTACGTATTTCAACATCTTCGTAAATGCTTCCGTTTGATAAAAAGCACTTTGCTGATCGGATACAAAATACCCAATTAATCTTTTTTGCTTTAAAACCACCTTTTCTAAGCCTAATTCTTTCGCTAACCATTTAATACGAACACTGTCTAATAAATCGGCCACTTGGGTTGGGTATTCTCCAAAACGATCGATAATTTCAGTTTCAAAGGTTTCTAATTCTTCTTCTGTAGTTAAGGTTCCTAATTTGTTGTATAAACTTAAACGTTCGGTTACTGAGTTGACATAATCATCTGGGAACAGAATTTCAAAATCGGTATCAATTTGCACCTCTTTTACATACTCTTTTGGTGCATTTTCATCCGTAGGATATAAATCTTTGAACTCATTTTCCTTCAGTTCTTCAATCGCTTCGTGTAATATTTTCTGATAAGTATCAAAACCAATGTCATTGATAAATCCGCTTTGTTCCCCTCCTAGTAAATCTCCAGCACCACGAATTTCCAAGTCTTTCATGGCAATATTCAATCCGCTTCCTAAATCAGAAAACAGTTCTAATGCCTGAATTCGTTTACGTGCATCGTCGGTCATATGATGATACGGTGGCGTGATAAAATAACAGAAGGCTTTTTTGTTTGAACGCCCTACACGACCACGCATTTGGTGTAAATCTGACAGTCCGAAATTATTCGCATTGTTGATAAAAATCGTATTCGCATTCGGTACATCCAATCCACTTTCAATAATCGTAGTAGAAACTAGTACATCAAACTCATTGTTCATAAAACCTAGCATGAGTTCTTCTAACTTTTTTCCTTCCATTTGTCCGTGACCAATACCAATTTTAGCACTTGGTACCAAACGTTGCAACAATCCTGCTACTTCTTTGATGTTTTCAATACGGTTATGGATAAAAAACACCTGTCCTCCACGTGAAACCTCGTACGAAATCGCATCGCGAATAGTTTCTTCACTAAAGCGAATTACATTAGTTTCTATGGGGTGACGGTTAGGTGGTGGTGTTTTAATTACCGATAAATCTCGCGCCGCCATCAAACTGAACTGTAAAGTACGTGGAATTGGCGTTGCCGTTAAGGTCAACGTATCTACGTTTTCTTTAATGGTTTTTAGTTTGTCTTTCGCTGCTACCCCAAATTTTTGTTCCTCATCAATAACCAATAATCCCAAATCTTTAAACTGAACTGCTTTATTGGTTAACTGGTGTGTTCCTATTACAATATCTACACTTCCATCGGTAACACCTTCTAACACGCCTTTGCGCTGTTTTGTGGTTCTAAAACGGTTTAGGTAATCAATCGTAACCGGAAAGTCTTTTAATCGCTTAGAAAAGGTTTTAAAGTGCTGAAATGCTAAAACCGTCGTTGGTACGAGCACCGCAACCTGCTTTCCGTTATCTACCGCCTTAAAAGCGGCTCTGATGGCAATTTCTGTTTTTCCAAAACCAACATCACCACATACCAAACGATCCATCGGTTGTTCTTTTTCCATATCGGCTTTTACCTCTTGGGTAGAAGAAAACTGATCGGGCGTGTCTTCGTATAAGAAACTCGCTTCCAACTCATGTTGCATGTGCGTATCGGGTCCGAAAGCAAATCCTTTTTGTAGTTTTCGTTTTGCGTATAGCTGAATAAGGTTAAACGCAATATGTTTTACGCGGGCTTTGGTTTTTTGCTTGACTTTTTTCCAAGCGTTCGACCCTAGTTTGTATACTTTCGGCGGTTTTCCGTCTTTTCCGTTGAATTTTGATATTTTGTGTAGCGAGTGAATACTTACGTATAAAATATCACGGTCGCCATAAATTAACTTGATGGCTTCCTGTTTTTTGCCTTCTACATCTATTTTTTGAAGTCCGCCAAACTTTCCAATTCCGTGGTCGATGTGGGTTACATAATCACCTACGTCTAATTTGGTGAGCTCTTGTAGGGTGATGGATTGCTTTTTCGCGTATCCGTTTTTCAATCGGAATTTGTAATAACGCTCAAAGATTTGATGATCTGTATAACAAACAATTTTGCTATCAATATCCACAAACCCTTGATACAACGGAAACACAATGGTTTCATAAGAAACCTTTTCTTCGTGGTCATCAAAAATATCGTGGAAACGTTGTGCTTGCTGTTCGTTAGAACATAAAATATAGTTGGTAAATCCTTTTGCCGAAAACTCGTTGAAATTCTGAATTAACAGGTCGAATTTTTTGTTGAAAGACGGTTGGGGGTGGGTATCGAAGTTGATACTTGGAACACCTTCATGAGATTCTTCTCTTCGTTCAGAATGAAGGTTTTTACCGATGTCAACCGTTATAAAATCTTGTAACTGGCTTCGAATTAACTCGCCGTTGCAAAACAGTTCTTCGGGTTTTGCGTGCTTGATTTCTGTAGAGAGTTCGTTGAACGACAATTCTGCTTTTCGGTAAAATTTGTCTAATGAATCGCTTAACAAGTCTACATTCTTCACAAAAACAGCCGTTTTAGCCGATATGTATTTTAAAAAACTTTCTCGCGATTCCTGCAATGTTTTGTTTTCTACATTCGGCATAATGCTCACTTTCTTCAGTTTTTCTTTAGAAAGTTGCGTTTCTACATCAAAGGTTCGGATGCTGTCTACCTCATCGCCAAAAAACTCTATACGATAGGGTTCGTCGTGAGAAAACGAAAACACATCAATAATTCCACCACGTACCGAAAACTCTCCTGGTTCGGTCACAAAATCAACACGTTTAAAATGATATTCGAACAGTACTTCGTTGACAAAATCGAGCGATACTTGCTCGCCCACCATCACTTTTAGCGTGTTTTTTTCTAACTCTTTTTTGGTCACCACTTTTTCGAACAGGGCAGTAGGATAGGTAACAATAACCGCAGGTTTTTTACGAGAATTGATACGGTTTAACACCTCTGAACGCAGCAGTACATTGGCATTGTCGGTTTCTTCTATCTGGTAGGGTCTGCGATACGAACCCGGATAAAACAATACGTTTTTATCGCCCAATAACTGCTCTAAATCGTTCAGATAATAAGCGGCTTCTTCCTTGTCGTTAAAAATTAACAAGTAAGGTTTATCGGCTTGTTTAAAAGTTTCGGAAATGACAAAAGACAACGAAGAACCGACCAAATTCGTTATTTGAAAATGGTGTGGATCTTGTTGAAGCTGATGAACAATCTGTTTTACATTCTCAGATTGTTGATAGTGATTTACAATTGCTTGCTTGCTCAACGTACAAAAATTTTACGCAAATGTACGAGGATTATTTTTTTGTGGTTAAGAATTATAATTTTTAACTGAATCTAATTAGGTTTTATTTTAATTAGCACATACCTCTGCCATTTCTTCAAAGTGTGTTTCATCAATCTCTTTTATTAAATTTAACACATCTTTAGCTACATTTATCCCCTCATCTAATTGATTATCTGATGAATCATTATCAAAATCTTGGGCATGGGAATATTTATTAATAAATTTATATATATACTCTTCTTTTTCTTTTAAAGTTGTATTCTTTATTGACTTCTCAAACAGCTGTCTAAAATCATTTACTTTTTTAGGATATTTAAATTTTAAAAAAGTTTCTAATGTTTTTCTAGCTGCATTTGCTGTAAGGTATGCCTTATCTAAATCTACTTTTACTTCACTCGAATAATCAATTAGCTTTTTAAATTGGTAATGATATTCCGATGAATATTTTAAAAGTGTTTCATCTGCGTTTCTAATCTCTGAATACCTTATATTTTTTTTATTTAATTGTACCTCTAATGTGTAAAAATTACAAATTGATTTCGGTTTTGAACTATCTTTTATATTTTTTTCTTTTTGCTTTTTATTTTTGGCATTAAACCAATCACGAACAAGCCTGAAGTAATTAAAGTTATGGGTTAAAACAAATAATTGTTTGGCTTCATTACAATTTAACTTTAAATAAGAATATGAACTAAATAAATTATTTGAATCAAAACTGGATATAGGATCATCAACAACAATTATTGAATTATTAATACGATTATCTTGCTCTTTAAGTTTATTTATAAAATATACAAAAGCTATAGCTGTCTTTTCTCCTTCACTTAAAAACTGTCCCTTAGTATTTGGGTCATTATTTCTTTCAATAACATAACCTCCTTTTGTTTGTGGAACTAAAGAAATATCTTTTCTCCCAAGAAACTTCCATAAATCAGTATTAAATTTTTCAGCACCAAGGGCTTCAGTTGAAATCTTTTTATTCAATTGCTTAATCTCAACTTCTATTTCCTTATTCTTCTCTTTTAAAATTTCTTGTTCGTTCAGTTTATTAATTTCTTCTTTTGATTTTTTATAATAATCATACCTTTTCAACTCCTCTTTTATATATTCTAATTCTAAATTTATTTTTGTCTTTTTTATTATAGAATCTGCATTTTTAAATTTATCGTTATGGTAACTAATTAATGAATCTATCTCTCCAAAATACTTTAATATTAAAGTACTATCAAAAACTAATAACTTACCTTCAATAATTTTAAAAGGGTCTTTTCTTTTTGTTTCAAGTAATTGTTTCCAATCAGATTTAACTAACTCAAGTTTTTTTAATTCATCATGAATAAAATCAAAAAACTTTTTATAATCTTTTTGATACTCCTTATAAAATGAGTTTTGACTTGGAATATATGGGTATTCAAAATCTTCTATCCATTTAATAACACTATCAATCTGTTCTATTATGTTTCGATAAGAATCACTAAAATAACTGTTTAACTCTTCTATTCGTTTATCTGTTATTTGATTACCACAAAAAGAACATTCTTCATTTTCTTTATGAATATCTAGTCCTTTTTTTACCCATTCACTTTTTTCAGGAGAATCTTTTAATATATCTATTACTTTAGAAGCAACTGTAGACTCTAATATAAGGTTTATCCTATCGTAAGCTTTATCTACTTGCTCTAACTTAGATAAGTCAGGCTTGTTAATAATATCTTTATCTTGTGGTTTAATTGTTTGAGCTAATTTTTCAATTTCAGAAACATTCATTTGAGGTTTCTGTATATCTAATTGTTTTTCTTTAAGTCTATTCTCTAATTTGGTTTTATTATAATTAGAAAGGTAAGTATCATCTACTTCAATTAGTTGGAATTTTTGTTTTATGTTTCTGGCTGCTTCTGATAAAAAACTACTATTATCCTTTACAAGCCCCTTTTCTCCCTTGGATTTGCCATCACCCTCTAGAACAAGAGTTAATTTCTCTATAGAACTCTTAATTCCTTTCTCTTCCTTAATCTTATTATCTCTCTGCTGTATTTCTATTTTTTTATCCTCAGAAACAACTAGAATTCCTTTGATTACTTTATTCCAATTTATATTTCTTTCCATAAACCCTTTATCAAAAACTTTTATATTTAACTCATTATCAATATCATTAAGATTAGATAATATTGTTGTATCGTCAATATGGAAACCCCATTTAGAATCTGGGAATCTTGTTTGAATATCTTTTGACTCTAATAAAGAAAAAAGATGTGATAATGTTGATTTCCCACTTCCATTATGTCCATAAAATAAATTAAATCTATTAAATTCTAAATAATTAGATTGATTCGAAATACTTTCAAATATTCCAAAGTTTTCTATCTCTTTAATTTTCTTTATCATAGTATATTTTATCTACGTTATCTTCAAAACTAAACATACACAACCACGATTCTTTACGACAATCCATAAAGAAGTGTTTGTTGTTACTTTTTTAATAAAAAAATAGTTGAGATAAGGGGTAGTACTACTTTTTGTTTTTTAGCGTGTTAAACATAGTAAAAAAAGAGGAGAGAGGCAAGGGTTATTTATTTGTGTGTGAGTTTGTAAGGGTGTTTGTAGTTTTTAAGAGTATTTGTAACTCTCTTTAAAAAGATTTATCGCTATCGCTCGAAATGACAACTCATTACGTCATTTCGAAGGAAGTATGACTGAGAAATCTTATTGTTATGTATTAGAAATATTAAAGGGTATTCGTGACTCTAATTAAGCAGATTTCTCGCTATCGCTCGAAATGACAACTTATACGTCATTTCGAACTGAAGTACAACGGAAGTGAGAAATCTTATTGTTGTGTGTAGGGAACTTTCAAGAGTGTTTCTGACTCCCATTATTGAGATTTCTCTGTCGCTCATAAAATCGCTCCTTCGAAATGACAGAAAGAATTGGAATGACAGTATTAATTAAAACACTTCATTATTTAAAAAATTCCATTCAGGATTGAAATTATTAATCAGGCTTTCTTTCTTTTCTCTACGCCATTTTTTCAATTCTTTTTCTCGGTAAATTGCTTCGTTTATCGTTTCAAAAGCTTCGTAATAAATCAAATAATAGCAATTATATTTTCCTGCAAAGGATTTTTTAGCATGCTCACTATCAAAATAATGCTGAGATAATCGTTTTTGGAGGTTGTTAGTCACACCAATATACAGCGTGGTTTTGTTCTTGTTTGTGATGATGTACACAACATATTTGTCTAGCATTTTTTATTTTAAAGATATGAAAAATTCTAAACGTCATTTCAAAGGAGCTACGACTGAGAAGTCTCAAGATTCAGCAGAGCTAAATCTTATAATGGTCTATTAGGTATTTTCAATAATGCTTCTAACTAGAATTAAACAGATTTCTCGCTGCGGTCGAAATGACAACTCATTACGTCATTTCGAAGGAGGCATGACTGAGAAATCTTACAGTCGCATGTTAGGTATTTAAAAGAGTGTTTCCTACTCAAATTAAGCAGATTTCTCCCTACGGTCGAAATTGTAAAGGTTAACTAATTCGTTGACAAAATCTTATATTTTGTTATGCGTATAAATACAGATGATTTAACTCTAGTTCGAAGCTATTTACAGAAGTATCAATTTTTGATAAGTGAGTATGAACAAGTAAAAAACAAAACACATCCTCGTTATCGTTTTGTAAAAGAATTTTATGAAGCCAATGGCACAGATCGACGTACTTTTTTGAAGTATTATAATCGTTTCAAACAAAGTGGTAATCAAAGGGATTTATTACCTCGAAAACGAGGACCTAAATGGAAAACTAGAAGACCATTACCTTTTATTGAACAAAAAGTATTAGCTTTAAGAGAGCAAGGCAATAATAAATATGAGATTAGTTGTATTTTAAAGCCTAAATTAAAACAGTTTACACCTACACCCTCTGGAGTTTATAATATATTAAAACGTCATGGTCTAAATAGATTAAGTCCAAAAATGGTTGAAAACAAAAGAAGAATCATTAAGAAGAAAGCAGGAGAGTTAGGTCATATTGATACTCACTACTTGCCTAAAGGAATTGTTAACTCAGAACCTAAAAAACGTTACTATTTGTACGGTATTATAGACTCCTGTACTCGAGTTGCTTGGGTAGAGTTAACAGAAGATTTAACAGCGTTAACAACTATGTTCTCTGGGCTTAGAAGCTTTAACATTCTTGCCAGTCATTATAATATTAAGTTCAAGGAAGTTTTAACTGATAATGGTCCTGAGTTTGGTAAAAAAGAAAGTAAATCTAAGGCAGGCCATCCTTTTGAAAGAATGCTTACTGAATTAGAAATAAAGCATAGATATATTAAACCTTATAGACCACAAACCAATGGAAAAATTGAACGTTTTTGGAGAACAATTGAAGAGGACGTAATCCATGGAACTTATTTTGAATCTAAAGAACATTTGAAAGAAGAAATATTACAATATATTTATTATTATAATCAAGAAAGACCACACCAAAGTTTAAATGGTGTGGCTCCTAATATTTTTAACCAAAACTGTCAACGAATTAGTTAACCTTTACAGAAAATGACAGGACACCATGCAACCTCAACGTCTTTCTTATGTTGTACAAGGATTTTTTTTGTAGAAAAAAGTTTGTACAAAAAAAGGTTTTATTCCTTACAAATAGTAATCGCTCCAACTCGTGCTAACTGACTTACAAAATCAAATACATCCATTAATTCCCAAGTAGGAGTGAGGTGGTTTTGTAGTTCGTCAAAACTTATGGTTTCTCCTGTGTTTAGCTTTTTTATAATTGTGCTTAGTTGTGAGTTATTGCTAACAACAACTTCATTTCCTCTTGCCATTATACAGGTTTTCTCTGTGTTTTCTGTGTGTAGCAACAACGGAAAAATTGTTTTTCCCATAATTTGAAATGGCGGGTTAGGTAAACCTTTTTTGTTTTCAACTATTGAAGGCTGTAAAACTCCTGCGTTACTTTTTAGCCTAGTAATATATTTTGAAAGTGTGTTTTTATATTGCTGTTCCCACGTTTCAGGGTTTAATAAGGGATTCCAATCCAATTCTTCGGTTGTGATATCTACGGGTGGTAAGTACCCTACTTTTGGATTTTTTATTAATTCACTAGACGCTATTTGTGTAGCAATTGTTTTTTCTAAATAGTCTCTAGACGGATTGATATAATCCATTACCACACTTAGCGAAAATTCATCAGTTTTTGCAATATGATATACATGATGCGGAATAAACATCGCCGATTTTGCTTTTAACGGGTATTTTGTAGATGTTGATAACATTGCATCTACCTCGTGGAACACCTGAGTATTGTGTTCTATTTGGTTGTATTTTTCAATATCCCAAGTATAAAAGTCTTTAGAGTTTGGACCTAAATGAAACAAAAAACCTTCTTCTCCTTTGGCTTCTTTATGAATTCCGAAAGGGGTAAAACCATAGTTTCCCATAAAAAATAAAAAAGAGAGTCCGCCTAAAGGCATTCCTGCTTTTTCAAGTAGTGGAGAAACAATGTGACACATTCTCTCGGTAAACTCATTGCTAAAGCTTTCTAAACTATTGAAAACAACTCCGAATTTCTGATCTCCGAAGAGCTTCCTACACCATTGCTCAATAGTTTCCTCTTCTTTTGGTCTATTGGCTACCATTTCTTCTGCTATTCCGTTTTGAAGTTCGTGGTTTATATATACTTTAATGCCTTTGTGGAGTTCTCCCTTGTCTAAAAACCGATTGATGATGTTTTTTAATTCTTGTTTTAAAAAGATTACATCGTCATCAGAAAGTATGTTATCTACAGAGGTTGGTTTGGTGAGTTCTTGTGAGTTTTGATAGAGTTTTTTCCAAGTTTCAGAATTCTTCTCGTTGTTCATAGGCTGGTTTTAAAGCTTCTGCTCATAAAAATAAGGTATTTTGAAAATTATTTTTATGCTTTTATTCCCTTATTTTAATCGGTTATACCACCTCAACGTTATTTCGAAGGAATAGGTGACCAAAACAATCTGTTTGTTGAGATCATATAAAAGAAAATTGCTATCTAATTTACAAACATTTACCTGATTCAAAACCTTCTTTAGTAATTGGTTCTCCGTTAATTGTATCAGTATCCCAGTCTTGTGAAATTAACCATACACCATTCTTTTTATTAAGTACCACGTGGAACCTACCGTATACAATACGTGGTTCTTTGTCTTTTTCAGTATATATAACTCGGTAATAACCTACTTCATAACCAGTACTTTCTTTGTAAGTTCTTTGATTGAAACAAAAATCTATTTGTCTTTTCTTAGTCGTTGGTTTTTGATAAGATGTTTGCACTGATGTTTTGTATTCTTCACCTATACGAATTCCATACTTATTAACTCTTAAAACATCATTAGTATGCAAACTATTAAATGTATTCCAATCTCTAGCTTCAAAAGATTTTTTAAATGGTTGCCATATTTGTTGGTTGACTTCTTTTTCTATTACTCCTTTATTTTGTGAAAAACTAAACGTAATTGAAATTAGAAAAATTAAAATAGTGTATGCCGTTTTCACTTTGATAAGATTAAAAATTCATTTGTTAACAAGTTAGTAATTTTAAAAACGAAATTAAGATTTATTGATTCTTTTTATGTGTTCTATAAGTATTCTCTATTAAATTTTCTTTTTTCTATTTTTTTTATTAAAACCTGTTTAATCGCTATTTTAAAGAATAAAAAAACACTAGTATAAACATTCGTATTAACTAAAAATAAAAACTCTTTAAAACACCTAAAAAATAGCTGTTATTTATTAGTAGTTTTTATGTGTTTTTAAATTACAATAAAAAAAAATAATACTTTGTTTTTGGTTAGAATTGTTAACTTTCGGCGGTATTTATGTGACTTTATTTAAACTTTGCTTCTAAATAAATACCACTTACTTTCAATCATAAAAAAACAAAAAATTATGTCAATATCAGATTTATATTCAACCGGAAAACATAAACAAGAAATAGGGCACTTTGCTAGTGTAGTAAAAATTGCTGAGACTGATGGAATTATTTCAGAAGGGGAACAGTTATTATTAGACAGAACCGCAAAGAAGTTAAATATTAGTGAAGAAGAATATAAGCTAATTTTAAAAAGTCCTGAAAAATATCCAATAAACGCCCCTGTAAGTTATGATGAGCGTATTGAGCGCTTATATCGTTTAACAAGAATGATTTTTGCTGATGAAAATGTAGCTAAAGAAGAAGTTGGTATACTTCGTAAAATTGCAGTAGCTTTGCATTTCTCTGCAGAAAATGCTGAGAAAGTTTGTGATGAAGCCGTTCATTTAGTTTTAAATGATAACAACTTAGATGATTTTACCGCAGCTATTAAAAAGGTGAATGCCAATTAATTTAATTATACTAAAAACTTATTAAACCAGTTATTACTCTAAACACTTATCTCCCGATGAAACATAAAATTTTATTCATAGCAATCTTTACCTGTTTAACAACATCCGTTTTTTCTCAAAATTTAAACGACTCTTGGCAAATAGGTGTAGGTTTTGGAATAACAAAATTTAGTGAAAGTGACGCTGCTTTTATTGGCGATCAATATTTATTTCAAGTACCTACTGTAAGTTTAACTATGCCTATTGGTGATCGTTTTTCTTTAGATGGTGCTGTGTCTTTTAATACTATTGATGATGTTGGTTTTATTAAAAATTCGGCAAAGTATTTTTCTATGGATGCTTCATTTCGTTATAACTTAAATGCAGTGTTAGATAAATTTGCTCCGTATGTTTTTATAGGAGGAAGTGTAGTAGATTCTGAACGTAAAATGACACCTACACTTAATGTTGGTGCTGGTGGAATTTACTGGGTTAGCGATAACATCGGTATTAATCCACAATTATACTATAAACATTCTTTTGAAGGTTATGAAAGTATGCGTTCGCACATTCAAGGAACTTTAGGTGTTGTTTTCAAATTAAACTGGAACAATGGTGGTGATAACAATGGTCGTAATGCTGCAAAACATTTAGGAGGTTGTATGTTTTAAACTTCTCTAATTTTATAAAAATAAGAAAGCCGCTTTAAAAGCGGCTTTCTTATTTTTATGATAATGCGTTTATTGCATTTTGTATTCTTGTCATGGTCATTTCTTTACCAATCATTGTCATAATTTCAAACAAATCGGGTCCTGCTAATTTACCTACCAAACTTAAACGAAGTGGCTGCATCACTTTACCAAAGCCTATTTCTTTAGAGGTAATCCATCCTTTAATTTCTGTTTGTGCATTTTCAATTGAAAAGTTTTCTATATTAGAAATGACTTCTATTAACTCTTGCATTAGCTCACTCGTAGTGTCTTTCCATTGCTTTTTAACTGCTTTAGCATCGTATTCTGAAGGGTTTTCAAAGAAAAAGCTAGATAACTCCCAAAAATCAGCTACAAACGTCGCACGCTCTTTTATTAAAGAAACTACTTTTTCTGCCTGATCTTTATATGTACTTATACCTTTTTCTTCAAGAATAGGTAAGAATAACGCTGTAAGCTCTTCGTTAGACTTTTGCTGTAAATACTGTTGGTTAAACCATTTTGCTTTATCAGGGCTAAATTTAGCTCCTGATTTGCTTACGCGCGCTAAATCGAACGCTTCTGTTAATTCTTCTAAACTAAAAATTTCTTGTTCTGTTCCAGGGTTCCACCCTAAGAACGCTAACATATTTATAAAAGCATCAGCGAAATAACCGTCTTCTTTATATCCACGTGAAACATCTCCTGTTTGCTCATTGGTATATTCTAACGGGAATACTGGGAAACCTAATTTGTCACCATCACGCTTGCTTAATTTACCTTTTCCTACTGGTTTTAAAATTAATGGTAAGTGTGCAAATTTTGGTGCTTTCCAATCAAACGCACGATATAATAACTCATGTAGTGGGAGAGAAGGTAACCATTCTTCACCACGAATTACATGCGAAATTTCCATTAAATGGTCATCTACAATATTTGCTAAGTGATAGGTTGGCATTCCATCAGATTTAAACAATACTTTATCATCTAACGTGTTTGTTTCCACTTTAATCGTACCACGAATTTCATCTTGTAAAATCAACGTTTCATCTTGTGGAGTTTTAAAACGGATTACATACTTTTCTCCTGCACTAATCTTAGCTGCAACTTCATCAGCAGAAAGAGCCAACGAATTATTTAACTTTAAACGATTATGCCAATTATAGATAAACGTTTTTCCTTGCTCTTCGTGATTTTTACGATGTGCATCTAACTCTTCAGCTGTATCAAATGCATAATACGCCCAACCACTTCCAATTAGTTGATCAGCGTATTTTTTATACAAATCTTTACGTTCTGACTGACGGTATGGTCCGAATTTTTCGTTTTTACCTGGACCTTCATCAAACGGAATGTTACACCATTCTAAAGAATCGATGATATATTTTTCTGCATTGGCTACATAACGAGTTTGGTCTGTATCTTCGATACGTAAAACAAAGGTTCCGTTATGTTTTTTAGCAAATAAATAATTGAATAAAGCAGTTCTTACACCACCTATGTGTAATGGTCCTGTCGGACTCGGAGCAAAGCGTACTCTTACGTTCTCAGTCATTTTTTTATTGATTTGAAAGCGCAAAGATAGTTGTATGTTAATAGAAAAGAAAAAGGAGGAAAGAGAAAAAAGAAAAAAAGCGAGTTAAACTCGCTTTGTGTTATCTTATTTATACTGGCAGTAACCATGGAAACAATACATATCCCTTCTCGGACAGTCTTGATCATATCTACACCTAGTAAGTCCGAAACCTCCATTAATATTTTTCTGTTCAGTCTTTTTTAAGGTAGTACCTAAATTTGAAATGTTCTTTAGCATAATATATTTTTAAGATATTTGACAATAACCCCAGTAACAAAAGAAAACTTCATTTTCCATTCCTGGTAAAGAATTAAGAATACTACAATCACTATTCGAATTGCATTGCATACGTCCTCCTCTAGAACCACCATTAATAAATTTTTGTTCTTTTTTGTTTAGGGTAGTACCTAAATTTGAAATGTTTTTTAACATCTTTAAAGTTTTTAAAATTAATACTAGCAATTTAATTAAACTTTAAATACTTAACACTTTTTTTGCCTTACAAAAGGTAAGGCAAAACCTTACTTTTTTATTGATCAATAAAAAAGCGAGCTAATGCTCGCTTTGTGTTATCTTATTTATACTGGCAGTAACCATTAAGACAAAAAGAATCCCAAGGTGGACAATCTTTATCGGTATGACATCTAATGTTTCTCCACCCTCCATTGATATTTTTTTGTTCTTTTTTCTTTAGGGTAGTACCTAAATTTGAAATGCTTTTTAACATCTTTAAAGTTTTTAAAATTAGTACTAGCAATTTAATTAAACTTTAAACACTCCTCGTCTATTTTACCTTACAAAAAGTAAGGAAAAACCATACTTTTTAAAATTTATGATACAATCCGAAACTCAATGCTGGGGCTTTGGCAACATTTCTTCCTGCAAAAGCTCCTCCGAAACCAACATTAGCTCCAAAAGATTTATTGAACTCACCTATAAGTTTTAATCCAAAGGCAGCATAGCTTTGATCGTTTACATACAAACCTGTAGCTAAATTTTCCTTAGATAATACTATATCTCCATTTTTTAAAGAAGCAACACCATCTAAAAACCCAGCTATCCATAACCAATTTAGTGCTTTATACCCTATTTCTCCTCCGAGTTTATAGTTAGAGCTATAATCATTAGTTCTAATATCAAACCCTGTGAACGCTTGTATATACCATGAATCAAAACCTCTACCTGTTAAAAACAACGGGGTAAATGTCCACGCATCGTAACCACTTCGTAATCCTGAATTTTCTTTATAGGTACTTGTATTTGCTTCTATAGAAAGTTGTCCTGAAAGCAACCACTTATTATTAGAAAAATTATGTTTTATTCCTAATTGAATATTCCCTAATAAAGTTTCTGAAGCTTCATCAATGGTAAAAGAAGGAAAAATTACTGACATGTCTTCGGTAAAATCGCCTGTTTTTACCATTTTTAAAGGAATGTTAGCAAATAGTGTTGTTTTGTCAGTTACACCATATTCTCCGTATAGTTGTACTGTATTATCGGTTATTTCTCGTTGTGGTTTATAGTCTGGGTTTCCATAGATTTTATCATAGCTTCCAATGGTAGTATATGATACTTGAATATATCCTTCGTTTTTATTTTTTGTCCATGGACTTTGAGAAAAAGCATTAAGTGTAATTAAAAATAATGCTGGTAAAACTAGTTGTTTCATGCTAAAAAGATTTTATAATTAGTTTACAAAAGCTTTCGTTCCTTACAAAAGACTTATTTTTTAAGTAACATTTTTTTATTATTAATTACACTTCACAGAAAAGCAGCATTAAATTTAATACTGCTTTCATACATTCTACTTGAAGTTTTTAACTTATGCAACACAATCCATTTTGTATAATTCCTACACAGCTTATATCATATGGCGTATCAAATGCACATGGATTTCCTTCTCCAAAACCAACATACCCATTTCCTCCAGGGTATCTTTCATGACAACCTGTAATATCACATTCATTATTTCCTGAAAACCCTCCATTAATATTTTTTTGAGCTACTTTATTCAGTAGAATACCTAAGTTTGAAATGTTTTTTAACATCTTTAAAGTTTTTAAATTAGTACTAGCAATTTAATTCAACTTTAAATACGAATCACCTATTTTACCTTATAAAAGGTATGGAAAGTCCTTATTTTTTCTTTAAATACTATTTTAAAATGATTTATTAAGAGGATATGTGCGTTTAAATAAATCTTTAACTAAGATTTCTTCATAAAACATGTATTTTTATACTTAGATATGAAAGATTTTAATAAAATACAACAAAAGCTACAGCAGTTTAGCAAGAAGTTTTACACTAATGAATTGATAAAAGGAAGCATTTTATTTGTTGCATTAGGATTAATCTATTTACTTTTCACACTGTTTATTGAATACTTTTTATGGTTAAAACCTACAGCTAGAACTATTTTGTTTTGGTTATTTATTGTGGTGGAAGTATTCTTACTATTCCGTTTTATTTGTTTTCCTATTTTTAAAATTGTGGGATTACAGAAAGGAATTTCTTTTGAAGAGGCTTCTAAAATCATCGGAAATCATTTTCCTGAAGTAAAAGATAAATTATTAAATGTTTTACAATTACAGCAAAACAATCAGCAGTCTGATTTATTAGCTGCTAGTATTGAACAAAAGTCGAAAGAGTTACAACCTGTTTCTTTTAATAAAGCTATCGATTTTAGTGGAAATAAAAAATATATAAAGTATGCTTTAATTCCTTTTCTTATTTGGGGTATTTCTTTGCTTACAGGAACTTCTACTAAGCTTTCGCAAAGTTTTAATCGTGTGGTAAATCATTCCGTAGCTTATAATCCTCCAGCTCCTTTTTATTTTAATTTAACTGCAAAAGATTTACGTGTTATTAAAGGAAAAGATGTAACCGTGTATTTACAAACAGAAGGGGAGGTAATACCACAGGAAACCAAAATTCATTTTAATAATCAACAATACTTTATGGAGAATGAAGGAAATGGTTTGTTTTCGTATACATTTTCAGAAGTTCAAAACCCAATTACTTTTTATGCAAGTGCCAACGGAATTGAATCTAATAAGTATCACATAACGATTATTAAAACTCCATCGATTCAAAATATTTCATTAAATCTAACCTATCCATCATACATAGGAAAAGCTTCTGAAACAATTAACAACACCGGAAACTTAAATGTTCCACAAGGAACAATTATAAAATGGGATATTAAAACTTCTGAAACCGATACAGTTACCTTTATAGAAAAAGAAAAAAGAACAATTTTTAAACAAAAAGAAAACAACGAATTCGAGTTTTCTAAACGTGTACTGAACAATACTAATTATCAAATTACAACATCTAACAAAAATCTAACAGATTACGAACAGCTACAGTTTTCTATTAATGTAACTAAAGATGAATATCCAACTATCAATGTAAATTCAAATATTGATAGTATTTCTCGTGGAGATGCTCAGTTTATAGGTCAAATTTCTGATGATTACGGTTTTAAGATGTTAGAATTGGTTTATTATGATAAAAATAATATTCAAAAAACTGATAATAAATTAATTAACATTAACAAAGAGATTATTCAGACCTTTTATTTAGAGTTTCCTGGAAGCTTAGATTTAAAGAAAGGAATAGACTATGAAATGTACTTTCAGGTATACGATAATGATCTTGTAAATGGTAGTAAAAAGGCCATCAGTAGAAAATTTAGTTATCGTCAAAAAACTGAAGAGGAAATAGAAGAAGAACTATTGCAAGAGCAAAAAAACTACATTCAAAACATCACTAACTCGTTAGATCAGCAACAAAAAAGCAAGAAAGATTTAGAAAAGATTCAGTTTGATTTACAAAACAAAAAGAATATCAACTGGAATGATCAGAAAAAAATTCAGAATTTAATAAAGCGTCAAGAGCAATACAAGCAAATGATGCAACGTCAAACACAAAAATTACAAGAAAATTTTTCTGAAAAGAAAGAGGAAAATGAAACACTTCAAGAGAAAAAAGAGAACCTTAAAAAGCGTATTGAAGAACTTAAGAAGTTAGAAAAGCAGCAAAAATTACTAGATGAATTATATAAGCTAGCAGATAAACTGAAGAAAGAAGATTTAATTAAAAAGACTAAAGAACTAGCTGAACAAAACAAACAACAGGAGCGTAGTTTGGAACGTATTTTAGAAATGACTAAACGTTTTTATGTTGAACAAAAGATGAATCAACTAGCTAATAAACTTGATGATTTATCTAAAAAACAAGAAGAGTTAAGTAAAAAAAAAGCTAGTAAAGAAGAACAGCAAGAGGTTAATGAAGAGTTTACAAAAGCAAAGAAAGAATTGGACGACTTAGAAAAAGACAATAAAGAGTTAAAACAACCCATGGATATGCCTTCTATGGAAAATTTAGAAAAACAAACTCAAGAAGAACTGAATAAAGCTGAAGAAAACTTAGATAAAAATAATGCTTCTGAAACTAAAAAAAATCAGAAAAAAGCTGCTAAAAAGATGCAGGAAATGAGTCAAAAAATGCAACAGTCAATGCAATCGATGAGTGCTGAAATGGAGGAGGAGAACATGGAAGGATTACGTCAAATTTTAGAAAATTTAATTACATTTTCTTTTGACCAAGAAGCACTAATGGATGAGTTTTCTTCATCGAATTCATCGCATCCAAATTTTGGTAAAAACCTACAAAAACAACATCAGCTTAAAACCTATTTTGAACATATTGACGATAGTCTATTTGTGCTTTCTATGAGGGTTCCCAGTATATCTTCTAAAATTCAAGATCATCTAGCACAGGCACATTATAATTTAGATCAGTCTTTAGAGAACTTTGCAGATAATTATTTTCAGAACGGTATCTCCAATCAGCAGTATGTAATGACTTCTGCTAATACGTTGGCAGATATGTTGAGTAATACTTTAGATGCCATGCAAAACCCTAAACCTGGTAACGGAAAAGGAAAGGGCAAAGGGAAATCGTTTAGCTTACCAGACATCATTCAAAAACAAAACGAATTGATGGAAAAGATGAAACAAGGTATGCAAAAGAAAAATCAAGGAAACCCAAAGGATGGAAAAGACGGTAATAAAGAAGGTGAAAAAGAAGGACAAAACGGAGAACAAAGTGATGATTTAGATCGCGAGTTATATCAAATTTATAAAGAACAATCACAGTTAAGAGAGCAATTAGAAAATGCTATTAGGAAAGGAAAAAGAGGGAATGGTGAAGCTAAAAAAGCATTAAAGGAAATGGAGCAATTAGAAAATGAGATTTTAGAAAAAGGGTTTACACAAGAAAGTATAAATAGAATGCAACAGTTAAACTATGAGTTACTAAAATTAGACAAAGCATCTTTTGAACAAAATAAAGATAAGCAACGTAAATCGAATACCAATTTACAAGAGTTTAATAACAATACTTCTAAAGAATTGAAGTTTAAAAAGTTGTTTTATAACCAAACAGAGATATTAAACAGACAATCACTACCTTTGCGCCAAAATTACAAAAAGAAGGTGCAAGAGTATTTTAGCCTTCCAAAGGATAAAAAATAATACATTAAAAAGCCTTTAGATTATACAAATACTATCGCTTTTTAATTGATTTTTTTTAAGACATTAACAATAGTATTTGATATAAAGAAATGATTGCATTTAATTACGAAACCGAGTTTCAATTAAACAATGAAGAAAACACTTCTAAATGGATACAAGAATGTATCGAAAAAGAAGGTTTTGAATTAGGAGAAATCAACTATATTTTTTGTGACGATGCCTATTTACATAAACTCAATGTTGAGTTTTTACAACACGATACTTTAACTGATATTATCAGTTTTGATTATACGTTGGGTAAGTTAGTAGGGGGCGATATTTTTATTTCTATAGAAAGAGTAAATGATAATGCTAACGAGTTTGATACTTCTTTTGAAGATGAATTACACCGAGTGATAATTCATGGTATTTTACATTATATGAAATACAAAGACAAGACTGAGAAAGAGAAGCAAATGATGCGCTCTAAGGAAAATGAATGTTTAGAAATTTTAGATAAAATATAAAAGAGTTCCACGTGGAACTGACTATAAAAAATGAGTTTAGTTAATACGACATACGATGTAATTGTAATAGGAGGTGGACATGCTGGAAGCGAAGCAGCTGCAGCAAGTGCAAACATGGGAGCACACACTTTGTTAATTACAATGAACTTACAAAACATTGCTCAGATGAGTTGTAATCCTGCTATGGGTGGAATTGCAAAAGGGCAAATAGTACGAGAAATTGATGCTTTGGGTGGTTATAGTGCTATTGTAACTGACAAGACAGCTATTCAGTTTAAAATGCTTAATAAATCAAAAGGGCCTGCTATGTGGAGTCCGAGAGCTCAATCAGACAGGATGCAATTTGCAGAGTGTTGGAGAACGATGTTAGAGCAAACAGAAAATTTAGACTTTTATCAAGATTCTGTTAATGGATTATTGTTTGATGGAGATATTATTAGAGGTGTTAAAACTGCTTTAGGTTTAGAAATAAAAGCTAAAACAGTAATCGTAACAGCGGGTACTTTTTTAAATGGTTTAATTCATATTGGTGATAAAACTTTTGGTGGAGGTAGAGCAGGTGAAGGAGCTTCAACAGGTATTACTGAAGATTTAGTTACGAAAGGCTTTGAAGCTGGTAGAATGAAAACTGGAACTCCTCCTCGTGTTGATGGACGCTCTTTAGATTATTCTAAAATGACGGAACAACCTGGTGATGATTCTCCAGAAAAATTCTCGTATTTACCTATTACAAAAACATTAACTAAGCAACGTTCTTGTTATCTTACTTACACCAATCCTGAAGTACATGATATACTTCGTGAAGGGTTTGAACGCTCGCCAATGTTTAATGGTAGAATTAAATCTACAGGACCTCGTTATTGTCCTTCAGTAGAAGATAAGATTAATCGTTTTGCAGAGAAGGAACGTCATCAAATTTTTGTAGAACCAGAAGGTTGGAATACAGTTGAAATTTATGTAAATGGTTTCTCAACATCGCTTCCAGAAGATATTCAAGACAAAGCTATTCGTTCTATCGCTGGTTTTGAAAACGTAAAGTTTTTTAGATACGGTTATGCCATCGAATATGATTATTTTCCACCTACGCAATTAAAACACAATTTAGAAACTAAATTAGTTAACAACTTATTTTTCGCTGGACAAATAAACGGTACAACGGGTTATGAAGAAGCAGCTGCACAAGGTTTAATGGCAGGTGTAAATGCAGCCTTAAAAACTCAAAATAAAAAACCATTTATCTTAAAAAGGAGTGAAGCTTATATAGGTGTTTTAATTGATG
Organism: Tenacibaculum sp. 1_MG-2023; assembly: GCF_030547425.1. Lineage (GTDB taxonomy): Bacteria > Bacteroidota > Bacteroidia > Flavobacteriales > Flavobacteriaceae > Polaribacter. Next base: position 60,093 of record NZ_JAUORH010000001.1, on the reverse strand, counting down.
ATTTAATTACAAAAGGAACAGAAGAACCTTATCGAATGTTTACTTCTCGTGCAGAGTATAGAACTTTATTACGACAAGATAATGCTGATTTACGTCTTACTGAAAGATCTTATAAATTAGGATTAGCTTCACAGGAAAGAATGGATAGAGTAGAAGAGAAGCAAAACAAAACTCAAAACTTAATAGATTTTATCACTAAATTAAGTATTACAAAAGAAGAGGTAAATCCTATTTTAGAGAATAAGAATTTAGCAACCATTAATCAATCTATGAAATTATATAAGATTGCTGCTAGACCACAATTATCTTTTTCAGATTTTAGATCGATTGATAAGCTTGAAAATTATATTCAAGAAAACGATATTGATGAAGAAATAATAGAGCAAGTTGAGATTCATTTAAAATACTCTGGCTACATCGAAAAAGAAAAGAATAATGCCGATAAATTAAATAGATTAGAAAACGTACCTATTCCTTCTACGTTTGATTATACTAAAGTAAAGTCTTTATCATATGAAGCTAGAGAGAAGTTAACAAAAATTCAACCTACTTCCATTTCACAAGCAAGTAGAATAAGTGGTGTTTCACCAAGTGATATATCAGTACTACTTGTTTACATGGGTAGGTAAATTCTAATTTAGAGTTACAAAAAACAAAATGTTCCATGTGGAACGTTTTGTTTTTTTATGTATAATTGTTCGATAAAAAATAATGTTCCACAAGGAACACTCAACACATTTTATTAGTTTGATTACAGATAAAGAATTCTACAGAAACTTAAAACCTTTTTTAAACTGTATTGATCATACAGTATCAAAAGAAAGTTATGAGGTAATGAGAAATGAAGATTACGATATGTTGGTAACTTCACCTGTACCTAACAACTTAGAAAAATATTATGCTAGTGAAGATTATATTTCACACACAGATAGTAAAACTTCTCTTTTTGATAAAACATATCAGTTTGTAAAAAATTACACTTTAAAGAAAAAACTAAAATTGATTAACTCTTTTAATACAGAAGAAAAATCAATTTTAGATATTGGAGCAGGTACTGGTGATTTTTTAAAAGTATGTGAAAAAGGTGGATGGAGAATTAATGGAGTAGAACCTTCTGAAAAAGCTAGAGATTTTGCTAAAAACAAAAACATAAATCTTGTAGAGGATATTTCTAAAATAGATAATAAGCAATTTGATGTTATTACACTTTGGCATGTATTAGAACATATTCCTAATTTAACAGAGTATGTACAACAACTTAAATCACTTTTAAAACCAAATGGATTTTTAATTATTGCTGTTCCTAATTATAAAAGCTTTGATTCAGAACACTACAAAGAGTTTTGGGCTGCTTATGATGTTCCAAGACATTTATGGCATTTTTCAAAAACAACTATTTCAAAAATATTTTCATTCGTTGAAATAAAAGTTGAAAAAATACTTCCAATGAAGTTTGATTCATATTATGTTTCTTTATTATCAGAAAAATATAAAACAAAAAAATCAAGACCTATTCATGCTTTTTTAACAGGTTTAAAGTCAAATATGAAAGCAAAACGTTCTGGTGAATATTCTTCTTTAATTTACATCTTAAAAAGTAAGTAAAACTAAATTTAAAGCTATTTTAAGTAGTTTTAAACACTAAAACATACAAATACCTTGTTAAAATTTAAAAACCTCTTAAAATTAGATTTTTAAGAGGTTTTTAAATAATAAATATTAATTATTTATTATGTTTTTAATAGTTTTTATCTATTTAATAAATATACGCCTAAAACTGCAATTATAAAGTAAACTGCTAAGGTCATCGCCCCTGCATAATCTTTTGCTAATCGTTGACCAATTAATAAAAAGATTAATGTTACTGCAGATAATTCTACACCAATTAAAGCGATGTTATGATTTCCTGTTGTTGATAAGTGGAAAATTCCAACAAACATTAATGCACCTGCTAATAATTCCATCACTAAAATAACGGCTAATAAAATTGGTACTGAATTTTTTAAAGGTGAATCTTTAAAGTGGCCTCTAATAAAAGACAAATTTCCTTTCCAGTCACTCACTTTATCAATTCCCGATTGTAAAAAAGTAACGATTAAAAAAAGTAAGATTAAAATTTCTGTTATGCTTTGTTGTATAAGTTCCATGTAATTGATTTTTTACAAATGTAATTTTAAAAAAATAATTGTAACAATTATGAAAAAATTCGTCCTATAAATATCTACTATTAAGTAGTATCTTTATCAAAAAAATTACTAACATTTAAATATTAAAAACTATGTCAATTTACATGTATCCGGTTATTGCTATCGGGGTTATCGTTTTATTATCTTCATTTTTTATTGTTAAGCAACAAACCGCTGCGATTATTGAACGTTTTGGTCGTTTTCAAAACATCCGTCAATCTGGTTTACAATTAAAAGTTCCTATTGTAGATAGAATAGCAGGGAAATTAAGCTTAAAAATTCAGCAATTAGATGTAATAGTGGAAACAAAAACCTTAGACGATGTATTTGTTAAATTAAAAGTTTCTGTTCAATACAAAGTAATAAAAGATAAAGTGTATGATGCTTTTTATAAGCTAGATTATCCACATGATCAAATTACTTCTTATGTATTTGATGTAGTACGTGCAGAGGTACCTAAAATGCGTTTAGATGATGTATTTGTTAAGAAAGATGATATTGCAATCGCTGTTAAAACAGAATTGAATGATGCAATGATGGATTATGGTTATGATATTATAAAAACTTTAGTTACCGATATTGATCCTGATGCTCAAGTAAAAGCAGCTATGAACCGTATTAATGCAGCAGATAGAGAAAAAACTGCGGCTCAATATGAAGGTGATGCACAGCGTATTTTAATTGTTGAGAAAGCAAAAGCGGAAGCTGAAAGTAAACGTTTACAAGGACAAGGTATTGCTGATCAACGTCGTGAAATTGCCCGTGGATTAGAAGAATCTGTAGAAGTATTAAATAAGGTTGGTATTAATAGTCAAGAAGCTTCTGCTTTAATTGTTGTTACCCAGCACTACGATACATTACAATCTATTGGTGAAGAAACAAACAGTAACTTAATTTTATTACCTAATTCACCACAAGCGGGTAGTAATATGTTAAATGATATGGTAGCAAGCTTTACAGCTAGTAACCAAATAGGGGAAGCTATGAAAAAAGCTCAAGAGAAAAAAGACAAAGAATAATATGATATTATCAACTACACCTTTGTTAGAAAATAGACCTGCTAAAGAATATTTAGGTATTGTTACAGGTGAAACAATTATTGGTGCAAACATTTTTAAGGACTTTTTTGCTGGTATTAGAGATATAGTAGGAGGTAGGTCTGGTTCGTATGAAAAAGTTCTAAGAGAAGCTAAAGAAATAGCTTTAAAAGAAATGACTGAAAGAGCTCGTAGTTTAGGAGCAGATGCAGTCGTAGGAATTGACTTAGATTATGAAACTGTGGGTTCAAATGGTGGTATGCTAATGGTCACAGCCTCAGGTACTGCCATAAAAATATAACTAAATAAAAAACCGAAACATTAAATGTTTCGGTTTTTTTTATTTGTGATACGTACTAATCTTATTTTTTATCTTCTGCTTTATCAATATTCTCTTCATCTTCATTTTTAGTAGCATCTTTAAATTCTTTGATACCTGTTCCTAAACCTCTCATTAATTCAGGTATTTTTCTACCTCCGAATAATAATAATACTAATGCAACGACAATAGCTATTTGCCATGGTCCAATCATGCCTAAAAATATAGTAAGTAAATTCATTTTTATTAAATTTTGCGCTACAAAGATACGAAATTAACTTCGGTGTTCAATTACTCCACCAATTACTTTTTTGTCTCTAAATACTTCTGGTTTACCTTTGTAAAAAATAGAACCTCCAAACGATACTTTAGCATCTAGTGTTTCTCCAGACTGTACTTCAACCTTAGAACCAGATCCAGCTTTTACAGTGGTCATTTGTTCTACTAATAATTTATATCCATGATACATTCCACCTAAATCAGCATTCACATTTTGATTCTTGGTTGTACCAGAAAGCTTAATAACAGCTCCTGAAGAACTTTTTACATTCAAATGCTTAACATAAACCACAAGATTGATAAAAGCCCCTTCTTGAGCTCTAATTTCAACTTTTTGTTGATTAATATCTTTTCCTGTAATTGTTGCTCCTTCATTTGCATCAATGATTGATAAAGTTTTATTGTAATATAATGTTGCTTTCACTTTACCATCGGCAGTAGTTTCTGGGAATCTTAATAATACTTTTAAGGTAGTTCCATCCAACTTAATTTTAACTTTATCTGTTTTTTCACCAGTAACTATTATTTTAGATTCATCAGATTTTACGAGTTTTAAATCTATGCCATTATACACTTTTACGATTGAAAAGTCTCCTAAATTTTTAGTTATAGTTGTTTGAGCTGATGCTAAAACGGTCATCAAAAACAAACTTAATATTGCTAACTTCTTCATAATTAATTCCATTAGTTAATTGAGTATAACCAATAATTATACCAATACTATAAAGGTAAATCTTAATTTTTATTGTTTAAACTGTACAAATTAGTGTGAGATCAAATTGAAATCAAGATGTTTACGTTCCAAATCGGTGTGTTTTACTTTTACTACTACTTCATCACCTAGTTGAATCATATTCTTGGTCGATTGTCCAATCACAGCATATTGTTTTTCGTCAAAGATATAATAATCATCCTTAATATCTTTGATTCTAACCATACCTTCACATTTATTAGATTTAATTTCAACATAAATTCCCCATTCGGTAACCCCAGAAATTACACCTTCAAACTCTTGATCTTTATGATCTTGCATGTATTTTACTTGCATGTATTTAATAGAATCTCTTTCGGCTTTAGAAGCTAATTCTTCCATTTTTGAAGAATGCTTACACTTTTCTTCATAAATTTCTGCTTTTGGTGAATTTCCTCCGTCTAAATAATGCTGTAATAAACGATGTGTCATTACGTCAGGATAACGACGAATAGGTGAGGTAAAGTGGCTATAATAATCAAATGCTAATCCGTAGTGACCAATATTTTGTGTAGTATATTCAGCTTTACTCATAGAACGTATTGCTAAAGTTTCTACCATATTAGCTTCCCCTTTGCCATGTACATCTGATAATAATTTATTTAAACTATCTGATGTTTTATGGCGGGTTTCTGTATTGATTTTATATCCGAACTTACTAATAATATTTTGTAATGATGCTAATTTTTCAACATCTGGTTCATCGTGTACTCGATACACAAATGTTTTCTTACTTGGTTTTCCACCAGAAAAACCTATGAACTCAGCAACTTTTTTATTTGCTAATAGCATAAATTCTTCGATTAGTTTATTGGCTTCTTTGGCTTCTTTAAAGAAAACTCCAGTAGGATTTGCATTTTCGTCTAATTCGAATTTAACTTCAACTCTATCAAAAGAAATAGCTCCAGATTTCATACGTTTCTTACGCATCTTTTTTGCTAATTCATCTAATTTTAATGTAGCTTCAACAATATTTTCGTCAACTTCATAGGCTTCACCTGTTAAAGAAACATCAGCAGGTATAATATTATTTTTGTTTTCAATTATGGCTTGTGCTTCCTCATAAGCAAAACGCTTGTCTGAATAAGTAACTGTTCTTCCAAACCATTGGTTGATAACTTGTGCTTTCTCATTCATTTCAAATACGGCAGAAAAAGTCAATTTTTCTTCATTTGGTCGTAATGAACAAACTCCATTACTTAACATTTCTGGTAGCATTGGTACCACTCTGTCAACTAAATATACTGAAGTAGCACGATCGTAGGCTTCATCATCTAAAGTTGTCTTTGGTTGTAAGTAATGAGAAACATCTGCAATATGAATTCCTATTTCATAATTTCCATTTTCAAGTTTGGTAAATGATAAAGCGTCATCAAAATCTTTTGCATCTTTTGGATCAATAGTAAAAGTTAAATCACCACGCATATCTCTACGTTTAGCAATTTCTTCTTTAGTTATATCAATGGGTAATTCTGATGCTTCTTTTTCTACTTCTGTTGGAAACTCATACGGTAAACCATACTCTAGTAAAATAGAATGAATTTCGGTATCATGGTCTCCTGGTCTTCCTAAAACTTGTGTGATTTTTCCAAACGGATTTTTAGAATTCTCAGGCCAATCAGTCATTTTAGCAACCACTTTATCACCATCTTTTGCACCATTAAGTTTACTTTGTGAAATAAAAATATCGGCATACATTTTATTGCTATCAGGTATCACAAATCCGAAGTTTTTATTCATTTGTAAAACACCAACAAATTCTGTTTTAGCTCTATCTATAATTTCAACAACATCTGCTTCTAATTTATTACTTCTACGCTTTTTATAAACATAAGCTTTAACAGTATCGTTATGTAAGCCTTTTCCTAAATTTACTGAAGGAACAAAAATATCATGTTCAAAATCATCACAAATAAAATAAGCATTACCGTTAGAAGTAGCATCTAATGTACCAATATGATACTTACGATCTTCGTTTATTTGATATTTACCTCTGTCAATTTCTTTAATTTTTTGATTGGCTGTTAATTCAGCTAGTTTCTTAATAATCTGATTTTTACCATCAGTATCAGAAACCTTCAATTTGGCAGCAATCTGCTTGTAATTATAATTTTTATTACTGTCTTCGTTAAGTATTTTGAAAATGTTTCGGGTAAGATCTTTAATTACTTTACCCTTTTTTTTGTAGATTTTTTTCTTTCTAGTCATTAATCTTTCGTCTTATTAAATTTTCAACCAAAGTACAAATAAAATTAATGCTAATAATTTAAATAACTGTTATAAATTGATTTCGTACTTTTCAATTCTTTATTTAAAGTATTTGTATGAATAATTCTTGGTTTGTTATTGTTAATCCTGTAGCTGGTAATGGTAATTTTAATAAATATTGGTCTGAAATTAAACAGGGATTAGAAGCGAATGATATTACTTATGAATATGTTAAAACTGAGTATTCAAATCATGAAAAAACAATTGTTCAACAAGCTATTAACAAAGGTTATAAAAAAATAATTTCAGTAGGTGGTGATGGTACTTTACATCATATTATTAATGGAATTATGACACAAAATACTATTAATTCAAAAGAAACAACTGTTGCTGTAATACCTTTAGGTACTGGTAATGATTGGATTAAAACCTATACTACTCCTAAAAATGTAAAAGCAGCTATTAATTTAATTAAACAGGAAAAAACCATTTTTCAAGACATCGGTTACTTGGAATTATCAGATATTACTTCTTACTTTAATAATGTTGCAGGCATTGGTTATGACGGATATGTTGTTAATAAGTTGAATAAATTGAAAAGATTTGGACCTATAGCGTATTTAGTTAGTGGAATAGCAGGTTTATTACTCTATAAAAAAACTACTTTTAAAGTAGATATTGACAAAAAATCTATTGAAACTAAGTGTTTAATGACTTTGTTTGGTATTTGTAAGTATTCTGCTGGAGGTATGCAATTAACTGATTATAAAAACTCTAATAATGGATTATTTGATATAACCATAGCTAAAAATCTATCTTTTTGGGATTTATTGTTTTCTATAAAAAAATTATACAACGGAAAAATTCTTCAGCATAAAAAAGTAGAAACATATACTTCAAAATCATTGTTAATAACTCCAAGAAACAGAAAGAACCTTCCTTATATTCAGGCAGATGGAGAGTTAATAGGTAAAGGAAAAGTAAGAGTTAGTGTTATTAAAAGTGCTATTCGAATAGTAGTTCCTAAAAAGTTAAAAAAAACTTAAAAAAATTGTAACATTTCTTAAACTCATACGTCTTTATAATAAGAAAGTCGTTATAAATGAAAAACTTACGAAAAATAATAGCGCTGTTTATTTTTATATTTATTACAGGAATTATCGTAACTGTAGTAAGTATCAATACGACTTTGAATAAAAAAACTCCTTCTGAAGTAGTTAAAGCTAAAGACACTCTTAACCTTATCAAAGCTTATAAAAAAGCCGTTTAAAGCACTTCTTTACATTTATTACCACTTATCAACAAACGTAGCATTAATACCTTATTTTTTGCAATTTGCCTACTAAAAACACAGAAAGGATTCTAATTTATTTAATCTCTCATATTACAAGTAAATTATTTAAAGTTCAAAAAAACTGTTGTTAACATATTATATAATATCTATAAAAGATTTTTAAAATTTAAAAAAAGAAATGATTGTTATAATAGTGTGTTAATATGTAGCATAAAAAGTAGATTTTATTTTTGGTAAAGTGACTTATTAAAATAAATAAACAAGTTATTAGTTGAATAAAATCTTAAAAATCAACTATAAAATGGAGTTATTAACAAAAGTTATAAACAGCAATTCACTAAAAATTATGAATAGTTAATTTCATTTTAAATGTAAAGAAAGGGGTAATTTTATGTTGATAAATGTTCATTAAAATCTCAAAAAAAAAGTTGCATAATTAATTCTTATTCTTGTATTGTAAAAAATATCTAGAAAATCAAATTTTCTTTTCAGAATCTACTACTAGTTCTTAACAATTTGGTAATACAGTTTAACCCCTTAATTTTAAAGAGGTTATTAAGAATGCTAAAAAAAGCATTGTTAATTACTGTTGATAACCGTGAATAACTGTATTTTTGTAGCTCACAACTGAATTAAAATCAACAAATTATGACAATCGCTGTAGGAAATGATCACGCAGGTACCGAATACAAATTTGAAATAGTTAACCTATTAGAAGAATTAGGACATAAGGTAATTAACTTTGGTACAAATGAAACCGATAGTATGGATTATCCAGATACCATTCACCCTACTGCTGAAGCTGTTGAAACTGGTCAAGCTGAAATGGGTATTATTTTGTGTGGAAGTGGCAACGGAGCGCAAATGACAGCTAATAAACATCAGGGTGTAAGAGCTGCTTTATGTTGGAATAATGAATTAGTTGAATTAACACGTCAACATAACGATGCTAATATTTTAACGATTCCTGCTCGTTTTGTATCGTTACAACAAGCCTTAGGGTTTGTTAAAATATTCTTATCTACCGAATTTGAAGGTGGTCGTCATGCTAATAGAGTAAATAAAATAGCTTGTGATTGCTAATGGAATTTAAAGTTAAAAATTTTCAAGAATTAACAACTTCAGAACTGTATGAATTACTTCAATTACGTTCTGAAGTTTTTGTTGTTGAACAAGATTGTGTATATCAAGATGTTGATGGTAAAGATCAAAAAGCTTTACATGTTATAGGTGTAAAAGAAGGTAAAATTATAGCCTACACACGATTATTTAACAGTGGTGAATATTTTGATACACCTAGTATTGGTAGGGTAGTAATAAAGGAAACCGAACGTAAATATGGTTATGGACATAATTTAATTAAAGCTTCTATCAAAGCTATTGTTGATAACTATAATGAAACAACTATTACCATTTCTGCGCAAACGTATTTACAGAAATTCTATGAATCTCACGGTTTTAAACAAGTAGGTGAAGGATACTTGGAAGATGGAATTCCGCATATAAAAATGGTAAGGAATTAAGTTAAGTTTTCAACTTCAATAACTTCCCCAGAATCCATTTTACCTAATACAATATCACCCACGCGAACACGTACCAAACGAAGTGTAGGAAAACCAACAGCCGAGGTCATTTTACGTACTTGCCTGAATTTCCCTTCGGTTAAGGTAACAGATATCCAAGGGGTAGGACCATGACGAGCATCACGAATTTTTTTAGAGCGTTCAGGAAAATTAGGAATGTCAATCATTTTAACCTTGCAAGGTTTAGTCATATATTTTTTTCCGTCAAAACCAATTTCAACACCATTTTTTAACTGTTCAACAGCTTCAGATGTAATTGCTCCATCAACTTGCACATAATACTCTTTTTCAACCTTGCCTCTTGTGGTAATAAAATCACTTACTTTTCCATCGGTAGTTAATAATAATAATCCTTCTGATTTTGCATCTAATCTACCTACAGCCATAGTTCCTTCAGGAAAATTAAATAGTTCTCCTAACAATTTATGTTTACCACCTTTTTTTTGATTGGTAATAAATTGCGATAAAAAACCATAAGGTTTGTAAATCATGAAGTGACGATGGGTTGGCATCTTTTCTTTTTTTAAGAAGCACAATATTACAAAATGTAACATAAAAAGATAGGATATTAAAGCTAGTTTTTCATAACTTAGCCGTTCTTATTACTTAAAATAATTAGCACGATTTATGGCAGCAGATAAAGAAAAAGAAGCGAAATTAAAAGCGCTTCAACTTACACTAGATAAGTTAGATAAAACGTACGGTAAAGGAACCGTAATGAAGTTAGGAGATAGCCAAGTAGAAGATGTAGATGCAATATCGTCGGGTTCTTTAGGATTAGATTTAGCCTTAGGAGTAGGAGGATATCCTCGTGGAAGAATTATAGAAATTTACGGACCAGAATCATCAGGTAAAACAACATTAACCATACATGCCATTGCAGAAGCTCAAAAAGCAGGAGGAATTGCAGCTTTTATAGATGCAGAGCATGCTTTTGATCGTTTTTATGCTGAAAGTTTAGGAGTTGATGTTGATAACTTAATCATTTCTCAACCAGATCACGGGGAACAAGCTTTAGAAATTGCTGATAATTTAATTCGTTCAGGTGCTATTGATATTGTGGTAATTGACTCGGTTGCAGCTTTAACACCAAAATCTGAGATTGAAGGTGAAATGGGGGATTCTAAAATGGGACTTCATGCACGTTTAATGTCACAAGCCTTACGTAAATTAACAGGAACAATTAGTAAAACTAACTGTACGGTATTTTTCATTAACCAGTTACGTGAAAAGATTGGAGTTATGTTTGGTAACCCTGAAACAACTACTGGTGGTAACGCTTTAAAATTCTATGCATCGGTTCGTTTAGATATTCGTCGTAGAACACAAATTAAAGATGGTGATAAGGTAATTGGTAACAGTACCAAGGTTAAGATTGTAAAAAATAAAGTAGCACCACCATTTCAAATGGCTGAGTTTGATATTATGTATGGAGCTGGAATATCAAAAGTTGGTGAAGTATTAGATATTGGTGTAGATTACGGAATTATAAAGAAAAGTGGTTCGTGGTTTAGCTACGGAGATACTAAATTAGGTCAGGGTAGAGATGCTGTAAAAGGTGTTATTAAAGACAACCCGGAACTAATGGAAGAGTTAGAAAATAAAATAAAAGATGCTATTGAAAACCAAGATTAAGATTTAAATTAAAAAGTTCTAACTATTACTAAAAAGCTGTTGAAATATTTCAACAGCTTTTTTTTTGTAAATTAAATGTTGTCAATTTAAGACAAAAGTAAAACACTAATCCTAGCATAAATTTGCATTGTGGAAACAAAAGAATTCTATAAAAACCGGTTACAGCAAGTTGTTTCTTATTTACGATCTAAATACAATGAAAAAATTTCTATTAAAGAGCTTGAAGAGTTTTCAAACTTTTCATACAGAAATCTTCAAAGGGTATTTAAAGCATACTATAAAGAAACTATAGGAGCTTATGTTACAAGAATAAAGGTAGAAAACGGTGCTAAAATGTTAGTGTACTCTTCTACAGAAATTAAATTAATAGCTGAAGAAGTAGGATATTCTGATGTACAAACATTTAGTAAATCATTTAAAAATCATTTCGGAATTTCGCCAGCAAAGTATAGAAATAAAAAAGAAGAATTATTTCAAAAAAAGAATCAAATAAATATAGAAATTATGCCTTTTTTTGAAGAAAAAATTACTGTTTTACCCACAAAAAAAGTACTATATACTACTTTTAAAGGAGATTATAATAGTACAAAGTTAACTACTATTTGGGATGAGTTTTTAGAAGAAGCATCTGCACAAAATATAAATATTAATACAGCTGAATGTTTTGGAATTATATGGGACGAACCTAGTATTTCAGAAGCTATAAACTATGATTACGATGCTTGTATTGAAGTTAATTTTACAGAAAAAATACCTCAAAAAAAATTTAAGGTAAAAACTATTCCAGAACAATGTTATGCCGTATTTACACATGTTGGGTCGTATCAAAGTATTTCTAAAACGTATGACAAAATTTTTACAAGGTGGTTATTTACTACAAATTTTGAAGTTTCAGAAAAACCATTTATTGAAAAATATATAAAACATGAAGGAAATACAAATAATGAAAGTGAATTTGAAACAGAAATTTATATACCTTTAAAAAAGACGATTTCACAACACTAACAAAACATGAAGAAAATGAAGTTATTAGCTATTTTATGCAGTATAGTTTTTACAATGAAATCTTGTTCAAGTGATGTAGCAATTACAAATAAAAACACTGAAATAAGCAGTCAAAAATTATATTACAACGCAAAAATCTATACAGTAGATGAAAATAATCCTTTAGCACAAGCATTATTGTTAGAAGGAAATAAAATAATCTTTGTAGGAACAAATAAAGAAGCAAAATTAAAAGCCAATAAAAATGCTAAGAAAATTGATTTAAAAGGAAAATTAGTATTACCAGGTTTTCATGATGTTCATATGCATCCTATGGAGGTAGGATCTACTACCACAGATTTTGTGTTAAATGAAGAAGAAACTAATGCAGAAAATTATATTTCAACCATCCAAAAAGCTTCAAAGGACAATCCAAATGTTGAGTGGTTAATTGGTTTTGGGCATTCTATAAATACACTATTTAATGCAAAAAGAAATCCATTAGAAATTATAGATGAAGCTGTTTCAGACAGACCTGTAATTATTATGGAACAAACATCACACTCAATGTGGATAAATTCTAAAGGTTTAGAATTAGCAGGAATTACGAATTCTACAAGCAATCCTCAAGGTGGAATTATTATGAAAGAAGGAGGGAAGTTATTAGGAATTTTAATAGATAATGCTGGCGATGTAGTTTTTCAGCAAGCAGTAGCATCATTAAAAGATACAGATGGTGAGTATGACGGAATGGTTTCTTATGTACTACCGGAATTAGCAAAATACGGTATAACATCAGTTTCTGATGCAAGAACTTACTGGAAAAGAAAACAACATGAAACTTGGAAAAATTTAGCTAATGATGGTAAATTAACTGCTCGATTTAATTTAGGTTTATGGGCATATCCAACCGAAAATGATAAAGAACAATTAGCATCGCTAAAATCATTGTTTTCAAATGATGAAAATAGCCTGTTAAAAATTAATCAGATAAAATTATATTCAGACGGAATAACACATAATACCACAGCAGCGTTACATTCAAACTACAAAGAAGATTTTTTTGGATTAAAAACAAATAACGGACTTAATTATTTTACACAAGAAAGGATTGCAAAGTATATTGAAGAACTAGAATTGGTTGGATTTGATTTTCACATTCATACTATAGGAAATAGAGGGGTAACAGAAGCTTTAAATGCCATTGAACAAAATGGAACCTCAAAAGGAAGACATCGATTAACGCATGTAGAAATGATAAATAATTCTGATTTAATTAGGTTTAAACAATTAAATATAACAGCTGATGCTCAAGTAGCTGGAGATTTCACCCAACCACAATATTGGCATGAAAACAATCATTTACTAGGTGCAGAATTATCTGACAATCAAGTTCCAATAAAATCATTAAAAGAAGCTGGAGTTAGAATAACATTGAGTAGTGATTGGAATGTAAGTACTTTAAATCCGTTTGTAGGAATTCAGAATGCCGTTACAAGGGCACCACAAAATATATCGTTAAAAGAGGCCATTAAAGCGTATACAGTTAACGGAGCATATGTAATGCGTCAAGAAGATAAAGTAGGGTCTATAAAGGCAGAAAAACTAGCTGATTTTATTGTTCTTAATCAAGATATTTTTACAATTTCATCAAATACAATTAAAACAACTAAAGTAGTTTTAACGGTTTTTAATGGTAAAGAAATATATGAAAGTAAATAAACAAATTGTTTTGAAAATTATATAAAAAGAAGATTTAGTGTAAATCTAAAACTAGTAAATAATTATACTGTTTTTATAAGTAATTTTGTATTTAAAAAGACAATGATTAATGTATCTAAAAGCATACAATTAAAAGAAATGTTGAGTTCCGATTCAACATCTCTTTTTAATTTAATGGAAGAAATATATCCAGCAGCATACAGTCATTTTTGGAAAGATGCAGGTAGTTGGTATGTGCAAACTCAATTCTCTAAAAGTAATTTAGAAAAAGAATTACTGGAAGATAAAACAAGCTACTATTTTATTCTTTACAAGGGAGAAATAATAGGGGTTTTTAGAATTCTATGGGATGAAAAATTATCAGGGATTGAGAATAAAAAATCATTAAAACTCCATCGAATTTATTTACATAAAAGCACTCAAGGTAAAGGTGTTGGTAAACAATTATTAGCTTGGTTAGAAGAGGAAGCTAGAAAAAAACAATATGAATTAATATGGTTAGATACTATTGATGAGCAACCGCAAGCTTTTGAATTCTATAAAAAACTAGGGTACCAACATCATTCACATTGTTTTTTAAACTTTGAATTATTGTTTGATGAAGTTAGAAAAATGAGTCAAGTATATAAAAATATTACTTAAACTCCAGTACTTCCAAAACCACCGGCACCACGTTCAGTTTCGTTTAAAACTTCTACTTCTTGCCAGTTTACACGTTCATGTTTTGCAATAACTAATTGCGCAATACGTTCACCATCATTTACAATAAACTCTTCATTAGATAAGTTGACTAAAATAACGCCAATTTCACCACGGTAATCCGCATCAACAGTACCAGGAGAGTTTAATACAGTAATTCCTTTTTTAGCTGCAAGTCCACTACGTGGTCGAACTTGAGCTTCATATCCAACAGGAAGAGCAATAAATAAACCTGTTTTTATAATAGCTCTCTTTAAAGGTTTTAAAGTAATAGCAGCATCTATATTTGCACGCAAATCCATACCTGCAGAACCTTCGGTTTCATACGTTGGAGTTTGGTGTTTTGATTTGTTTATGATTTGTACATTCATAATTCTTGATTTTCAATTTTCAAATATAATAACCTTTAAGTTTAGAGAGTCGTTTATAGATTTCTTAATTTTGTAATACAAACAAATACTACTTATGAGCAATCAAACTAGAATAGCCGTTTTAGGAGGAGGAAGTTGGGCAACAGCTATTGTTAAAATGTTATCTGAAAACTTAGAAACTATTGGTTGGTATATGCGCAGCATATATGCTATTGAACATATTAAACGTAACAAGCATAATCCTAGTTATTTAAGTTCTGCAGAATTACATCCAGAGCAATTAGATTTGTCTGAAGATATAAACTATATTATTGAAAATTACGATGTGTTAATTTTTGCTATTCCATCTGCTTTTTTAAACACCGAGCTAGAAAAACTAACAGCTTCTTTAGAGGGAAAAATTATTTTTTCAGCTATCAAAGGAATAGTTCCTGAATCAGGATTAATTGTTGGTGAACATTTTCATACATCATATAATATTCCATACGAAAATATTGGAGTGATATCAGGACCCTGTCATGCAGAAGAAGTGGCAATGGAGCGCCTATCGTATTTAACATTGGCGTGTCAAGATGAAGACAAAGCAAAAAAACTTAGCAAAGCTATAGCAGGACGCTATATTAAAACTAAAATATCTGATGATATTATTGGTACCGAATACGCAGCAATGTTAAAAAACATCTATGCCATAGCAGCTGGAATTGCTCACGGTTTAGGATATGGAGATAATTTTCAAGCGGTATTAATGAGTAACGGTATTCGTGAAATGAAACGCTTTATTAAAAAGATTCACAAAATGAAGCGTAATATTAATAACTCAGCATACTTAGGTGACTTATTAGTTACAGGCTATTCAACATTTAGTAGAAATAGAATGTTTGGAAACATGATAGGTAAAGGGTACACTGTGAAATCTGCAATGTTAGAAATGAGTATGGTTGCTGAAGGATATTACGCAACAAAAAGTGCCTATAAAATCAATCAAAAAAACAAAGCTAAAACTCCAATAATCGAAGCTGTTTATAACGTATTGTACGACAAAAAAGAAGCGAAAGATGAGTTTTTAAAGTTAACAAATAGATTAGATTAGTTGTTTGCATTTGTACAAATAATCCTTCTTAATATATAATTAAGAAGCCCCATCAATCGCTTCTAATAAATTGAGTTGTGTATAGGTCTTGTATACAAGATACAATAGTAACAAATTTAGTTTAAAAATCTGATTAACAAAGTTTTTAATTAAATATATTACAAATTAAAAATATAGTATAAATTCACTTTTAATTGTATTTTTGTTACTTTTAGTTTAAAATTAAACAAGCATGAAAACAATTCAAGAAGCTGTTGAAATTACCATCAGAAAAACTCCTTTTATAGAAGAGGCTTTAAATGAGAAGTTAATTAATGTATCATCGTTAGCAAGAGAAATTTTACCAGAAGTTTCTAAACTGTTAAAAAAAGAAGTAAAAGTTGGTGCAGTTATGATGGCTATTAATAGGTTATCTCCAGCAAACGAATTGAGAGTTCGTAAAAATATTAAACGACTTGCATTGAATTTAGGAGATGTAATTGTACGTTCAGATTTGTGCGATTTCACTTTTAAAAATACCACATCATTACTAAAAGAAATTGCTAAAATTTTAAGTAAATCAGCTGATAGTAAAGATTACTTTTTAACGGTTTCTCAAGGTATTTTTGAAACCAATATTGTTACAAGTAAAAACTTAAAGCCTTTTGTTGAAGAAATTTTTAAGAAAGAAGCATTAATTAATAACGTAAACGATTTAGCTTCCATAACTATAAAACTTCCAAAAGGTAATTTAGATCAATCAGGTATTTATTATTTCATTTTAAAACAATTTGCTTGGGCAAATATAGCGGTACAAGAAGTAATTTCTACGACACATGAAATGACCATAGTGGTAAAAGAAAGAGATGTGAATGAAACATTTGCTATTTTAATGGATTTGAAACTAAATTAATTAATGGAAAAAAAAGATCCCTACGCTTCCCTAAGAATCAAAGAGTTTAATATTTTTCTTTTAGTACGATTTGCCCTAGTATTTGCATGGTCTATGCAATTTATTATTATAGAATGGCAAGTATATAGTATCACTAAAAACCCATTATCACTAGGAATTATAGGTCTAATGGAGGTAATTCCAGCAGTATCTATGGCGCTGTTTGCAGGTCATATTGTAGATCAAAAAGAAAAGAGGAATTTATTAGCGTTGTGCATTGGGTTATTTTCACTCATTAGCTTAGGACTATTCTTTTTAACCTTACCTAGTTTTATTGAAGGGTGGAATAAGAACACAGTATTATACGCTATTTATGCCTTGGTATTTTTTGGTGGATTGCTACGTTCATTTTTCGGACCAACTATATTTTCATTAATTGCATTAATAGTACCTAAAAAATTATACCCAAACGCAGCAACTTGGAGTAGTTCAACATGGCAAATAGCTTCTGTACTAGGACCTGCTTTTGCAGGATTTACCATTTCTTGGATTGGAGTACATTGGTCATTATGTGTTGTATTTGGTTTAGTATCTATATCATTTCTAACAGTATTTTTCATTAAAAAGAAACCAATTTTAAACCCTAAAATTGGTGAGCCAGTAATGAAAAGTTTAAAAGAAGGAGTACGTTTTGTGTATAAAACAAAAGCTATTTTAGGAGCGCTTACGTTAGATATGATTTCAGTATTATTTGGTGGGGCAGTAGCATTGCTTCCAGTATATGCTCAAGATATATTAAAAGTAGGACCGGAAGGTTTTGGTGCTTTACGTGCTGCACCAGCCATAGGAGCTTTTTTAACAATGTTAATAACTGCTTACATACCTATTAGTAGAAATGCAGGAATGAAGCTTTTAGCAGCTATATTTGGTTTTGGAATTTGTATTATCGTATTTGGATTGTCTTCTGTTTTCTGGATTTCAATTGTAGCGCTATTTTTTAGTGGTGTAACTGATGGAGTTTCGATGGTGATTCGCCAAACAATATTACAATTAAAAACACCCGATCATATGCGTGGTAGAGTGGCTTCAGTAAACTCTATGTTTGTAGGTTCTTCTAACGAATTAGGAGCTTTTGAAAGTGGTGTAACAGCAAAATTAATGGGTACCGTTACAGCAGTTGTTTTTGGTGGTACCATGACTTTAATTACCGTTATTACTACGGGAGTTTTAAACCCAACGTTACGAAAGTTAGATTTAACTAAAGATTTAGAAGAGCATGAGAAGGAAGAATAACAAGTTAACTATTTTAATAAGTAAATCAATTATGACATATCGAAATAATTAATTTTTGTAATTTTTTTAGTTGCTTGATCAAAATCTATGTTAATAAAAACATCACAATTATCACATTCGGCATATAAAATACTTTTAGAGCCATTTCTACCAGTACTTAAGGTAACATTACCTAATTTACTAATAGAATCCCCTACAGCAACTGTAATTCCTTTAATTGTAAAAGAGGCTTCATCACTTAAAACATCTAAAGATTCGATGTAAGGCTTTCTTCCAGAAGTAGAAAAATCAAGTTTTAAACCATTGAATTTAAAATAGTAGTAGAAACCATTATCTTCAAAAGAAGTAGTCGCACCCAATAAAGATTCTACCTTTGCTTGTTTTCCAAAGGTCTTTTTTATATCAGTTAAAGCAACATTATTTATTTTAATATTATCAAAATCTGAATTAGAAATAATATTAGTTTGACTTTTTGCTAAAAGAGTGGTTAATAGAAAAAATACGAGTACTAGTTGTTTCATATTACTTAAAAAATTAATTGTACAAACCTTTTTTGTAGCTAAATTTTGCAGTCGCCAAAGATATAATACTCGATTAATTTTCTAGATAAAAACTAGTTAAAATTTAAGGTTAAAGCTATTTTTTTATCCAACTCTTGTTTGTGTTTTAAAGATGTGTTTTTATTCCAATTAAAACGTTTGGTAAACTCTTGAATAATAAAGTTTTTGTATAGATCTACACTTGGTTTATCAAAAAACAAACGACCAGTTCTTCGCATAAAAAAGTCGGTAGGAGTACAGGTCATTTCGTGTTTTATGGTAAACCATACTTCTGCTTTTAACAAACGTTCTTGCATATTTTTTTCATTTAGCTCATCAAACTTATCTAAAATAAGTTCAGTTTGTTTACCATAGTTGTGCACTAAATAGCTAGCATCTTTTTCTGAAAAACCAAATGATTTTATACGTTTATAAACCTGATTACTATATAATTTTACTGATTTATAGTTTTGAAAAGGACCTCCTGCTAAAACAATTTCTTCAGTTTGAATTGGGTCAAATTCTATCTCAAAGCGGCGTTTCATTTTTTTAGCGACAATATCTACGATACGTTCTGCCATTTTTCTGTAACCTGTTAGCTTACCTCCTGCGATAGAAATTAACTTGGTATCAGACACAAAAATTTCATCTTTACGAGACAATTCCGAAGCCGATTTTCCTTCTTCATGAATTAACGGACGTAATCCTGCCCAAGATGATTGAATATCATCCATAGTTAATTGGATGTCAGGAAACATATTATTTACTGCTTCAATTAAATATAAAGCATCTACCATTGAAGTTTCAACGGAATCTTTGTCTTGTTGATAATTGGTGTCTGTAGTTCCGAAATAGGTTACTTTTCCACGAGGAATAGCAAACATCATACGACCATCAGGAATATCAAAATACACCGATTGTTTTACAGGTAATTTTTCATGCGGTACAACCAAGTGAACTCCTTTGGTTAAATGTAAACGCTTTCCAATTTTAGAATTGTTTATTTGACGTAATTCATCTACCCAAGGGCCTGCTGCATTTACTACATATTTAGCTTTGATATCGTAACTTTCATCAGTAAAAGTATCCGTTACTTTAGCACCTACGACACGTTTATTTTCGTAAATAAATTCGTCTGCGTGTGTATAGTTCAATATTTGTGCATCGTATTGGCTAGCTGTTTTTAAAACTTCAATAGTTAAACGAGCATCATCCGTACGATATTCAGCATAAAAACCAGCACCATTTAAAATACTTTCAGGTAACAAAGGTTCTTTTTCTAACGCTTCCTTCTTATCAAGCATTTTACGTTTATCATCTCCTTCAACAGAAGCTAGTACATCATATACTTTTAATCCGATAGATGTTAACCATGAACCGTAAGTTCCGCCGTCAATTAATGGTAAAATCATTTTTTCAGGAATTACCAAGTGCGGAGCTAGTTTATGAACAATAGCACGTTCAGTACCTACTTCTTTCACCAACCAAAAATCAAACTGTTTTAAGTAGCGTAAACCTCCATGAATTAGCTTGGTAGATTTACTTGAAGTACCTGAAGCAAAGTCGTTTTTTTCTATTAAGGCAACTTTCATTCCACGTGATGCCGCATCTAAAGCAATACCTGCACCAGTAATACCACCGCCAATTACTAGAATATCAAATTCTGTTGTTTGTAATTCTTGTTGAATGTTTTTTCTATTGAAAGAAGAGAAATTATTCATAGAGCTTTCTTTATCAACCAAAAATAAGAATAAAAAATAACCAAAAAACAAAAAAAGAGCTGGATTTATCCAGCCCTTCATCCCCCTAAATAAATGAATCAATTACTGATTCACTGTTCTCCAATTTATATCTGCTTGTTTTTTGAGTTTTTCAGGATTTTCTTTTAACCACATTTTTAATGTATTGGTACCCCAAGAATTATAAAATAAATACAGTTTACCATCTCGTATTTCAAAAGTTTTCGGGTTAATATCAACCTTTGCTCCAGTTTTACCAATTGCATAGGCGCAATATCCACCATATTGTGGATTGTATTTTTTAGGATTTTTAAGGAAAGTACCTAAATTTTCTTTTGATGAAAAACGAAAAGAAACACCGTTGTATTTAGTGGTAAATTTTTTATTCCCTTTTTCGGCTATATCATGAAAGTAACTAACTACATCATAACCTTTAACAGCTACACCGTTTTTAGTATTGTATTCTTGTGAAAAAGTAATGGTTGAAAAAAGTAGAAAAATTATGAATAAATGTTTCATGTTAATTCTTTTTATGCTTTAGTTCTTCCCAATTTATATCTCCTTGAGCTTGTAACTTTTTAGTATTACCATTTCTCCAATCATCAAGTTTACTAGAAATCCAAGAGCTATAAAAAAGGTATAGTTTACCATCTCTAATTTCATAAGCTTCAGCATCAATGTACATTTTTGTTTTTTTAGCAGCTACAGCATAAGCACAATATCCTCCATATTGAGGAATGTATTTTGTTGGATTTTCTTTAAATAGGGATAAGTTTTTTTCTGAGGAAAACTTAAATTTTGCTCCGTCGTAAGTTGTTTGAAACTTCTTTTTTCCTTCAATAGGTTCACTATTTGTAAAGTAAGAAACAACGTCGTAACCTTCTGACACATAGCCTTTTTTGGTGTTATAATCAGTTTTTTGAGCGTATAATGCAGTAGAAATTACTACCAAAAGCAGTGTAAAAAAGTTTTTCATTGTTTGTAGATTTTATGAGTAGTCGATGAAAAACAATGAACATTACAATTACAGTTAGGAATTGTTTAATAATTGCCAAGGTTTTTGAATTTTACCTTTTCTAATGGGTAAAATTTCTCCGAATTGAAGAAAAACAAATTCACTTTGGTGTGGTCTTAAAAATACAAACTCATCTACTTGTAAAGTTATATTTTTAGGAATATTAATCATGGTTTGATTGGTAGATGCTCCAAACAAATTATTCTGTTTTATTCCTTTCGGATAGTAATAATCAGCTTTCCAAAAACCACCATAAATAAATGCTGATTTTTTAGTGAATAGATTCTTTAAAGTTTCTAACCCTGGTAACGTAGTGTTTGAAAAAGTTTTTAAAACAGGTGTGGCAATAAAAGCTGCAGGAATGTAGTTTTTTAAAGAAGGAATGTCAAAAGCTGTAGGTTTTACAAAGCATGAGCCAATGGCAATATCGTTTATCGGAGAATTTTGTTCTTTATGTAAGTTTAAGGTTGGGCTTCCGGCTCCGTTAAAAGTTAAATTCTCGTTCCATAATAAAGGGAATTCTTTTTGAAGCAAATTTTTACATTGTTCATAAAACTGATTGGCCAATTGTAATGCCTTTTTTTTAGAACGAATAATTGTTGGAAGTTTTACCACATGAGGATCGTAGCCCATAAATCCTGAAAACGCCACAAATTCTTGATTGTTTTCAATCAATGATAATCCTTTTGATAAATTTTTTAGAGAAGAAAATCCACCGCGATGTAACCCCACATCAATTTCAATGTTTAATCGTAATTTTTGATTGAGTTGTTTGGCTAAGTTGATGTATTCTTTAATTCTTTTTTCGGTATCTACCAACCATTGAGTTTGTGTAAACGGATTAAACCCGTTGTGTTGCTGAGGTAAGTTGTTGTAAAAATATTCAACAGTTTTTATAGGCATGGGTTTACCCAATAAAACATTTGCTTTGTTATTTAATCGAGCAGTTAAATCGGTTAAAAAAGGTTGATGAAAAACCATCAACTTATTTGAGAGTGTTTTTTCTAATATATATTCAATTAATTGAAATGAAGGTAATGATTTCACTACAACTCTAAGCGAAGTATCTTTTCTAAAATTAGAAATTACTTCTGTAATATTTTCATCTAAAATATCTAAATCTACTAACAAACAAGGAATCGCTCGTTGGTAGTTTTTTAATTCTTTATTTAGGGTTTTAAAATACATATCCATAGAATTAAATACCTAGCAGTTTTTGAAGATACGGATTCACAAATATATTTTCTGGGTCATGCTCTTTTCTGAAAGCCATAAAATTGGGGAATTTAGGATACATTCTAGCAATATCTTCTGAAGTGAATGTATTCATTTTACCCCAATGAGGTCTTCCATTATAGGCTTTAAAAACTTCTTCTAAAGCAGTAAAATAAGCACTGCTATCCTTTTTATTGTAAACATGGCAAGCGATATATGCAGAATTTCTATTGTAAGCAGGACTCATGAAAACGTCATCTCCTTTTACCCAACGATTTTCAATCGGAAAATGAATATTGAATTTTTTAGAATTGACAATTTTTTGCACATCTTTAAATACATCTTGGTAAGTTTCTGCAGGAATATTATACTCCATTTCATGGAATTTAACCATTCGTTGCGTAGCATATACTTTGTGACTGTGATATACTTTTTTCACATTGCTTATACTGGCCGCAGTGATGTTAGCTACTGTTTTATTTTGTGATGGAAAAAGGTTAGCATATTCACACATGAGTTTAAAAATATGGTTTTCTAGTATATATTCAGTCCAGTAGTTGAAAAAATTCACTTTATCGGGTTCAGAATCTTCCACAATGTTTGAAGTTTTTGTCCAAGCAGTATCGGTATAAGGAATCCAGTAAAATTCAAAATTTCTATTTTGAGAGTTTCTTTCGTTCAAGGTTGCCAAAACATCACTTAATTTTTCTTTTTTGTTTTGAAGCTTTAGTTTGTAAGTTGGTACACACTGTAAAGTAACCTCTGTAATAATTCCTAAGCATCCTAAAGACACTTGTGCTGCTTTGAATAGCTCTGTGTTTTTTGAGGTAGAACACTCCATAATTTCACCCTTTCCATTCACAAATTTTAATCCGATTACTTGGTTGCTGATGGATTTAAGTCCGACACCTGTTCCGTGTGTACCTGTACTTATGGCGCCAGCAATTGACTGAACGTTGATATCGCCCATATTTTCCATAGCTAATCCTTCATTAAATAATAATTCTCCTAATAAAGAAAGTTTCGTTCCTGCTTTTACAGTAGCTTGATTTTTTTCTTTGTTTACCGAAATAATTCCTTGAAAATTATCGAGAGTTACTAATATTTCATGAGTACTACACAAAGAAGTAAAAGAATGTCCAGAACCAATAACTCTGATTTTTTGGTTAAATTGAATAGCTTTTAAAACAAGTTGCTGAATTTCATTTTCCGAATGAGGAAATGCAATAGTTGATGGATTCCACTGTACATTTTCTGCCCAGTTTTTCATAATACCTTGAACTAATAGAGGTTAATAGCAAGGTAAGATAGCAAAAAATAAAAAAGGATTACAAAACCATTAAATTACAACCACGAATATCAGAGTTATCAAAACGACCGATAATTTCAAAACTATTGTCTTGGTATACTTTACCTAAATCTTGTGTCGCAATAAAAGAACAAGAATTATAGTTTGCCAAATCAATAACATTAATTCCGCCTGATTTTTCTTTAGGTAAGATAGTTAAAGCATCTTCAGTATCACGAGTTAAGATTTGCATCCAAGGTGGACAGTTAAAAACACCGTTTCCTTTTGAATATCCTTGACTTAACAACTCTGTCATTCCATATTCAGAATGAATTTCATTTACACCAAATCCGTTACTTAAAATAGTATGTAGTTCGTTACGAATAAGTTCTTTTCTTTTTCCTTTCATTCCACCAGTTTCCATAATGATAGTATTAGAAAGATTGAAATCATATTGTTCTATTAAATCTAACAAAGCAAAAGAAACACCTATAAGTAATACTTTTTTTCCTTGTGAATCTAAATGTGTAAGCTTTTGAGCAAGTTCATTTAAATTATTGAGGTAAAACCCACTTTCAGGGTTTTTAGAACGTTTAATTAAATCATCTACCATATAAATTAAAGAAGATCCTTTACGTTCTAAATAATTAGGTAACAAAGCTAATACTACATAGTGCTCTATATTTCCATAAAAATAATCAAACCCTTTTAAGTAACTGGTTTCGTACCAAGATAAATCGGTAACTAAATGTTTACTGGTTGTATTTCCTGTAGTTCCTGAACTTGTAAAAGTTTCTTGAATTTCTTCGGTAGAAGAAAGTACCTCACGAGTTTTAAAAAACTGAATAGGTAAAAACGGAATTTGTTCAATAGTGTTTACATCAGATGGATGAACATATATTAAATCGCAAAAAGAACGATACACCTTGTTGTTTGTAAACTGATGTTTAAAAACTTGTAGTGCAGTTTTATTGAAATCTTCTGTAGACTGTATGTTAAAAATGGTGTTTTTCATAAACTTCTACAAAAGTAAGAGTATTCGACGCAACCTTTTTAATTTTTTTTCATCTAGTATATAAACCATAGAAAATTAAAATAATAATAACCCCAATTATATATGTCATGAAAAAAATTTTAATTCTTTTTTTAAGTGTATTTACGTTTTATTCTTGTTTAGATGATGACGGCCCTAATGTTAGGTATGAGTTTTTAAAGGTTGATAGTGCTACAACACCTGAAAGTTTTACATTCGGAGAAGTTGATACAATTAAGATAAAGTATACGTTGCCTAATAGTTGTTATTCTTTTGATGGATTATACTACCAAAAAGTAGATACAACTAGAATTGTAGCTGGTACAGCAATAGTAGCTCTTGATGTTGCTTGTACTGAAGATGTAAGACAAGAAGAATATGCTTTTCCTGTTGAGGCAACTCAGGAAGAAGATTATGTTTTTAAGTTTTGGAAAGGTAAAAATGATGAAGGAGAAGATGTATACGAAGAAGTGGTAATTCCAGTAAATTTGTAACATCAATTTAGAAAAACTCATACAAGGATGCTGTCATCAAAATATCACAGCGCAAGCGCAAGTTTACCAGTTATTTTCTGGTAAACTTTTTGCGCTGTGTTTAAAGTATTCACGTAATTATCAAGATGCTGAAGATACGTTACAAGATAGTTTTTTAACCATTTTTAAAAAGATGCCTCAATATCAGCACAGAGGTTCTTTTGAAGGATGGATGAAAAGAATAACCATAAATACAGCATTACAAAAGTATAGAGAAAAATCACCTTTACACTTAGTTTCAGAAGCTCCTGATGAGGAAATAGTTGAAGAAGTAGCCTTTGAAACAGAAAATGTTAATATTGATGTTTTGTTAGATTTAATTCAAAATTTACCAGATAGGTATCGTTTAGTTTTTAATCTTTATGTATTAGATAATTACTCACATAAAGAAATAGCAGAACTATTAAATATTTCTGTAGGAACATCAAAATCAAATTTATCACGAGCAAGACAGATATTGAAAAAGGAAATGGAACGATATCAAGTAAAAGAGGAAAACGCATAACTGATGGAAGAAAAAAACATCGATAGACTATTTCAAGAGAAGCTTAAAGATTTGGAGGTAACTCCTAATGAAAGCGTATGGAATGCTATTGAAGAAAAACTACAAAAAAAGAAAAAACAACGTGTTTTTCCTATTTGGTGGTTTTCTGGAGGGGTTGCTGCTATACTTGTTTTAGGTCTTTTGCTTTATCCATTTGCTCACGAACAAGAAAATATAGAAGATACAGATGTAATTTTGGTTGAATCGCCAAAACCTGAACCTAAAGAGCAAGAAAAGAAAAATGAAGAATTAAAAGATGATTTATTGATAAAACCAACCAAAGAAAACTTAAGGGAAACACTTGTAGTAAAAGAAGAAACGAAAAAGAAAAAAGTATTGAAAGAAAAGCTTCATGAAAATGAAGTTTTAACCGCTAATCATGTTGTGAAGGTTAGTAAAAAAGAATTGCAAGAAAAAGATAGCAATAACGTGTCAAGTAGAGTAGTTGAAGGGGCTTTACTGGCTAAAAAAGATGTTGTGAAAGAAGAAAACTCTACTGGCAAGCTTGAAAATAGCTTGCCAGTTCTTAAAAACGAAGAAAAAAGTGTTTTCAAAAAAGAAAAGGATACAATTTATAAGGTTGTAAAACCTAAAAAAGACTTTTTAGCAGTTGTAAATGATGAAGAAAATAGAAAAGAAGAAGAAGAAAAAAAGAAACTGTGGACTGTTTCACCAACTGTAGCTGTATTAAACTCTAATTCATTTTCTGAATCATCCCCTATAGATGTAAATTTATCAAACACTACAAAAGGAAATACAAGTTATTCCTATGGTGTTCAAGTTGCATATCAATTAAATAAAAAATGGACACTTCAATCGGGGATACATTTACAAGAAATGGGGTATTCTAATACTAATGTAGCTGTAAACCCTGTAGAATCAAGTAGCTCTAATGTAGCCTTTAGTTCTGGAGAGAATTATACATTAAATGATACTTCTCAAACAGATTTTAGTACAAATTCAGTATCTATAAGTTCAGGAAGCCTTGATGGTGAGTTAAATCAAAGTTATGGGTATATTGAAGTTCCAGTAGAAGTTAAGTATAGTGTATTAGAAGGAAAAAAGCTAAAAACACAATTAGTTATGGGTTTTAGTTCTTTGTTTTTAAACAAGAATGATGTAAACTTAAAAACTACTGATTTTTCAACATCAGGAGAAGCAAACAACTTAAATAGCGTTAACTTTAGTGGAAATTTAGGGATAGATCTTAGTTATAAGTTCAGTAAAAAATGGTCTCTAAATATTAATCCAATGCTAAAAACCCAGTTAAATACATTTAAAAATGATTCAAATGGGTTTCAGCCATATTTTATTGGTATTTATACAGGTTTAAACTATCAGTTTTAATCGTTATAAATTTTAATTACTAAATGACCGTTATCATCCATTGAAGCACGATACATTCCTGCAGTATTAAATTCAAAAGACATATTACCATTTTTATCTAAAGCAACCACACCACCAGTTCCACCAAGCTTGGTTAGTTTATTTTGAATAACATCTTTAGTAGCTTCTTTTAATGATTTTTGTTGGTATTCCATTTGAGCAGAAATATCATAAGCTATTTGAGTACGGATAAAATATTCACCCCAACCAGTTGAAGAAACACCACAAGTTTTATTATTTGCATAGGTACCTGAACCAATAATAGGAGAATCTCCAATGCGTCCCCAACGTTTGTTAGTCATACCGCCAGTAGAAGTTCCCGCAGTAATATTTCCATTCTTATCTAAGGCCACACAACCAACAGTACCAAACTTACTATTTTTAATATAAGCATCATAAAAAGCAGCTTCTTTATCATCATGGTCTAATGCTGTTTTTTCTTTGTCCTTAATTCGTTGTAAAGATTTGAAACGATTTTCAGTATAAAAATAATTTGGGTCTACAATTTCTAACCCTTGTTCTTTAGCAAATTGAGAAGCTCCTTTTCCAGATAACATCACATGGTCAGAATTTGTCATTACAGTCCTAGCAGCCTCAATTGGACTTTTAATAGTACTTACACCTGCTACAGCTCCCGCATTCAATGTTTTTCCATCCATAAAAGAGGCATCAAGTTCATTCGTTTCATCATGGGTAAACACAGCTCCTTTTCCCGCATTAAACAGAGGAGATTCTTCCATTACTTGAATGGTTTTTACAACAGCATCACCACTAGAACCTCCGTTTTTTAAAATTTCATATCCTGTTTTTATAGCTTCTTCTAGTTTAGCTTTATAAGCAGCTTCTTTTTCAGGGGTCATATTCTTTTTTAGAATAGTTCCAGCTCCTCCATGAATAATAATAGCGAACTCATTTACAGGAGTATCATTTTGTTTATTTGAAGTTGTTTTAGGCGAATTACAAGCTGTTAATGTTACCAGTAAAGAAAGAAAGTAATAAATGTTTTTCATGATTATTTGTTAATTTTTAAACAAAAACAACTGTGTTTGTTTAATTTATTAATTGTAAAATTATTCGTAGTTTTGAGCTTTAAATTTAAACAACTAAAATTAGAATATAAAAATATGGCAGATTTTGGTATTAAAGAAGCGTTAGCTACTTTAGGCTTACAAGAAATAAATAAAGGAACTTCAACAGGTTCAGTAAACTTTTCAAACGGTGAAATTATTGAATCATACTCACCAGTAGATGGAAAGTTAATAGGAAAAGTAAAAGCTTCTACCAAAGAAGATTACGAAAAGGTGATGGATGCTGCTACTTCAGCATTTAAAACTTGGAGAACTATGCCTGCACCTCAACGTGGAGAAATTGTTCGTCAATTTGGAAACAAATTAAGAGAGTTAAAAGAACCGTTAGGTAAATTAGTTTCTTACGAAATGGGTAAATCTTACCAAGAAGGTTTAGGTGAGGTGCAAGAAATGATTGATATCTGTGATTTCGCTGTAGGTTTATCTCGTCAGTTAAATGGACAAGTAATTCCATCTGAAAGACCAGAACACGTAATGAGAGAGCAATGGCACCCAATAGGTGTTGTTGGTATTATATCAGCATTTAACTTTCCTGTGGCTGTTTGGGCTTGGAATACAGCGTTGGCTTGGATTTGTGGTAACGTATGTGTATGGAAAGGTTCAGAAAAAGCACCTTTATGTTCAGTAGCTTGTCAAAACATTATTGCTGAGGTTTTAAAAGATAACAATTTACCAGAAGGAATTTCTTGTATTGTTAATGGAGACTATAAAGTTGGTGAATACATTACTGAAGATACACGTATTCCTTTAGTATCTGCTACTGGTTCTACAAGAATGGGACGTATTGTTGGTACTAAAGTTGCGGAGCGTTTCGGTAAATCATTATTAGAATTAGGAGGAAACAATGCAATTATTATTACTCCAACTGCTGATTTAAAAGTAGTAGTTCCAGGTGCTGTATTTGGAGCTGTAGGTACATGTGGACAACGTTGTACATCAACACGTCGTTTAATTATTCACGAATCTGTTTATGACAAAGTAAGAGATGCGATTGTTGGAGCTTATGGTCAAATCAAAATTGGAAACCCATTAGATGAAAATAATCACGTTGGACCATTAATTGATAAAGACTCTGTAAATACTTATTTAGCTGCTATTGAAAAAGCAAAAGCTGAAGGAGGAAACGTATTAGTTGAAGGCGGTGTTTTAGAAGGTGAAGGTTACGAAAGTGGTTGTTATGTTAAGCCAGCAATTATTGAAGCTGAAAACCATTTTGAAATTGTTCAACATGAAACATTTGCTCCAATTTTATACTTAATGAAGTATTCAGGAGATGTTGAAAACGCGATTGAATTACAAAACGGAGTTGCACAAGGATTATCTTCTTCAATCATGACAAATGAAATGAAAGAAGCTGAAAAATTCCTATCGTTTGCAGGATCTGATTGTGGTATTGCAAATGTAAACATTGGTACCTCAGGAGCTGAAATTGGAGGAGCTTTTGGAGGTGAAAAAGAAACAGGTGGTGGACGTGAGTCTGGATCTGATGCTTGGAAAGTGTACATGCGTCGTCAGACAAATACTGTAAACTATTCTGATGAATTACCTTTAGCACAAGGAATTAAGTTCGATTTATAAGAAAACATAGTTTTCAAAATATGAAAAAGTCTCATCATTTTGATGAGACTTTTTGCTTTTAAACAAGTTTTATATTATTTTTCTAAAGCAACAGAAATAACTTTATAGGCCTCATGTGCTTTCGACATTTTAGCATATTCTAAGGCAGTATATCCTCTTTCAGACTTTGTTTTCAACTTGGCTCCGCTATCAATCAAAAGTTTAACGATGTCTACTTTGTTATATCTAGCAGCAAACATTAAAGGAGTTAATCCAGTAGATTTTCTGTTAATATCTGTTCCGTTTTCAACCATAGCTTTTACAGCTTCAAAGTTTCCAACTCTAATTAATTTACAAAAAGTACTTACGTTAGGATATTCTAAGTTAGTTTTAATAGGTGCTTCATATGAAGTTGAAGCAGCAGTAATAGTTCCGAAAGATAAAGCGATTGCTAAAGCAGTTAATACAAATTTTTTCATGATGTTAAGTTTTTTTATGATTAGGTTACAGCTAAAAGACGCCTATAAAAACAAAACGTTTCAACAAATACATAGACTTAACAATTATTTAAGATAAGCTTTTAAAAATCTCTTAACAGATTGAATGTTTTTTTAATAAATTAAAAATCAGTAATTTAACTAGCTATTAACCGAATAATTAAATCATGAATTGGTGTATATTAATTTCATTAGCAGTAGCAGTAATTGCCGCTATTTTAGGCTATTTATTAGGAAAACTATCGAGTAAAAATATTAGGAAAGACGAGATAGTTCTTTTAAAGAATAAAATAGTAAAATTAGAATCTAGTTTAAGGAACTGTAAAGAAAGTAAGTCAGTATTAGAAACTGATTTAAAATTAGCAAAATCTAGTATAGCACCCTCTATATCTGAAGAACAAAAACCATTTAATACAAATGAAATTAAAAAGGTGTTTGGTAGAAAAATAAAAGAGAATGATTTAAAAATAGTTGATGAAATAGGACCTAAAATTGAAGAACTTTTCCATAATTTTAGTATAAATAGTTGGAAGTTGTTAGCAGAAACGTCTGTAGAAAAATGTCAAGAAGTATTAAAAAGGGGAGGAGATCGTTATAGAGTTCATAAACCTAATACATGGCCCAAACAAGCAAAATTAGCTTACTAAGGTAAATGGCAAGAACTTAAAAATTTGCAAGATAATTTAGATGGTAAAAAGGAATGAAAGACATAAACTTCATATTTTTAGTATTAGCTTTAATTGCCGAAATTATTGGAACAATAGGAGGTTTTGGTTCGTCTGTTTTTTTTGTTCCAATAGGAAATTTTTATTTCGATTTTTACTCTGTGTTAGGTCTTACAGCTATTTTTCATTTGTCTAGTAATGTGAGTAAAATCTTCTTATTTAAAAAAGGCTTAGATAAAAAATTGTTGATAAACATTGGAATTCCTTCAGTGGTTTTTGTGATTTTAGGAGGTATATTATCAAAATATGTGAACAGTGCCTATTTAGAAATATTTTTAGGAGTCTTTTTAGTGGGGTTTAGTGCTTTCTTCCTGATTAAAAATAAATTCATTGTTTCCCCGAATAAAAAAAATGCCATTATTGGAGGTTCATTTTCAGGATTTTCAGCGGGATTGTTAGGTACAGGAGGAGCTATTAGAGGGTTAACCATGGCAGCTTTTAACTTAGAAAAGAGTGTGTTTATAGCGACTTCAGCCTTTATAGATTTTATGATTGATTTTTCAAGAACATTTGTCTATTACAACAATGGTTACATTCACAATCACGACCTAAAATACGTCCCTTTTTTGTTTGTAATTGGACTTGTAGGATCATTTATAGGAAAGAAAATATTAGCTTATATACCACAATCTAAATTCAGAAAACTGTCGTTGTCTTTTATTCTATTAATTGGAATCGTTACAATTGTACAATTAATGTTGAGGTAGATAGTAAGATTTTAAAAGAGGTTAAAAGTTTCTAACTATACTTCACCTTTCGTATTACTCGAATTGCCTCTTTGTATTTAATATAGGTAGTTTTATCTTCTAGATTTTTGATATAATTTTTTGCTTTTTTAAGTTGTAGAGGAGCACTTTCAAATCCATTTAAATAACAGATTAAGTAGGAAGTAGGTAATCGATATACATCTTCGTGTTCAATAACAGAAAGTGGTTTGTTGTTCACAATTTTAGCGATAATACTATTATTGTTATCGTAAATAAGTTGTAAAATATCGTTATGATATTGAGGAGCTTCAAATAAAAATTCCGTAACAATATCATGCTTTCCGTTATCTTTAAAGTTGATAATAGTTTTTTCTAACGGATAGCGTTTCTCACTCTTATCAATTCCTAAAACAATGTACTCAGTAATAATAAACGACTGTTCGTTATAACTAATTTGTACATCATCTAACGAAGAAAAAAACAAACGAACTTGCTCGTTTATCAATTCAATATCAACCCGTGTAAAAAACTCTTCATCATTTATAATCTTCTTTTTTCCTGCCCAACAAAGCACAAATTGCTCGTTAAATACTTTGTACTTCGGATTGTATTCTGGTTTGTGTCTTTCAATAAAATCAAAAACACCGTCGAGTGTAAGCTGGATATTGTTACTAGCATTTTTTTCAATAGCTTCAACAATCGCTTTATTGTTGTTTTTAAGTATAAAACTATCTTCGGTAGGCATAGAATTACTACCTCTGCGATAAAAAATAGTTCCTCTACGGTACTTCCACGCATTTTTAGCTAAAGAGGTAATTAATTTAGTAGGATAAATAGTTACTAAACCAATTACTTTATGACGTTGTAAGCGAGGAAAAGGAACATTCTCATATTCTATTTTTGGAGGGTTTTTTAGGTAAGCATTTACAAGGTTCTGAATTTTACTATCATCGTAAAAATCGACTCCAATAATTTTATTTTCTTCATCTTCAATACCAATAACAATATAGGAATTGTTGTTAGGGTTAGAATTAGAAAGCGCACAAATGTGTTTTATAAACTTAGCTTTTCCTTCTTTAGAACTAAGGGATAATTTTTGTTTTTTATCATAAAAACTATTCTCGTCGTTATGAGACAATAAGTTTTTAATTAAAAGACGTTTGTTAATCACAACTTAAGCGTTTTTATTCACAATAGTTGCACTAGCTTGCGCCGTAGGGTATACAATTAAATCTTCAATATTAACATGGTATGGGCGTGTTACCACAAAATGAATAATATCTGCAATATCTTCAGGTTGTAGTGCTTTGTATCCTTGATACACAGTTTTAGCTCTTTCAGAATCTCCTTTAAAACGAACATCAGAAAATTCAGTTTCTACCAACCCGGGATGAATAGCACATACACGAATGTTATTTTGATTCAAATCAATACGCATTCCCTTATTTAAAGCGTTTACAGCGAACTTTGATGCACAATACACATTTCCGTTAGGGTATACATCTTTTCCTGCAATAGAGCCGATATTTACAATGAAACCATTGTTCCGTTCTACCATTTGAGGAATAATGGCTTTTGAAACGTATAAAAGA
Source organism: Tenacibaculum sp. 1_MG-2023 (assembly GCF_030547425.1). Taxonomy (GTDB): domain Bacteria; phylum Bacteroidota; class Bacteroidia; order Flavobacteriales; family Flavobacteriaceae; genus Polaribacter. Next base: position 26,313 of record NZ_JAUORH010000001.1, on the reverse strand, counting down.
CCTTTTACGTTTCCGTCAATCATAGCATCCCAATCATCAATATTTCCATTTTGAATACTGTTTAATCCATGAGCATTTCCAGCATTGTTAATAAGAATATTAATATGTTTAAACTCAATAGGTAAACTATTGATTGCTTTTAGTACTTCTTTGTTATAACGAACATCAAACTGAAGTACATGTACCTTGGTGAACTGTGATAGTTCTTGTTGTAATTGTTGTAGTTTTTCAATACGCCTACCACAAATAATTAAGTTAATGTTATTCTTAGCAAAAAGTTGAGCGGTTGCCTTACCAATACCTGAGGTTGCTCCAGTAATTAAAGCAGTTTGTTGCATGGTTTGTTGTTTTGTATAAAGGTAAAGTTTTTTATGTTAAGCTACTATTATAAAATGAAAAACCGCCCCGTGAGGGGCGGTTCTTTTCAGTTGGCTACTACACCAACCAAAAATCAACTAACCAAACTTTATTTTTATTTCCTTTTCGGAACTGTTTCTCTTTCTATTTTAGTACGTTTTCTACCGCTATTCCTTACAGCTGGTTTTGTAGTACTTGTTTTTTCTCCTTTAAGATATTGTATAAATTCTATACCAGAAAAAATATATGTTGTTCTTGAACTTACGTGTTTTAATCGTATTGTTTCGTCATTTATAACGGTTAAATCAAACTCTTCAGTATCTCCGTTATCATAATTAAGTGTTAAATATTTTAGGCTGTTTTCACCTGTAACATTTCTAACAATATAGTTTCCTTCAAAGTCCCAATTAATATAATCAACATTTGTGCCAAAAGGGTCATTTGACGAATTGAAAGTTACATTATTTTTTGGTGTAAACCTAAGGTAATGCTCGTTATCAAAAGGGTTTGGTCTACCCCCAGCTTCATCAGTTCTTTTCCAAGCTTTAAACTCTTGTAAAAAATATTCAATATTGTCATAAAATAACATGTCATAATCAAATGTATCTACTTGGTAACCTACTAGATAATAACTCACATTTTGAGACAAATCATCAATTCTAATTTCATTACTAGAAAGTTGTACTACATCAAATTCAAAATATCCATCTATATCGTGACGCGTTTCTAAAGCGGTTCCGTAGGTGCCATAGTTACCTACAGCTATACCAAAACCATTTCCTGTTTTACCAACATCAACAATATTGTTATTTGCATACATGGTTCCGTTTAAAAAGGAAATGGTAAAAGCTCTTGATAAAAAAGGAACTTCGCCACTACCAGTAGTTCTGTGATAATCTACATACCATAAATCATAACTTGAAATATATTCGCTTAAAGCAAAACCATCATCTACAATTTCATTTCTTACAACACACGACGTAAGTGTTACACCACTAATAAGTAGTACTAAAAGTAATTTTATACGTTTCATAAGCATTCGTTTTATGGTTATGCTAATAAGTTTTCAAATTACGTGCCAAAAATAAAAAACACCTCAAAAAAGAGGTGTTTAAAGCTATTCTATGCTGAGGTTTTTATTGCATAAAGACCCTATCTTTTTTTATAATGTTTTCTATTTTAACGTAGTGTATTTTCTTTCCTACAACATATGAAACCATTGCTTCATTTTCTTTTAATTCGAAAGGAAATTCTTCTGTTGGGGTGTTTCCAAACTCTTTTTTAGGGTCAGCATGTAAAATAAGATCTTTTCTGTTATTAAATGAGGTTTTATAACGAGCAGCGATGTATTGTTTATCATTATGTTGCTCAACAACAGCTTTGGTAATTCTATTTTGAAAATATACTTTTTGAAAATCAACAGACTCTTCAGGAGCAAAATAAATAATTAAGTTAGTAGAGCTGTAGCTACCTTTTACACCACCAGTTACATGAGAATAACTTGCTGATTCTATTTTGAAAGGATGATTGTTTTCCATTTTTACACTTGCACATTTCGTAAAACTTAAAGCTAAAATTAAGATTCCAATTAATTTCATAGAGTTGTTTTTTAATGTTTACATTTAGACATTCAAGGAGCGTGCCAAGTCACAAATATAATCAGATTTATATGAAGTTGAATTTCAGTTATTGGGAATTAAAAGAATGGTTTAAAGATGTCGATTTTACAGTAGTAGGTAGCGGTATTGTTGGGTTAAACTGTGCATTACAACTGAGTAAAAATTACCCGAAAGCCAAAATTCTTATTCTTGAAAAAGGAATATTACCGCAAGGAGCAAGTACTAAAAATGCAGGATTTGCTTGTTTTGGGAGTTTATCAGAATTAATTGATGATTTAGAAACACATACTGAAGGAGAAGTTTTTAATTTGGTGAAAAAACGTTGGGAAGGCTTACAGCTTTTAAGAACTAACCTAGGTGATAAAAACATCGATTTTCAACAAAATAAAGGATATGAACTTTTTTTAACAACTGAACTATATGAATCGTGTTTGGATAAAAAAGAGGTTATAAACAAACTTTTACAACCGTTATTTTCTTCAGATGTTTTTACAGTCGATGACAATAAGTTTCATTTTAAAAATATTCATCAAAATTATATTACCAATAATTTTGAAGGACAGATTGATACTGGTAAAATGGCAGCGAAACTGTTAAAAAAAGTGTTGTCCTCAGGAATCAAAATCATCAATACTATTCATGTTGAAAACTTTATTGAAAACAATGAGCAAGTTGCAGTAAAAACAAATCAAATAACATTTAATACCAAAAAGCTATTTATTGCTACCAACGGGTTTTCAAATCAGCTATTAAACGAAAAAGTACAACCAGCAAGAGCACAAGTGTTAATTACGAAACCAATTAAAAACCTCCATATTAAAGGAACTTTTCACTTAGATAAAGGATATTATTATTTTAGAAATATTGATAATAGAATTTTGTTTGGAGGAGGGAGGAATCTTAATTTCAAAGGTGAAGAAACTACTGATTTTGGACAGACAGTACTTATTCAAAATAAATTAGAGGAAATTTTAAAAACTACAATCTTACCAAATACTAAAGTTGAAATTGAACATCGTTGGAGCGGAATTATGGGAGTTGGAAATCAGAAAAAAACCATTGTAAAGCAGCTTTCAAATAATGTGTTTTGCGGAGTTCGTTTAGGTGGAATGGGGGTTGCCATAGGAAGTTTGGTAGGGAAGGAGCTAGCTGAACTTATGGATTAATGTTGTTTAGAGAGGTAAAAAAATGAATATTAAAGAAGAATTATACAAACAATGTGAGTTGTATGTGAATAAACGTTTACAAACAGTAGAAGAAACGATTACCTTTCATCAAAAAGCGTTGCAATCAGAAACAAAGAGTTCTGCAGGAGATAAACATGAAACAGGTAGAGCAATGCTACAGTTAGAAATGGAAAAAGCGAGTCAGCAACTTAGCGGAGTTGCTCAAATGAAAGAAACACTTGCAAAAATTAATACAGAAACAACTTCAAAAAATGCTCATTTAGGTAGCGTGGTTATTACTACCTCAGCCATAAACTATTTTATTAGTGTAAGCGTAGGTTTGTTAGTTGTTGAAAATAAAACATACTTTGCTGTATCTCCATCTTCACCCATAGGAAAGTTAATCTTAGGAAAAAAAGAAGGAGAATCTTTTGAGTTTAATGGAGCAAAAAATACCATTAAAGAAGTTTTTTAAAGCATAAGGTAGGGTAAAATAAAAACTACTTGTTCTAAATGCAGGAAAGGTTGTTATAACCAGAACAGAAAAAGAAGCTATAATACACTTTTATCTTTTGGTATTTAGACGGTAAGGGTGTATTTTTTTAGAAAAATAATTTATTTTAAGATAGTTGAGTAATAATTATTGAGATAGTTATTATTGGTTTAAACAGTCTCTTTTATTTTAAAAGAGACCGTTTTTTTATACTCAATACTTTCAAAGTGATTTATAAAAATTGATTGGTTGTTGTACGCAACTTCTATTAGCCAATAGTTCCCTTTAAAATAAGATTTCAATACAGTTCCTTCTAATTTTGATGGTTTTTTGGTAATCTCAAGTAAGTTAGGATATAGTAATAATGTTTGTTTATTTATGGTGAGTTCGTTTACATCATCAAATAAAGAAGCTACATACTTTTCTTTTGGGTTTTTATACAGGTTTGCTGGACTATTGTATGCAATGACTTTATGGTTGCGAATTACCATCATAGTATCAGCAAAAGAAAGCGCATCATTTCCGTCGTGCGTTGCAACAATACAAGCAATATTTTTCTTTTTTAAATAAGAAAACAATCGTCGCCTTAATGAGTTCTTTTTAAAGTTGTCTATTTGACTGAAAGGTTCATCTAACAATAGTAATTCAGGTTTTTTTGCGAGAGCCCTTGCTATGGCTACTCGTTGTTGTTGTCCGCCACTTAAGTTTTTAACTTTTTCGTTTGCCAATTCAGTCATTTCAATAACTTCAAGAAGTTCTTTTGTTCTTTCTTCAGCTTCTTTTGGATAAAATCGAGATAAAAACTTCTTAATATTTTCACTTACTGATGTAAAAGGCATCAAATCAAAATCTTGTGCGACATATTTAAAAAACTCCATACCAGGAACAAGGTAATGTTCAGGGCCTAATATTTGTGTGTCGTTCCAGTGTAAACTTCCATGATCAACATCGAGTAATCCATATACAATTTTTAAAAGGGTAGATTTCCCACAACCGCTTTCACCCATTACACAGAGATGCTCTCCTTTTTGAAGTGTAAATTGGATGTTTTCTAAAGTTTTTTCTTTTGACGGATAAGTGAATGAAATATTGTTTACTTGTAGCATAGCTACAAAAGTAATTGTTTAGTTATAAACAAAAAACCGATACAGAGAGTATCGGTTTTGTTTTTAAGCGCTTCTTTCTACGTAACGTATAATGCTTTTTGCTACATCTTTTCCTGTAGCTTTTTCTATGCCTTCTAAACCAGGGGAAGAATTAACCTCTAAAATTAACGGACCTCTATCTGACTGTAACATATCTACACCAGCAATACCTAACTTCATTGCTTTAACAGCTTTTAAAGCTGCATTTTCTTCTTCATCAGTTAATTCTATAATTTCTGAAGTTCCTCCTCGATGTAGGTTTGATCTAAACTCTCCTTCTTTACCTTGACGCTTCATGGCTCCAACAACAACTCCATCTACTACAAAAACACGAATATCTGCTCCTTTAGCTTCTTTGATATACTCTTGAACAATTACACGAGCTTGTAAGCCATTAAAAGCTTCTATAACAGATTCTGCAGCTTTTTTGGTTTCTGCTAACACAACACCTAAACCTTGTGTTCCTTCTAAAAGTTTAACTATTAAAGGAGCTCCTCCTACTTTTTTGATGATTTCAGAGGTATCTTTTGAGTAATTGGTAAAAACGGTTTTTGGTAGTCCTAAATTTGCTCTTGAAAGCACTTGTAAACTACTTAGTTTATCTCTAGATCGTACTAAAGCCTGTGATTCTACTGCAGAAAATACTTTCATCATTTCGAATTGACGAACAACTGCGGTACCATAAAAAGTAACTGAAGCACCAATACGAGGTATAATAGCATCAACATCGGTTATAAGTTCATGATTGTATACTATAGCAGGCTTCTTTTTTTCAATAATAAGATCACATTTAGTATGATCTAATACGACCATTTCATGACCTCTTTTTTCGCCTGCTTCTACTAAGCGTTTTGTTGAATATAATTTAGGGTTTCTAGAAAGAACAACAATTTTCATTTTTTATATTTCTTTTGAAGTGATGTTTTTTTGTGAAACATCTACAATAAATTTTTTATTTAAAAATTTTCTACCAATTAATACTGGATAATTCATTTTACCTCTATCTGATAACGATAGCTTTATTTTATATTTTTTGCCGTAAAAAATAGCGGATGTGGAAACAACATATCTCTTTTGTTTTTTTCCGTTTGAGCTTCTTATGCTTTTAACTTTATACTTTGTAGTTTGGAGTAATTTATTATTATACCTTTCTGTCTTAGGGCATAATAGTATAAACTCTAATACACCGTCTTTTTCTTCAATATGTTTGCAGTGTATCGCAGAAGTATAAGCTCCAGTATCAATCTTTACGGGCAAATCTTCTATTTCCCAGTTTAAAAAGGATATTTTTTCAACCCTTCCAATTAGTCTCATTTTTTAAAATTAAGGTGAGCGAATTACTTACTATTTTTTGAAATATACAATACTCTATTATTAATTTTTTAAAATAAAAAAACCAGTGCTTATACACTGGTTTAAAGGTACTTATTTTTTAATTGAATTTACCAAATTCTTACACGATCTTCTGGTTTTAAATACATTTTATCTCCCTCTTTAACATCAAATGCTTCATAAAAAGCATCTACGTTTTTAAGAGGCATATAAGCTCTGTATTGCCCTGGAGCATGTGTATTTGTCATAATCAAGTTTTTAAGCGCTTCATCACGCATTTTTGTTCTCCAAATAGTTCCCCAAGAAAGGAAGAAACGTTGTTCTGGTGTATAACCATCAATTTTTTCTGGACGACCATTTTTTCCTAAGAAAACCTGTAACCCTTCATAGGCAGCTTGTACACCTCCTAAATCACCAATATTTTCTCCTAAAGTATATTCTCCATTTAAATGCATGCTATCAATAGCAATAATATCACTGTATTGTTTTATTAATTTAGCACCTGCTTTTTTAAACTTTTCAGAATCCTCTTCTGTCCACCAGTTTTTAAGGTTTCCATCACCATCAAAACGAGCACCAGAATCATCAAAACTGTGAGAGATTTCATGACCAATAACAGCTCCAATTCCTCCATAGTTCACAGCTTCATCAGCCTTATAGTTATAAAAAGGAGGTTGTAAAATTGCTGCTGGGAATACGATTTCATTGTTTACAGGGTTAAAGTAAGCGTTTACTGTTTGAGGAGACATTCCCCATTCAGTTCTATCAACTTCTTTACCTAACTTAGCCATATCTTTTTCAAAGTTCCACTTACGAACGTTTACAGCATTGTCAAAATAGGTACCACCTTCATCTAAACCTTTAACAAGTAAAGCAGAGTAGTCTTTCCATTTATCAGGGTATGCAATCTTAACAGTTAATTTGTGTAATTTATCTAATGCTTTTTCTTTTGTTTCTTCACTCATCCATGGTAATTGCGCAATACGTTTTTCAAAACCTAACATTACGTTATCAATCATCTCCTTAGCTTTTTGCTTCGCTTCTGGTGGAAACTTTTCATCTACATATAATTTACCTAAAGCTTCACCAATAGCTCCGTTTAAGTTTGCTAAAGCACGCTCGTTTCTTGGGCGTTGTTGTTTAGCTCCACGCATTTCTTTACTGTAAAATTCCCAGTTTGCAGTTTCTAAATCGGTAGATAATAAACCTAATGAATTGTTGATAGCATTCCAACGTAATGATAATTTAACAGTTTCAATAGGACTATTTTTAAGTACTTCATTCATTGCTTTGAAATACCCTGGATCTGTAACAATAATCTTTTCAAGACCTTTAGAATCATCTAATCCTTCAAGATCAACACCAATTCCTTTCAAATGAGCTTCCCAATCGATTACTGGAGCTAACTCAGTTAATTCAGCAAGGGTCATTGGGTTGTAAATTTTACGAGTATCTCTACGTTCTTCTTTTGTCATTCTAGGTTCAGCTAAACTCTTTTCAAAAGCAACAATAGTTGCTGCATTCTTTTTGGCTGTAGCCTCATCATCACCAAACTCTTGTAACATTTTAGCTACAAATACTTCATATTTTTCAAGTTTGTCTTTTACCTTTTCATCTACGTAGTAATCTCTTGATAAACCAAGTCCGCCAGCTCCCATGTAACCAGCATTCATACTACTGTTCTTAAGGTCGTTAAAAACACCAAAACCATAAAAACCAGCACCTCCATAAGGAGCCATGTTGGTAATGAATGTTTGTACGTCGTTTAAGTTTTTAATTTCTTCAATTTTTTCAAGAAAAGGTTGTACTGGTGCTTTACCAGCTTTATTTCTAGCTACGGTATCCATAATGGTTTCGTAGTAGTTTACCGCTTTTTCTTGATCAGAATCTATTTCGTTTCCTTCAGCATCTTTTATTTTTGGGAAGTTACCTTCTTCAATAGCCTTGTTTAAGATAGCTAATACATCTTTGGTAGTGGTTTTTCTTAATTGATTAAATCCTCCCCAAGAAGTTTCATCAGCAGGAATTTCAGTGTTATCAATCCAAGAACCGTTAACATATCTAAAGAAATCATCGGTAGGTTTAACCGAAGTATCCATGTTTTCTAAAACAATTGCCTGTACTTTTTCTTCAGGCTTTTTATCTGTTTTACATGCAATAACTCCTAAAGAAGCAACGGCAGTAGTAAACAGCATTTTGTGAATGGTTTTCATTTTTAATGTTTTTTGAATGAATCTTAATTTTAACAAACTACCTCGAGGATTTTGCCTCGAGGTAGTAAATTTACTTCTAATAAGATTTAGTTTTTATAAAAATGTTACAGTTTTTAACTTTTTATTTTAGATTTTGGTGCATTTGGTAACGATTCAAACCCCATGTTAAATAATGTAAAGCCAAAAATATCAGAGTATTGTTCAATAGTTTTTGCTACAGGAGTTCCTGCTCCGTGACCCGCATTGGTTTCAATTCTAATTAAAACAGGGTTGTTTCCTTGTTGTTTCTCTTGTAATTCAGCAGCAAATTTAAAACTATGAGCTGGTACTACACGATCATCATGATCACCAGTAGTTACCATAGTTGCAGGATATTGAGTTCCTTCTTTTACATTGTGTACTGGTGAATATCCTTTTAAGTATTCAAACATTTCTTTGCTTTGTTCAGAAGTTCCGTAGTCATAAGCCCAACCTGCTCCAGCTGTAAATGTGTGGTAACGTAACATATCTAACACGCCTACTGCAGGTAAAGCTACTTTCATTAAATCAGGACGTTGTGTCATCGTAGCTCCTACTAATAAACCTCCGTTTGATCCTCCTCTAATTGCTAAATAATCAGAAGAAGTATAATTTTCTTTAATTAGGTATTCAGCAGCAGCAATAAAATCATCAAAAACATTTTGTTTTTTTAACTGTGTACCTGCATCGTGCCATTTTTTACCATATTCACCACCACCACGTAAGTTTGGTACAGCATATACACCACCTTGTTCCATCCAAACTGCATTGGCAATACTAAAGCTAGGTGTTAAACTTACATTGAATCCTCCGTAACCATATAAAATAGTTGGATTTTTACCGTTTAGTTCTAACCCTTTTTTATAAGTGATAATCATAGGAACTTTCGTTCCGTCTTTTGAACTGTAAAATACTTGCTTGCTTTCATAATCATCTGAGTTGAATGAAATAGCAGGCTTCCAGTATAATTCATAGGTTCCATCTTCTGGATTGAACTTGTATGATGAACCTGGGGTGTTGTAGTTGGTAAAAGAGAAATATAATTCTTTAGCGTCAGTTTTTCCACCGAAACCACCAGCAGTTCCTACTCCTGGTAATTTTACTTCACGGATTAGTTTTCCGTCGAAATCATATTGTACTACTTTTGAAACAGCATCTACCATATACTTTGCAAAGAAGTATCCAGCTCCTGTTGATGGAGATAGTACATTTTCTGTTTCAGGAATAAAATCTACCCAGTTTTCTGGTGTAGGATTTGAAGCATCTACAGTAACAATTTTTTTGTTAGGTGCATTTAAGTTAGTTATTAAGTATAGCTTACTTCCTTTGCTATCAATTACACCAGTATCGCTATCAAAATTGTCAATGATAGGTGTTAGTTTGCTATTAGAGTTTGTTAAATCCTTAATGAATAACTTGTTTCCAGAAGTTGAGGTAGAAGCAGATACTAATAAGTAGTTGTTATCTTCTGTTAAATACCCACCAACATAACGGTGTTTTTCTTCTGGAGTAGCTCCAAAAATAATCTCATCAGAACTTTGCGGGGTTCCTAACTTATGGAAGTATAATTTATGTTGATCTGTTTTTGCAGATAATTCACTTCCTTTAGGTTTATCATAACTAGAATAGTAAAAGCCTTCGTTTCCTTTCCAAGCAATTCCTGAGAATTTTACATCTACTAAAGTATCTTCTTTTATTTCTTTAGTTTCAGCATCCATTATAATAACCTTTCTCCAATCACTTCCTCCTTCAGAAATTGCATAGGCTACAGTTTTTCCGTCTTTGGTAAAACTTACAGAACCTAACGACGTTGTTCCGTCTTCAGCAAACGTATTAGGGTCTAAGAAAACCTCTTCTTTACCGTCTTTATCTTTTCTATATAAAACATATTGGTTTTGTAGCCCGTTGTTTTTATAAAAATAAGTATAATCACCTTCTTTAAATGGAGTCCCTACTTTTTCGTAGTTCCATAATTCAGATAAACGATTTTTTAATTGCTCGCGATATGGAATTTTGTCTAAGTAATCAAAAGTAACTTCATTTTCTGCTTTTACCCAAGCTTCAGTTTCGTCACTTCTATCGTCTTCTAACCAACGATAGTTATCGGTTACTTTTGTATCAAAATATTCATCTACAACAGGTTTTTTAGCTGTTTCTGGATAGTTCACACTAATATTGTTTTTAGGTTGCTTTTCTTCTTTACAAGAAACTAAAATTGTTCCTGCACAAATAATTGGAAGAAGGATTTTTTTCATGATTAAAAAATTGGTTAATTTGACCAAAGTTAGAATAAAAACAATCATAGCTATTGATTTTAAGACGATTTTAACAAAAACAGCCTTGTAAACCTATTGAAATAAAAACGACTACCTTTACCTAATTACAATATTTAAATAATATGACTGAAAATTTAAACAAAGAAGCTTTTTTAAAAAAGGTTTTTAACTATGAAGAGAACAAAGAATGGAAATTTGAAGGAGAACTACCTGCTGTAATTGATTTTTATGCCGATTGGTGCGGACCATGTAAAGCACTTGCTCCTGTTTTAGAAGAATTAAGTGCAGAGTACGAAGGAAAAATTAATATTTATAAAATTGATACAGAAGCTGAACAAGAATTATCTGCTGCTTTTGGAATAAGAAGCATTCCTTCTATGTTATTTTGTCCTGCTAACGAGGACCCTCAAATGGCTCATGGAGCGTTACCAAAAAAACAAATTGAACAAATAATTGAAGACGTTTTAAAGGTTAAAAAATAACCTTAAAAAAGAAGAATATAAGAGTTTAAAAAGTGACACATTTTGTGTCACTTTTTTTATGTAAAAACACAAAATAAGAAACTCAGTGAGTATCACTTATCAAGCGTTTTTTTAAATTTTAAAGTATTGATTTTAAAGTTTTTGTAAAAACATAAAAATGTTGTAAATTGAAGAAGGAAAAGTAATTTGTTAAAAACTTCAAGGGATTTGTGAATAAGTATAGCTTTCAGAATTTAGCAATTTTTCCAATCTTTGTTTCTATCTCAGGGAATAAAAAATAACACACTAAAAAGAGCTTAAAAAGCATGGCATCGATTGAACCAATTTTACAAGAAAATAAAGACAGATTTGTAATTTTTCCAATTCAACATAACGACTTATGGGAATGGTATAAAAAGCAACAAGCATGTTTTTGGACTGCAGAAGAAATTGACTTACATTCAGACTTAACGGATTGGAATTCTAAATTAACAGACGATGAACGTTACTTTATTAAGCATGTTTTAGCATTTTTTGCGGCATCTGATGGAATTGTAAACGAAAACTTAGCGGAAAACTTTGTAAATGAAGTTCAATATTCAGAAGCAAAATTCTTTTATGGTTTTCAAATCATGATGGAGAATATTCATTCTGAAACGTATTCATTATTAATTGACACGTATATTAAGGATGAAGAAGAGAAAGACAAGTTGTTTAAAGCAATTGATGTTTTTCCTGCCATAAAAAAGAAAGCAGATTGGGCATTAAAGTGGATAGAATCTGATTCGTTTGCTGAGCGTTTAATTGCTTTTGCAGCAGTTGAAGGAATTTTCTTTTCAGGATCGTTTTGTTCAATTTTTTGGTTAAAGAAGCGTGGATTATTACCTGGATTAACATTCTCAAACGAGTTAATTTCTCGTGACGAGGGTATGCACTGTGATTTTGCTGTACACTTACACAACAATCACTTAGTAAATAAAGTGCCAAAAGAAAGAATTAAAGAAATTATTATTTCTGCTTTAAATATTGAAAGAGAGTTTATTACCGAATCTTTACCTGTGAGTTTAATAGGTATGAATGCTACGTTAATGACACAATATTTAGAGTATGTTACCGATAGACTACTTTTAGAATTTGGATGTGAAAAAGAGTACGAGTCTACCAATCCATTTGATTTCATGGAAATGATTTCATTGGAAGGGAAAACTAACTTCTTTGAAAAAAGAGTATCAGAGTACCAAAAAGCCGGAGTAAAATCTGGTGGTACAGGAAGCATCAGCTTTGATGCAGATTTTTAGGAACCAATAAACTGCTATTTCCCCTACATGCAGTATTACTCAGCTAGAGCACTTTTTCCAGTGCTTTAGCATTATAATCGTTTCAAAAAGAAACAAACTAGTATTAACATTTTACATGTTGTCTAAACAACTATGTTTTGACGACGCTATTAACCAAAAAACCAATATCAATATGTATGTAGTAAAAAGAGACGGCAGAAAAGAGCCTGTGATGTTCGATAAAATCACAGCAAGGGTTAGAAAAATGTGTTATGGATTAAACAAGATTGTTGATCCAGTAAAAGTAGCAATGCGTGTTATTGAAGGACTGTATGATGGGGTAACTACTTCTGAATTAGATAATTTAGCGGCAGAAATTGCTGCTACAATGACAACTGCACACCCCGATTATGCGAAATTAGCAGCGAGAATTGCCGTATCTAACTTACATAAGAACACCAAAAAATCGTTTTCGGATACAATGACCGATTTATACAAATACATCAATCCACGTACAGGAAATAAAGCTCCTTTATTATCAGATGATGTGTATAAAATTATTATGGATAATGCCGATAAATTAGACTCGACAATTATCTACAGTCGTGATTTTAACTACGATTATTTTGGTTTTAAAACGTTAGAAAGATCTTATTTATTAAAGCTAAACGGAAACATTGTTGAACGTCCACAACAAATGTTAATGCGTGTTGCTATAGGGATTCATAAAGAAGATATAGACGAAGCAATTGCTACATACGAATTAATGAGTAAAAAATACTTTACTCATGCAACACCAACGTTATTCAATTCAGGTACACCAAAACCACAAATGTCATCTTGTTTTTTACTACAAATGCAAGATGATAGTATTGATGGGATTTATGATACGTTAAAGCAGACAGCTAAAATTTCACAATCTGCAGGGGGTATAGGTTTATCTATTCATAATATCCGTGCTACAGGAAGTTATATTGCAGGTACTAATGGAACTTCAAACGGAATTGTACCTATGCTACGTGTATTTAACGATACAGCACGTTATGTAGATCAAGGAGGAGGAAAACGTAAAGGTTCTTTCGCAATGTATTTAGAACCTTGGCATGCTGATATTTACGATTTCTTAGATTTAAAGAAAAACCATGGTAAAGAAGAAATGCGTGCACGTGATTTATTCTATGCTATGTGGATTTCAGATTTATTTATGAAACGCGTACAAGAAGATGCTGACTGGACGTTAATGTGTCCACACGAGTGTCCTCATTTATATGACACATATGGTGAAGAATTTGAGCGTTTGTATACAAGTTATGAAGCAGCTGGTAAAGGAAGAAAAACCATTAAAGCACGTGATTTATGGGAAAAAATCTTAGAATCACAAATAGAAACAGGTACTCCGTACATGTTATATAAAGATGCTGCAAACCGTAAGTCAAATCAAAAGAATTTAGGAACAATCCGTTCTTCGAATTTATGTACTGAGATTATGGAGTATACTGCTGATGATGAAGTAGCAGTATGTAACCTAGCTTCTATTGCAATACCAATGTTTGTTGCTGAAGATGAGAATGGAAATAAGTTTTTTGACCACAAAAAGTTATTTAAAGTAACTAAAAAGGTTATTAGAAATTTAGATACAGTAATTGATCGTAACTATTACCCTGTAAAAGAAGCAGAAAACTCTAATTATCGTCACCGTCCGGTAGGATTAGGAATTCAAGGGTTAGCAGACGCTTTTATTATGTTACGTTTACCATTTACCTCAGAAGAGGCGAAGAAGCTTAATCAAGAAATTTTCGAGACTCTATATTTTGCAGCTGTAACCTCATCAATGGAAGTTGCTAAAACAAAAGGAGCCTATTCAACTTATGAAGGTTCGCCAATGTCACAAGGAGAATTCCAACACAATATGTGGGGAATCAAAGACGATGAGTTGAGCGGTCGTTGGGATTGGGAAAAACTACGAAAAAACGTAAAAAAACATGGAGTTCGCAACTCATTATTAGTAGCGCCAATGCCTACAGCATCTACCTCTCAAATATTAGGAAACAATGAAGCTTTTGAACCATATACTTCTAATATCTACACACGTAGAGTATTATCAGGAGAGTTTATTGTAGTAAATAAACATTTATTAGAAGATTTAGTAGAGTTAGGTTTATGGGATAACAATATGAAAGAAGATATTATGCGTGCAAACGGATCTATCCAACATATTGAAGCTATTCCACAAGACTTAAAAGATTTATACAAAACCGTTTGGGAAATGAGTATGAAAGATATTATTGATATGGCACGTCATAGAGGATACTTTATCGATCAATCTCAATCGTTAAACTTATTTATGCAAGATCCTGATTATGCGAAGTTAACCTCAATGCACTTCTACGCATGGAAATCTGGATTAAAAACAGGAATGTATTATTTACGTACCAAATCTGCTGTAAATGCGAAGCAGTTTACGTTAAATATAGAAAAGAAGGAAGAAGACAAGCCAATGAGTACAGATGAATTCAAAGCGATGGTTGAAGCTTCTAAAAATGCAGAAGGACCAGACGATTGTTTAATGTGTGGATCTTAATTATAAATTAAAAGTGATAAAGAGAAGTCGAAAGGCTTCTCTTTTTAAAGAGAATTAAAGACAAAGTGCTGAGATAGTAAAAAAACAAAAAAAGGGATATTGGAAATATCCCCTTGGTATAAGTTTTAAATTTTTGCTTTGGCGGGCTAAAAATTTTTTAAAAACAAAATAGAATTGAGATTGTCTCATCTACCTTTTTTGGTTTTTCAAAACTACCAAAATAAGTACATTCTTCCCAAGAAAAATTTCCATTGTTAATAAAAATCACAATGATTTAATAGTAGTGTAGTGATTTTTAGACAGATTAAGTTATTAACAATCGTTTAAAAAATAATTAAAAATGGAATTTTTTATTTCAATAAATCAATTTGTTGACTTTTCAAAAGGAACAGAAGCAACAAAGAAAAGGATAATAAGACAGCAAAAGGAACCTAATAAGTTTTTGATAACATTATATCAAACATCAAGAGCGAGTATTAAGAAATCAATAGTAAATAATGGAGATCTTAAACCTACAATTGAAGGATTAGAAAAACTTAAAAGTAAGATACCTATTAAACCTAGACAGGTATTGAATAAGACTATATCAATTGAAGCAATTCAGAGGTATATGAAAATAAAAATACCAAGTATTTTAAAGAATCATAAAATTCAAATAATAAAGAAACCTAAAGTAAAATCAATCTTTATAGAAGGTGTAGAGATTCTTATTTCTCCTGATGTAATTTTTACGATGGAGTATAATGGTGAGAAATATATAGGAGGAGTTAAGATTCATATTTCTAAAAGAAATATTTTTAGTTTAAAAGATTCTCAAAAAGTTGCTTTTTTAATAGAGGAATATTTAAAGGTAATAGAAAAAGAGTATGAAGCCAATGTTCTACCAGAATTATGTTTTTCTTTAGATGTTTTTGATGGAAGAATGATTTCTTCACCAAATAATAAGTTTCTCTTTTTAGAAGAAATTAAAGAAACTGCAAGAGAGGTTAAATCACTTTGGAAAATAGCGTAATGAATAATTAATTAAGAGAAGTCAAAAAGGCTTCTCTTTTTTGTATTTTCGACAAAATTTTATTTACGAATGATGAACTGGGAACAACTCCTTTCTTTAAAACGTTTTGGTGATACCCAAAAACGTGAACGTGCAAAACAAGATGAAACTCGTTTAGGTTTTGAGGTAGATTTTGATAGAATTATATTTTCATCGGCTTTTCGCAGCTTACAAGACAAAACACAGGTAATTCCATTATCAAAAACTGATTTTGTTCATACACGTTTAACCCACAGTTTAGAAGTATCGGTTGTAGGGCGTACATTGGGACGAAGAGTAGGTAAGGAGCTGTTAGAACGTCATCCACATTTAAAAGAGTTAGGATATACTTTTAACGATTTTGGAGCGATTGTAGCTGCTGCATCTGTAATGCATGATATTGGGAATCCGCCATTTGGACATTCAGGAGAAAAAGCGATTGGAGAGTATTTTAAAACAGGAAAAGGGCTTCAGTATAAAAATCAATTAACCGATTCAGAATACCAAGACCTAATAGATTTTGAAGGAAATGCCAACGGATTTAAAATTCTCACAGAAAATAGAGAAGGAATTAAAGGAGGTTTACGTTTATCGTATGCAACCCTAGGAGCTTTTTTAAAGTACCCTAAAGAGAGTTTACCAAAGAAACCTACCAATCACATAGTAGATAAAAAATATGGCTTTTTTCAGTCAGAAAAAGAAGCTTTTTTAGATGTAGCACAAGATTTAGGTTTATTAAAAAAAGAATCTGGAGGAATTTCTTACTACCGACATCCATTAGCATACTTAGTTGAAGCAGCTGACGATATTTGTTATACAATCATTGATTTTGAAGATGGTATCAATCTAGGTTTAATTGAAGAAGATTATGCCTTAGAGTATATGATTAAATTGGTGAAAGACACCATTGATAGCAAGAAATATCATTCATTGCAACATACAAAAGACCGTGTAAGTTATCTACGCGCTTTAGCCATAGGAGTGTTAATTAACGAAGCAGTAGCTATATTTTTAGATAATGAAGAAGTTATTTTAAAAGGGACATTTGATAAAGGTTTATTGGATAAATGTAAATATGAAGCTCAGATTAATGATATAATTAAATTAAGTGTTGATAAAATTTACAGAAGTAAAGAGGTTGTTGAAAAAGAAGTTGCAGGATATAAAATCATAGCAGACCTTCTAGATGTTTTTGTAACGGCTTTAAATAATAAGTTTGACAGTAAACAATCTAACTATGATAAATTAGTACTGAACTTAATACCACAAGAATACCAACAGAACAAAGAAAATTTATATGATAGAATTATGCAAATTTCTAGTTACGTTGCAGGCTTATCTGATGGGTATGCTATTCGTTTGCATAGAAAAATAATGGGAAATATCAATTAATAATTCACTACATAAAATAAAAAACGACACTATCTAGCGTCGTTTTTTTATCTTATTTTTTCAAGTGCTTTTCGGCTACCTTTTCAAGTTCATCATACCAATTCTGTCCAAACTTTCTAATTAAAGCTTGTTTTACAAATTTGTACACAGGAACACTCAACTCTTTACCTAAAGAGCACGCATCGTCACAAATCTCCCATTTATGATAGTTTACAGCAGCAAACTCACTATAATCTTTTACGCGAACAGGGTATAAATGGCAAGAAATTGGTTTTTTCCAATCTACAACTCCTTGATTATATGCTTCTTCAATAGCACATAAGGCAGTACCTTTGTCATCAAAAATAACATAGGCACAATCCGCGTCATCAATTAAAGGAGTTTCTAGCTCTCCAAAATCACTGGTAACCCAAGTGCCTTGTTTTTCAATAGCCTCAATTCCTTCTTTTCTTAAAAAAGGTTTAATTTTTGGGTAAATTTCCTCTAAAATTGTTGTTTCCTCTTTTTCAAGGGGCGCACCTGCATCACCATCTATACAACAAGCTCCTTTGCACGCAGATAAGTTACAGACAAACTCTTTTTCTATAAGCTCTTCTGAAACGATGGTTTTTCCTAATTGAAACATAATTTGTGTTTAAAATTGGAAGTTTATAGTAACTTCCCGTAAATTTAAATGCAAAAATACTAGATTGTAACATTACTTATATAATTTTGCACGCGAAAAATATAGCAACTATGGACTTTAACTTCAAAGAAATTTTTACAGCCTTTATGGTATTGTTTGCGGTAATTGATATTGTTGGAAATATTCCCATCATTATTGATTTACGTAAAAAAGTAGGACACATACAATCAGAAAAAGCCTCAGTAATAGCAGGTTTTATTATGATTCTGTTTTTGTTTTTAGGACAGCGACTATTAAACTTAATAGGTATAGATGTACACTCATTTGCGGTAGCGGGTGCTTTTATTTTGTTTTTTCTAGCATTAGAAATGATATTAGGAATTACTCTGTATAGAGATGATGAAGAAGAGGCAATTAGTGCAACCGTTTTTCCGTTAGCATTCCCATTAATAGCAGGTCCAGGTAGTTTAACAACATTACTTTCATTACGTGCTGAATTTAACCTTGAGAATATTATTGTAGCTGTTTTATTAAATGTAATTGTAATTTATATCGTGTTAAAAACTTCTACAAAAATTGAAAAAGTGATTGGACCGAACGGAATTAAAATTATTAGAAAAATATTTGGTGTAATCTTATTAGCCATTGCAGTTAAATTATTTGCAGCTAATTTTAAAATGTTGATAGCGTAACATGGTTTTTGACACACTTATTATTGGAGGAGGAGTATCAGGTATGCAATGTGCTTTAGTTTTAGGTTCTGCGCTTACCAAAGAGTATGCAAGAGACAAAAAAGTAGGTATCATTATGCACCAACGTTCTTCTCATTTACAAGATGCATTGTTTAATAATGTTCTTGGACTTACTCCGGGAACTTTAGGAAAAGATATTTTAGAAGAAGGTAGAGACCAGTTAGAACAATTATACCCTGAGGTTTCTCAAATAGATAACGAGAAAGTAATAGCTGTTTTTGAAGAAGAAGATAATTATAAAGTTGTTACAAATAAAAAAGAGTACCATAGCAAAAATGTAGTTATAGCGCTTAATTATTCTAAACCATTTGATATAGTAGGTTTAGAGCAATATGTAGAACGACATACACGTGCAAATGCTATGAAAGATAGAATTCAATTACGAAACTTTAATCACTTAATTAGAGAAGGTTTATATGTTTGTGGAACTTTAGCAGGTTGGAGAAGTCAGTTTGCTATCGCTGCAGGAAGTGGCGCAAGTGTAGCTACAGATATTTTAACTGTGTGGAATGAGAATGTACCAACAAAGGTGCACGATAAACATAAATAGGGCTAATTATTTTATTAAAAATTATGAAGAAAATAATAGGAGCAATAGCAATCATAGTGTTGTTTATTAATTGTGGAGGTAGTGACAGTGAAGTTATACCAGCAGAAGATAAAGTGGTTGCAGTTGACGACTCTTTTGAAGTAGAAGAAAATAAAGAAATAGAACTGCCTAGTTTTTTAACAAATGACACATATACTTCAGGAAAAATTAAAGTGACGTTTGAGACCTCTTCAGCAAGAAATGGAAGTATTACAGAGAGCAACAATACATTTACGTATATTCCAGCACAAGGTTTTGTGGGTATAGATTCTTTTAAGTACACCATTTGTAGTACAATTATACCTAATAGCTGTTCTACAGCTACAGTAATAATTAATGTAAAAGGTATATCAGAAGGAAACTCAGGTAGTTTTAAGATTCCTTCTGAACTATCAGAGTATTATAAAGATGTAGATTTTACGTTAACAGGAGCTTCTTTAAAAGATGCTTTAGCTACAACGATAATTAGTACTCACACAACTAATTTATCATATACTCCTGATGTTTGGGATGTATTAAAACAATCAGATTTAGACCTTAATGATAACAGTAAAGTGGTTTTAATTTATGGTTATGATGATATTGATGGGAATTACGTAACAGATAGAACTCGTGATAAAGATATGAGTGGTGGAAATACAGGAGATTGGAATAGAGAGCATGTATATCCTAAGGCTTTAGGAAATCCAAATTTAGGAACATCAGGCCCAGGGGCAGATGCACATCACTTACGACCTTCTGACGTAAGATTTAATAGTGACAGGTCAAGTAAAAAATTTGCTACAAGTTCTGGTGACGCAGGAGATGTTTCAGGCAATTGGTACCCTGGAGATGAATGGAAAGGTGATGTAGCACGTATGATAATGTATATGTATGTACGTTATGGGAGCCAATGTTTACCTAAAAATGTTACAGTTGGATCAATTACAACCTCTGATAGTAATATGGTTAGTTTATTGTTAGAATGGAACGCGGAAGACCCGGTATCAGATTTAGAGATACAACGTAATAATGTTGTGGCTAATGAACAAGGAAATAGAAACCCATTTATTGATAATCCTTACTTAGCTACGGTAATTTGGAGTGGTAACGAAGCTGAAAACACTTGGAAATAGAACACAAACAATTAAGATGTTAAAAGCCTGAGTTTTTAAACTCAGGCTTTCTTATCTCATTTGAGATATGATTGATTTAGTAAATAGATAGTCCCCCACAGATTATCATATTGTAATCATCGGCGACAAATGTATATTCTTTTTATTTTTTTAAATTAAAAAAAGGCATGAGTGTGTAAATATCGAGCATAAAAAAAACGAAGCAAGTGCTTCGTTTTTTTTATGTTATATAAGGTCTATTTTATCCTTTAAAACTTGCTTTTAAGAACTCAGAGTTCATACGAGCAATGTTTTCCAAAGAAATTCCTTTCGGACATTCGATTTCACAAGCTCCTGTATTTGTACAGTTACCAAAACCTTCTAAATCCATTTGAGCAACCATGTTTTTAACACGCTCAGTCGCTTCAACCTGTCCTTGTGGTAATAAAGCATATTGAGATACTTTAGCTCCTACAAATAGCATTGCAGATGAGTTTTTACAAGTAGCTACACAAGCACCACAACCAATACACGTTGCAGCATCCATAGCTTGGTCTGCGTTTTCTTTAGGAACTAAAATAGCATTTGCATCGGTAGTGTTTCCAGACGTGTTTACTGAAATGTAACCTCCAGATTGTTGAATTCTTTCAAAAGAACTTCTATCAACAACCAAATCTTTAATTACAGGGAAAGCAGCAGCTCTAAATGGTTCAATCGTAATGGTATCACCATCTTTAAACATACGCATATGTAACTGGCAAGTAGTTACTCCACGATCTGGCCCATGAGCTTCACCGTTAATGTACATTGAACACATACCGCAAATTCCTTCACGACAGTCATGATCAAATGCTACAGGCTCTTCTCCAGAATTTACCAATTGTTCGTTTAATACGTCCATCATTTCTAAGAAAGACATATGCTCAGAAATATCGGTCACCTTATAATCAACCATTTTTCCTTTATCACTTGCGTTTTTCTGACGCCAAATTTTAAGTGTTAAATTCATAATTCTCTCTTATTTGTATGAACGTTGTTTTAATTCAATATCGTTAAACTCTAATTCTTCTTTGTGTAAAACAGCATCAGCTGGTTCACCTTTATATTCCCAAGCAGAAACGTAAGCAAAATTAGCATCGTCACGTTTTGCTTCACCTTTTTGTGGTCCGTCTAATTCAACAGATTCTTCTCTAAAGTGACCTCCACAAGATTCAGTTCTGTCTAATGCATCTTTAGCAAATAATTCTCCTAGTTCTAAGAAATCAGCAACTCTTCCTGCTTTTTCTAATTCTGGATTCATTTCATTTGCATCACCAGGAACTGTTACATTTTTCCAGAAATCTTCACGTAATTCTTTAATTTCAGCCATAGCTTCTTTTAAACCTTGTTCATTACGTGCCATTCCACATTTTTCCCACATGATTTTTCCTAATTTCTTGTGGTAGTAATCTACAGAATGTTCTCCTTTATTATTGATAAAGAAATCAATACGGTCTTTAACCGATTTTTCTGCTTCTTCAAATTCTTTAGTATCTGTTGAGATTTTTCCTGTACGAATGTCGTTTGATAAATAATTACCTATTGTATAAGGTAATACGAAATATCCGTCAGCTAAACCTTGCATTAAAGCAGATGCTCCTAAACGGTTTGCACCATGATCAGAGAAGTTAGCTTCACCAATGGCGTAACAACCATCAATGGTAGTCATTAAGTTATAATCTACCCAAATTCCTCCCATAGTATAGTGAGTTGCAGGGTAAATCATCATTGGAGTTTCATACGGATTGTCATCTACAATCTTCTCGTACATTTGGAATAAGTTTCCGTATTTAGCCTCAACAATTGCTTTCCCTAAGTCGTATACTTCTTTCGCCGTAGGGTTAGTAATATGCTTTAATTTTGCTTGCTCTCTACCGTAACGTTCAATAGCCGATTTAAAGTCTAAATAGACTGCTTCTCCAGTAGCATTTACACCATAACCAGCATCACAACGCTCTTTTGCAGCACGAGAAGCCACATCACGAGGAACTAAGTTACCAAAGGCAGGATATCTTCTTTCTAAATAGTAATCTCTATCTTCTTCAGCAATCTGAGTTGGTTTTAATTTACCTTCTCTAATAGCCAATACATCTTCCATTTTCTTCGGAACCCAAATACGACCATCGTTACGTAACGATTCAGACATTAAGGTTAATTTAGACTGATAGTCTCCTGAACGAGGAATACATGTTGGGTGGATTTGTGTGTAACAAGGGTTTGCAAAGAATGCTCCTTTTTTGTGAACTTTCCAAGCTGCTGTTGCATTAGAACCCATTGCGTTGGTTGATAAGAAATATACATTTCCGTAACCTCCAGAAGCAATTACTACTGCGTGTGCAGAGTGACGCTCAATTTCACCAGTAACTAAGTTACGAGCAATAATACCACGAGCTTTTCCATCGACAATTACCAAATCTAACATTTCGTGACGATTGAACATTTCAATCTTACCACGAGCAATTTGACGGTTCATTGCTGAATAAGCTCCTAATAATAACTGCTGACCTGTTTGTCCTTTTGCATAGAATGTACGAGATACTAATACCCCACCAAACGAACGGTTATCTAATTGCCCACCATAATCACGTGCAAAAGGTACACCTTGAGCAACACATTGGTCGATAATATTTGCAGAAACCTCAGCTAAACGGTAAACGTTTGCTTCACGAGAACGGTAATCTCCACCTTTTACAGTATCGTAAAATAAACGGTAAAAAGAATCACCATCACCTTGATAGTTTTTTGCTGCGTTAATACCACCTTGTGCTGCAATAGAGTGTGCACGACGAGGTGAATCTTGATAAGCAAAAGCTTTAACGTTGTATCCTAATTCTGCTAACGTTGCAGAAGCAGAACCACCTGCTAAACCAGTTCCTACTACAATTACGTCAATTAAACGCTTGTTAGCAGGATTTACCAAGTCAATTTTATCTTTATAAGTTGTCCACTTATCTTTTAATGGACCTTTTGGAATTTTTGAATCTAAAGTTGCCATACTTGTTGCGTATTAATGATTGAAGTGATGAAATAATGCAATAACTACGAATCCTAACGGAATTAAGATTGCGTAAAGCTTACCAAAAGTTTTCAATCCTTTAGTGTATTTGTTGTTTGCTCCAATTGATTGGAAAGCAGAGTTAAATCCGTGTAATAAGTGCAATGCTAAGAACACAAAAGCAATCACATAAGCGCCAACTCTAATTGGGCTTACAAACTTGTGTTGTAATTCGTGGAAGTACCTAAACTCACCATCGTGCAAACCACTCCAATCACCTTGAATAAATTTAGTGTTGATTTCTGGAAACCAAAAATCGATAAAGTGTAATACAATAAAAGCTAAAATAGCTGCTCCACTGTAAATCATGTTTCTACTCATCCAAGTAGAGTTTGCAGCTCCATTATTTTTAGCATAGCTAACTTTTCGAGCACTTTTGTTTTTAATTTCTAAGATGAATCCCATTACAAAATGAAATACTACACCAATAATTAAAACTGGTTGCATTACATATTGAATTAACGGATTTGTCCCCATAAAGTGCGACATTTTGTTAAATGTGGCTCCGTTATCTGGAAAAATCGAAGTAATGTTAATTGCAAAATGTTGTAATAAGAAAAACATCAGGAAGAATGCCGAAAGTGCCATGGCAAACTTTCTTCCGATAGAAGATTTTAGTAATCCGCTCATTATTTTGTTTGTTGATTAAATAATAGCACAAATTTAAGAGGAACACAGTACTTGAACAAACTTTACGAATTGTTTTCTTAAATATTTAGAATGGGTTTAAATAGTAGTTGTTAAAAGCTATTTTTCTAAATATTTAAGGATAAAAACGTAATAATTCTATAGTTTTTTAAGGTAGTTGGATTTTAAAAACCATATTTTCTAAAAGTTAAATTAACTCTCGGGTTTAAATATTTTGGGTTTTCAGGCAGGCTATGTTCGTAGTATTCTTGACAACCATCTTCCATAACTAACAAACTTCCGTGTTCTAGAAGTATTTTGCTTTCAATCATTGTTTTATTTTCTCGAAGATAAAACATGCGTTCTTCTCCTAAACTAATTGAAGGAATAATGTCCGTATCTCCAAAAGCCATTCCATCTGAATGGTAGTTTACACCGGAGTTTCCATCAGGATAATAAATACAGACACAAGTTTTAAACTCTAACCTAGTATGCTCTTGAATTTGTTTTTTTATCGGTAGCATATATTCTGGCCATTTCATAATGTTTCCCCAAACTGATTTTGGAAAAACATTTTTCTCTATCAAGTCAGAGTCAATAAACATTACCTTACCAAAGTTATATTTAATTACCTCATCGGATGGAAGTTTCATTTCCATCATATTTGTGAGTTCAGAGAGGCTTGTTAATTGCTGAAATAGATTTGCAGCATCTTTTTCAGTTAAAAAATTAGGGCTGTAACTAATAACGTTATTAAATTCAGTTGACATTTTATGTGGTTAGTTAACAGTTATATTTAATATTGATGCCAATTCCTCGGGTTTTTCAAGTGGAATCATATGACCACAATTTTTAATTAGTATGTATGTTCCTTTTTCGGATTTGTTAGCAAACTCTTTTAGTTTTTTAGGATTGACAAGCGCATCATTTTCCGCAGCAATAAAAAATATAGGGATGTTTAAGTTTAAAACTTTTTGTGAAATATCTAACCGAGCTGAAGTTGCTTTTAATTGACGAAGTAGCACATCTTTCCCTAAATCAGCATCCATTTTTTTAATAATAGAAACAATTTCAGAATTATTGTAATTGTCAGGATGTAGAAATTGTTGAATTCTTGCTTGAGAGATTCCTTTGTAGGTGTGCTTTTCTAAAAAGTCAATCGTACTTTTTCTTAGTTGAATTTCTGAATCACTCAATCCATCAGTGTTGGCAGCAACTACAACCAACTTTTTTACTTTTTCAGGATAGTGAACACTAAAGTTCATGGCGGAAAACCCACCTAAAGAAAACCCAATAATTGTAGCAGGTTCTTCAATGTGATTCAGTATGGTTTGATTAATTCCTTCAAAAGAAGTTGCTGGAGTAATATCGATATTAATTGGAAGGGTGTTTTTCAGTTTAGGAAAAACATATTGCCATAAATCTACCGTACACATGGTGCCTGAAATTACATATACTTTTTGCATTTATCTATTATAATTAGAACTAACCAAACATTTGTTATTCTTCCACTTGCCGATTAATGTTTTTTTTGAAATAACCTCATTATTACAAGTTAGAAAATTACCGTTTTTATCTTTTTTAATAATTTTTAATTTTCCTTGATGAATGGCGTTGATTACTCTGTAAATCAATCCATTTTTAGGAAGGTTACCACCTTTTTTTGAAAGTGTTAAACCAACCTCGTTGTTAAATAAATCCATTTCAGAAGAAATTTGATCAGGAATAACACCGTCTTCTAGTTTTCGCTCTTTGTATGTTTTGTAGTTATCTTTTTCATGAGCTTTGCCAAGTGAACGAGCTGCATTTTCACCAATTTGTTGTCGTAACAAAGCCATCCAAAAAGCATGACGAAAAGCATCTACTTGTCCGCCTGCATGATCACCATCTAGTAGGGGAGAAGCTCTTAAAGAGTCACTTACTCTTGATGCTTCACGTGAAACAATAAAAGCTTTTTTTGCTTTAAAAGGATGGAGTAGTACCCATGTTTTTTGAGCTCCTTGTAGTTTTTTAAATTGTTGCCAGTTGGATTGGGCAGAGGTGTAAAAAGGGAGTAAAAGAATTAAAAAAAGAAGGTTTTTAAGCATAAAAATTAATTGACTTATTAATTTAAAATCTGTATTTTTTTGCTTTAAAATACTGATAAATGGAACAATTTGAAGGTAAAAACAT